>URCR01000004.1 GCA_900546325.1 uncultured Lachnospiraceae bacterium | reverse complement strand
ATTACTTGCATTTTAGTTTTGGAAGCAATAGAATATAGGAGGATTCAAAATGAAACGAGAAAAGTTATTTGAGTATTTTTTACAAGGGATTACAGTAATTGTTACTTTGTATGAAATATCAAGAACAGGAAAACGAAGTCGAAGAAAATGACAATTTTAATACAGGGGTAATCCTAAGATAAGGCAATTCCTGCATACTGGTGTACTGCCAGTCAGTCAGCACTCAACAGGCTGCTATCAACAACAAATAGTATCTGACAGAGTCATTTATTTTAGAAGACAAAAGGTGCTGCAAAACTATCGAAACAGATGGTGGAGCGGCACCTTTTTTGACTTTTTGTCAAAAGTTTGGGCAAAATATTTCTGGTCTTTGCCGGGGGCTGATGCAAATATATTTTTGAATGAGAAAAGAATCAGCAGAGAAACAACACAAAGTGTAAGAAGAGGATATTGACAGACGGCAGGTTTAGTGTTAATCTTTATATGCTTTTAACAAAAATGAACAAAAATTTATTTATAGCTAATACGTTTGAGAAATGGAGGGAGAAAAATGAAAAATCAGTTAAGATTTGCAGCCGCAGCTGTTCTGATCATATTGTTTGCCATGTTTCTTCCTTCCATTTTTAAGGCTGAGTATACAAGTATGCCTGTAAAGCATCAGGAACAGGGAATCTGGACCGAAGCGGAGTATACAGACAGTATCGGGAAGAATACATTCCATGATAACTATCTGCGCCTGGAGAGCCAGAAGGAATCCCTTTCATTCCAGAGGCTTGAGCAGCGCAGAAATACCTACAGATTGTCAATTGAAATCTTTGCCTTTCTGATATTCTCTTTAGTCATCGGTCAAAAGAGAGTCTATTTGTCGTACAGACAATTCTATTCATTTCCTCTCGCACGATTTCTGTGCGAACATAATACCTTGTTGGAGAAGGACGGAAAAAAACGAAAGCTGCTTTCATAAAATAGATTGAAAATGAATGATAGAAAGAAAGCAGAAGAATGAAAAATAAAAAACTACATATTTGGATTGCTCTTGCAGTAATCGTTTTATTTGTATGCCTTGCAGTTTTTGGATGCGGAGATGAGATCAAAGGAATACGCGATATGCGTTTTGGAATTGATATCCGCGGAGGCGTAGAGGCTGTTTTTGAACCATCCGGATTAAAAACGAAGCCGACAAAGAAACAGTTGGAACTGGCAAGAGAGGTGATCGAGACCCGGTTGGATGCCCAGAGAATTTTAGACCGGGAAGTGACCGTAGATGAAAATGCCGGCAATGTCATTGTGCGGTTTCCGTGGAAATCCGATGAGAAGGATTTTGATCCGGAAACAGCCATTCAGGAATTGGGAGAGATGGCAGAATTGACATTTCGGGGACCGGACAATACGGTATATGTGAAAGGATCCGATGTGGCCAGAAGCCAGGTGGCAGTAAATCCGCAGAACAAAAATGAGTATGTTGTGGAGCTCGAGTTTAGCAGCAAAGGCGCACAAAAGTTTGCGGATGCGACGGAAAAACTGGTTGGACAGAACATGGGAATCTATATGGATGAAGAACTGATCTCAGATCCTGTGGTCAACACAAAAATCACAGGCGGACAAGCAGAGATCACCGGGATGTCTTCGCAGGAAGAGGCGCAGGATCTTTCGGATAAGATCAATTCAGGAACGCTTCCGTTTTCGATGAAAACGACCAATTACAATACGATCAGTCCCACACTTGGAAATAAGGCACTAAGCGCGATGGCACTGGCAGCAGAGATTGCCATGGTTCTGATCTGTCTCTTTATGATCCTCTGGTACAGGCTCCCGGGTGTGATCAGCTGTCTGACGCTGACGTTTCAGATTGCACTGCAGGTGCTGGTTATTTCGGTACCGCAGTATACGATTACGCTGCCGGGAATTGCAGGGCTTATTTTATCAAGCGGTATGGCGGTAGATGCCAATATTATTATCAGTGAGAGAATCAGTGAAGAGTTAAAAAAGGGGAACTCCGTAAGGAATTCTGTCAAGAATGGTTATAAGCGTGCATTCTCTTCGGTTCTGGACGGAAATGTCACAACAGCTGCGGTTGCCGGCATTCTGATGATTTTCGGCTCTGGGACAATGCTCAGCTTTGGTTATACACTCCTTACAGGTGTGATCATCAATCTGCTGGCAGGGGTCTGGATGTCGAGATATATGCTCAATTCTGTTATAAGATACAAGCTTTTTAATCAGGAAAAATGGTTCCGCAGAAAAAAGGAAAAGAAGATTTTAAAATTTGCGGAGACAAAAAGGTATTTCTTCCTGATCAGTATCGCAATGCTTACGGCGGGAACCATATGGAGCGCGGTAAACGGGATGAAACTGGATACACAGTTTACCGGCGGAGTCATCTTAAGATATACTTACAGCGGAAAAGCGGATACAGCAAAAATTCAGGAGAAAGTAGAAGCGATTGCGGACAGAAGTGTCAATGTACAGACATCTGAGAATTCTTCGACAGGAGAAAAGAGTCTCGTCATTACCTTGTCCGGCAAAAAAGGACTGACCCCTGAACAGCAGAAAGAAATTTTAACTTCCATAAATGAAGGAAATGAAAATAAGTTCGAGACATCGGAGACTTCGGCAGTAGAACCGTACATCGGTGCCAAGGCATTGAGAAATTCAGTGATTGCGATCGTACTGTCATTCCTCTTTATTATCGTCTATATCCGGCTGCGTTTTTCGTCGCTGGGAGGACTTGCGGCAGGAATGACGGCTGTCATGGCGCTTGTTCATGATATTCTGATCGTACTGTTCGTATTTGGGATCTTCAGAATTCCTGTGAACGATGCATTTGTGGCAGTCACACTGACGATCATCGGATATTCGATCAATGACACGATCGTATTGTATGACAGAATCAGGGAGCACAGAAGCAATAGGAAACAGAAGACGACGCTGGCAGAACTGGTGGATGTCAGCACGACAGAAACACTTCAGCGTTCGATCAATACGGCGTTCACCGTAGTCTTATGTGCGTTTACTATTTTCGTTGTTTCTGTCGTTTACCAGATGGAATCCATTACTAATTTTTCACTTCCTCTTCTGGCAGGACTTATTTCCGGGTGCTATTCTTCCATTTGTATCGCCGGACCACTGTGGGTATGGTGGGAAGAATATAGAGAAAGAATGCAGAAAAGAAAGACAGGACGAAAAGAAAAATGAAGAAGATAAATGTGTTTTTGAAAAATCAGCCGCCGGGCAGAATGATCGTCGGAGGATTTGCGGCAGTAATATTGCTTGGAATGGTTTTGCTGCTCCTCCCGGTGTCTGTAAAGGACGGCGCGGAAGTGTCATTGATTGACGCTTTGTTTACCTCTACCAGTGCAGTTTGTGTGACTGGATTGATCGCAATTGATACTGCCGAACATTTTACCGCATTTGGACAGGGCGTTGTAGCCGCTCTGATCCAAATTGGCGGACTGGGGGTTACCTCACTTGGTGTAGGACTGATGCTCGTTGCAAGAAAGAGGGTCGGGATCAAGAGCCGGGTGATGGTAAAAGAAGCGTTGAACATCGAAAGCTATAGGGGGATTGTAAAGCTGGTGAAAGCTGTGCTGCTAATGACGCTGTGCTTTGAGGCCGGGGGAGCCATCCTGAGTTTTCTTGTCTTCCGTCAGGATTATGATACACTGCATGCCGTGGGAATCAGTATTTTCCACTCCATAGCGGCGTTTAACAATTCGGGATTTGATATTCTGGGAGGACTTCGAAACCTGATTCCTTATCAGGACAATGTGCTTCTGAATCTGACAACATGTACGCTGATTATTTTTGGAGGACTTGGTTTTCTGGTAATTCTGGATGTGCTGAAACAGAAATGTTTTCGCAAACTGAGCCTGCATTCCAAAGTCGTCATTGTTACCAGTCTGATTCTGCTTGCTGTCGGAACAGTTATGTTAAAATGCACAGAAGACATTACATGGCTGGGGGCATTCTTCCAGAGTGTCTCGGCAAGAACGGCCGGATTTTCAACCTATCCGATCGGACAATTTACCGACGCAGGACTGTTTGTACTGTGTATCCTGATGTTTATCGGTGCATCACCGGGATCAACAGGAGGTGGTATCAAGACGAGTACATTTTTTATCATGTTCCAGAAAATCAGAGGAACTTGTACAAAAGGGACGGTACACGCATTTCACAGGACGATATCGGAACAGAATATATCAAAAGCATTTATGATCACAATTCTTTCGGGAACCGTCGTATGCATCGCTGTATTTTTTATGTGTATACTGGAACCGGAGTATAGCTTTATGCAGCTTTTGTTTGAAGTGGTTTCTGCGTTTGGAACGGTAGGACTTTCCACCGGGATCACTCCGGAGTTGAGTGTGGCAGGAAAGGCTGTTATTATTCTTGTGATGTTTATCGGGAGAGTCGGGATTATTACCCTGCTTTCAATGTGGGTAAGCCGCACGGAGCCGAGAGCAAGATATTCTGAAGAAGAAGTCTCAATAGGATAAGAGAAAGGGAGAAAATAGAAATGAAAAAGAAATTGGAGACAGCATATGGAGTGATTGGGCTGGGGCGTTTTGGAGAGGCTCTGGCGATGATGCTGGCGCAGTCGGGAAATGAAGTGATTGCGGTGGACAGAGATGAGAAAAAAGTAAAAGAGATGCGCCAGTATACGGACTGTGCCTTTGTGACAGATGATCTGAGTACGGAGACATTAAGAGAAATCGGAATACAGAATTGTGATGTTGTCATCATCTGTATTGGTGAACAGGTAGATGTCAGCGTGTTGACAACGATGCGTGTGATTGAGATGGGAGTGCCTCGTGTAATTGCCAAAGCACTGAGCCCTGAACAGGGAACAGTGCTTGGAAAACTCGGTGCGGAAGTCGTATATCCGGAGAGAGATATGGCGCTCCGCCTTGGGAAGAAGTTATTGTCCAATAATTTCCTGGAATATGTATCTCTGTGCAATCAGGTTGAAATCCGACAGATACAGGTTCCGGATCATCTGATCGGCAAGAGTATCGAAGAGACGGGAATCCGTCAGAAATACCGGCTGAATATTATTGCAATTGAAAATGGTGATGAGACAAATATTGAAGTGATGCCGTATTATCGTCTGCGTCAGGGAGACATTATTGTTGTCATCGGAAAAGTAGATAACATCGATGTATTTGTAAGTGAAATTTAGGAATCAGGAGGAGCTTATATGGAAATGACATTTTTAAATTTCTGGCAGGAAACTACAAATAACCCGATGCTGTTTATCACCGTCCTGCTTACACTGGGCGTGATATTTGTAAATGGATGGACCGATGCACCGAATGCGATCGCAACTTGTGTAGCTACCAGATGTATGCCTGTGCGGGCTGCGATCATGATGAGTGCGGTATTTAATTTTCTCGGTGTGTTTGTGATGACACAGATCAACAGCTCGGTCGCATCGACGATCAGCAACATGGTAGATTTCGGAAGCCATACGGATGAGGCGCTGATCGCGCTGTGTGCGGCGTTATTATCTATTGTGATCTACAGTACGGCGGCTTCCTTTTTCGGAATTCCGACAAGCGAAAGCCACAGCCTGATCGCAGGTCTGTCCGGAGCTGCCATCGCAATCCAGCATGGAGTAAGCGGAATCAACTTCGACGAGTGGGTAAAAGTGCTGTACGGCCTTGTATTGAGTCTGGCACTGGGATTTGCAACAGGCTGGGTGGTATGCAGACTGATCACTGTTTTGTGCCGGGCAATGGACCGGCGCAAGACAAACCGCTTCTTTGGAGGTGCACAGATCGCAGGTGCAGCGGCTATGAGCTTTATGCACGGTGCGCAGGATGGACAGAAGTTTATCGGTGTTCTGTTCTTGGGAATTGCATTTGCAGGTGGACATGATTCGGTAAGCGGTATGGAGATCCCTGTATGGCTGATGCTTTTGTGCAGTATTGTCATGGGTGTAGGAACCAGTGTAGGAGGAGAGAAGATCATCAAATCTGTGGGAATGAATATGGTAAAGCTGGAACGCTATCAGGGATTTTCGGCTGACCTTGCGGGAGCGATCTGTCTTCTGTATTCCAGTCTGATGGGAGTTCCTGTTTCCACGACACATACAAAGACAAGTGCGATCATGGGAGTAGGAGCGGTAAAACGTCTTTCTGCCATTAACTTTGGAGTGGTAAAGGACATGATGCTGACCTGGATTTTTACATTTCCGGGATGTGGACTGATCAGTTTTTGCATGGCAAAAATATTTATGTATATATTTGGATAAAAAGGAGGAGTACCAATGTCAAAAAGACAGGATGATTACTATTTTGATAATTTTATTAAGTGCGCAGAATACTCTTGTAAGGAGGCATATCTGTTAAAGGAGATTCTGACAAATTTCCAGCCGGAAGAGATTTCAAAAAGAATGGAGGAAGTTCATGAAATCGAGCGCCGGGCGGACACACAGAGACATGAAATCACAGATAAGCTGGCAAAAGCCTTTATCACTCCGATCGAGAGAGAGGATATCATTGCGCTCAGCCATCATATCGATGATGTCACAGACAAGATAGAGGAAGTTCTGATACGAGTGTACATCAACAACGTGAAGGAAATGCGTCCGGAAGTATTCTATATGCTGGATGTGGTAATTGAATGCTGTGAGGAACTTCAGAATCTTTTGAAAGAATTTAAAAACTTTAAGCATTCCAAAGAACTGAAACAGAGCATTATACGCATGAACACATTAGAAGAGAAAGAAGACGAACTGTTTATTTCCAGTATGAGAAAGCTGCATGTGGAAGAGCAGGATGTGCAGAATATCATCGCATGGAGAGAGATTTATACCTACCTTGAAAAATGTGCGGATGCATGTGAACATGTGGCTGATATCGTCGGAAGTGTTGCAATGAAGAATTCATAGATGATCAAAAAATTGACAGGAGAATGATATGATGAAAAACCAGAAAATAGAAGATAGGAACCCGGGCATGTTTTTGGTACGGATCCTTCAGGGGATGTTAATCGGTCTTGGAGCGGTTCTGCCGGGAATTTCAGGGGGCGTTCTATGTGTGATCTTTGGAATTTACAGGCCGGTAATGGAGCTGCTTTCAAATCCGCGGAAGTATTTTTTTACACATATCCGCATTCTGCTCCCGGTGATTTTAGGAGGGGCAGTCGGCTTCCTCGGTGTTGCAAATATATTGTCATTTTTCCTGGAAAAATATCCGGATCCATCCGTATGCCTGTTTGTAGGATTGATTGCAGGGATGATGCCGTCGCTGATGCGTGAGGCGGGAAAAGAAGGAAGGACAAAAGGCTCATGGGTGGCGCTGGTAATAGCAGCGGCAGTGATCTTTTCCATACTGACAGCCCTGGATCTGTTGTCGGTCACTCTTGTGCCGAATCTCGGATGGTATGTGTTCTGCGGAGTGTGCCTTGCACTGAGCGTAATTGTGCCGGGAATGAGCTTTTCCACACTTCTGATGCCGCTTGGGCTGTATACGCCGTTTGTTGACGGGTTAGGACATCTGAACATGAGTATCCTGCTTCCGAGCGGGATCGGTGCAGTGGCAACTGTCATTTGCTTTGCAAAGATGGTAGATGCTCTTTTGGATAAATACTATTCTTATGTATTCCATGCCATTGTCGGCATTGTGATTGCGGCAACCGTAATGATCATACCTTTTGCAAGCTTTACAGTATCATTGGGTACAGCGATTGTGAATGTAATCTGTCTCGGTGTCGGAGTTGCATGTTCTCTTTTGCTGAACCGAATTGAAAAAGAAGAGTAAGCTAAAACACATACAGAAAAGGAAAAATACGAACCTGTCACAGAATATCAGGCATTCAAAGCACGGATTTCTATGAGAGATTCGTATTTTAAGAGTTAGAGCTTAAAAAGTGGGATTAGCCGACAGTCCCCGTTCTTCATCAAGACAACTGCTGCTGATTGATCAGAAAGGATTATTTGCGGTAAAACAGTCGTCTTTCCTCTTTCTCTGTGTGTGCAGATCCGTTGTAGTCTTCCCGGATATAGTCGCTTTCGGATGTTCTTTTTTCTGTTGCTTCAGGAGAGGAGACATCAGAACAGTCGCACGGCATCTGGCTGACATCGCCGCACTGGACAAGTGCGTCACCGGTTCGGATGTCGGCGCCGAAGGAAATTGGAATTTCGATACACAGATCCTGCGTCACGGTAAAGGTGCAGGAGGTTCTTCCGCCGGAACATTTTCCGTTTGGCGTCACTTTTGGTTTTCCGCAGCAGGTAGCCTTGGCATCTCCCGGCTTTGCAAATGGTGTCACGACAACCGGTACGCAGACAGTCTCTTTCTGAAAGAACGTGGAGGAGCAGGACTCGGTGCCTCCGCATACCGGACCGCAGATCGTAAGACCGGTCGCTGTCGTATTGCCGCCGAACAGACAGATATTTACAGGTCCTACGGCAAACGGTTCTGCCATAGTCATACATAGATGCATCCGTCCTTCGACTTTATCTAACGGAAAATCGAATTTTAACCCGGTACATCCGGTAGGGTTATCCGGGTGATCCGGTGTCTTGATCTCCACATTTTCACCCCAGATGACAGTTTGTTCTTCGCCGTGAAGGATGACAGAGAGATCGGAGATATCGTCCCTTGTAATATTACCACAGATTCCAAGAAGAAAATGGCTCAGGTCCGCATACTCGGAAGTGTCCTGACCGATACCGTCCACGGTGTAACAGAATTTCTGCTTTTGACCTTCTCCCGGATACAATATTGATTCGGTAAGATCAAGAGTGAAGAGAAACGGCAGGATACGATCTCCGGCTACTTTGGAATAGTCGGCTTGATTTGTACAGATTTCATTTTTCATAATGCATTTCCTTAAATTTTCTTTATTTGATGTATTATATACAAAAATAGAGAAAAAGTTCATTCCTCCCGCCCTGAGACCGGGCAAAGCTAACTCCAGATCCCCATAGTTTCCAACAGATCCAGTGTGATTTCTTAGGCGACACTTCCCGATGCATGCTGCTCTGCCTGAATATTTGTGGCAAAGAACCATGTATTTTGATAGAAGTCTGTCAGCAGGGAGACCTGTTCGAAGTCGGAAATTTTTAAGGAAGATCCCATCCAGTATGAATCCCGGGACAGAAGTATCACAGGTAATCTCACGTTCAATGCGCATTTCTCGCAGTCCATGCCAGACAGCCGGATTGAACCAGTAGAACACGCAGGAAAAATTCTTGAAAAGATTCAACAGATTGTCTTTTTGGCGGTCATGCTGCAGCTCATGGAGGAGGATATAGCGGAGGTCTTTTTTTGGACAATCGGAAATCAGGCGAAGTGGAAGGTAAATGCGAGGATGAAAAATGGGTATCAGCAAGGCTCCTGTGGTCAGAACTTCCACCAGAGAAAGAAGTCTTAAAAAATGAGAAAATGTGTGCGGGCAGGGAAAAAGAGCGCACCGGAAGAAAAGGAACAAGCAGGAGAAAGAAGAGACAACAGATGCGGAACAGAAACCGGAACAAAAACCAGAGCAAAAACCGGAACAGAAACCAGAACAGAAACCAGATAAAGAAGAAAAGAAAGAAGAAAAAAAGGAAAAATCCGAAGTACCAAAGACGGGAGATCCTGCCTCTATACTCGGACTGGGAGTAATGCTGATCGGTAGTGGAATTGCAGGAGCAGTAGGATTCCGGAAAAAATCCAAAGATTCTGAAGAATAACAAAAGGGGTCTCAAATAGAATAAAAGGAATTGCAAAAAGAGCATGTCTGTGAGTATTTGCAGACATGTTTTTTTTGCAAAAAAAGTGTAAAATATATCGTTATTAACAGAAAAATGTGGTATAATCCGTATAAAATATTCATATCAAAACAAGCAAAAACGGTTCTGTCTGTATTTTATTACGGCATTTTTCGGAGAGACGGGAGAAAATTTGCAGACGGAATAAAGAAGGTGAAACTATGAGAAAGAAACAACCACTGTACAAAAGTTTTGGATATGCATTTGAAGGCATTTTTACCGGAATCAGGAAAGAGCGGAATATGAAGATTCATTGCCTGGGCGTTGCCTGTGTGACGGCGGCAGGCTTCTTTTTTCATATTTCAGTGACAGAGTGGTGTATCTGTCTGATCTTGTTCGGACTGATTCTCGGGTTGGAACTTGTAAATACTGCGGTGGAGGCAGTTGTTGACCTTGTGACGGAGGAGAGAAAGCCGCTTGCAAAGCTGGCAAAAGATACTGCGGCAGGTGCAGTTCTGATTGCGGCGATCATGGCGGCAGCTGCAGGGCTGGTCATTTTTCTGCCGAAGGCGGCACAACTTTTTGCAAGATAGGACAGAACATCCGGAAGGGATGATCAAAAGGAGGAGATTTTATGGAGAAACTTGGAGAAAATGTAAAAAAATTACTGCTGGCGGGGATTGGAGCAGCGGCAGTGACTGCAGAGAAGTCAAAGGAACTGTTGGATGAGATGGTAAAAAAAGGAGAACTGACTGTCGAGCAGGGAAAAGTGTTAAATGAAGAGTTGAAACACAATATTAAAAAGACGGTACAGGAGAATGCTCATAAAACTGAAAAACAGACTTCTACAGAAGCATGCGCAAAAGACTACAGTGATGAGAAGGCAGAATGAGGTTGTAAATGAGCAAAGAAGAATCCAGAGAATACAGAGCAAGATTAAAGGAAATGACGGGAATTTTACATCGGCATGAGATTTCAAGAGGAATCTCCCCGGAGAAGCTTCGGCTGATTCTGGAAGATCTTGGTCCCACTTTTATCAAATTAGGGCAGATTATGTCCATGCATTCAGATATTTTACCGAAGAGGTACTGTGATGAGCTGATGCGGCTCCGGTCGGAGGTGGCTCCGATGGGGTTTGATGAGGTGGAGGAAGTCTTAAAGTCTGCTTATGGCTGTCCGTGGAAAGAGATTTTTGAATCCATAGAGGAAAAACCGCTTGGCTCAGCGTCGATCGCTCAGGTACATCGTGCCGTTTTAAAAGACGGTAAGCATGTTGTGATCAAAGTGCAGCGGAGAGGAATCTATGAGAAGATGGCGAGGGATATCGGACTTTTGCACCGGGCAGTGAAACTGGTTCCCCCGGTAAGCCTGAAAGAGATGGTAGATCTTGACATGGTGCTCGATGAGTTGTGGACGGTGACAAGGGAAGAGATGAATTTTCTGACAGAGGCCTCCAATATGGAAGAGTTTGCGCGGAGAAATAAAGGGATCCTCTTTGTCAAAGTTCCGGCGCTCTATCAGGAGTATACGAATCAGCATGTGCTTGTCATGGAACATATTGAAGGATGGAGCATCGACGATAAAGTGTCTCTGCAAGAGAATGGATATGATCTGGAGGAAATCGGTACAAAGCTGATCGATAATTATATCAAACAGGTGATGGATGACGGATTCTTTCACGCAGATCCCCACTCCGGAAATGTCAAAGTCTGTGACGGAAAGATTGTATGGATCGACATGGGGATGATGGGACGGCTGACAGAACGTGACAGAAAGCTCGTTGGAAAGGCGGTACAGGGGGTTGCGCTCGGGGATGTGGGAATTATCCAGGAGGCAGTTCTGGCACTTGGAGAATTCCGGGATAAACCAGATCAGAGCAGGCTTTATGAGGATATCAGCGCGCTTCTTGCAAAATATGGCACAACGGATATGGGCAGTATCGATGTGGCGGAAGTGATGGTAGATCTGATGGAAGTGATGAAGGAGAACCGGATTATCATGCCCCATGGTCTGACAATGCTGGCGCGCGGGCTGACACACATGGAAGGAGTGCTGGCAGATATTGCCCCGGAGATCAATATGGTAGAAATTGCTTCCAGGCATATGGCGGGGAAACTATTTACAGATAAAGACTGGAAGAGCGAACTGAAAAATGGAGGTAGGAGTCTTTACCGGTCCATTCATAAAGCACTGGATATTCCTTCTCTTGTGGCAGATCTGATTCAGGGAAATCTGAAAGGGCAGACAAAGATCAATCTCGATCTCCATGTATCCGGAGAACTGGAGAGGCTGCTTCGAAGACTTGTGAGAAATATTGTGATGGGCTTGTGGGTGATGGCACTTCTGATCAGCTCCAGTATTATCTGTACGACGAATATGAAGCCGAAAATATGGGGAATTCCGGCGCTTGGGGCATTCGGATATGTCAGTGCGTTCCTGATTGTGATGTATGTATTTTTGAAACATATTTTTTCAAAGAAATAGGCAGGATGTATTAGAAAGAAAATGGGAAAAATGGTTTGCACATTATTGATAAAAAAATAACGTACAGACCATTTATTTTTGTCAAAACAGGTGTCTTGTCACTTGTAAAGGAGAGTGCTATAATGGTAGGCACTGAGGTGGAGAAGAGTATAGGAGAGAACGACAGAATGAAAATAGTAGAAGAAATCAAAAAATGGAAACAAGAGAAAAATGCAGTCATCCTTGCCCACTATTATGTGAATCCGGAAATACAGGAGATTGCAGATTATATTGGAGATTCTTTTTATTTAAGTAAAGTTGCAGTTGGTTTAAAAGAGCAGACGATTGTATTTTGTGGGGTTTCTTTCATGGGAGAGAGTGCAAAGATCTTAAATCCAAAGAAGACTGTGCTGATGCCGGATCTGACTGCTGACTGCGCGATGGCACACATGGCAGATGCAGAGACCATTCAGAAGATGCGGGAAAAATACGATGATCTGGCAGTTGTATGCTACATTAATTCAACGGCTGAATTGAAGAGACATTCGGATGTCTGTGTGACTTCGGTAAATGCGGTGCAGATCGTAAAGGCGCTTCCAAATCAGCGTATTTTTTTCATTCCGGATAAGAATCTGGCAAGGTATGTGGCAGAACAAGTGCCGGAGAAGGAATTTGTATTTCCTAACGGATATTGCCCGGTACATGAGCATATGCAGTTGGAGGAGATTAAAAAAGTGAGAGAGCAGCATCCGCACGCAGAGATCCTCACGCACCCGGAATGTCCGGAGGCTGTGTGCGCGATTTCAGATTACATCGGAAGCACATCAGGAATTATTGCTTATGCCACAAAAAGTTCCTGTAAGGAGTTTATTGTCTGTACAGAAAATGGCGTGCGCTATGAACTTGAGAAACAGAATCCAGATAAGAAATTTTATTTCACAGAGACGGAGCCGGTCTGCCCGGATATGAAGCTGATTACACTGGAGAAGATTCTGCATGTGCTGCAGACAGGAGAAAATGAGGTACACATTACGGAAGATCTGCGTAAAGAATCAGGAAAGACACTGGAGCGGATGTTAGAGCTTGCAAAATAAGAGAAAATAAAAAACAGAAAAAGGCAAAGACAGAGGGACTGGAGGAAAAAGAGATGGAGATAAGTGCAGACATAGTTGTAGTGGGAACTGGAGTAGGAGGTTTATTCAGCACACTTTGGCTGCCGGAAGAGAAACAAGTCGTATTGATCACGAAATCTGATCTGGAGAGCAGTGATTCTTTCCTTGCACAGGGAGGGATCTGCGTACTCAGAGATGAGAGCGATTACGAGAGTTTTTTTGAAGACACGATGAAAGCGGGGCATTATGAGAACCGGAAGGAGTCCGTGGATCTGATGATACGAAATTCGAGAGAGATCATTGGCGATCTGATTGGATTCGGTGTGGATTTTGAGCAGGAGGATGGCAGTCTGAAGTATACAAGAGAAGGAGCACACTCTTGCCCGCGTATTTTATTTCACAAGGATATTACCGGAAAAGAAATTACAAGCAAGCTGCTGGAACGTGTAAGAAAGCAGAAAAATGTGACGATCTTTGAGTATACAACGATGACTGATATTATCGAGGAAGATGGCAAATGTACTGGAATTCTTGCAGAAAATGCACAGGGAACATTGTGTATCCATGCGTCAGATACCATTCTTGCAAGCGGCGGAATCGGCGGCACTTATCAACATTCGACAAACTTCCCGCATCTGACCGGGGATGCAATCCGGATTGCGAAAGAGCATGGGGTGCGTCTGGAACATCTGGACTATGTACAGATCCACCCGACGACACTGTATTCAAAGAAACCGGGGAGAAGATTTCTGATATCAGAATCTGTGCGAGGGGAAGGCGCAGTACTGTACAACAAAGACCGGGAGCGATTTGTCAACGAACTGCTGCCGAGGGATGTTGTGACAAAGGCTATTCATGAAGAGATGGAAAAGGACGGAACAGACTACGTCTGGCTCTCGATGGAACATATTCCGAAAGAAACAATCCTAGGTCATTTTCCGAATATTTACCGGAGATGTCTGGAAGAAGGGTATGATGTGACAAAAGAATGCATTCCGGTCGTACCGGCACAGCATTATTTTATGGGAGGAATCTGGGTAGATCTGGACAGCCGGACTTCGATGGAACACCTGTATGCAGTGGGGGAGACGAGCTGTAACGGTGTGCATGGGGCGAACAGACTTGCAAGTAACTCTCTGCTGGAAAGCCTTGTATTTGCCAAACGGGCAGCGACGAAGATTTCCGGAGAATCCATGAAGAAATGCCGCGAAAAAACAGTAGGATCAGAAGACGAGTAAGAGCAACTGTAATATCAAATAGAAAAAGAGGGAATAACATGAATAAGATTACAAAGACACTGCAGGTGGATCACCTGATTCTGGAAGCATTAAAAGAAGATATTTCAAGTGAAGATGTGACGACCAATGCGGTGATGAAAGAAGCCGTAAAAGGAGAAGTGGAACTGATCTGCAAGCAGGATGGAATCATTGCAGGACTGGAAGTTTTTGAAAGAGTATTCAAACTGCTTGATGCAAAGACGGAAGTAACATTTTTCTGCAAAGATGGAGATAAGGTGACAAACGGACAGTTGATGGGAAAGGTGACCGGAGATATCCGTGTACTGCTTTCCGGAGAGCGCGTTGCATTAAATTACCTTCAAAGGATGAGCGGCATCGCAACTTACACTCGTTCGGTTGCGGATCTTTTAGAAGGGACGGATACAAAACTGCTTGATACGAGAAAGACGACACCGAATATGAGGATTTTTGAGAAATATGCAGTCCGTGTCGGAGGCGGATATAACCACCGTTACAATTTATCTGACGGAGTGCTTTTAAAAGATAACCATATCGGGGCAGCGGGAAGTGTGGCTGCGGCGGTAAAAATGGCGAAGGAATATGCTCCGTTTGTGCGGAAAATAGAAGTGGAAGTAGAAAATCTGGAGATGGTGAAGGAAGCGGTGGAAGCCGGAGCAGATATCATCATGCTTGACAACATGTCAACAGAAGAGATGCAGGAGGCAATCGGTATCATTGACGGACGCGCCGAGACAGAATGTTCCGGAAATGTGACAAAAGAAAATATCGGGCGTCTGATATCTCTTGGGATTGACTACATTTCCAGCGGGGCACTGACACATTCTGCTCCGATATTAGATATTTCCCTGAAAAATCTTCACGCAGTAACAATTGCATAAGAAGAAAAAAGAGATGGAGGGAACGGATTGCAAGGGACAGAGAGAAGAGAACAGATCATCCGCGAGATCCGCGAGAGTAAAGATCCGGTATCCGGGAAAAAACTGGCAGCCCTCTATAATGTGAGCCGTCAGGTGATCGTGCAGGATATTGCGCTGATCCGGGCAGCGGGGTATGACATTATTTCTACAAACAGAGGATATATTCTGCAGACACCGGCGGCGGTCAGCCGGGTGTGGAAAGTGCATCATACCGATGAGCAGCTGGAGGAAGAACTTTGCTCCATTGTAGACATGGGCGGCTGCGTGGAAAATGTGATGATCAATCATCGTGTATATGGGCATATGGAAGCAGAGCTGCATATCAATTCCAGAAGGAAGGTTATGGAATTTATCGGTGATATTAAAAGTGGAAAATCAAGTCCGCTGAAAAATATCACCTCCAACTATCATTATCACAAAGTAAGTGCGGACAGTGAAGAAACATTGGATATGATAGAAGCGGTGCTGCGGCAGAAGAAAATTCTGATTGAAACAGCTTAAAGACTGAAAAAGGTGAAGAGAGGAAATGGGCAAAGATGTCTGTTTCCTTTTTTGCATGAGGGGAATGTAGCAGAAAATATGAGGTAAAAGGAAATGACGAAAACAGGCAGCTGTGTTATAATTTAACGAGAGATTCGCAAGACAGTGAAAGGGAGAAAGACAAATGAATGAAGAAAAGCAAAAAACAGAAGAAATACTATGTATCCGGGCAAAGCTGTTGTTGATCAGCATTTGGATGTATGTGGCGGCATTTGTGATCGTGATCGGATATTCTGGATGGAACGGCGAGATGAAAGTGACACAGAAACTGATCGTTTTTGCGATGACAGCCCTGATCATCATTCCGCTGCTGATGGAGTCTGTCCGGCAGTATCAGAGCAAAAAGGCGGAAATGTGCGGAGAAAAGATAAGAATCTGCAAATGGTCCGGGAAACTTCGGGGAAAAGGCGGACTGGACGGAAAAACAAGCTTTCACAAGGATACGTTTGCGGTAAAGGAAATCATGCGGATTGGCTATGCCACAGAATTATACGGACATAATCTGGAGTATCACCGGAGAAAGAGCGTGTCAGATACACATGACAGTGAGGTTGTATTCGAGCTGAAGAACGGACAGAAGATCACGATGGATCTCGGAGGATTCCAGAGAAAGGATCTTCAGGAATTTTTTCACCGGATTTCAGAAAAGAGTGGCTGGATTCCATCGGGAGAGCTGAAAAGAGAATTGTCATTGTGATAGATAGGAAGCAGCAATGGAACTATGATTAGCAAAAGACGTAGAAAGAAGGAGAAAAGCAGATGCGGATTTTGATTGCAGAGGATGAGAGAGATTTAAATAAGATTCTGGCGCAGCGGCTGGAGGCAGAGCACTACAGTGTGGATTCCTGCATGGATGGGGAGGAAGCACTCGATTATCTTGCAGGGGCAGAATACGATGTGGTGATCCTTGACATTATGATGCCGAAAAGGGACGGCTTATCGGTACTTCGGGAAATCCGGCGGAAAAACAAGAGTGTCCCGGTGCTTCTTTTGACGGCAAAGGACAGTGTTGAGGACCGGGTGCGGGGGCTGGATGCAGGGGCAAATGATTATCTTGTGAAGCCGTTTGCGTTCGAGGAATTGCTTGCAAGGATCCGGGTACTTTTGCGGCGGCCCCAAAAATCCGAGGATTCCTGTTACAGCGAAGGCGGGCTGGAAGTTCATGTAGATACTCACCAGGTATTCCGGGACGGGAAGGAGATTCATCTGTCCGGAAAGGAATTTGCTCTGCTGCGCTATATGATCCAGAACAAGGGAATCGTGCTGTCCAGAGAAAAATTAGAGCAGCATTTATGGAATTATGACTATGCAGGCGGGTCAAATGTCATCGATGTGTACATTCGTTATCTGCGCAAAAAGATTGATGAACCATTTGAGGAGAAACTGATTCATACAGTCCGCGGTGCCGGATATTTGTTGAAGGAGAAAAAATGAAACGGTGGTCGTTAAAAGCAAAACTGACATTGTTCTACACGGCATTCATGCTTCTGCTTACCTGCGCGGCACTTGGAATTTTATTTTCCATGAGTGGCAGGGAAGTGCTGGCATCTGTCAAAAATCAGCTGGAGAGCTCTGTGCAGAAGAGTGTTGAGGAGATTGAAATCGAAGAGGGCAGGATCGAGGTAGATAATGATTTTTATTCTGCGGAAAAAGGCATTTATCTGTCTTTGTACGATGAAAGCGGATATTTTCTCTACGGAAAAGTTCCGTATGGAACCGAGAATACTTATGCGTTTGAAGATGGAAATATGCGTGAGATCAAAGCGAATAAGCAGAAATGGTATTTGTACGATGTGCTATACCGGCTGGAAAACGGGCAGAATGTCTATGTGAGGGGGATGACTTCCATCAATGATGCAGAAGAAAATTTCCGGATTACCATACGGTTTGCGGTGATCCTGCTTCCAATTTTTACTCTTGCAGCGGCATTTTTAGGATACCAGTTTACAAGAAAGGCGCTGCTTCCGGTCAGAAAAATCACAGACACCGTACGGCAGATCTGTTCTGATGCCGATCTGTCAAAGCGGGTAGGACTGACGGAGGGGCAGAAGGAGAGCAAAGACGAGATCTATCATCTGGCACAGACTTTTGATGAAATGCTGGGAGAACTGGAAACGGTCTTTCAACGGGAAAAACAATTTACTTCCGATGTATCTCACGAACTGCGCACTCCGGTGAGTGTCATGCTGGCGCAGTGTGATACCTGTCTTTCGGAGGAAGCACTGACGGACAGACAGAGGGAGCAGCTGGAACTCATTGCAAAAAAAGCGAGGGAGATGGCGGGGCTGATCTCCAGTCTGCTTTTGTTATCCCGGGCAGATGAAGGAAGGCAGAAGCTGAATAAAGAGCGGTTAAATCTCAGCGAACTGACACAGATCATCGCGGAAGAGCAGCAGATGCTTGCAGAGGAAAAACAGATCACGGTCAGCACCGAGATTGCCCCGGACATTTATACAGAGGTGGACGAAAGTTTTTACATCCGCATGGTTGTCAATCTTATATCCAATGCTGTTTTCTATGGCAAAGAGGGTGGGAGTGTCAAAGTTTCTCTGCAGACGAAGGAAGAAAATGTGGTCGGGATAGTGGAAGATAATGGAATTGGGATTTCTGCGCATGACATGAAACATATCTGGGAACGCTTCTATCGTGCAGATACTTCCCGCACGGATGGCAGTCATTCCGGACTTGGGCTTTCGATGGTAAAATGGATTGCCGAGGCACATGGCGGCGGAGTTTCTGTTGAGAGCAGAGAAGGAGAGGGAAGCAGATTTTTATTTTATATTCCTTTTTGAGCATTCTCTAATGTTCTTTTAATGTTTCTACTGTATGATTCAGATACAAAGTAAGAAACAAGAAAACAAAAACAAAGAAGAAAAGGAGAAAACAGATATGATGAAAAAATATATGGCAGCAGGAATCGTAGCAATCAGTGTATTAGGAGCAGCCTCAGGGTGTGGTCTCACAGGTGGAAAGGACATCGGGAAAGATGCGGCGCTGGAAGCGGCACTTCAGGATGCGGGTGTGACAGAGGAGGAAGCGACAAGATTAAAAACATCGAAAGACAGCGATGACGGAAGAGCGGTTTATGAAATCCAATTCGATGCAAACGGAACAGAATATGATTATGAAATCGCAGCGGAAGACGGGACAATTTTAAATGTTGATACAGAAAGTATCGCTTCCAATACGACAGCACAAAATCAGGATACGCAGGGAAATGAATCCGGGCAGGTAACACAAAATGGACAGCAGAACAATACGCAAAATACTCAGGCGCAAAGTGCAGGAGCAAATGTGGCGGTCAGCCAGGAGCAGGCAATGCAGACGGCGTTAGAAAGAGTTCCGGGGGCGACAGAGTCTGATATCCGGATGGAACTTGACAATGATGATGGACAGTATAAATACGAAGGGAATATCATCTACGACCAGAGAGAGTACGAATTTGAGATTGACGCAAATACAGGGACTGTCTTAGAGTGGAGTGAGGAGCGAAGATAACAGAGAATAAATCAGACAAACAGAAGAAAAAGGAGAAGATATGTCAGAATTTTATAAATTTTTTTCTCATAAGAAATGTGAGTATTTTCCATGTCATAAGACGGACGATCCGGACAACTTTAACTGTCTGTTCTGTTTTTGTCCGTTGTACCTAAAAGGGGCAGAGTGCGGTGGAAATTTCAGATACACAGAAAAAGGGGTGAAAGACTGCAGCCAGTGCATGTTTCCGCATGAGCGGAAAAATTATGAGAAGATGATGGAAAAACTGCGGCAGAAGTAGAGGGGGAAATTTGAAGAAGAGGTAAGCTTTATATCGGGGTGAAAGACCAGTCAGCTAAAGGGGATCCTGACTGGTCTTATATAAATACCCTCATGTTCAATTTTCTCTGACAACATGATCAATAACATCTTTTTTCTTGTCATAACCTAAAAATCCCACAATTTCACCGTTGAATACTAGTTTTTGGAAATAGGAACAGTGAAATTTTTCGTGGAAAGTATTTGTAAGAAGATTCTCATTCCATGCGCAAAAAAAATCACTGTGTTCTGCAACGTATTTGTTGTGGCTCATCTTTTCTACATCAATAAAAGCTTTCAGATCATTTTCTACTACATTTTCTAATAGGAATCCTCTTTTTCTCAACGCATTTGTAAGTTCCATAGAAACACCTCCTCAACCAGGGTTTTCATTTTCAAAAGGATCTATTAAAAATTTCCATTCTGATTTTCGGCAACTGCCTTAACGGAAATTCCATTGATCTCCACATGATCATCGATTCCGATCACGATGCAGCGGCGCCCGTCGATGATCCTTGTTTCGACCAGGTCGGAACGCTCCGGATTGACGTTGATCACGACATCCGGTGTGCGGATCTCAAATTTTCTTGTGTTGACGATGTTGGTCGCAAGAAGCGACGGCTGTTCGGCAGATGAGGAGGCAGTTGCCTGCTCAAAGTTCCGGTCAAAGTCTTCCAAATGCTCTTCGGTCACACCGCTGTGGGCGAAGAGTTTTTTCACTTCTGTCTTGTCGAGGGTAACCGGCTCCGGGGAATCTTTTTTCTCCTCAAGCATTTCATAGAGATTCTCATGGATATTTTTGACAACGTCATAATCACGTTCTTCTCCGAGGGTTTCTTCGATCAATGTCTGGAAAGTTTCTTTCTGTCCTCCGGCAGAGAGCGGAAGGATGGCGCCGAGAAGATTTTCCACGAGAGAAGCGCGGAGTTCTTCTGCGTTTTTTGCATAGTAAAGAACGCTGTGCAGGTCGGTGCTCCGGTCGTTAAAGGCGGGGAATAAAAATCCGACATCCGGCATTTCCACGATCCAGTCGCGGACGCGTTCGCCAAAGGTGTTATCTTCTGCGTGATAGCTGAGCCCCGGTTTGGAGAGCTTTACCGGACAGATGCTGCAGAGTAGATATTCATATACTTCATCGGAGGCATCGAACATTTCACTCCCGTCACTGGATTTTCCCGGGATATCATAGGCGGCGTGAATGACAAGGATCAGATAGTTCTCGCCGTAGTCGTAAGATTCGATGACCCGGTCATAAAATGCATCCAGAAGCGCATCATCAGTCAACTGGCTGGCGCGAAGTTTCAGGAGAAAGTCCTGAGTTCCACCCTCGCTCTCAGCAGAGAGTGGAAATTCCATGTTGAGCAGATTTTTTCCGATCGTGCCGGACAGTGTCTTTCGGAACAGTTCAAAATATTTGAAGATTTCTTCCTCCGGAAGTGAGAGAAAAGCCTCTTTTAACTGTGTCTTTTTATTTTTCTCGCCATCGACATAGCAGCCGCAGATGCGGGTGATCGCGCAGTTGTCCGGCGTAAATTGTTTTTTGATTTCGGATACTTCTTTTTTATTCATGATCTAACCACCTTATCTATATAAATTTTCCTGTGAACGAAATAAGAGCGTGCCAGAGATTCTGTGCACGCTCTTCATTATAGCAAGTTCAAAAGAAAATAGAAAGGGAATTCTTTTGGACTTTAAAATTTTTCGGTGATTACTCCACTCCATTAAAGCAGTAAGTACATACTTTACAAGGAGACAGACCGATGGATGCAACGAGATCATCCAGTCTATGGTAGCGGAGAGTGGTAAAGTTCTGTTCTTTGCGGATCGCTTCCAGCATGTCGGCGTAGCGCTGACTGTTTGGATCTGCGTATTCGCTTAAATATTTCTGTGCGTCATCGCCCTCTTTTTCCTGGATCACACGTCTTGTGATCAGATCCAGCTCGGATTTTGAGCGGGAGAAGTTTAAATATTTACAGCCGAATAAGAGTGGCGGGCAGGCAGGGCGTACATGGACTTCCCTTGCACCGCTGTTGTAGAGAAATTCTGTTGTCTCACGAAGCTGGGTTCCGCGCACGATAGAGTCATCGATCAGAAGAAGGCTCTTGTCTTCAATCAGAGACTGTACCGGGATCAGTTTCATGCGGGCGATCAGATTTCGCTGTTCCTGATTTTGCGGCATGAAGGAACGCGGCCAGGTCGGTGTGTATTTGATAAACGGACGGGCAAATGGGATGCCGGATTCGTTGGCGTAGCCGATGGCGTGGGCGATTCCGGAATCCGGAACTCCGGCAACGACATCCGGTCTGACATCGTCAAGTGCATCGCGCTTTGCAAGCATTCCGCCGCATTTGTAGCGCATTTCCTCTACATTGACACCTTCGTAGGAAGAAGTCGGATAGCCATAGTAAACCCAGAGGAAGGAGCAGATCTTCATATCTTCTTTTGGCTGACTGACCGTTTCGACACCATCCGGCGTGATATATACAATCTCGGCAGGACCTAATTCCTTGTAGTCGCTGTAACCAAGATTGATGTAGGCAAAACTTTCAAAGGAAACACAGTAGGCATCTTTCTTATGTCCGATCACAAGCGGAGTGCGTCCACGTCTGTCCCTTGCGGCATACAGACCGTCTTTTGTCATCAGAAGCAGTGTCATGGAGCCGTCCACGATCTCCTGTACATACTGGATTCCTTCTACAAGGGAATCTTTCTGGCAGATCAGGGAAGCAATCAATTCTGTTGCATTGATCTGTCCGCCGCTCATCTCCTGGAAATGTGTATGTCCATGTGCGTAAACTTTGTCTAAAAGTTCTTCCATGTTGTTGATCTTGCCGACCGTTGTGATCGCAAAGCTTCCGAGGTGAGACTGGATCAAAAGCGGCTGCGGTTCAAAATCAGAGATACAGCCAATTCCTAAATTTCCCTGTAATTCTTCTACATCTCGTTCAAATTTTGTACGGAATGGTGAGTTCTCGATATTGTGAATGGCTCTGCTGAAACCACTTGGACCAAAAGTAGCCATTCCTCCCCGTCGTGTTCCTAAATGTGAGTGGTAGTCAACACCGTAGAATAAATCAAGCGTACAGTTTGATTTTGCGGCAACACCAAAAAATCCTCCCATATGTTCGTCTCCTTTTCTATGCGTAAATTTGAAATGTGTTTCATTGACAGAATAAGTTTAGCACGATTCAGAAAGGAAAGCAAAGGGGGATACAGGGAAATGGATAATTATTTTTAAAGAAAAATAATAAGCAGAGGTTATAAATCAGTCTGTAATATGGAAATTTATCTCTGAATCAGGACAGACTATTTTGAAAAGTCAGTCAGGGAGAAGAGCAGACAATAGTTGTAACTGCAAGAAAAATCCAATATAATAAGGTGTGATAAAATGATATTTCCGATGGTGGACGGGGAGAAAGCGTCTGTCTGAGGAAAGAGATGATAAGTGTGTATCATAAGTATGACAGAAAAAGCGGAGTGGAAAAAGATGAAATTATTTCATATATCAGATTTACATATCGGGAAGATCCTCCATGAAGTCAATCTTTTGGAGGAACAGAAAATAGTACTGGCACAGGTGCTTGCGCTTGCGGATCTTCACAAGCCGGACGGAATTCTGATTGCGGGGGATATCTATGATAAGGCGGTGCCGTCGGCAGAGGCAGTAAAAGTATTTGATACCTTTTTAAGTGAATTGGCTGACCGGGGGCTTTCTGTCTTTTTGATCAGCGGCAATCATGACTCCTCAGAGCGGATTCATTTTGCGAGCCGGATCTTACAGAAAGAAAATATTTTTATCAAGGGGATTTTTGACGGGAAGCTGGAGCCGGTGGAACTAAAAGCGGATGGACAGAAAGTTTTGGTCTATCTGCTTCCTTATATAAGACCGTTTGATGTGCGTCCGTATTATCCGGAAGAAGAAATTGACAGTTATGACCGGGCGGTGCGAACCGTCCTTTCTCATACAGATACCGATCCGGAGGCTGTCAATATCCTTGTTGCCCACCAGTTTATTACCGGGGCAATTTCCTCTGAGTCGGAGACCGTGATGGTCGGAGGACTTGACAATATCGGTGCCGATGCATTTGACCGGTTTGACTATGTGGCCCTTGGACATCTTCACCGTGCACAGAAGGTGAGACGGGAGACGATTCGGTACTGCGGGACACTGTTTCCTTATTCGTTTGATAAAAATGAAGGAGAAAAATCAGTGACGATGATCACAATCGGACGGGAAAAGAAGATTGCGGTCGATGCGCTTGAAATCCATCCGCGCCATGGACTTTGCACGGTATATGGATCGCTTCAGGAGGTTCTCGGAGGAGAAGGGTGCGAAGATTATGTGAAGGCTGTGCTGACTGACGGGGAAGATCAGGTAGATGTGGTGCCAAGACTTCGGGTGAAATACCCAAATCTGCTGACAGTAGAGTTTGAAGGAAGAAAGCGCGCCGCTCTGGAAGGAATTCAGAATGCAGAGCAGATTGCAGACCGCTCGCCGATGGAGTTGTTTGCGGAGTTTTTTGAAGAGCGGAGCGGGGAGAAGCTGGAGGAAGAAGACCGGATACTTGTGGAGCAGATGATGAGAGAACTTTTAGAGGGAGGAGAGAGCAGACAATGAGACCGATCACATTGACGATGAATGCATTTGGAACGTATCTGGAAGAGACAACGATTCCGTTTGAGCAGTTTGGGACGAGCGGACTTGTGCTGATCACGGGGGACACCGGTGCGGGGAAAACAACAATCTTCGATGCCATTTCCTATGCGCTTTATGGGGAGACGAGCAGCGGAAATAAAAGGCGGAAGCCGGAGATGCTGCGAAGTGATTATGCAGACGCTAAAAACAAAACGTATGTGAGTCTGACATTTGAGCACCGGGATGAGCAGTATACGATCACGCGCTCTCCTGCGTATTTCCGGGAGGGGTATGCGACGAAGACAGCTGCCACGGTGGAGATGCTGCTCCCGGATGGAACGAGGTTAAAGACGGCAAAAGATATCGACGGGGAGACAAAGGGAGGGACGGTTGTATTTCCGGGGAAGATCCGGGAACTGCTCGGGATCTCTCTGGAACAGTTCAGGCAGATCGCCATGCTTGCGCAGGGGGATTTTCTGAAACTGCTTCACGCGGAGACAAAAGAGCGGGAAAAGATTTTCCGGACTATTTTTAACACACAGATTTTCTTTGACCTGCAGGAGAAGATTTCCACAGACTATCTTGAAAAAAAGCGGATGTATGAAAGTGTCCGCCAAAGAACAGAGGAGCAGTTAGGGGAAATTCGGCTTCCCGAGGAAGGAGAATGCGGGAAAGATACGGCAAAGGCAGGAGAAGGCTGGGAACACTTGAAAAGGAATGTGAAGGAAAGAAGGCTGGAAGTGCTGGAGGAGATCATCTGTGATCTGAAAGCATTTAATCACATAGATGAAACAGAAATTAGAAAACTTCGTACGGCTGAGGAGCAGGTGAGGGAACATCTGACGAAACTTCAGGACTATGACAGAGAGAAGGAACGTCAGAGGACCAATCAAGAGGAGAGAGAGAGGCTTCTGCGGCAACAGGAACATCTTGCCGTGCAGGTACAGTCTGCGCAGGAGGCTTATCAAAAGGCGGCAGGCATCGACCAGACTCCATGGATCGCAGAGAAGGAAAAGCTTCAGAAACAGTTGGAGCTTCACGGGAAATTGGAAACGCTCAGAAGAAACTGTAAAAAAAGTGAGGCAGACTGGAAGAAGAAGGAAGCGCAGATCGAGCAGGAGAAAAGATCAGCAGAAAAGATGGAGGAAGAAAAAAAGGAGATCACAGAACAGCTGAAGCTGTGGGAGCCGCTTCCGGTTCTGCGGGAACAGAACAGACAGCGCAGGGAACAGTGGCAGGCGCAGGAGGAAATTTTAAAAAGTCTCCGGCACATGCAGAAAGAAATCTGTAAGAAGGAGACAGACCTAAAGAGTCTCCGGAAACAGTTATCAGGAGAGCTCCACAGGAAAGATGCGGCAAATCAGAGGTATAATGAACTGGATACAAAGAGCCGGGCACATATGGCGGGAATTTTCGCGGAAGAGCTGATCGATGGAACTCCATGCCCGGTCTGCGGTTCCACCGCTCATCCGGCTCCGGCAAAAAGGGAAGACGGTGTGCCCGGTGCTGAGGAAGTGAAGCAGGCGCAAAAAGAACTAGAACAGGCCAAGGCAGTCTGCGATCGTACACAGGAACAGATCCAAAGGAAAGAAGCGGCCGCGGAAACGGAAAAGAATCATCTGAGACAGCGGTTGGGTGAGTTGTCAAAAACATCGTGGGAGACAAAGAAGTTTGAGGAGATTGCGGCTTATCTGGAGCAGCTTACAGAGAAGATCACAAACCGGATCGCCGCACTGGAGCAGGAATGTGCCGGGTTAGAGCAGCAGAAAATGAGACAGGATGCACTGAAGGCACAATTGGAAACAATCGAGACAAGGCAGAAAGGACAGGAAGAAAGGCAGAAACAGCTGCAGAAAGAGCGGGAGAGGCTTCTTGAAAACTATCTGTCTGCCAGGACCACACTGGAAGTACAGGAAAAGCAGGTGACATCTCCAAAAGAGCAGTTAGAATCACAGCTTGCCGTGTGTATTAAGACAATGGAGAAGATCCAAAGAGATAGCGAAGCTGCACAGAAGCAGTATCTGACATCGAAAGAACTGGCGGATAAGGCAGAAGGACAGCTTCGGGCGGCGAAGGAAGAAGGAGACCGTCTGCAAAATCTCCTGAAGGAGCAAGAGGAAGAACTGCTCCGGTCGGAAATCTTATCCGGAACAGAAAACGCAAAGGAGAGAGCGGAGAAGGAGGTTTCTATGAAGGCGGCCTGCGCACAGATCCACGAAGCATATGAGATCCGCTTACTTCGATCTGACAAAAATGCGGAGTGTGCCCGCAAGCTGGAAAGACAGAAAAAGGAGCTGGAACAGGCAGAAACGGGCTTTGTACAGATTCGCCGGATTCATACGGCAGCGAATGGAAATTATAAATTTGAGACGTATATTCAAGGGGTATATTTTGACCAGATCATTGCACAGGCAAACAAACGACTGACAGTGATGATGAACCAGCAGTTTGAGCTGAAACGAGGAGAGAAGACTGTGGGAAACAGAGGGCTGGATCTGTTTGTCTATGATTACCGGACTGCGAAAAACCGGGATGTGCGGACACTGTCCGGCGGAGAGTCGTTTGTGGCATCTCTGGCAATGGCGCTTGGACTGTCTGATATTGTGCAGCAGCATAACGGAGGGGTGAAGCTGGAGACAATGTTTATTGATGAAGGGTTCGGTTCTCTGGATGCGGACACACTGGAGCAGGCAATCCGAACTTTGAATCAAATGTCAAAGGGAGAATGTCTGATCGGTATTATTTCTCATGTGGAAGAACTCAGAAAGCGCATTGATAAAAAAATCTATATTCATAAAACAAACCGGGGAAGTCAGGCGGAACTGGTAGTGTAGGAGGAAACATGCAGAAAGAAACAGAACAGAAAAAAACGAGGCGGTCATCTCAGCAGGATATGCTGACCGGACATCCGGGAAGAGCACTGATCTTCTTTGCCGTGCCGATGATCTTAGGGAATCTGCTTCAGCAGTTTTACAATATGGCAGACTCTGTTATTGTCGGGAGATTTGTCGGGGAGGATGCACTTGCGGCGGTTGGCGCCTCGTATTCCCTGACAACGGTATTCATCATGATTGCGATCGGCGGCGGGGTCGGTGCCTCGGTCATTATTTCCCAGTATCTGGGTGCAGGGGAATATACGAAGATGCGGACGGCAATCTCCACCGCGCTGATCACATTTCTTGCGGTCAGTGCGGTACTTGCAGTGATCGGACTGTTTGCCAACCGGACAATCCTGGCTTCTTTAAAGACACCGGAAAATATTCTGGAAGATGCGGTGCTGTATCTGAATATTTACTTTCTGGGACTGCCGTTCTTGTTTATGTACAATGTCCTTTCATCCATATTTAATGCGATGGGAAAATCCAATATTCCACTGTATCTGTTGATATTTTCTACTGTGCTGAATATTATCCTGGATTTTGTGGCAGTGCTTGTGTTTGAAAAAGGAGTTGCAGGGGTTGCGGTGGCGACCGTATTTGCCCAGGGGCTAGCCTCGGTGGTTTCTTTTTTGATTCTGCTTCGCAGGCTTCGGGAGTATGAGGAAGATGAAATTCCGAAAAAATACGATGTGGCAATTCTTAAAAATATGGTCAAAGTAGCAGTCCCGTCTATTATCCAGCAGTCAATCGTGTCGATCGGAATGTTGCTGGTACAGTCGGTTGTCAATGGATTCGGTTCTTCGGTCGTAGCGGGATATTCGGCGGGGACGAGGATCGAGTCGATCTGCATCGTGCCGATGATCGCAATGGGAAATGCAATTTCCACATTTACTGCACAGAACATCGGGGCAGGGCAGACAGAACGGGTAAAGAGAGGATACCGGACGGCGCATTTGATCATTTTTGCCTTTGCAGCAGCAATCTGTGTCACATTGCTTTTGTTAAAGAAGCCGATCATTGCAATGTTTGTCGGGAACAATGAAACTTCGCTTGCATTTCAGACAGGAATCGGTTATCTGTCATTTATCGCCTACTTTTTTGTCTTTATCGGGTTAAAGGCATTGACAGACGGTGTGCTGCGGGGAGCAGGTGATGTGTTCGTATTTACCTTTGCTAATCTTTGTAATCTTGCAGTCCGGGTATGCATTTCCTTTCTCTGCGCTCCGATCTGGGGTGTGCAGGCAGTGTGGTATGCGATTCCGCTCGGATGGCTGACGAACTATGTAATGTCATTTGCCAGATATCTGACTGGAAAATGGGAGAGGAAGAAGCTGATCTGACAGAGGGAAATTGATAAAAAAGAATGAGAAGGGAAAATAGCGGAAAGGAGAAAGGTGTTATGAGACAGGAGAAATTTAAGATGGAACGGCAGGGACTTGTGGAGGAAGGACAGAAGGTAAAAGTGACCGAACGTGTCAATGGAAGCCTGTACAGTTATGTGGTAGAGCCATCGGTGGCAATGTCCGGTATTTACAGGAGCAATGCGAGGATTCGGTCCGGAGAAGGAGTGATTCGGGAAATCCAGCAAAATGACAGAGGCTTTTATCTTCTTGTAGAATTTGACGAGTAGATGACAAGTGAAAAAACCTGTGCTATAATGAATATTGTTGTAAGAATGTCGCTGGATATGTATTAGGAGGAAATGAAAATGGCAGCAAGAAAAGCAGCAAGAAAAATGAACGATAAAAACAATACAGAACAGAGAAAAGCGACTGCAAAGAAAGCAACAGAAGCTGCAGTAGAGTGTGCAGAAGAAATTGTGACGGCAACAGAGGAAGAGACAGTAGAGGAAAAAGCAGTTGAAACAGTAAAGAAAGCAGCTCCGAAAAAAGAGATGAAAACTTCCGTGGTAGTCGAATACCAGGGAAAACAGGTAGAGGAAAAAGAGATGATCGCGGCAGTGAAAAAGGCATGGACAAAATCCGGACGCAAGATCGGTGAAATCAAGACGATGACACTTTATGCAAAACCGGAAGAAAGTGCTGTGTATTATGTGATCAACGGAATTGATACAGGGGCAGTTCCTTTTTAAGAATGTGGGGCATATCTGCAAAATGATTTCGGCAGATATGTCCTTTTTACTTGACCGGAAGTTCTTTTGGAATCTCAAGGGATAAAAAACATACTGTGTGTGATAATGCACAGTTTGCTTACTGTGTCAAGTTTGTAAAGAGTATAGGTCAAAAGATGTGTTTGTAAAAATAAAAGAAATGAAATAAAGATAGAAAAAACAGAAAATAATTAAAAGAAATCTGAAAAAACTATTGACAAAACGAAAAAGTGTGTTATTATATAGTCATAAACATAACAAATACAAATAAGAAACAGAAATGAAACAAAAAAACCTGTTATTATTTTTATTTCTTATGCGGAACAGATATAACTTTAACGGACGGAGTTATATGGTAAGTAGAAGCAGAGATACTTGTACAATCTAAGAGAAGGAGGTACGGACCACCAGAAAGGATAAGAGAACCTGACGAATGAGAAAGAGTCGGATGTATACCCGGAAGATGATCAGATAGTCAGACACAGAAGAACGGAAGCTATGTATCAGTTGAGATTCAGATTTTTGGATGGTGTGCTGTATGAGTAGAAGATTCGTATGACGCATTATCGGAAGAAAAGAAGAATTAAGACTACACAGTATTCAGAAAATGAGGTAAAATGAATGATTGAAGAATCAAAGTAAGAGTAGGTATTGATTAGCAAGTGATTGATACCTACTCTTACTGTGTAAAAAAGATGAAAATGAAGACTGGAGAGGTGAAAAAATGGTAAAAGCAGTTATATTTGATATGGATGGGGTGTTGATCGACACAGAGAAGTACCTTGTAAAATACTGGTGCCAGGCGGCAGAAGAACTGGGAATGCCGATGGAGAGAGAACATGCACTGATGATCCGTAGTTTTGCGGGAAAGTTTGCGGAGCCGTGGCTGAAAGAACTGTATGGGGAAGCATTTGATTATGTGGCTGTGCGAGAGAGAAGGAAAGAAATCATGGCGGATCATTTGGCAAAAAACGGTGTGGAGATCAAGCCGGGAGTCGAAGAGACATTGACTTATTTAAGAGAAAAAGGATATAAACTTGCGGTGGCGACTGCGACTGACAGAGAGCGGGCAGAAGCATATTTACATGAGATTGGAATTGCAGAAATGTTTGACCGGATCGTCTGTGCCAATATGGTAGAAAACGGAAAACCGATGCCGGATATTTATCTGTATGCCTGCGATCAGATCGGGGAAAATCCGAAGGAGTGTGTGGCCGTTGAGGACTCGCCGAACGGGGTAAAATCTGCATATGGAGCAGGATGCCGGGTAGTCATGATTCCGGATCTGACGCTTCCGGATGAAGAGACAAGAGGTTACCTGTGGAAACAAGTAGAAAAAATGAATGATTTGCAGCACATTTTATAAAGACAAATCTACACATTTACTAAAATTTAACATAGATTTAACTTGTAATTGACAGTGTCAAATTAATTATGATACTCTTGATTTATAGAAGTCATAGAGAAGCATAGAGAGTCAGTGACAGGGAGGCAGTGCCATGAAGAAAAGAACAAAAGCTGTTTTGACAATTTTCTTTTTGTCATTGCTTTTTTTTGTGGAAATAAATGTAGAGGTGAGAAGTGCCGGAAATGTGACATCCTATCTGGCGAAGCGAGGGTCATTTTTTGTACAGGAAGTGTGGATGGAACAAAAAGAGATCTTTGATGCCAGTCTGTACCGGTCAGTACTCCGCACCAAAGATATGAAGCAGAAAAAAGGGAATGAGGAACGTTTTTTACAACAATATATACCGTTTGCACAATGGCTCACCGGAAGTTTTCTATGGTCGATGTGCAGTGCCTGGGCGATTCCCGACATCATAGGAATCCAGAAGAGGAAGGTTTGGTATCATCAGATGCGTATGGAGATTATGCATTTGGGAGATGGAAAAAGCAGGATTTTGATGAGCAGATAGAAAAAAGATTTGCAGGCATTTCAGTGATGGGGGAAATGCCCGGAAGAGAAAGAAGAAATGAGATAAATTCGGAGGAAACGAAAGAAATGAGAATGGAAGATATTTTAATGCTGCTTGGAGGTCTGGCACTGTTTTTATACGGAATGCAGATGATGAGCAACGGGCTCGAGACAGCGGCGGGCAATAAGATGAAAAGTATTTTGGAGAAGCTGACATCAAACCGAATTAAAGGTGTCGTAGTCGGGGCAGCGATCACAGCCGTGATCCAGTCTTCTTCTGCTACAACAGTCATGGTTGTAGGATTTGTCAATTCTGGTCTGATGACACTGAATCAGGCCGTGTGGGTGATCATGGGAGCCAACATCGGTACAACGATCACAGGGCAGCTGATCGCACTTGATATCGGAGCAATCGCACCGCTGATTGCATTTGGCGGTGTGGCAGCAATCACATTCGTGAAGAATGAGCGGGTGCGCCATATCAGTGAGATCTTTGCGGGACTTGGTGTGCTGTTTATCGGTATGGGAATGATGGGAGATGCGATGCAGCCGCTGCAGCAGTCAGAGACATTTGTCAACTTTATGACAAAAGCAAGCAATCCGGTCGTAGGTATTCTGGTAGGAGCGATCTTTACAGCAATCATCCAGTCTTCCTCAGCTTCTGTCGGTATTTTACAGGCGTTGGCAGGAACAGGTGTGATCCCGTTATCAAGTGCTGTCTATGTATTGTTTGGACAGAATATCGGAACTTGTATCACAGCGGTACTGGCATCCATTGGTACAAAGACAAATGCAAAGCGTGCGACAGTGATCCATTTGATGTTTAACATCTTTGGTTCGATCCTATTTACGTTTATCTGTATGCTGACACCGTTTGTGTCATGGGTGGAGGCACTCTCACCGGGCAATACAGTAGCGCAGATTGCAAATGTTCATACGATCTTTAATATTGTGACAACATTGATCTTACTTCCGGTTGGAACTTATATGGCGAAACTTGCAGTATTGATTCTTCCAGAGGGAAAAGAAGAGGCAACAGAAGAAAGAGGACTCAAACATATCAAAGTATTTGAAAACAGCTATTCTGTCGGAAATGAGGCGCTTGCGCTCTCAGAGCTGGAGCAGGAAGTGGACCGGATGCGCGGAATGGTTGCGAAAAATGTGCAGGAAAGTTATGAGGCAGTGTTAACTGGAAATTTAGGCGCATGGGATTCTTTAAAAGAGAGAGAAGAGTATATTGATTATCTGAATGCAGAGATTTCAAAATACATTGTTCGGCAGATGTCCGGAGAAAAATCAGTTGCAGGATCTAAAAGTATGAGCAGTTACTATATTATCGTAGGAAATATTGAGCGGATCGGAGATCACGCAATGAATATTTTAGGATATGCAAAGAATCTGAATGAATGGGGAATCCACCTGTCACAAGAGGCTTTGGAGGAAATCGGGCAGATGAAAAAAATCTGCGAGAAAGCACTGTCAGATATCAGCATGCATAACGGAAGCAGAAAAGAATTTCTTGAGAAGGCTGCCCGGAACGAGCAGAAGATCGATGATCTGGAAGAAATGTATCTCAAGAGACAGATTGAGCGAATGAAGTCAGGGTCATGCAATGCAGAGGCGGGGATTCTGTTCTCTGAGCTTCTGACAGATTTTGAGAGAATCGGTGATCATGTACTGAATATTGCAGAACAGTACCAGAATATGGCGAGATAGAGAAAGCTGTTATAAACCAACATGTGGGAAAGAGAAGCAGTGTTCGGTAAGAAAGAAAAATAATTGAGAAGAATCAGGATAAAGTGGAAGAAGGCAGAACATTTTATCCTGATTTTTTCGTTTTTTAATCTTTCTAATATTTTTGTTCGGTCATTGAACTTTACAGAAAAAAGGGTATAATAAAAGTAGATAGCAAGACAAGGAGGCAGGCTTATGAAGATTGATATGCATTGTCACGTAAAGGAAGGATCCGTAGACAGTAAAGTAAGTCTGGAAGAGTATATTACACTGTTGAAGGAACAAGGATTTGATGGGATGCTGATTACGGATCATAACACGTATAAGGGATACCGATACTGGAAGGAACATATAAAAGGGAAAAAGCATACAGATTTCGTTGTCCTGAAGGGGATCGAATATGATACAATCGATGCCGGACATATTATTGTGATCATGCCGGAAGGTGTCAAGATGCGGATGCTGGAGATGAGAGGGCTGCCGGCGGCGGTATTGATTGATTTTGTACATCGCAACGGTGGGATTTTGGGACCTGCACATCCGTGCGGAGGCAAGTATTTGAGCTTTACGAATACGAAGCGGTATTTCAAAAATCCAGAGCTGATCAAGCGGTTTGATTTTATGGAAGCATTTAACGCATGCGAATCGGTGGAATCCAATGAGGGAGCTCTGCGGCTTGCACAGAAGTATCACAAGCCCGGAATCGGCGGCAGCGATGCCCACAAGCCGGAATGTGTCGGAAAAGGGGCAACAGTTCTTCCGGAAAGAGTGACTTGCGAGACGGAGCTGATCTCTCTGATCCGCAAGAAAGGTCCTTTGAAAGCAGGGGGAACTCTCTATAATAAGACGACGAAAGAGAAGATGGGAAAGGCCGGAAAGATTCTGACTTATTCTTTCTGGATCTACAACAAAGGCGGAGGTCTTCTGAAATACTATAAGAGAAAAACAAAAGGAAAAGAGGAGAATCCCATTGACCCGATTGATCCGATCGAGCTTCATTATCTGAATAAATAAAGCTTTTGATCAGGAATGCTACAATTCCATTTTGTTTGGCAGTCTGCCGTATCGTTTGCAGGGAGGAACGATGAAATTTCTAAATCAAATGATCATCACATGGATCCTGACAAAAATCGCAGTCAGAGACTGGAGAGAGCAGAAGATTTTAAACCAGGATGTCACAATACTGTTTTGCTTCTGCCTCATTCAGTTATTATTTTGTACGGGTCAGATAAAAGTGTCCACAGTTCTTTTTCATATGCTTTCCGGGGCGTGCTCTGCCAGCGGACTGCTTCTTCTGATTACAATTTTAATACCGGGAGCTTTTGGAGGGGGCGACATCAAACTAATGGCAGCAGCGGGAAGCATGCTGGGGCCTGTAGAAAGCCTGCATTCCCTGGCTGCTGCCATTTTTCTGTGTGGGATCTATATTCTTGCCGGAATGGTAAGCGGTAAGATCAAACGAAATTCCGTTGTTGCATTTGGACCATTTCTCTGTGCCGGAATTTTATATCATCTGTGGTGCACGACAATCTGATCTTGCTTATGCAAGTGCAGTTTTGACGGTACCTGTCCATAAACTTTCTGTCATATATTTCCTGAAGAATTAAAATAACAGTCCGATATGGTATACGAGGAAACTCATGACCCATGCAACAGCAAACTGGAAGAAAATGATCAGTACGGTAAGTTTTTTACTCTCTACTTCTCGGTTGATCGTTGCGATTGTTGCAGTACATGGAATATAAAGCAGACAAAATACCATCAGTGCATAGGCATTGGCCGCTCCAAACCCAAGGGCGCCGAGTGCAGCGACCATCGTACTCATTCCATCTGTGGTCGTAATGTTCTGTACCCCGAATAAAACGCTGCAGCTTGATACAACGACTTCTTTTGCCGCGATTCCCGCGATCAGGGCAACAACGATCTGCCAGTATCCGAGTCCGACCGGTGCAAAGAGTGGAACGGCGGCTTTTCCGATGATCGATCCGAAGCTGTCAGAGATATTTGTCACATATCCGGCAGGACCAAAGTTTAATAATCCCCATAAAATAACGGAAGCGGCGAAAATGACAGTCCCGGCTTTGGTGAGGTAATCTTTCACTTTCTCCCAGACATAGATGGCAATCGTTCTAGCATTTGGTGATTTGTATTCCGGAAGTTCGATCAAAAGTGCATGTTCGGCTTTGCTTCCGTCAAATTTGGATAAGACAAAAGCGGTTGTGATCGCAACGATGATTCCGAGCAGATACATCGAGTACGATACAAGCATTGCATGTTTTGGGAAAAACATCTGCGAAAACAATACATAGATCGGAAGTCTGGCACTGCATGACATAAACGGTGTGATCAGAATTGTTTTCAGGCGGTCTTTGCGATGCTCCAGTGCGCGGGATGCCATGACAGCAGGAACGGAACATCCAAAGCCGAGCAGGAGCGGAATGAAAGCGCGCCCGGAAAGTCCGAGATGCCCCATGATATCATCCATGACAAAGGCGACGCGGGACATGTAGCCGCTGTCTTCCAAAAAAGCAAGTGCGAGGAACAGAATAAAAATATTCGGCAGAAAAGTCAGGATTCCACCGACGCCGGAGATGATTCCGTCTACGATCAGGGAAATCATCATATCACTTACATGGAGCGTGGCAAGTCCGGTTGTCACTGCTGACGAGAAGGATTCCAGAAAGATTTCAAAATATCCTTTGAGCCAGTCACCGACGGTGAAAGTCAGCAGGAAAACAAGTGCCATGATTCCGAGAAAGAGCGGAAGTCCCCAGAGTTTGTGTGTGAGAAAGTGATCCAGCTTCTCGGTAAAGGCTTCTTTTTCTGATTTGTTGACGAGTGTCTCCTGGATGATCTCCTCGATAAAATCATACTTTTGGTTGATGATATCTTGTTCATAGCTACGGTCAATGATCTCCTCCAGATCCGGCAGAGGAAATGCCTCCGTCACAGATTCGTCCTTCTCAAGCAGTTTGATCGCATGCCAGCGTGGGTTTTCAAGCGTTGGGAAGGAGATGGCAAGCGCGTTCATGATCAGATCGATTTTATCTTCGAGCGCATCAGAATATACCATTGCGTACTCACTGTGATGATTGTGCTCATGTCTGCTCTGATTGTCATGATGGTGGTGGATCAGCGGGTTTTGTACAGCATGGTCTGCGTGGTGGGATACTGCATGCATCAGAACGGAAAGACCGCTCTTTTTGCGGGCAGAAACCGGAATCGCAGGGATGCCGAGCATTTCCGGGAGCCTGTGCAGGTCAATCTCCATTCCGCGTTCTTCGACGATATCCATCATGTTCAGTGCGAGAATGACAGGCTTACCAAGCTCGATCAGCTGAAGTGTCAGATAGAGGTTTCGCTCGAGGCAGGAGGCATCTACCACATCGACGATCACGTCAATTTCATCGCTCATGATACATTCACGGGAGACTTTTTCTTCCATTGTATAGGAAGTCAGACTGTAAATCCCCGGAAGATCTACCAGTTTAAACTGTTCTCCTTCGTAGGTCGTAAATCCTTCCTTTTTCTCAACAGTGACGCCGGGCCAGTTTGCCACCTTTAAGTTAGCTCCGGTAAAGGCGTTAAAAAGCGTGGTTTTCCCACAGTTCGGGTTGCCGATGAATCCGACATTGATTGTTTTACTCATGGGAAGACTCCTCCTTTACGGTGATATGATCTGCGATTCGCTTTCCGACGGCAAATCTTGTGCCACGGAATTTCACAGTCAGGGCTCCCCGTTTCTGATTGTTTAAAATAGTGATGCGGGTTCCGGGGGTCAGACCAAGTGCTTCCAGACGGCGCTCCAGCGGAAGCTCCAAATCCATGGCCTCTACAATATAAGTCGTGTTATCTTTTCCTTGTTTTAACTGCATAGGACAGTTTCTCTCCTTTTGTATTTGCGTTAATGATAATGATTATTCATTATCATTATAATAAAGAATAGCTGAAAGCACAAGAATTTCTGAGCGGAAATTCTAAAAAACATATTTACAGAAAAGAAGTTCCTCTATATAATGAAGTTTATCTCTAAGGCAGAATGCCGCCGGGAGGTATGATGCCTGGAAGCGGCAGATGGAAAAGGAAGGGTGAGGGCATGTCAGTTTATTTTGTTCTGTTATATTTTTTTGTGTATGGCTTTCTTGGATGGTGTACGGAAGTTGCATTTGCAGGAGTCAAGGAAGGAAAGTTTGTCAACCGGGGATTTCTAAATGGTCCGATCTGTCCCATTTACGGAGTAGGTGTTGCGGTTGTTGTATCGTGTCTGGACGGATTTAAGGATAATCTGGTCCTGCTGTATATTTCTTCAGTTGTGCTTGTGACAGCGCTGGAGTGGTTTACCGGGTTTGTTCTGGATAAATTGTTTCACAACAAGTGGTGGGACTATTCTTCTATGCCGCTGAACCTGAATGGGTATGTGTGTCTCCTGTTTTCGCTGATCTGGGGTGTGGCATGTGTATTGATCGTGAAGGTTCTTCATCCGCTGATTCATAAAGGGTTAGACTTTCTGCCGGAATTTGTCGGCTGGACTTGCATTGTACTGTTTGGGGTCACATTGTTTGTAGATCTGTATGTGACAGTGACAGATATTCTGAAGATGAACAAAAAACTGGCGAAGATGAATGAGATTGCGACAGAACTTCACCGGATCTCAGATGAGATCGGGGAAAATATTTATGAGGATGTCAAGGAGGCATTGGAATTTAAAGAAGAAATGACAGGCCGACTGAAAGAGCGGGCAGCAGAGTTTCAGGAGAGGAGAAAAGATCTCTCGGAAGATGTGCGTGAACAGATTATGGAACTGAGTAAATACTATCGGGAACTGGTATTGAAAAATCCTGCTCATATGAAGCGTATTATCAAAGCATTCCCGAAACTGGAATCAAGAAAGTACAAAGATGCATTGGAAGATCTTCGTGAGTATATTTGGAAAAACGGAAAGAAGAAATAGAACAAAGGAAATAAAAAGAAAGACGAAAAAAGGATTTTGCAGGAATCTTCAATGGAAAGATCCTCGCAAAATCCTTTTTGCATGATTCGGAGATATCGGTGTATTCCTTTTTTCCCTGTTAAGAGAAGTTCCGGAGTTTCAGTTTCTTCATTGTGTAAAAATAAAGCGGAACGAGGATCACATTTGCTGCGACCCACGCTGCCGGGTTTGCGAAGCAGATGGCAGCGTAACCGAATGTTGCTGACAAAAATGCAACAATTGTCCGGGCAAACATTTCAAAGAGTCCGGCACCCATGGCAATGACACTGTGGCCGAGTCCCTGCAGAGTGTTTCTGAGAATCAGCAGGGAGGCGAGCGGAAAGAAGGTACAGCTGTTAAAGAACAGAAGCTTTCGGATGCATTCGGTAATGTACGGAGTCATATCGCTCTGCTTCATAAAGAGCAGTGACATCGGCAGACAGACAAGGTTGATCAGAATCATCAGCACGACAGAGCAGACGATAGAGAAAACCATGGAAATCTTCACTCCGTTCCGGATCCGGTCGATTTTGCCGGCTCCGAGGTTCTGTCCGGAGTAAGTTGCAAGGGTCGCTCCGAGTGCTTCAAATGGCTGTGTGAAGATCATCAAAATCTTCATGGCAGCATTGACTGCAACAACCGCATCGGCGCCGAGCAGGTTTACCGCACTCTGGAGGATGACACTTCCGATCGCTGTGATGGAAAACTGAAGTCCCATCGGAATTCCGATGACCGTGGACTGGCGGATGGAATAGAGATCTACCGCCCACTCTTCTTTCTCAAATGTGAGGATGTCGTATTTCTTTTTCAGATAGACGATACAGAGGATACCGGATAATGCCTGGGAAATGACAGTTGCGATCGCGGTTCCGGCAACACCCATGTGAAAGATACAGACAAAAATCAGATCCAGAACGACATTCATAAATGCAGAAAACAGTAAAAAGTACAGTGGAATCTTGCTGTCGCCGAGTGCACGGGAAATATTTGCCGGCACATTGTAGAGAAGTGTGGCAGGGATTCCAAGAAAAATAATGAAGATGTAAGTGTAAGCATCTTTATAAATGCTGTCCGGTGTCTGCATCAGGCGCAGAAGTGCGCCGGTGGAGCAGGCGATGATGATCGTCAGTCCGATTCCAAGCACGATGGAAATCTGTACTGCCGCAGCGATCTTCCTGCGCATATCCGATAATTTATTTGCACCATAGCGTTGTGCAACCGGGATGCAGAGACCACTGCTCAACCCGAGCACAAACCCGATGATGAGAAAGTTTAACGAGCCTGTGGAGCCTACTGCGGCAAAGGCATCCTTTCCGACAAAACGGCCGACGATAATACTGTCTGCCATATTATAAAGCTGTTGAAACACATTTCCAATGAAAATCGGAAATGCAAAAATTAAAATACGTTGAAAAATATTTCCGGTTGTCAGATCTTTTTCCATAAAAATCTCCCTTCTGAACAAAGTGATTGATACTGCAAGTGATAGAATAGAACAAAGTCTTTACTTTGTACATGTAAAATAACGCATAGTTCTTGTACTATAACGATATTTTAGGTATTCTTAAAAAAGAGAAAGAAATATGGGAAAAACGAAAGGAGAAGGACATCGATGTATTTTTGCCTGAAGACAGAGCAGATTCCGAAAATATCATACATGAACAAAACCGCAATGCAGGAAGGATGGATGCATTTTCTGCGGACGGCGGAGGAGTACATTTTGTATTTTGTCAGACAGGGGACAATGTATCTGAAAGAAGGAGACAGGAAGTATGAGATCCGTGAGGGAGAATATATCTTGCTGCAGCCAGGTATGACACATGTCGGTTACAGAGAATCGGAGTGCGCATATTACTATATTCATTTTGGAGCGGAAACGCTGCAGGAACTTGCATGTACGGAGGAAAAGATCAGAGAAATATTGTCGGAGAACCGAAAGCTGTTCTATCAGTGTGATCCGCTTGGATATGAATTTTATGAAAAATCAAAACTGATCTTTCCAAAGACGATGCGGATAGAAAACCCGGGAGTCCGGCAAAAGATACAGAGACTGATCGAGGAGGCGATCTATGCATTTACTTACCGGAAAGAGCACTTTAAACTAATCTGTTCCTGCAAACTGATCGAGGTGCTCGCGGAGGGGGCGGCATACTACTCGCATACAGTTTTCAGTGAAAGGGAAGAGAATCAGATTCAGGTGCAGCACGGAGAAAAGGTTCAGCTGATCCTGAATTTTTTATATGGCGCTTACGGACAGAAGATTACCGGAGAACGAATTGCAAATCTGTGCAGTATGAGTTTTGATTATCTGAACCGGATCTTTAAAAAACAGACCGGAATCACAATCTTTGAGTACCTGAACCGGATACGGATCAATAAGGCGAAAGAGCTTCTTCTGACCGGGACGATGAAGTCGAGTGAGATTGCGGCAGCAGTCGGATACTGTGACGAATATCATTTTAGTAAAGCGTTTAAAAAGGCGGCAGGAGTATCTCCGCGAAAGTATCTGGAGAGAAATCGTGTCTTGACATCCGAAAACAAAGAGAGTATATTGTATTAAAACAATAATACAGTTGAAAGCATCAAAGGGCATATGCGGAAAACTATGAAGAGAAAGGATGGGAAGCGAGTATGTTGCGGATCGAACATTTTTCAAAAAGTTATAAGGGCGGGAAAAAGGCAGTTGATGATCTGAATCTCTTTGTGGAGGCAGGAGATATCTATGGATTTATCGGACACAATGGAGCAGGGAAAAGTACAACCATCAAATCGGTGGCAGGTGTGCTGGACTTTGAGGAGGGAACGATCACGATTGATGGGATGGATATCCGGAAGGACCCGGTCGCGTGCAAAAAGCGTATGGCATACATTCCCGACAATCCGGATCTCTACGAACATCTGACAGGGATCCAGTATCTGAATTTTATCGGGGACATTTTCGAGGTGGAGGCAGCTGTCAGGAAAGAGCGGATTCAAAAATACGGAGATCAGTTTGAACTGACAGGAGCGCTCGGAGATCCGGTGTCGTCGTATTCCCACGGGATGAAGCAGAAGCTGGCGATCATCTCGGCATTGATCCATGAGCCAAAGCTGATGATCCTGGATGAACCTTTTGTCGGACTGGATCCAAAGGCGACACTGCTTTTGAAAAACACAATGCACGAGATGTGCCGGAGAGGGGCTGCAATCTTTTTTTCCACCCATGTGCTGGATGTGGCGGAAAAACTCTGCAACAAGGTAGCGATCATCAAGGGTGGAAAGCTTGTCGTTTCCGGAGCGATGGAGACGATCCTGAAAGATGCATCTCTCGAGCATCTCTTTATGGAGGTGACGGAGCATGAGAAGTAAATGTCTGTTGTTAGTGAAAATACAGATTCAGAATCTGACCCCGAAAAAGAAGTGGGGAGCAAAACAGATCTTTTTGGCGGCCATGTATGTGGTGCTTCTTGCAATGTTAGCTTCTTATTCGTTTGGGCTGGCTTTTGGACTTGGACTCATTGGCATGGAAGAGATTGTACCTGGATGCGCAGTCATGCTGCCGGGGATCGTGATCTTCTTTTTCACGATGCTGAAGGCGAACGGGGTGCTGTTTGCCTATAAGGACTATGAGATGCTGATGTCCCTTCCGGTGCCGACGCGGACGGTGATCGAGAGCCGCTTTCTTCTGATGTATCTGTTTCATCTGGGGATGACAGCATTTGTGCTTGTGCCGATGGGGATCGGATATTTTCTGTGGGCTCAGAAATCTGCCATGGCAATTCTGATGTGGATTGCAGGAATCTTCCTTGTTCCGCTGATCCCGACAGCGGCAGCCACACTTGTGGGAGCCGGGATCATCTTTATTTCAGCAAGATTTCGCAGTGCAAATGCAGTGTCCACAGTTCTTACAGTATTGTTCTGTATGACGGTACTTACCGCTTCTTTTGGAAGTACGGCGGTGATTCCTGAGGAGGGATTTACACCGGAACAGATCGGGACGGTCAGTAAAATGCTGGCAGACAGTATCTATCAGATTTATCCTCCGGCAAAATGGTTCTCCGTCGGGGTGGCAGAGACAGATCTGACCGCGTTTCTTCTGTTTGTCGCTTTGTCAGTTGGGGTGTATCTGGTCTTTGTTGTGCTTGTATCAAAAAATTACAAGAAAATGAATACAGGACTGATGACACACCGGACAAAAGGAAATTATAGAGTGGAGAAGATTACGGCGAAGCATCCGGTGACAGCGGTCTGTCAGAAGGAGGCGAGGAGGTTTTTCGGTTCTGCCATTTACTGTGTGAATATGGGAATCGGTGTGCTGATGAGTCTGATGCTGGCAGTGGCGGCATTCTTTGTATCAGATGCGGATCTGGAGCGGATGATCGGAATGCAGATTCCGGAACAGATGCTGAGAGGAAGCATCCCTCTGATCATTGGTGCATTGATCATGATGACATGCACAACAAGTGTTTCCCTGTCTTTGGAAGGAAGAAGCCTGTGGATTCTCAAATCACTTCCAATCACGAAGGAAGAAATTTATAAAGGGAAAATGTTGTTCAACCTGTTGCTTCAGATTCCGACGGCGCTGATCAGCTCTGCACTTCTTGCAGTGCGGTTTCACTTTACGGGACTGGCGCTTATCACATTGTTTGCCTATCCGGTGGCGGCAGCTTTTGCGGGGACAGTATGGGGATTGTTTATCAATCTGAAACTGCCGGTCTATGACTGGACAAATGAGACAACCGTAGTCAAGCAGAGTGCAGCCTCCCTTTTTGCCCTCCTTTTCGGAATCATTGTGAGTATTCCGTTTGTGGGAGTGACACTTTTGGCGGGAGACTTTCCGGTGGAGATTCTCGGAGCGGTGGAAACGGTTTTGATGATCCTGATTGCCGCAGGGCTTTGGAACTATTGCAGGAGAGTGGAGTTTTAACACTCTCCTTTTGCTTGACATTTAGTTTTCGGGGAAATAAGATAGAGGAAAGGCAATGAATGGAAAGGATAGAAGGAACGATGTTATATACTGTGCCGCATTATTATAAGAAGTTTCAGTGTACTGCATCTGCATGTACAGATACCTGCTGCGCCGGATGGCAGATCATGATTGATGACAAGTCACTTAGAAAATATAAGAAGATACCAGGCGCATTTGGGAACCGTATGAAAAATTCTGTGGACTGGAAAGAAGGTGCCTTTTTACAGTATGAGGGAAGGTGCGCTTTCTTAAATGAGGAAAATCTATGTGATCTGTATGCAGAAGCGGGAGCGCATATGTTATGCCGGACATGCAGACGGTATCCGCGCCATACGGAAGAATACGAGGGGATCCGGGAAATCTCACTTTCCTTGTCATGCGTCGAGGCGGCCAAGATCATACTTGGCAGTGAAGAGCCGGTTCGGTTTTTAAACAGAGAAGATGACAGAGAAGAAACGTATGAGTCATTTGACTTTTTCCTATTTACGAAGCTGATGGATGTCCGGGAGGAAATGATAGGGATTCTGCAGGAGCGAAAGGAGCCGATGGAATTTCGGACCGGGAAAGTGCTGGCGCTCGCCCACGATGTGCAAAGAAGGATCCGGGGAGAATCTCTTTTTGAGATCGATCAGCTGCTCGAGCGTTATCAAAAGGAGAAGAACCGCGAGAAGTTCAGAGAGAAATTAGAGAAAATTAGACAAAAAAATGTGTCGCGTTATGAGATAATGAGTCAGATGTTTCAAGTCTTTGAAAAACTGGAAGTGTTAAAAGCAGACTGGAAGCCCTACATAGAATCGGTGGAACAGAGGCTGTTTACACAAGGAGAAGCGGCTTACCGGGAGTCGTTTGCGCGGTTTGAAGAAGAGGTCTGTAAGGAAGAAGGCTGGCAGATTTATCTGGAGCAGCTGATGGTGTATTTCATTTTCACCTATTTCTGCGGAGCGGTCTATGATGAGATGGCGTATGAGAAGGTGAAACTTGCAGCCGTCAGCACACTACTGATCCAGGAGATGGCATTTGCCGCTTTTCTTGAGAATGGAAAGTTTCCGCAGGTGGAGACGTTGGCAGAGATCGCACACCGGTATGCGAAGGAGATAGAGCACTCTGATGCGAATCTAAAGAGGCTGGAAGAACTGTTTCAGAGAGAAAAATTTTTCAGCCTGCGTTCGCTTTTGGCAGTAGTATAGAGAGGTAAGTAAAAAAGAATGAAAAAGGGGTTAGAAGTAAATGGCAACATTGACAAAGGAGATGAAGATTTTTTCCTATCAGACAAGTCCGGTTGTGGGCTGGGAAGGAGAGTACGGCGGATTTTCACTGGAACTTTTTGGAAATGGAAATCTGAGATACTGTACTTACAAACTGTTTGATGATATCCAGCTGATGCAGATGTTTAAGGTGGATAGAGACACGGTATACGGAATTTATGAACTGATTCAGGAGACGAAGGAAGAGATCGGGGAAATTCCGAGAAACCTTGACAATGGCTCCCATGAAGGCTGGCTCAATGAATTCCATTTTATCGGACAGGAGAAAATCGTGGCGCGAAATATCAAGACGTCACTGCCGAAGCTTACGATGTTCACAAAGCGTTCTTACTACGAAAAATACAAAGAGAATATGGCAAATGAGAACAGTGTGATGCGAATTTTTCATGAAATCTGCCGTTTGCTGCGCACACAGGGGGTGCGTCTGTCTTTGGGACACTGTAAGATTGACCAGGATTTTAAGCTGAAGGTGACATGGTAAGAGGATGAGAATCAGGTGAAACATCAGACAGTGAAAAGCAGTATTCATAAAAGCTTAAAAAAATCTAAAGGAATCCTTTTCTTGTGATATGGGAAGGGTTCCTTTATACTAGAATCAGACAAAGAAAAGCAGGACAAACAAAGGAGGAGAAGCGTATGAGATGCATTCGGCGGATATTGGTACTGGTGCTTCTGATCGCTGTCTGTGCGGGGGGATTTATTGCCGGAAAGGGCTATCGGATGTACCGGGAGGCACTGGAGGAGAAGAGTCTTGCACAGATACGGAAAGAGACAGTGGAAGATGAAAATTTTGTAGCGGCAGAACAACTTCCCGAGATTTACAAGAAGGCGGTTGTATCAGTGGAAGATAAACGGTTTTACAGACATAAAGGAATTGATCCGATCGGGATCGCACGGGCTTTCTATCACAATATCCGTGCGGGAAAGCTGTTGGAAGGTGGAAGTACGATCACGCAGCAGGTGGCAAAAAATTTCTATTTTGACATGGATCAGACGATTGAGCGGAAGATTGCCGAGATGTTTATGGCAGTTGCGATGGAAAAAGAATTTACAAAAGATGAGATTTTAGAATTGTATGTAAATCACATTTACTTTGGAGATGGATATGACTGTGTGAGAGAGGCAAGTCTTGGATATTTTCAAAAAGAACCCGGGCAGATGACTGACTATGAGAGCACAATGCTTGCAGGAATCCCAAATGCACCATCAGTCTATGCGCCGACGAAGAATCCAGAGCTTGCCAAACAGAGACAGCAGCAGGTGTTATCGACGATGGTAAAAAACGGAATGCTCACGGAGGAAGAGCGGACGGCGATTCTGGAACAGTCGGAGTAGAGAGAATAATCGGCAGACAGAAGAAAAAAGGATTGACAATTAAATACTACAAATGTAATATTAAAGATAGGAAAGCGGGGCGCTTTCTTATCTTTTTAAAGAGAAATCTTACATATGTAAGAAAAGTGTGCCAAAGGATCCGTGTACGGCAGCAGTGGCAGCTGTTTTGCTCTGGAAAACAGAGGAACAAGAAAGGGGAGACGAGGATGAAAATCGGACAAGAGACAGGCAGAACAAAGAAATACGGGAGAAGGTGGTTTCTGCTGTCTGTGACAACAGTTCTTCTGGCTGTCTGCGCGCAGGGATGTGACTGCACAGGAGAAAGCAAAACACAACTATCCGGGAAGGGTTCAGGGGAGAAAAGTCAGGCAGAGGAGAAGGAGAAAACGGAGGTGTCCGGGGAAATTCAGAAAGCAGAGCAGGAGACTTTGCTGAAGGAGGTGGAAGCAGCGGTGCAGGACTATCAGAAGATTTATAAGGAAAAGCCGGAAATTTCTTTAGAAGAGATGGTGGAAAAAATGGGAAAACGGGGGTATATTATAATAGATGAAAATAATCAGACCAATTTGCAGAATCCGGAGAAGCTAAGAAAGTTCTGTGAAGAGATGGAAAATGGCAGAGACGGAACCATTCGCTTTTACCGGGTGCTGGAAAGGAATGGAATCCGGCAGACTGATCTGGCTTTTGACGGAAAAGAGCTGATGGTAACCAATGTCGTTCTGAGCAGAGAGGAAGAAGACCGGTTTATTTCCTATATGGAACGCTATGCGGCAAAGGAGTGGAAGGTGACGGAGAAAGGATATTTGATCTACAAAAAATACCGTCCCGCAGGTTATGACGGAGAGGACGCAGTCGATGCCATTCGGATGGAACCGATTCCGGAGCATTTAAGAGAAGTGTGCAGAAACTATATTTCGCAGACCGGATACTACAATGGCGGATTGTTTTTTGAAGAGTGGAATGAGAAGAATTATGACAGGCTGGATTTTCGGTCGCTGTTTGAAGAATTTTACCGGGTGCAGAATGGAAATTATCCGCCGGACGACGCATATCCGGATGGGATTCCGGCACAGGAATTTGAATCGGTAATTCAGAGCCGTCTTTCGGTTCCGGTGGAAATCCTTCGGGGAAGACAGGAGTATCAGCCGGAAAAGAACTGTTATCTGCGGGAAGAAATGTTGTACCGGAGATATAACATTACGAACATTCCGGTACCGGAGGTGACTGCGTACAAGGAGAATCCGGATGGAACGCTGACAATGACGGTAGAGGCAGTCTGGAAAGAGCGGATGACCGACTGTGCGTTTGTGCATGAAGTCACCGTAAGGCGGCAGGGGGAGAACAGTTTCCAATATATTGGAAACAGAATCATTCAGTCAGAGGAGAATATGCTTCCAACCTATATGGAAGAGGCTGAGAGAAAATAGTAGAAGGGAGTATTCATGTCAGAGAAGAGAAAACGAAATAAGGGTACAAAGGAAGAAGGAAGTGCACAGAATTACAGGAAGAAGGAGAAAAACAGAAACTGGGCATGGATCAGTTTTTCCGTGATCTTATTGATCGGAGTCATCGCAACCGGAGTGCTGTTAAATGTTGCAGATATCCGGGAGACTCCGAAGGCGGTTATGAAGGAATATTTTGAGCTGCTTTCCAAAGGAAAGTATGAAGAGATGTATGCGCTTGTCAGCGATACAAGCGGTATAAAAAAGGAAGCGTTCCTTGAGAAAAATAAAAATATTTACGAGGGGATCCAGATGAGTGAACTTCAGGTGAAGTTTGACAAGGAGAAGAAAAAGAGGAACGGAGAGAAGACCGCTGTCGTATCTTACCAGACAAAGATGGAGACTGTGGCAGGAGAGAAAGCATTTTACAATGAGGCAAAACTGGTGAAAGAAAAAGGCGGTGACTGGAAGCTTGTGTGGGAGCCGTCTCTGATCTTCCCGGAACTGGGGGAAAATGACAGGATTGTCGTATCCACGGTTTCGGCGCGCAGGGGAAATATACTGGACCGAAATGGAAATGGGCTCGCGGTCAATGGAACGGTGCTCCAGGTCGGCGTTGTCCCGGGGAAGATGGATGAGGACAAGACGGAAGCGATTGAGAAAATCGCAGCAGAAATGGATATGACAGCGGAAGAAATTGAAACAAAACTCGGCGCTTCGTGGGTGACGGACGATGTGTTCGTGCCGTTAAAATCGATGGCAAAAGGGGATGAAGAGAAAGAACAGCGCCTGCTGGAGATCAAGGGAGTCATGATCTCGGAGACAGAAGGGAGAGTCTATCCGCTCGGAGCAGCAGGAGGCCATCTGACCGGATACGTGCAGCCGATCAGCGCCGAGGAACTGGAAGAAAAGCAGGGGGAAGGGTATCATGAGAACAGTGTCATCGGGAAATCCGGTTTGGAACTTGCCTATGAGAAAACGTTAAAAGGTTCAGACGGTTATGAGATCTACACCGCAGATCAGAATGGCAAGACAAAGATTCTTTTAGCGGCAAAGGAAAAAGAAGATGGACAAGATGTGACAGTGACAATCGATGCCGCGATCCAGCAGAAAGCTTACGAGCAGTTTCAGGGAGATCCTGCGGTGGCTGTTTCTATGAACCCAAAGACGGGGGAAGTGCTGGCGCTTGTGAGTACTCCGGCATATGATCCGAATGAGTTTGTCTATGGTATTTCTGACCGAAGATGGACGGAATTAAATGAAGATCAGAACCGTCCGCTTCTGAACCGCTTCTATGCGGCGCTCGTGCCGGGATCTACATTTAAGCCGATCACGGCGGCGATCGGGATGGATGCAGGCAAGCTTGATCCAAATGAAAACAAAGGGTATGTAGGTTTAAGCTGGCAGAAAGATGCAAGCTGGGGAGACTATATGGTCACAACACTGACGGATTATGGAAGTGAGGTCAATCTGCAGAATGCGCTCGTCTATTCGGACAACATTTATTTTGCGCGGGCAGCGCTTGACATCGGAGCAGATACGATGATCGAAGGAATGCGCCGGGCGGGCTTTGAGGAAGAGCTGCCGTTTGATATTGGCGCCCAGGTATCCACATTTGGAACAGACAGTAAGATTTCTTCTGAGATCCAGCTGGCAGATACCGGATACGGGCAGGGAGAACTGCTTGTCAATCCGATTCACCTTGCTTCCATCTACTCTGCGTTTGTCAATGAGGGAAATATGATCCTTCCGGTGCTTCAGATGGAGGAAGGGCAGCAGCCAGAGTATTGGAAAAAAGATGTATTTACAAAGGAAACGGCGGAGCAGCTTCAGAACGATCTTGTGCAGGTCATTGAAAATCCGACCGGAACCGGAGCCGGAGGAAAAATTGAAGGCGTTTCCCTGCTTGGAAAGACCGGAACAGCCGAGACAAAAGGAAGTCAGGATGATGCGGGAGCTCTGGAATACGGATGGTTTGCGTGCGAGACGACAGACGGAGAGGAGAGACCGCTGTCGGTGATCGGCATGGTGGAAGATGTGCAGAAAAAAGGCGGCAGCAATTATGTTGTGTCGAAAGTCAATGCAATCATGGAATCGTATTATGCAAATTGATGAAAAAAAGTAGGATTTTTTGTGAATTTCCATAATTTTACAAAAAATATTGACAAATACAATCGCCAGTTTTATAATAAAACCAGCGTTAAATAAGAAAAAGAAGGAGGTAAAACTATGAACGCAAAGAGAACAATGATAAAAATAAACTCGATGAATTGTACAACTATATACAGCAGCCGTTTGGAACGTTTACCTCAGGAGAATCTTTTTAGAGTGAAGTAAGAATAGGAAGATTGTGCTTTCTTTTATGCAGAAGCTGTGGTACGCGTGCCACAGCTTCCTTCTTTTGCAGGAATTCCGTGGGAAAGGAATATTTCTCGAGGGCGGATGTCTGTCCGGACAGATGTCTGTCTGCGGCGGGAGAATCTTGCAGAACATCCATAAAGAAGCACATCTTACAGATGAATTTTGATCAGAATACAAAAATCAGGATGTGCATAGAGCATGTCCTTTTTTATTGCATAGGAAATAGATCAGGATTTTTCTGTATCAGAAGGCGTTTGGGGAGAAAAGAGGAGTCCCGGACGAAAAAGATTCTTTTGGAGGAGAATGTCTGTTGTATAGGAGAGGAAAGGAGAACGGGGAAACTTATGAAGAAAATATCAAAATATCTATTGGAAAAGTGGTATGTGTATGCATTTGCGATCGGTTGTCTGATCATCAAAGTCAGCCTTGACATGCTGTCGCCGCAGATCACAAAACGTATGATCGATGACGTAATCGGAAAAGGGCAGAAGGAGATTTTACCAATGCTGCTTCTCGGTGTTCTTTTTATCGGAGTCGGAAGGTGTGTTTTCGGATATCTTCAGGAATTTACATTTGACCGGGTGGGATCAGAGATTGCGATGGATATCCGAAGAAGGCTGTTTGATCATATCCAGTCGCTGTCCATGCGGTATTTTAACAATACCAATACCGGGGAACTGATGTCGAGAGTCAAAGATGATGTCGATAAAATATGGGGCTCACTGACTTATATCAGCATGCTGATCGTGGAAGTCATTTTCCATACCAGTGTGATCCTGATCTGTATGTATCGGCTTGACAAGGGATTGTTTCTCATTCCGGTGATCGCCATGCCGATGGTGGCTCTGCTTGCGATTCTGATGGAGAAGAAGCTTGGAAATGTGTATGAGGAGATCAGTGAAGAAAATGCTGCGCTCAATACGGTGGCAGAAGAAAATCTTGCCGGAGTGCGGACGGTCAAAGCGTTTGCCAGAGAGAAATTCGAGATCAGAAAATTTTTATCCCACAATCAGCGCTATTATGAACTGAATATGAAGCAGTCAAAAGTACTGGTCAGATACCAGCCGCTGTTTCAGGCGATCACGAAGCTGCTTCCGGTCGTTGTCATTATTTTCGGCGGGCACCGTGTGATCGAAGGGAAGATCACGCTTGGAACACTCGGCGCATTTGTGGAATATTCGATGAACATCGTCTGGCCGATGGAGATGCTCGGGTGGCTGTTCAATGACTTTGCGGCGGCAGTTGCATCCAATGAAAAGTTAAAGAAGATTTACCGGCAGCATTCGGAGATCACAGAGACTAAGAGCCCGGAAAGATTGGAGAAAGTAAAAGGGAATGTGACGTTTGAACATGTTTCTCTGGAACTTGACGGTCATTCGATCTTAAAGGATGTTTCTTTTGATCTGCCGGCAGGAAAAACTCTTGGGATCATGGGAGAAACCGGTGCGGGGAAGACTTCTGTCATCCATGTACTTCAACGGTTTTATGATGTGACAGGAGGAAAGATCCTTCTGGACGGAAAGGATATCAGAAAGCTCTCCCTTTGCCAGCTGAGAAGAAGCATTGCTCTTGTTATGCAGGATGTCTTTCTGTTTTCGGATACCGTGGAGGAAAATGTACGTTTTGGAAAACGGGGCGAAGTTCCCCAGGAAGAAGTGATCTCTTCTCTCGACTGCGCGGAGGCGAAAAATTTCGTAGAGAGGATGGAGAGTCGGTATGACACACTGATCGGTGAACGCGGAGTCGGACTTTCCGGCGGTCAGAAACAGAGGATCAGTATCGCCAGAGCGATTGCAAAACATGCTCCGGTGCTTGTGCTGGATGACTCGACTTCTGCGCTTGATATGGATACAGAGCGGCAGATTCAACAGAATCTCCGGGAGGTGACAGATGTGACAAAGATCATCATCGGGCATCGGGTTTCTTCGGTGCGGGATGCAGATGAGATCCTGATTCTGCAGGATGGAAAAGTCGCAGAGCGGGGAACACATGAAACATTATGGAAGAAAAAGGGGATTTATTATCGGACCTGTCAGATACAGGGGGAAGTTATCTAAGGAAAGGAGAGGAAAACGATGGCAGTAAATGCAACAAGAACAGATGAGCAGGTTCAGACTGTGTCAAAGAGAAAGACGCTGGCGAGAATGTTCTATTATCTGCTTGCATATAAAAAGCAGGTCGTGACGGTACTGTTTATTATGCTTGTGTCAGTTGTGATCACACTGATCAATCCGCTGATCATCCAGCAGGCGATCGACGTCTATATTGCGGGGGAAGACTGGAGCGGGCTGAAAAGGCTTGGGATTGTGGCAGTTCTTTTGAATCTGACACTTGTCCTGCTTGTAAAAACGCGTATGTACATTATGGCAAAAGTGTCAAATGAAGTGCTTCTCACAATCCGTGAAGAACTTTATACACACATTCAGACGCTGAGCTTTCAATTTTTTGACAGCAGGCCGACAGGGAAAATTCTGGCAAGGATCATCGGAGATGTCAATTCTTTAAAAGATGTATTGTCAAACAGTGTAACCACACTGATCCCGGATTTTATCACGATTTTGTCGGTAGTCGGAATCATGTTTGTAAAAAATTGGAAGCTGGCGGCAGCAGCGCTCTCAAGTCTGCCGCTGATGATCCTCGGGGTTGCTTTTGTGCAGAGCAAATCTCATGTGCGGTGGCAGATACATCGGAAAAAAGGATCAAACATGAATGCATTTGTCCATGAAGATATTTCGGGAATGTATGTTGTGCAGAGTTTTGGGGCTGAGAAAGAGACAAAGCAGATTTTTGAGGAGCTGCTAAAAGAGCATAAGGATTCCTTTGTGGATGCGGTGCGCTATGCGGATGCGTTCGGTCCGATCGTGGATCTCTGCTGGGGAATTGGAACGATGGTGCTGTACTTTTTCGGTGTCAATATGATTCTTGACGGAACGATGCAGGTCGGAACACTGATTGCATTTGGGACATACATTTCAATGTTCTGGCGTCCGGTCATGAACCTCAGTAACTTTTATAACCAGCTTGTGACCAACATCGCAGGGGCAGAGCGCATTTTTGAGATCCTTGACACGAAGCCGGATCTGACTGACGGAGAGGCGGCAGAAGAGATGCCAAAGATCGCAGGTGCCGTAAGCTTTCGGCATGTAACCTTTTCCTATGAGAAAGAAAAGGAAGTATTAAAAGACGTCAGCTTTGAGATCAAGCCCGGTCAGACAGTGGCGTTGATCGGACCGACCGGAGCGGGAAAATCAACGATCGTGAATCTGATCTGCCGCTTCTATGATATTCAGGGCGGGCAGGTCTGCATTGACGGCAGAGATGTAAAAAGTGTGACGATCGAGAGTCTCAGAAGCCAAATGGGAATTATGACACAGGATGTCTTCTTATTTTCCGGAACCATTCGGGAAAATATCCGGTATGGAAGGCTGGATGCCAGTGAGGAGGAGATCATCCGGGCGGCAAAGGCAGTCCATGCTCATGAATTTATCATGAAGATGGAAAAGGGTTATGACACAGAGTTAAAAGAGCGCGGCGCAGGACTTTCAGCGGGACAAAGACAGCTCCTTGCGTTTGCGAGGACGATGCTGTCAGAGCCTAAAATACTGATCCTTGACGAGGCGACATCGAGCATCGACACACACACAGAAATTCTTGTGCAGAAAGGAATTGAAGCATTGTTAAAGGGAAGAACCTCCTTTGTGATCGCACACCGGTTATCGACGATCCAGAATGCCGATCGTATTTTCCGGGTGGACAACGGCGGGATTTTGGAGTTAAATAGTTTTGAGGAAATTTAAAGTGCTGTCTATGGAGAGAAAATGAGATGGCAGATAGAAAAGTGAGTTTGTAAGGAGGGGAAATATGAGGCATGATACATCACAGATCATCAAAAGAGAAGAGCATCTTCCGGTCATTTTGATCGGAGAGGGTATGCTTGTCGGGATGGTTGGAGGATTGATCGTTCTTGCCTACCGCATTGCATTAAAGTATGCCGGGGAGTGGATGAATGAAATTATCGCCTTTGCAGGGCAGTCTCCGGTGCGGATGGCAGGGTGGCTTCTTGCCTTGATGGTACTGGCAGTTCTTGTGGGACTGCTTGTCCGGTGGGAGCCGATGATCTCAGGGAGTGGGATCCCGCAGCTGGAAGGAGAGATGGCGGGGAAATTATCTCAGAAATGGTGGCGCATCCTGCCGGCAAAGTTTGCAGGAGGATTCCTGTCGCTGCTGGCGGGATTATCTCTTGGAAGGGAAGGTCCGTCGATCCAGCTTGGAGCGATGACTGGAAAAGGAATTTCAAAATTGTTAAAGCGGGATCGGACCGAAGAAAAATTTCTGCTGACCTGCGGGGCGAGTGCCGGACTCTCCGCTGCATTTCATGCGCCTCTTGCGGGAGTGATGTTCTCTCTTGAGGAAGTGCATAAAAATTTTTCGGTATCTGTGCTGATCTCAGTGATGACCGCATCGATTACCGCAGATTATATTTCATCCCGGTTTATCGGGATAGAGCCGGTATTTCAGTTTGATATCGGAAATGTTCTTCCGCAGAATTACTATTGGATGATCGTTGTGCTCGGAGTGATCCTTGGATGTTTCGGGGCATTTTATAATTGGTTTACATTGACAGTGCAGGCGGCATATAGGAAGATTTCCTGTCTGAATGAAGTGACAAGGCTGTTGATCCCGTTTGCACTTTCCGGAATTCTTGCATTTACTGTGCCGGAATTGCTCGGAAGCGGACATGAACTGATCGATCTGATGACGGATCATAAGCTGCTGCTTGGCGGAGCAATCTTTTTACTGGCAGCGAAATTTGTGTTTTCGGCAGTCTGTTTTGGATCCGGTGCTCCGGGAGGAATTTTCTTTCCATTACTTGTGCTGGGAGCATTGACCGGAGGAATTTTCGGGATGATCGGCGTCAATTATTTTGGAATGGATCCGGATTACATCAACAACTTTGTGCTGCTTGCCATGGCGGGATACTTTACTGCGATCGTGCGGGCGCCTTTGACCGGAATTATTTTGATCTTTGAGATGACCGGGTCAGTGAGCCAGATGCTGTCGCTCTCGATCATTTCAATTGTGGCATATATTGTGGCAACACTGTTAAAATCGGATCCGATTTACGAAAGTCTTCTGGAGCGCCTGCTTGCAGGAAAAGGAGAATTCAAAGAAGAGGGAAGCCGGGAGAAGGTTCTGATGCGGCAGTCTGTGATGTTCGGTTCGGCGGCAGCTGATCACGCGGTTGGAGAAATCCAGTGGCCGGATCACTGTCTGCTCGTGTCGATTCAGAGAAGCGGCAGGGAGATCATCCCGAGAGGAAACACGATGATCAGAGCAGGGGATGTCCTTGTGACGATGACGGAAGAACAATATGCGGGAGAGGTACATGATGAGGTCGGGGAGATCTGTGAGGAGTGATTTTCAACCTTGATAGGAAATACAGTTTGTCAGGTTCATATGAATAGGTAGATACAGAGCAGTTAATCTTGGGATTGACTGCTTTTGTAATGAAAGACACTGGTGAAAATATTGTAGAAGAAAATTCTTTTTTGTGTTATGATAAATAAACAGGTCTGGAAAGTGCTTTCGGAAGACCTTATAGAGGAAACAAAAGAAAAGAGGAAGACAACAATGGGAATCATAGAATTATTTCTGATTGCAGTAGGACTTTCCATGGATGCATTTGCAGTATCAGTCTGTAAGGGGCTGGCGATGAAGAAATGTACCTGGACAAAGGCAGGCATCGTAGGGCTTTATTTTGGGGTGTTTCAGGCGGGAATGCCGCTGATTGGTTATGTATTAGGCGTGCAGTTCCGCCATGTGATCACTTCGATCGATCACTGGATTGCATTTGTGCTTCTCGGAATCATCGGTCTGAATATGATCAGGGAGTCAAGAGAGACCGACGAAGAGTGTGAGGCGGCAGAGGATTCACTGAAGGTGAAGGAAATGCTCGTACTTGCGGTTGCTACAAGTATTGATGCGCTTGCAGTTGGAATTACGTTCGCATTTTTGCAGGTGGATATTGTCCCGGCGGTTGCTTTTATCGGAGTGACAACTTTTTTACTGTCCGTAGGCGGTGTGAAGATCGGAAATGTATTTGGCGCGAAATATAAGTCCAAAGCAGAACTGGCAGGTGGATTGATCCTGATTCTGATGGGAACAAAGATTCTTTTAGAACATCTTGGGATTTTCTAGGAACAGTCGATGACGAAGAACATTTTTTACATAGAAGTCCGGACAGAAGATTTGAATGGAAGCTTTGGATCGAAGTAGTCGGAACGGATGAGAAAGAAATCTGTCGGCAGGGAAGATGCTTGTAAGGCAGATTGAGATTTTAGAAGAGGTGAATGATATGAAATGGAACAAATTCAGAATCAAGACAACAACAGAGGCGGAAGATCTTGTCAGCAGTATGCTGATGGATCTTGGGATTGAAGGCGTAGAGATCGAGGATAAAGTGCCGCTTACACAGGCAGATAAGGAGCAGATGTTTGTGGACATCCTGCCGCAGATCGAGAGTGATGACGGGATTGCCTACCTGAGTTTCTACCTTGAGGAAGATGTGGACAAAGACGAGATGCTCGCAAAGGTCAGGAATGAGTTTGAAGCGATGCGTGCCTATGCAAATGTAGGGGAAGGAACGATCGAAGAGTCTCAGACAGAGGATCTGGACTGGGTAAATAACTGGAAGCAGTATTTTCATCAGTTCTATGTTGATGACATTTTAATTATTCCGTCCTGGGAGGAAGTAAAACCGGAAGATGAGGACAAGATGATCATCCATATCGATCCGGGAACTGCATTTGGGACAGGGATGCACGAGACGACACAGCTTTGCATCCGCCAGCTGAAGAAACATGTGACAAAGGAGACAAGAATTCTCGATGTGGGATGCGGAAGCGGGATCCTTGGGATGCTTGCATTGAAATTTGGCGCTGCATACTCTGTGGGAACAGATCTTGATCCATGCGCCATCGACGCCACTTATGAAAATATGGAAGTCAACGGAATCACAAGAGACCAGTATGAAGTCATGATCGGCAATATTATCGACGACAGGGAAGTGCAGGATAAAGTCGGCTATGATAAGTATGATATTGTTGTGGCAAATATTCTTGCGGATGTTCTTGTACCACTGACACCGGTGATTTTAAATCAGTTGAAAAAAGGCGGTGTCTACATCACAAGCGGAATTATCGATGACAAGGAAGAAACTGTTGTGGAGGCAGTGAAGGCAGCAGGGCTGGAAGTGCTGGAAGTTACCTATCAAGGGGAATGGGTATCTGTTACCGCAAGAAAAAATTTCTAAGAAAGAGGATAGAAGAACATGCAGCATTTTTTTGTAGTGCCGGATCAGGTGAGGGATGGCTACATTGAAATTACAGGGTCAGATGTCAACCATATGAAGAATGTACTTCGCATGAAAACAGGAGAACAGCTGGAAATCAGTGATGGTAACAATAAGAAGTATCTCTGTGAGATCGAGTCACTGGAGGCAGACAAGGTGACAGTCCGCATCCTGGAAGAACGAGAAGCGGAAAATGAACTTCCGTCAAAATTGTATCTGTTTCAGGGACTTCCAAAGAGCGATAAGATGGAACTGATCGTCCAGAAAGCGGTGGAACTTGGTGTGTGGGAAGTGATCCCGGTTGCGACAAAACGGGCAGTTGTAAAGCTGGATGAGAAAAAAGCGGCGAAGAAGAGAGAACGGTGGAATGGAATCTCAGAGAGCGCTGCAAAGCAGGCAGGGAGAAACGTGATCCCGGAAGTAAAACAGGTGATGAGCTTTCGGGAAGCACTTTCCTATGCGGCAAGTCTTGACGTTCTTCTGATCCCGTACGAATTGGCGGAGGGAATGCAGGCGACAAAGGAGCGGATCAGAAAGATACAGCCGGGACAGTCGGTCGGAATCTTTATCGGGCCGGAGGGCGGATTTGAGCGAGAAGAGGTGGAACTTGCTGTGGCTGCAGGAGCATATCCGGTCACACTTGGCAGGCGGATCCTTCGCACAGAGACAGCGGGGATGACGATGCTGTCCGTGCTGATGTATCATCTGGAACAAGACTGACATAATCTGATAGTAAAAGAAAACAGGAGAGAACTATGGAAATATATCTGGACAATTCAGCGACGACAAAATGTTATGAATGTGTGCGGGACATTGTCGGCAAAGTAATGTGCGAAGATTACGGGAATCCTTCTTCCATGCACAGAAAAGGAGTCGAGGCAGAGCAATATATCAAGGAAGCGAAGGAAATCCTTGCAAAGACGATGAAGGTACAGGAAAAAGAAATCTTTTTTACTTCCGGAGGGACTGAGAGTGATAATCTTGCACTGATCGGTGCTGCAAGGGCAAACCATCGGGCCGGGAAACATCTGATCACTTCATCCATTGAGCATCCGGCAATTTTAAATACGATGCACTATCTTGAGGAAGAGGGATTTCGTGTGACCTATCTTCCGGTGGATGGAGAAGGAAAAGTAAAGCTTTGTGCACTGCAGGAAGCACTCTGCGAGGAGACGATCCTTGTGTCGATCATGTATGTGAATAATGAGATGGGAGCAGTTCAGCCGATCGAGGAAGCAGCGCGCATCATCAAGGGATACAATGACAAAATTTTATTTCATGTGGATGCAGTCCAGGGATTCGGAAAATATCGGATCTATCCAAAGCGGATCGGTATTGATATGATGTCTGTCAGCGGACATAAAATTCATGGACCGAAAGGGATCGGGGCACTTTATATCAACGAGAAAGTGAAGATCCATCCGATCATTTTCGGGGGAGAACAGCAGAAAAATATCCGCTCCGGTACGGAGAATGTTCCGGGAATCGCAGGACTTGGAAGAGCGGTCAAAGAGATTTATACGGATCTGGATGAAAAGACAGCAAAGATGCGCGCGTTAAAGAACCGGTTTATCGAAGGAATTCAGAAGATCGATGACGTCGTGATCCACGGTGTGACAGATGAGACGAGTGCGCCCCATATTATCAGTGTCGGCGTGGCGGGAATCCGAAGTGAAGTGCTGCTCCATACGTTGGAGGACAAAGGAATTTATGTGTCATCCGGCTCTGCCTGTGCATCGAACCATCCGGCGATCAGCGGTGTGCTGAAAGGAATCGGCGTGAAGAAAGAATATCTCGATGCGACACTGAGGTTCAGCCTTTCCGAATTTACGACCGAAGAGGAAATTGACTACACACTGGAAACATTATATAATTGTGTACCGATGCTGAGAAGATACACAAGACATTGATATAACATGCAAAAGAAAGGATAAGAAAAATGGTATTTCATGCATTTTTGATAAAATACGGAGAAATCGGGATCAAAGGGAAAAACCGGTATCTTTTTGAGGATGCCCTGATCCGTCAGATGCGCTATGCGCTGAGAGATGTGGACGGGACTTTTGATATCCATAAATCCCAGGGGAGAATTTATGTAGAATGTGAAGGAGAGTATGATTACGAGGAGACTGTCGCAAGCTTAAAGAGAGTTTTCGGAATCGTGGGAATCTGTCCGGTTGTCCATGTGGAAGACCAGGGATTTGAACAGTTAAAGAAAGATGTTGTAGACTATATGGATCAGATGTATCCGGATAAAAATACAACATTTAAAGTGGAGGCAAGAAGAGGAAAGAAAAGCTATCCGAAGAATTCGATGGAGATCAACTGCGACCTTGGAGAAGCTATTTTAGAGGCGTTTCCAGAGATCAGAGTGGATGTGCACAAGCCGGAGATCAAGCTTAATATTGAAATCCGTGAGCAGATCTACATTTACTCAGAAATCATTCCGGGACCGGGCGGAATGCCGGTTGGAACAAACGGAAAGGCGATGCTTCTGCTCTCCGGCGGGATCGACAGCCCGGTGGCAGGTTATATGATTTCCAAGAGAGGTGTCGGACTGGAAGCAACCTATTTTCATGCACCGCCGTATACAAGCGAGCGTGCAAAACAGAAAGTGATCGATCTTGCAAAATTAGTGGCAAAATATTCAGGGCCGATTAAGCTTCACATTGTCAACTTTACAGATATCCAGTTGTATATTTATGATAAGTGTCCGCATGATGAGCTGACGATCATTATGCGCCGTTATATGATGAAGATTGCGGAACATTTTGCAAAGGAGAGCGGATGTCTCGGACTGATCACCGGGGAGAGTATCGGACAGGTGGCGAGCCAGACGATGCAGAGTCTTGCGGCGACAAACGATGTATGTACACTGCCGGTATATCGTCCGGTAATCGGATTTGATAAGCAGGAGATCGTGGAGATCGCGGAGAAGATCGATACTTATGAGACGTCGATCCTTCCGTTTGAGGACTGCTGCACGATCTTCGTTGCAAAACATCCGGTGACAAAGCCGAATATCAATGTGATCCGCAGATCAGAAGAAAATCTTGCAGAAAAGATTGACGAATTGTTTGCGACAGCAGTCAATACAGTGGAGACAATTGTTGTAAAATAGTAAAAAAATAGATATGTTCCTGACCGGAGCCGGCCGGAACATATCTATATTTTCTTACAGATCTTCCACGGAAGCTCTGTATACTTCTTTATCAAAGTCGTATGTGACTGCTGAAAACTTATACTAAGTATGGAGCAAGTGCTTCTAAAATAGTATCAAGGTCTTTTTCAGCGTGGATGTTTAAGTCGATCGGTTTTGATAAGTCTAAACTGAAAATACCCATGATAGATTTCGCGTCAATCACATATCTTCCGGATACTAAGTCGAAATCATGATCAAATTTTGTGATTTCGTTTACGAAAGATTTTACTTTGTCGATTGAATTTAATGAAATTTGTACTGTTTTCATTGAATAATCCTCCTTGAATTTTGTTCTACCCTTATCTTAAAGTTTGGGGGTATAAAAGTCAAGAAACAAAGTGCCAAAGAAATGGAAAAATTTTCGTGATTTTGGATAAGAATTACATAGAAGCAGAAAAAGAAAGGGAAAAAAGATGAAAAAAGCAGCATTACATAATCTTGGATGTAAAGTCAATGCATACGAGACAGAGGCGATGCAGGAACTGTTAGAGCAGAATGGCTATGAGATCGTTCCGTTTCAGGAAGGAGCGGATATCTATATTATCAATACATGTACTGTGACAAATATGGCTGACAGAAAGTCGAGACAGATGATCCACCGGGCAAAGAAGATGAATCCGGATGCGATCGTTGTGGCGGCGGGATGTTATGTGCAGGCGCAGGAAAACAGCGGCAAGGTCGATGAGTGTATCGATATTGTTATCGGAAACAATAAGAAACAGAATCTGATCGAGATTCTTGAGGAATATGAGCAGAAACGAAAAGAAGCAGACGGGATGTTTGTGCAGCAGGAAGTCATTGATATCAATCACACGAAAGAATACGAAGAACTCCACCTGACAAAGACAGCAGAACACACACGGGCATATATTAAAGTACAGGACGGCTGTAACCAGTTCTGTACATACTGTATCATTCCTTATGCGAGAGGTCGTGTCAGAAGCAGAAGAAAAGAAGAGGTTGTGGAGGAAGTGAGCACACTTGCCGGAAACGGCTACAAGGAAGTTGTGCTGACGGGAATTCATCTGAGTTCTTACGGGGTGGATTTTGAAGAGAAAGAGACGCTGCTTTCGCTGATCCAGGCAGTTCATGCGATTGAAGGAATCGAGAGAATCCGTCTGGGATCGCTGGAACCGCGCATTATCACAGAAGAATTTGCAGCAGCGCTGTCCGCACTTCCAAAAATCTGTCCGCACTTCCATCTGTCATTGCAGAGTGGCTGCGAGGCGACATTAAAGAGGATGAACCGGAGATATTCTGCGGAGGAATATTTTGAAAAATGCACACTGATCCGAAAGCATTTTGAAAATCCGGCACTGACCACGGATGTGATCGTCGGATTCCCGGGAGAGACAGAAGAAGAATTTGAAGAGTCAAGGGCGTTCGTCGAGAAAGTAAATTTCTATGAGACGCATATTTTTAAATATTCAAAGCGGCAGGGAACAAAGGCGGCGGTAATGCCGGATCAGGTGCCGGAGCAGGAGAAGACAAGAAGGAGCAACATTCTGCTTGCGCTGGATGAGCAGAACCGGAAAGCATATGAGGAGCGGTTCGCCGGCAAGGAAACGGAGATCCTTGTGGAGGAACAGATGGAGAAAGACGGAAAGACATACTGGGTTGGACATACGAAGGAATATATCCGTCTGGCGGTCGTATCCGATGAGAACTTATCCGGCAGACTTGTGAGAGTGACTGTCGGGAAAGATGCATGGACGATCGGCACACTGTAAAAAACGAAAAACATTATTTTGAGAATCATTTTAAAAATCCTTCACAAAATATTCATTGTATTTTTGGTACATTTATATTAAAATAGAAATGTATGAAACGGAGGAAGAAAAGATGAAAGATTTGAGCAATACACAGTTCTTTCATGTGGAGGCCGGACCGCAGATCAAGGCAAAGGACATTCTTGAGATCGTGTACGGAGCACTGAAGGAAAAAGGATACAACCCGGTAAATCAGATCGTAGGGTATATTATGTCAGGAGATCCGACTTATATCACAAGTCACAATGGTGCGAGAAGTCTGATCATGAAGATGGAGCGGGATGAACTTGTAGAAGAGATGCTGAAAGCGTATATCGAGCATCACGGATGGGAATAGTATCGTATGAGGATTATGGGGCTGGATTACGGGTCTAAGACGGTGGGGGTCGCAATCAGTGACCCTTTAGGTCTTACTGCCCAGGGAATTGAAACAATCTGCAGGAAAGAAGAGAACAAGTTAAGAAAGACGCTGGCGCGCATCGAGGCACTCGTGCAGGAGTACCAGGTTGAGGAGATTGTTCTTGGTTTCCCGAAGAATATGAACAACACAGTCGGTGACCGTGCAGAGAAGTCGCTGGAATTCAAGGAGATGCTTGAGCGGAGAACAGGACTTGCGGTTACGATGTGGGATGAGCGCCTGACAACAGTCGAGGCAGAACGGACATTGATTGAGAATAACGTACGAAGAGAAGACCGCAAAAAATATGTGGATAAGATTGCGGCAGTTTTTATCTTGCAGGGATATCTGGATTCTGTTTATCTCAGACGGAAATCAGAAGAGAACATGGAAGAAGTGTAGGAGTTTTTATGGAAAAGATTACATTTACATTTGAAGGAGAAGATCAGGCGGCAGAATTTTTTGTATTAGAACAGACAAAATTAGGCGGAGTGACATATATTCTTGTCACAGATTCTGAAGAAGACGACGCAGAATGTCTGATCTTGAAAGACTTAAGTAAAGCAGAAGAGGAAGAAAGTGTATATGAAGTTGTGGAAGATGATACAGAACTTCTTGCAGTTTCAAAAGTATTTGAAGAATTATTAGAAGACGTTGATATTGAAATGTAGTTTGATACATTTGAGTATAGAACTTTGCAGATGAGGTGGCATATGACATTAAACCAGGAATCGTTTAAGAAAATTTTAAAAGAGCAGGGACTGAAAGTGACAAACCAGAGACTGCTTGTACTTGAGGTGCTTGAAAAACATCGTGGTGAGCATATGACAGCGGAGGACATTTATGAACTGGTGAAAGTCGACTATCCTGAGATCGGATTGGCGACCGTATACCGGACGGTACAGTTGTTACTGGAATTGCAATTGGTGGATCGGATTAATCTGGATGATGGGTGCGTCAGATATGAAATCGGGCACTTGATAGAAGGTGGAGAAGGGAAGCATCACCATCATCATTTGATATGTAAAAGTTGTGGAAAGGTATGGTCTTTTGAAGATGATCTCTTAGAGGAACTGGAAAGTTATATTGAGAGGAAAACGGATTTCCATGTTCTGGACCACGAGTTGAAATTCTACGGACAATGTAAAGAATGTGCAGAAAGCGAAAGTGCAGAGAAAAGAAAGTAGAATGAAACATGGAGGTGTAGCTTTTGAAAAGAGAGAGCAATTCAAAATTAAAGATCATTCCGCTCGGAGGACTTGAGCAGATCGGAATGAACATTACTGCCTTTGAGTATGAGGACAGTATTATTGTAGTAGACTGTGGGCTGGCATTCCCGGAGGATGATATGCTGGGAATCGACCTTGTGATTCCGGATATCACTTATCTGAAGGACAATATCCAGAAAGTGAAAGGATTTGTCATTACCCACGGACATGAGGACCACATCGGAGCATTATCTTATGTATTAAAAGAGATGAACCTGCCGATCTATGCGACAAAACTTACGATGGGCATCATTGAAAATAAATTAAAGGAGCACAACCTGCTCCGCTGTACAAGAAGAAAGGTTGTGCGCCACGGACAGTCGATCAATCTGGGACAGTTCCGGATTGAATTCATTAAGACAAATCACAGTATCGCAGATGCTTCTGCGCTCGCGATCTATTCGCCGGCAGGAATCGTCGTGCATACAGGTGATTTCAAAGTCGATTACACTCCGGTATTCGGAGATGCGATCGATCTTCAGAGATTTGCTGAGATCGGAAAGAAAGGTGTGCTTGCGCTGATGTCAGACAGTACGAATGCAGAGCGCCCGGGATTTACGATGTCAGAGCGGACGGTCGGAAAGACGTTTGACCAGATTTTTGCAGAACATAGAAATACGAGAATCATCATCGCGACCTTTGCATCGAATGTAGACCGCGTACAGCAGATCATCAATTCCGCCTACAAGTATGACCGGAAAGTTGTTGTGGAAGGACGGAGTATGGTCAATATTATTTCCACAGCGTCAGAGCTTGGCTATCTGAATGTGCCGGATAAGACACTGATCGAGATCGATCAGCTGAAAAATTACCCGGATGAGAAGACCGTTCTGATCACGACAGGAAGCCAGGGAGAGTCTATGGCGGCATTATCCCGCATGGCAGCAGATATTCATAAGAAGGTCAGCATTAAGCCGGGAGATACGGTTATCTTCAGCTCGAATCCGATCCCGGGAAATGAAAAGGCAGTGTCAAGAGTGATCAACGAGCTTTCCCAGAAGGGGGCAGATGTGATTTTCCAGGATGCACACGTATCCGGGCATGCTTGTCAGGAAGAGTTAAAACTGATCTATTCTCTTGTGAAACCGAAATATGCGATTCCGGTTCATGGAGAGTACCGCCACTTAAAGGCAAATGCAGGAATTGCAACAGCACTTGGAATTCCGAAAGAAAATGTATTCATCCTCAAATCCGGGGAGGTGCTGGCGCTGGATAATCAGAGTGCAAAGGTTGTGGACAAAGTGCAGACCGGGGCGATCCTTGTGGATGGACTTGGCGTTGGAGATGTTGGCAATATTGTATTGCGAGATCGTCAGCATCTGGCGGAAGACGGTATACTGATCGTTGTCCTGACACTGGAGAAGGGAACAAATCAGCTCCTTGCAGGACCGGACATTGTTTCCAGAGGATTTGTCTATGTGCGGGAGTCAGAAGGGCTGATGGAAGAGGCAAGACAGGTGCTTTCCGATGCGCTTGAAAACTGCCTGCGAAATAATCGCAACGCAGACTGGAGCAGAATTAAGTTAGTGATCCGCGACACGATGAATGATTTTATCTGGAAGCGGACAAAGAGACGTCCGATGATCCTTCCGATCATTATGGATGTATAGAATGGAAGAAGGGCGGAGGATGTTGGTTCTCCGCCTTATTTTTTCTGAGATTTTGTAATTCAGAAACAGAGGAGAAGGTCTATGATTGTAGATGAAAGAATGGTGACGTTCATTCATTCTCTCGACACAGAAAATATCGCGATTTTAGAGCAGATTGAGCAGGAAGCGCTGGATACTTATGTACCGATCATCCGGAAGGAGATGCAGAGCTTTCTGAAAGTACTGCTTGCGATGCAGAAACCGAAACGGATTCTCGAGGTTGGGACGGCTGTCGGATTTTCTGCAATCCTGATGAGCGAATATGTGGCAGAGGAATGTGAGATCACAACAATTGAAAAATATGAGAAACGGATTCCGATCGCCCGTGAAAATTTCAGACGGGCAGGAAAAGAAAAGCAGATCACGCTTCTGGAAGGGGATGCGATGGAAGTGATGCAGTCCTTAAAAGAGCCGTATGATTTTATTTTTATGGATGCGGCGAAAGGGCAGTATATTTATTATCTGCCGGAAGTGATGCGTCTGCTGAACCCGGGAGGTGTTCTCGTGTCGGACAACGTGCTTCAGGAAGGGGATATCATTGAATCCCGCTTCGCGGTGGAGCGCAGGAACCGGACGATCCACAGCCGGATGAGGGAATATCTGTATGCGTTAAAGCATGATGACAGACTGCTGACTTCCATAGTTCCGATCGGGGACGGGGCAACGGTCAGCGTGAGGGTTGGATAAGAGACAAATAGAAAAGAAACAGGTTTTACAGAAAGGAAAAATATATGGCAAGACATCCAGAATTATTGATTCCGGCGAGCAGCCTGGAAGTATTAAAGACAGCGGTTATGTTTGGGGCGGATGCGGTTTACATCGGAGGAGAGGCATTTGGGCTTCGCGCCAAGGCAAAAAACTTTTCCATGGAGGAAATGAAAGAGGGAATCGCATTTGCACATGAGCACGATGTGAAAGTATATGTAACTGCAAATATTCTTGCGCACAACGATGACCTGGCAGGAGTCCGGGAATATTTTAAAGAGTTAAAAGAGATCAAACCGGATGCGCTGATCATCGCGGATCCGGGCGTGTTTGAGATCGCAAAGGAAATCTGCCCGGAGATTGAACGGCACATCAGCACACAGGCAAACAATACAAACTATGCAACTTACAATTTCTGGCATAAGCTGGGGGCATCCCGTGTCGTATCGGCAAGAGAACTGTCTCTGGAGGAAATCAGAGAAATCCGCGCCAATATCCCGGATGATCTGGAGATCGAGACATTTGTCCACGGGGCGATGTGTATTTCCTATTCCGGAAGGTGCCTGCTCAGCAACTATTTCACCGGAAGAGACGCAAACCACGGGGCATGTACGCACCCGTGCAGATGGAAATATTCCGTAGTCGAGGAGACAAGACCGGGAGAGTATATGCCGGTGTATGAAAACGAGAGAGGGACTTACATTTTCAACTCCAAAGATCTCTGTATGATCCAGCACATTCCGGAAATCTTAGAGTCGGGCATTGACAGTCTGAAGATTGAAGGACGTATGAAGACGGCTCTCTATGTGGCGACGGTTGCAAGAACATACCGCAAGGCGATCGATGATTATCAGAAAGATCCGGCACTCTACGAGAAAAATATGCCGTGGTATCTGGAACAGATCTCAAACTGCACTTACCGCCAGTTTACGACAGGATTTTTCTTCGGAAAACCGGATGAGACAACACAGATCTATGACAGCAATACGTATGTGAAAGAATATACGTATCTTGGGATCGTAGGGGAAGAACGTGACGGGACTTACCGGATCGAACAGAGAAATAAGTTTTCTGTCGGAGAAATCATTGAGGTGATGAAGCCAAACGGAGAAAATATCTGTGCGGAAGTGAAACGGATTTTAGATGAGGATGGCAATGAGCAGGAGAGTGCACCGCATCCAAAACAGGTATTGTATGTGGATCTGGGAATGCCGTTAGAACAGTACGATATTTTAAGAAGACAGGAAGCAAAAGAAGAATAAATTTATGGACGAAACCGAAAGCAGCAAAATTTTTCAAGGAAATGAGCCGTTGCTTTCGGTTTCTTAGTACCTGTCAGGATTCCGGAAAGAAGCGGCGCAGCTTTTCTACGGCACTTTTTTCGATGCGTGACACGTAGGAACGGGAGATGCCGAGTCTTTTTGCGATTTCGCGCTGGGTGTATTCCTCCTCGTTATAAAGACCGTAGCGCATTTTCAGGACGAGCCGTTCCCGGTCGGACAATTCGGATTCTACTTTTTCATAGAGAGTGCGGACATCGTCTTTTTGGTCAATCTTCTCGTGGATGTCTTCATCAGTTGTCTCCATAATGTCAAACAGCTGTATCTCATTGCCTTCGCGGTCGGTACCGATCGGTTCATAGAGGGAGATCTCTCTGGAAGATTTCTTTTTGGAGCGGAGCATCATCAGAATTTCATTTTCAATGCAGCGGGCGGCATAGGTGGAAAGCCGGTTTCCTTTTTCGGGGTCAAAGGTAATGACTGCCTTGATCAGCCCTACGGTTCCGATGGAGATCAGATCTTCATTGTCTTCCTCCGGACGCTGGTATTTTTTGACAATATGTGCCACAAGCCGGAGATTGTGTTCGATCAGAATGTGTTTTGCTTCAAGGTCGCCCTCTGTGTATTTTTGCATGTAATATTGTTCCTCAGCGGAAGTGAGGGGAGTTGGAAATGATTTCAAGATAAGCACCTCTAAGCATATTTAATACAGCTTATGTGGAGGGGAGAAGATTTGTGCTTTTCCACATGAAAACAGAGGAAAAATGCAACAAACTGTCTGTTTACTATCGAAGGAGAACGTGCTATCATATAATTATGTCTGACAAGACGAAGCGGCGGCATATGCCGCAAAAATTATACGAATGGCGGGATATTATGGGCAGATTATTTGACACAGACAATGTTGTCTGGAGATTTTTAGGAAGGGTAGCCGATTTGGTCATCCTCAATCTTTTATTTCTTTTGTGCAGCATCCCGATCGTGACGATCGGTGCTTCCTGGACGGCGCTGTATTCTGTGACACTGAAGGCGGTAAAGAACGAAGAAAGCTATATTGCAAAAGGATTTCTGAAAGGATTTAAGGAGAATTTTAAACAGAGTACGATCGCATGGCTCGTGCTGCTTTTAGTTGGAGCAGTGCTCTTCGTAGATATCAGGTTTGCGATGGGTCTGGAAGGTGGATTCGGGAAAGTATTTGGGGTAACGATCTATGCGATTTCTTTCGTTTACCTGATGATTGCGATGTATATTTTCCCTTATATCGCACGGTTTCGCGCGACGATGAAGCAGATTTTTAAGAATGCTTTGTTTATCGGAATCGGAAGTTTTCCGTTCACATTGCTTCTGTTCGGAGTGAATGCTTTGGTATTGTTTGTGACGTTTTTCAGTGCACGGGCAATGATCACAGCACTTGCATTCTGGTTTATGACAGGATTTTCGTTTCTGGCATTTGTCACATCGTATATTTACCGGAAGGTATTTGTGAAATATGAACGTGTGGAAGAACCGGAAGCAGAGGTGGAAGAAGCGTAAGAAATCTTACAAAAATTTGGAAAAGAAAAGCAGATCAAAGAAGATAGGAAAAAGGATACGTCCCGGCAGAAAGCAGTTCTGTGCGGGGCGTATCTGCGTTAGTGGGAAAATACAGGCCGTTGAATCAGAAGTCCGCAAGGATTCATAAAAATATTCTCACACTTGTATAGCATAATCAAAAAAGATATGTTATAGTAAAGAAAATCATTCTGGAAATATCTATTCCAGAGTTATTCCGGCGTTTCTGCCAGAAAATCAATGATACTGAATCAACAGAATATCAGGAAAACAAAAACGAAAAATAGGATAGGAAAATCGCATGTGCGGTTCTTGTTTTCGTACAGAGACAGAAGAGCTCTGAAATGTACCACACAGTGCAGATTTGGGAAGGAGTGATATCGGTTTTGTTCAGCACAGTTTTATCAGCAGCTTTGCAGGGAATGCGTGCAGAGTTTATCCACGTGGAGGCAGATGTGGGAAATGGACTGCCGTTTTTTCATATGGTCGGACATCTTGCGTCTGAAGTCAAAGAGTCGGCGGAGCGTGTCCGCACGGCAGTCAAAAACAGCGGGATACAGATTCCGCCAAGAAAGGTGGTGATCAATCTCTCTCCGGCAAATGTAAGGAAGCGAGGGGCGGCATTTGATCTGCCGATTGCAGCGGCAGTGCTTGCGGCCAATGGGGTGATCCGGCAGGAAACACTTGCAGATATGCTTGTGATCGGAGAACTGAGTCTTGACGGAGGTGTGAGAAAGGTTCCGGGAATCCTGCCGATACTGATTGAAGCAAAGAAATATGGGTGTATGCGCTGCATGATTCCGAAGGCAAATGAAAGGGAAGGGAGAATGATCACCGGAATAGAAGTCATCGGGGTATCGAAGCTGACAGAAGTGGTCGAAATTTGTAAAAAAATAGAACGTGAGGGAGAAGCGTTCATCCGGAGAATCCAGAAACCGGGAGAACAACAGAAAGAATCTGCTCAGGTGCGTCCGCCGTCGGTTGACTTTGGCGAGATCAAGGGACAGACATTTGTAAAGAGGGCAGCCGAGATTGCGGTTGCAGGTCAACACAATCTTTTGATGATCGGGCCGCCGGGGGCAGGGAAGACGATGGCGGCAAGGCGGATTCCGACAATCTTTCCCCCGCTGTCCATGGAGGAGCGCATAGAAATTTCAAAAGCATACAGTGTGGCTGGACTTTTGGATGAGGAACATCCATTCATTGCAGAGCGGCCATTTCGCGCTGTACATCATACAGTCACCAAGGCGGCGCTTGTGGGAGGAGGTCTGCATCCAGTTCCGGGAGAGTTAAGCTTAAGCCACGGCGGCTGCCTGTTTTTGGATGAGGCAGCGGAGTTTCGGAAGGATGTGCTGGAAGCGTTGCGGGAGCCTCTGGAAGAGCAGAACATCCATCTTGTACGAAGCGGGGGAACGTATGTATTTCCGGCAGATGTAATTGTGGTGGCAGCGATGAATCCTTGTCCCTGCGGCCAGTTTCCGGATTACAACCGGTGCCGGTGCAGTGAGCAGGAAATCCGCAATTATTTGGGCAGGATCAGCGGGCCTCTGCTTGACCGGATTGATCTCTGTGTAGATGTGCCGAAGGTGGAGTATGAAAGTCTGGTGCAGACAGGTGAGGAGGAAACGTCGGATGCTATCCGCGCACGTGTCTGTATGGCGAGAGAGATACAGAAAAACCGGTATCAGGGGCAGGAAAAACAGACAAATGGGAGAGTGCCTGTCAAGGAATTGATGAAGGGGTGTGAACTTGGTCAGGAGGGAGAAATGCAGATGAGAAGAAGCTTTGAGGCGCTTCAGCTGACCGCCCGCTCCTACTATAAAGTACTTCGGGTCGCGCGGACGATCGCGGATCTCGCAGGGAGTGAGAAGATTGAAACTTGTCATCTGGATGAAGCGTTGATTTACCGGACGATGGATCGAAAATACTGGAGGTAGTGGTATGGAAAAACAGAAAGAGAATAAAATAGAACAGGATGAACGATTCCGCTTCTGGTTTGCCGGATTAAAGGGAATCGGAAATGGGGAAAAGATAGAACTGGCAAAGGAATTTCCGCAAAAAAGCATGCTGTATTATATAGAAGAAACAGCGCTGAAACGGCGATTGAAAGAGAAGCGGACAGAGGAGAAGGCAGAAAAACTTGCACAGATCATACGGGAAGGAAAGAGACAATGGAGTGAAAAAATGGTGGCAGAATGGCGGGAAAAAGAGATCACACTTGTCACGTACGAACAGGAAAGATACCCGGACAGATTAAGAAATATTTCCGCTCCGCCCTATGCCCTCTATGTGATGGGAAAGCTCCCGGAAGAGGGAAAACGGACAGCTGCCATCGTCGGTGCCCGAAACTGTACCTACTACGGAGAAACTTATGCCCGAAAGATCGGGGAGATACTAAGTGAGGCGGGAATATCTGTGATCAGCGGCATGGCAAGGGGGATTGATGCAGCAGGACAGAGAGGGGCACTGCATGGAAAAGGAGGGACTTTTGGTGTGCTTGGAAGTGGTGTGGATGTCTGTTATCCAAAGGAGAACAGAGGCCTCTATGAGGATTTGAAAAAATATGGAGGGATTTTGTCGGAGCAGCAGCCGGGGAGTCCGCCGCTTGCGCAGTACTTTCCGGCGCGAAACCGGCTGATCAGCGGACTGGCAGATGTGGTGATTGTCATTGAGGCGAGAGAAAAGAGCGGATCACTGATCACAGCTGATATGGCACTGGAACAGGGGAAAGATGTCTATGCACTTCCGGGCAGTGCGGACAGCCAGCTAAGCCGTGGCTGCAACCGCCTGATCAAACAGGGAGCGGGCATTATTTTATCGCCGGAAGAGCTTTTAGATGATCTTAATATTTGTGGAAATTTTGTGAAGAATTTGACAGAAACGAAAATAATACTTGAAACTGAACAAAATATAGTGTATAGTTGTCTCGATTTGAACCCGAAGAGTATCGGCCGGATATTGGCGGAAACAAAGCTGCCGATTCCAGAGCTGATGCAACAGCTTGTTTCTTTGGAAATGGATGGAAAGGTCAAAGAAATTTCCAAAGGATACTATGTGAGAGGAAAATGGTAGAAAGAAAAGAATAGAAATAAAGGGATAGAAATAAAGGAGTAGTTTATGGCACGTTATCTTGTGATTGTAGAATCGCCTGCAAAAGTTAAGACAATTAAGAAATTCCTGGGAAGTAATTATGTTGTGACGGCATCACAGGGGCATGTGAGAGATCTGCCAAAGAGCCAGCTTGGAATTGATGTAGAGAATGACTTTGAGCCAAAATACATTACGATCCGCGGAAAGGGAGATATTCTTGCGAATCTTAGAAAAGAAGTGAAGAAGGCAGATAAAATTTATCTCGCAACTGACCCCGACCGTGAGGGAGAGGCAATTTCATGGCATTTGTATGTGGCACTGAAGCTGGAGGGAAAGAAAGTGTACCGGATCAGTTTCAATGAGATCACGAAGAATGCAGTGAAGGCGTCCATCAAAGATGCGCGGGAGATCAATATGAATCTGGTTGATGCACAGCAGGCAAGGCGTGCACTGGACCGGATGGTAGGATATAAGATCAGTCCGCTGCTTTGGGCGAAAGTGAAGAGGGGGCTAAGTGCAGGGAGAGTACAGTCTGTGGCACTGCGGATCATTGCAGACCGTGAGGAGGAGATTGATGCATTTATTCCGGAAGAATACTGGACACTCGATGCAACGATCCATGTTGAAGGCGAGAAGAAGCCGCTTGTAGCAAGCTTCTATGGGAAAGACAAGAAGAAAATGACAATTCACTCGAAAAAAGAGATGGATCAGATTGTCCGTGAAATTGAGAATGAAAAATTCTTTGTGGATGAGGTGAAAGTAAGTGAGCGCCTGAAAAAAGCACCGCTTCCGTTTACGACAAGTACACTCCAGCAGGAGGCATCAAAGGTACTGAACTTTGCAACACAGAAGACAATGCGGATCGCGCAGCAGTTGTATGAAGGAGTTGACATCAAGGGAAGCGGAACCATTGGTGTCATCACATATCTCCGTACCGACTCCACAAGAATTTCTGACGAGGCAGATGCAGCTGCAAGAGAATATATCCGTGAAGTTTATGGAGAAAACTTTGTGGCAGATGGAGAGAAAAAGAAAACTTCTGAAAAGAAGATTCAGGATGCCCACGAGGCAATTCGTCCGACGGAGCTTAGCAGGACACCGGCTTCTATTAAGGAATCTCTGACAAGAGACCAGTTTCGTCTGTATCAGCTGATTTGGAAGCGGTTTGCGGCAAGCCGGATGCAGCCGGCAAAGTTTGAATCAACTTCTGTGAAAATCGGTGCAGGGGCATACCGGTTTTCGGTATCGACATCAAAAGTTGTCTTTGAAGGGTTCCGCATCGCCTATGTAGAATCAGACGAAGAGAAGGTGGCGAGCAATCTGCTTGTGAAAGGATTGGACCGGGATTCTGTTCTGACAAAAAAATCACTGGAGGAGAAACAGCATTTTACACAGCCGCCGGCACATTATACAGAGGCAGCACTTGTAAAGACACTGGAAGACCTGGGAATCGGACGACCGAGTACTTATGCGCCGACAATCTCTACGATCATCGCAAGACGTTATGTTTCCAAGGAAAATAAGAACCTCTATCTGACAGAACTCGGGGAGGTTGTCAACAACATGATGAAACAGTCTTTTCCTAGCATTGTCGATGTGAATTTTACTGCGAACATGGAAGGGCTGCTCGACATGGTTGAGGAAGGAAAGGTCGAGTGGAAGTCGGTTATCCGCAATTTCTATCCGGATCTTGACGAGGCAGTAAAAGTGGCAGAGAAAGAACTGGAGAGTGTGAAGATTGAAGATGAAGTGACCGATGTCATCTGTGAGGAATGTGGAAGGAATATGGTCATCAAGTATGGTCCGCATGGCCGTTTCCTCGCATGTCCGGGATTTCCGGAGTGCAGGAATACAAAGCCGTATCTGGAAAAAATCGGTGTTCCTTGTCCGCTCTGTGGAAAGGAAGTTGTGCTGCGTAAGACGAAAAAAGGCCGGAAGTATTATGGCTGTGAGGACAATCCGGAATGCGAATTTATGTCATGGCAGAAGCCATCCAAAGAGAAATGCCCGGAATGCGGCGGATATATGATTGAAAAGGGAAATAAACTTGTCTGTGCAGATGAAAAATGTGGATATGTCAGAAATAATAAAAAGAATTAGAAAAATCCGTTGAATTTTTCAAAAATGCGTGATAATATAGACGTGTGAAAAGAGTTTTGACGTTTTGTGGATATATTTGCTACAATAAGTAAAAGCAGTAAAATAGACAGACGATGAACATCGTGAACGGAGGCGAATAAATGAGCGTACAGTTATTAGACAAGACAAGAAAAATCAACAAACTTCTGCACAACAATAATTCAAGCAAAGTCGTATTTAACGACATTTGTGAGGTGCTGACAGAGATCCTCAATTCCAACGTATTTGTTGTGAGCAAAAAGGGAAAAGTGCTTGGAATCAGTAAATGCGAAGGGGTCGATGAGATACAGGAACTGATTACAAATGAAGTCGGGGGACACATCGATGAGATGTTAAATGAGAGATTGCTAAGCATTCTTTCCACAAAAGAGAATGTGAATCTTCAGACACTTGGATTTTCACCGGAGCATGTGAGAAACTATCAGGCGATCATCACACCGATCAATATCGCAGATGAGAGACTGGGAACTTTATTTATTTACAAGAGAGATTCCTTATACGAAATCGATGATATTATTCTGAGCGAGTACGGAACGACTGTTGTCGGACTTGAAATGCTTCGCGCAGTCAATGAAGAGAGTGCAGAGGAAGTCAGAAAAGAGCAGATCGTCAAGTCGGCGATCAGTACCCTCTCTTTCTCAGAGATGGAAGCGATTATCCATATTTTTGATGAGCTGGAAGGAACAGAAGGAATCCTCGTGGCAAGCAAGATTGCTGACCGCGTGGGAATTACCCGTTCTGTGATTGTAAATGCACTTCGCAAGTTTGAGAGTGCGGGTGTGATTGAGTCCCGCTCTTCCGGTATGAAGGGAACTTATATCCGCGTCATCAATGATTTTGTTTTCAAGGAACTGGAGAATCTGAAAAAAGATACAAAGCATAGAGAATAAGAAAAAGGGTATCAGAGACAGAGCTGATACCCTTTCGCTGATTGTGACAGGAAGGAGTAAAGACGATGTTTGAAAATTGCAGAGCAAAAATATCGATGGAAGATCTGATCGGAACAAAGGAAGAAAAAAACGAGAACAGCTACGAAGGAATCATTTCGATGTATGATCCGAAGACAGAGTGCATATATTTGAATCTGGAGGAGATGGATCTCTCACAGATTTCGCTGGATGCCGTGTATCGGTGTACTGTTTTTTCGGGAGAGGAAGCAGAAGAATGTATCGGAAGAGTGCGGGAGAGATTTCTTGGAAAAAGCGGAAATATTCTGATCCTCCAAATTGAAAATGGATTTTATAAAATAAATATAAACTGAGTTGACAAATGAAAAACATAGTGCTATTTTATTAGTAAAGCAAATTAGCACTCGAAGAAAATGAGTGCTAATAAAGGCGGCGCAGATACCTCATACGGACAGTATGGGGCAGAAAGCTTTGAAGCTTTCGCACAGACCTTGAAATTGCGGTAGTATAAGGAGGAATTTACATGAAATTAGTACCATTAGGTGACAGAGTCGTATTGAAACAATTAGTCGCAGAAGAAACAACAAAATCCGGAATCGTATTACCGGGACAGTCAAAGGAGAAACCACAGCAGGCGGAAGTTGTAGCGGTAGGACCTGGCGGAATCGTTGATGGGAAGGAAGTTACGATGAACGTGGCTGTCGGAAATCAGGTGATTTATTCAAAATACGCCGGAACAGAAGTTTCATTGGAAGATGAGGAATACATTATCGTAAGACAGAGCGATATTTTGGCAATCATCGAATAGGATCAAAACGGCAGAAAGAAGATAGAAAGATGACAGCAGGTCATCGCAGAAGATAGAAAGACAGGATTTAAGGAGGACATCAGTCATGGCAAAGGAAATTAAATATGGCGCAGAGGCCAGAAGTGCTTTGGAATCAGGTGTAAATCAATTAGCAAATACAGTACGTGTGACATTAGGACCAAAAGGAAGAAACGTTGTTTTGGATAAATCATTCGGTGCTCCGCTGATCACGAATGACGGTGTGACGATCGCAAAAGAGATTGAACTGGAAGATGCATTTGAAAATATGGGTGCACAGCTGATCCGTGAGGTAGCGGCAAAGACAAATGATGTTGCCGGAGACGGAACAACAACAGCGACAGTATTGGCACAGGCTATGGTCAATGAAGGGATGAAGAACCTTGCGGCAGGTGCAAATCCGATCGTGCTCCGCAAAGGTATGAAGAAAGCGACAGATGTTGCAGTAGAAGCGGTTGCAGGTATGAGCAGCAAAGTAGAGAGCAAAGAGCGAATCGCAAATGTAGCTGCAATCTCCGCAGGAGATACAGAAGTCGGAGAGATGGTAGCAGATGCGATGGAGAAAGTATCCAACGACGGTGTCATTACAATCGAAGAGTCTAAGACAATGAAGACAGAATTAGACCTCGTGGAAGGTATGCAGTTTGACCGTGGATATATTTCCGCATACATGGCGACAGATATGGATAAGATGGAAGCAAATCTTGAGGATCCATACATCCTGATCACAGATAAAAAGATTGCAAACATTCAGGAATTGCTTCCGCTGTTAGAACAGGTTGTGCAGGCAGGAGCGAAACTTCTGATCGTTGCAGAGGATATCGAGGGAGAAGCGCTGACAACATTGATCGTCAACAAACTGCGCGGTACATTCCAGGTAGTCGGAGTGAAGGCACCGGGATATGGAGACAGAAGAAAAGCAATGTTAGAGGATATTGCAATTCTGACAGGCGGACAGGTGATCTCAGAAGAGTTGGGATTAGACTTAAAAGAGACGACACTTGATATGTTGGGACGTGCAAAATCTGTAAAAGTTCAGAAAGAAAATACAGTCATCGTAGATGGTCTTGGAGAGAAAGAAGCAATCAATGCACGTGTCGCACAGATCAAAGCACAGATCGAGGAGACAACATCTGAGTTTGATAAAGAAAAACTTCAGGAAAGACTTGCAAAACTTGCAGGTGGTGTTGCAGTGATCCGTGTGGGTGCAGCGACAGAGACTGAGATGAAAGAAGCAAAACTTCGTATGGAAGACGCGCTTTCCGCAGCAAGAGCAGCAGTGGAAGAAGGAATCGTGGCAGGCGGCGGATCTGCTTACATTCACGCTTCCAAAGAAGTTACTAAGCTTGCAGAGACATTAGAGGGAGACGAGAAGACAGGTGCGAACATTATCTTAAAAGCACTGGAAGCTCCATTGTTCCACATCGCAGCCAATGCAGGTCTGGAAGGTTCTGTCATCATCAACAAAGTAAGAGAGCAGCAGCCGGGAATCGGATTTGACGCCTATAACGAAGAATATGTTGATATGGTAAAAGCCGGAATCTTAGATCCTGCAAAAGTGACAAGAAGTGCATTGCAGAACGCGACAAGTGTTGCATCTACACTTCTTACAACAGAGTCTGTTGTGGCAAATATAAAAGAAGATGTTCCTCCTATGCCGGCAGGCGGACCAGGAATGGGTATGATGTAAATTTTGAAAGGACAGATGAGTACCGGAGAATATGACGGTACTCATCTTTTTTTCTTTACTGTTTTTTAGAATGTGATATAATAGAGATATATGTAAAAAAATGGAGGTACAGCAAGGATGAGTGATTTTTACACAGAACAACTTGTCAAGAAAAAGGCATCAATGGGTACAATGGTGGCAAAATCCGCATTGATCGCGCTTACAGTGGTATCGCTTCTATCGTTTTTTCTGTTTCCGTTCGGAATTCTCTTTTTCGGAATCATGATAGTGGCAGATATCTTTTTGTTCCGGCAGTTAGACCTGGAATTTGAATATTTATATGTCAACGGAGATCTTGATATCGATAAGATTATGGCAAAGCAGAAGAGAAAGAGAGTCTTTCAGACGAATATCAGCGAACTGGAAATTATTGCCCCGACAGGCTCGGCAGAGCTGAATGCATTTCAGAATGTAAAGGCGCATAACTTCAGTACGATGGAACCGGATCATAAGACTTACACGATGGTTGTTGTGAAAAACGGACAGAAAGAGAAGATTGTTTTTGAGCCAAATCAGACGATTCTGGATGGAATGCGTATGCTGGCGCCGAGAAAGGTTATTCTCTAATAAAGAATAATTTGCACAGGTTTGCCAATAAAAACAATTTATGGCTTGACATTGTGCCTGGTTTTTTGTAATATAACAATACCTTATAAAACGGCAGAAGTTGTTTCTATTATTAATAAGTAGTGCTTATAAATAATGTGAAGATGAAATGCTACTAAGAAAATGGGACAAACAAAAGAAAGAGAGGAAGCAAAATCATGGGAAAAATTATTGGAGAAGGTATTACATTTGATGACGTGCTGCTGGTGCCGGCTTATTCAGAAGTAATCCCGAATCAGGTTGATCTGTCTACGCAGCTGACGAAGAAAATCAAGTTGAACATACCGATGATGAGTGCCGGAATGGATACGGTTACAGAACATCGCATGGCCATTGCGATGGCCCGCCAGGGTGGAATCGGAATTATCCACAAGAATATGTCAATTGAAGAGCAGGCAGAAGAAGTCGACAAAGTAAAGCGTTCTGAGAATGGAGTTATCACAGATCCATTTTATCTGTCGCCGGAACATACACTTGCAGATGCAAACGATCTGATGGCAAAATTCCGTATTTCCGGAGTTCCGATTACAGAAGGAAAGAAATTAGTGGGAATCATTACGAACCGTGATTTAAAATTCGAAGAAGACTTTACAAAGAAGATCAAAGAATCCATGACATCCGAAGGACTGATCACAGCTCCGGAAGGCATCACATTGGAAGAGGCAAAGCAGATCCTTGCAAAGGCGAGAAAAGAAAAGCTTCCGATCGTAGATAAAGACTTCAACCTGAAAGGTCTTATCACAATCAAAGACATCGAGAAGCAGATCAAATATCCACTTTCTGCGAAGGATGAGCAGGGACGACTTCTCTGTGGAGCGGCAGTCGGAATTACAGCAAATTGTTTAGAGCGTGTAGATGCGCTTGTAAAAGCAAAAGTAGATGTTGTTGTTATGGACTCTGCGCACGGACATTCTGCAAATGTAATCAGAACCGTACGTATGGTCAAAGAAAAATATCCGGATTTACAGGTGATCGCAGGAAATGTTGCAACAGGAGAGGCTACAAGAGCACTGATCGAAGCGGGGGTTGATGCAGTGAAAGTCGGTATCGGACCTGGATCTATCTGTACGACACGTATTGTTGCAGGTATCGGTGTTCCGCAGATCACAGCAGTGATGGATTGCTACGAGGTTGCCAAGGAATATGGAATCCCGATCATTGCAGACGGAGGTATCAAGTACTCAGGTGATATGACTAAAGCAGTTGCAGCAGGAGCAAATGTATGTATGATGGGAAGCATCTTCGCAGGATGTGATGAGAGCCCGGGAACATTTGAATTATTCCAGGGAAGAAAATACAAAGTATACCGTGGAATGGGATCTATCGCAGCAATGGAAAACGGAAGCAAAGACCGCTACTTCCAGGCAGATGCAAAGAAGCTTGTTCCGGAAGGCGTAGAAGGACGTGTGGCATATAAAGGAACAGTAGAAGATACGGTGTTCCAGCTTATGGGAGGTCTTCGTGCCGGAATGGGATATTGTGGAGCAAAGACAGTCGAAGAACTGAAGGAAAGTGGAAGATTCGTGAAGATTTCCGCTGCTTCCTTAAAGGAAAGCCATCCACATGATATTCACATTACAAAAGAAGCACCAAACTACAGTGTAGACGAATAAAAAGCAAAGAGAGGACTGCCGGGCGGCGGTCCTTTCGCAATATTTTAAGAAAAACTTCATTCTTTTATGATGATCTTGTGCTAGAATAGATAGAAACAAGACTAGAAAAAAGGATAAAAGAACATGAGATACACAAAAATGGATGATGGAAGACGAAGGAGACGGAAGCGCATGCTGGTTGGAGCAGGAGCAGCCGTTGTCCTTGTGCTAAGTGCTGTATTCGGCGTGATGAAAGCATGCGGAATCGGTTTTTTTGGAAGAACAGAGCAGCTTAGTCAGGAAGAAATTGAAGAGCGGAAGCCGGATATCGATGTTCAGCTTCTCACGGTCAATGAATATTCCAGACCGGGGACGGAAGTTGAAGAAATCAAAGGGATTGTGATTCATTATACGGCAAATCCGGGTTCTACGGCACAGAATAACCGAGATTACTTTGAGGGGCTTAAGGACAGCCATGAGACGAGTGCGAGCAGCCATTTTGTTGTGGGACTGGAAGGAGAGATCATCCAGTGTGTGCCGACGTGGGAGATGGCGTATGCCTCTAATTCAAGAAATGTCGATACAGTTTCCATTGAATGCTGCCATCCTGATGAGACTGGAAAATTTAACCGGGAGACATACCGTTCCGTTGTCGAGCTGACTGCATGGCTTTGCCAAAAGTTCGGATTGACGGAAGAGGATGTAATCCGGCATTATGATGTGACAGGGAAAGCATGTCCGCTTTATTATGTTGAACATGAGGAAAAGTGGGAAGAATTTAAAAAAGATGTGAAAAAGGCGATGCGATAAAGAAGAGAAAGACAGAATACTGGGAGGAAAAAGATGTTTGATATGTTTTTTCCGGATGAATATGTGGCATCCACATATGTGATTCCGTTTGAAGAATTATACGAAAAAGGGTACAGGGGCGTACTGTTTGATATCGACAACACGCTGGTGCCGCACGGTGCGCCGGCAGACGAGCGGGCAAAGAAACTGTTTGCCAGACTAAAGGAGATCGGATTTTCGTGTTGTCTGATCTCAAATAATCAGGAACCAAGAGTGAAGATGTTTAATGAGGAGATTCAGATTCCTTACATTTACAATGCGCACAAGCCGGCGACAAAGAACTATCGGAAAGCGATGGAGTTGATGGGGACAAATGAGAGGAATTCACTCTTTGTGGGCGATCAGCTGTTTACCGACGTGTTTGGCGCAAAGCGTGCAGGAATGCACAATATTCTGGTGAAGCCGATTCATCCCAAAGAAGAGATCCAGATTGTTCTGAAACGATATCTGGAGCGGATTGTGCTTCATTTTTACAAGAAAAAGCAGAAGAAGACAACTCTTAAGTAAAAAAAGGTTGAAAATACTCGCGAAGTATTATAAAATGATAAACAGTCAAATGAATGAGAATTGCTTTCATGGGCATAATTTAAGGAGGATTACAGATGATTTCAGCAGGAGATTTTAAAAACGGTGTAACAGTTGAAATTGAAGGAAATATTTTCCAGATTATGGAATTTCAGCATGTAAAACCAGGTAAAGGTGCAGCGTTTGTTAGAACAAAATTAAGAAATATTATCAGTGGGGGAGTTGTAGAGAAGACATTCAGACCTACAGAGAAGTTCCCGAAAGCTCACATCGAGAGAAAAGATATGCAGTACTTATACACAGACGGTGAATTATATCACTTCATGGATGTTGAGAACTACGAGCAGATCGCGTTAAATGAAGATGCAATCGGAGATTCTCTTAAATTCGTAAAAGAGAATGAGATGGTAAAGATCTGTTCTCACAAGGGAAATGTATTTGCAGTAGAGCCGCCGTTATTCGTAGAGCTCCAGATTACAGATACAGAGCCTGGATTCAAAGGAGATACAGCGCAGGGAGCTACAAAGCCGGCTGTTGTTGAGACAGGTGCTACAGTATACGTTCCACTGTTCGTAGAACAGGGAGATGTATTAAAGATCGATACTCGTACAGGAGAGTATTTATCAAGAGTTTAATTTTGATAGGATTGACAGTGGCTTGAGAGTCGCAGAATACTAGATAAGACTGTTGCAGATATGTGACAGTCTTATTTTTTAATATGTAAAACGCAAACCGAAATGTATAAGGAAGAGAAATCCGGTTATACTGACAGATAGAACAGAACAGCAGTCGAAAAAACGGGAGGGAGTCAGAATGCTAAATTTTTTATGTGGAATGTGGGCCGGAAGCACAATCGGAGTGTTGGTGATGTGTCTGATTCAAGGAGGAAAAGAGAGAGAAACAAAAGAGGAGGAAAAATAAAAAGAGATTCAGACCATGTTTAGAAAAAATACAGAAATTGGTAACAAAAATGTAAGAAAGAGGGTCTTGCATCAGCGCGAAGCGAAAGGTATAATGTGATTACATCATTTCAAATTCATTTAAATCAAATCAATTTTCACAGGTACAGGTCGTACCAATATCCGGCAGGATGTTATTTCATGGACTTTCTGATTATAGAAGAAAGGAAAGCGTATGAATTATCAACAATTTATTGATGAAGTAGAAAGACAGGTAAAGGATAAGATCAGGGGAAACGAGACAATGACAGTCTATATACATACGACAGTCAAAAACAATGGGAAAGAGCGCAAAGGGATTACTGTGTCCGAAAAAGGATTTTCGATTTCACCTACTATCTATTTGGAGGAATATTTTCAACAGTTCCGGGAAGGAAAGTCGATTGAGAAAATTGCGGAGAAGATTCTGAAACTCTACGAGGAAGTAAAATGCAGTCATCCGTGGGAGGACACTCTTTTGCAGAATTATGAAGAATTGCAGAATAAATTTGCATGCAAGCTGATCCACCGGGAGAAGAACGAGAAGCTGCTTCAGGAAATCCCGTATATCCCGTGGCTGGATCTGGCAATTGTATGTTTTATTCTTTTAGAAGTCAGCCCGTATGGAACGGCGACAGTTCTTGTCAGAAAGGAACATTTAAAGTCGTGGAAACTGACGGAAGCAGAGCTTTTTGAAAAAGCGAAGGCAAATACACCGATTTTGCTCCCGTACCAGTTTTGTCCGATGCGGAAGATGCTCCGGGAAATCTGCCCATATGCAGTTGATGAGACGAAAGAGGAGGAAGAGAGTCTGTATGTGCTCTCGAACAAGCTGAGAAATTTCGGTGCGGCGAGTATGCTCTATGAGGGAATCCTTGAGAAGGTCGGACAGAAGCTGGGGGAAAATTATTATATTCTTCCGAGCAGTATTCACGAGGTGATTATCGTCCCGGAGAGTAAAAGTCCGATGAAGCAGGATCTTGAAGAGATGGTCAGAGAGATTAATGAGACACAGGTGGAAGAGGAAGAAGTACTTTCAGACCGGGTATATTATTTCAGCAGAAAAGAAAATAGATTGTTTTTGTAGTTATGCTTTACTTTTAGAAAAAAGTGTGTTATTATAAGAAAGCAGTTTACGAAGTAATTGCGCCATATACACCTATAGCTCAGGGGATAGAGCACCGCCCTCCGGAGGCGGGTGCGGCGGTTCGAATCCGCCTAGGTGTGTATACCAACAGGAGGTAATTATGAAGCAGTCAAGTCGGACGGCAGATTCTTTCAGGAGGTATATCAGGCGTTACTTAAGAGCGATGTGTAGAAAGAGAAGATGTCAGAAGAGACATCGGAGCATAAGATACCGGAGAGCACAGGCACTGTTTCGCGTGAGTTTAGTCCTGATTATTGCCACTATTCTTTTTACCAATGAAAAATCACAGAAGATCACATCAGAGAAATCACAGTCAGTTCAGACATCTGAGAATTATCTATTAGAGAAAAATCCATTAGAAAAAAATGAATATCAGCCATTAAACTATCTGATCGTAGATTATTATACAAAGTTGTCTTCGGGCGATCTTGACGGGATCAGGGGACTCTATGATACGTTCAGCGAGGAGTCGTTTGAGAAGATAAAAACGAGTCAGAGTCTGGCAGAGTGGTATCAGGGGATTGATGTTTATACAAAGAAAGCAAAGGAGCCCAATGCTTACATTGTGTTTGTCAGTTATCATATGAAACTTCGCGGTGCAGATCTGCTTTTGCCCGGACTTGAGACGATGTACGTCAGAGAAGAGGAAGGGGGAGAGTTTCGCCTGGCGGACAAACCTTATGAGCCGGCAGTCGAGCAGGAGATCAGAGAACTTGCAGAAGAGAGAGAGGTGAGAGAACTTCTCTGTCAGGTGGAAAATCAGTATGCATATGCGAGCAGAGACAAGGAAGCATTGCGGAATGCTCTGGCATGGCAGGAAGACAGCGATGAGTAGAGGAAAATCGCTGAAATGTGTATATAAAAAGATGCCCGCAGGGAAGTGTATCACTTCACTGACGGGCATCTTTTGCCTGATTGATAAAAATTTTGAAATCTAATTTAAATTAATCTTCTTCGACAAAATGTAGTGTGTGATCACATAGGCGATCACTGCCTGCACAATAGCAAGGATGAGGGAATTCTTCGTAATGGAAAGAAGATATTCAGTCTGTGAATAAGATTCCGTGAAAAAGCGGGTTGCCTCAGAACTGAAACCAATCGTATTTGGAAGTGTCCCTGAGAGAACACTTGTCAGTAAGACAATTACCGAAACAAGGGCGGTAAGGCCTAGATACGTGAGCAGTGCCATTAAAATCCGATGCTTGGAAAACAGCTGTCCGACTGCAATACAGAAATAGATCAGAATGATACTTGTAAATGCGGAGATACAGCTTAATAAAAACATCAGGATAAAAAAGGCGTTGGAATCCATTCCCAGTTCTTTTGTCATTGCTTCGGATAGTTCAGGCCAGTGTGCGGAAACTTCCGGAACCATGACAAGAATGATAAAGGAGGCAAAGATAACGATGGTATCGACCAGTGCCCAAAGCCCGCCGACCAGTGTGCGGGCGAGCAGGTGCTGCCCGGGTGTGACCGGCAAGGTGAAAGCAAGATATCCTTCATCACTAAACAGGCTCTGATAGAACCGGACAGAGATAAATAGCTGAGTGCCGGTGCTGATTCCCATAAGCGAGAACAGATAGAGTGTGATTAGTATAATGAAGACAACGGTTGGAACCCGCTCGTAAAGCTTTCCTGTAATAAAAAAGCGTCCGAGAATGCTTGCAAGCAGAAGCAAGGCATGAAGCGGCAGTAAAAGCCGTGACTGTGAGCGCATTTCATATTTCATTAACCGACCTAACATTGGAACACCTCCCGGAATAATGCATCGATGGATTTCTTCTGCTGAAAACGGATCTCATCTACAGAATGATTTAAGATCAGACGTCCATTTTGAAGAAAGAGGACGCGATCGAGGATATTCTCAATCTCTGCGATCAGGTGCGTGGAGAGAAGAATGGTCGCATTCTCATTGTAATTTGAGAGAATCGTGCTCAGGATATACTGTCGTGCAGCAGGGTCCACACCGCCGATCGGCTCGTCTAAAATGTAAAGATCGGCATCCCGGCTCATGACAAGGATAAGCTGCACTTTCTCCCGGGAACCTTTTGACAGCGTGCGGAGTCTGGCATCCGGGTTGATACCGAGACGTTCCAGCATTTCCAGCGCACGTTCTTTGACGAAATTTGCGTAGAAATCATCAAAATAAGCGATGATATCCCGGACCTTCATCCAGTCATTTAAATAGGTGCGCTCAGGAAGATAAGAAACAATCTCCTTTGTCCGGGTGCAAGGTGCCATCCCGTCGATCAGGACGCTTCCGGAAGTGGGAGTGAGAAGTCCGTTGATCAGTTTGATCAAAGTAGATTTCCCGCTTCCGCTTGGACCGAGAAGCCCCACGATCTGTCCGCGCTCCAGTGTAAGTGAAAAATCAGAAAGTGCAGGAAAATGACTGTATTCTTTTGTTAAAGACTGACATTGTAATATTGGCTCCATCTAGTGATCCCCCTCTGCTGCTTTTGTTACTAAAGTAAGCAGCTCTGTACGTGAAAAGCCGAGCTGCTCCATTTTCTGAAAAAATTCTTGGATATGTTCTTTTGCCAGTTCCTTTTTCATTTGTGTCAACATCTCTGTATCTTCTGTGATAAATCTCCCGCTTGTCCGCTGTGAGTACACAAGACCGCTGCGTTCGAGCTCCGACAATGCCTTCTGCATTGTGTTCGGATTGACGGCGGCTTCCAGTGCAAGATCCCGGACAGAGGGCAATTTATCTCCAGGCTGATAGACTCCCGCGATAATATCCCTCTGAATACGCTCCATGAGCTGAAGGTAAATTGGGCGGTCATTGTCCAGTGTCCATGACATAATTTTATCACCTCGTTTGTATTATTGATATAATACAGCTATTTTAAAGAGAAATGAAAGAAAAGTCAAGAGAATGGGAAAAAAGGATTATTCATTTGCCAGGATAATCTGATTGGCAAGGTCTGGATGAAATGTCCGGCGGCGGAGCATCTCAATCTCGTATTTGTATGGCGCGTAGGATTTTTTCTCTTTTGTCGGAGAAGGAATATAAGGGGTCTCAAGGATTTTCGGGACATCTGTAAAATCCGGGTGATGTACGATATAGGAGAGTGCGTCAAACCCGATTTCCCCAAATCCGATATTGGCGTGGCGGTCTTTGGCGGCACCGGAAGGATTCTTACTGTCATTGATATGGAAGACTGCAATCTGATCCTTTCCGATCAGACGGTCAAACTTGTCAATGACACCGTCAAAATCATGAATGATGTCGTAGCCGCTGTCGCTTGTGTGGCAGGTGTCAAAGCAGACGCGCAGTTTGTCGCTGTGGATGACCCCGTCATAGATCTGCGCGAGTTCTTCGAATGTGCGACCGATCTCAGATCCCTTTCCCGCCATTGTCTCCAGCGCAATGTTGCATGGCGTATCGCTTGTGAGTACTTCATTGAGACCTTTGATGATCTGTGCGATCCCGGCCTCTGTTCCCGCTCCGACATGAGCGCCTGGATGCAGGATCAGTGTGTGGCTTTTGCAGGCGGCAGTCCGCTCGATTTCGAGTTGGAGAAATTCCACCGCAAGTTCGAATGTCTCAGGTTTTACGGAATTTCCAAGATTGATAATGTAAGGGGCGTGGACGATGATCTCTTCGATCCGGTGCCGGGACAGGTATTCCCACGCGGCATCGATATTTAATTCGCTGACTGCTTTTCTTCTTGTATTCTGTGGTGCCCCGGTGTAGAACATAAAGGTATCTGCACCGTAGGAAACCGCCTCCTTTGCGGATCCGAGCAGCATTTCTTTACCGCTCATTCCAACATGTGAACCTAATTTCATAGATAGACCTCATTTCTGTGAAGTCCCCCGCAGGGGGGACTATTTTTTGATGAATTTTTCTTTTGGCATTTTGCAAAGTGGACAGGTAAAGGAGTCCGGGAGTTCCTCGAAAGGAGTTTCTCCGTCATAGATATATCCACATACCGAGCATACCCATGTTTCTTTTCCTGCCGGTTTTTCTGAATTTTCGGCTTTCTCTTCCGGAAGATAGGTCGGGGCATTTTTCGGACTTTTCCCTTTGATGACTTTGTGGTAGTAGGCATAAGTCATAGCAGGATCTGTGCCTTTGATGTCGCCTTCGATTACTTCGCCGAGGAAGACAGTGTGTGTGCTTGTCTCCATCTGGTCGATGATCTTGCAGACAATATATCCGCAGCAGTCGGTGAGTACAGGTAAGTGTTCCTGCTCCTCGTAAGAAACCCCATCGAACTTATCTGTGTCCCGGCCAGACTGGAATCCAAATTGTCCGATCAGGGACGGATCAGACTTTTCGGATAAGATGGAAACGGCAAAGACACCGGCGCGCTTCATACAGTCGTTTGTATAATTATCATGATTCATACTCACTGCGATCGTAGCAGGAGAGGATGTGATCTGCATGATACTGTTGGCGACACATCCGGTCGGACGGCTGCCATCCAGGGTAGTAACGACATAGACTCCGTAAGACAAATTGCGAAAAACATTTGTGTTCATAAAAAAATCCTCCTTTATTTTTAATAATAGTAATTGTTACTGAAATTATACCACAAATCCATGCAGGTTACAACTATTATACGGAAGAAAAGCGGATGAGATACAAATGTTTTTTAAAATAGGTAGTTGTTGCCCTATCTTTCTTGTGCTAAAATAATGTATTAGCAATCGATGCACAGGAATCATCAGAAGATGAAGATGGAGGTATTATGAAGAAAATTTTTGAATTTATACAGGAAGAACTGGAAAATGCATTCGAAGCGGCAGGGTATGACCGCGGACTTGGGAAAGTTACGTTATCAAACAGACCGGATCTGTGTGAATATCAGTGTAACGGAGCAATGGCAGGGGCCAAGACTTATCGAAAGGCGCCGATCATGATCGCCAATGATGTTGTGGCAAAACTTCAGGAGAGCACATGTATTCAGGAGGCTGAGGCGGTTGCTCCGGGATTTATCAATCTGAAACTTGACAGAGAGTTCCTTGCAGGTTACTTAAACCAGATGGGTGAGGATGCACACCTTGGGTTTGAAACGGCAGAACAGCCAAAGACGATCATTGTTGACTATGGCGGAGCGAATGTGGCGAAACCGCTTCACGTCGGTCATCTGCGCTCAGCGATCATCGGGGAGAGCATCAAGCGGATCGGGAAATTTGCAGGACATCATGTGATCGGCGACGTACATCTTGGTGACTGGGGATATCAGATGGGGCTTGTGATCACAGAATTAAAGAAGAGAAAACCGGAACTTCCGTATTTTGATGAGAATTTTGCAGGGGAATACCCGGAAGAAGCTCCGTTTACAATCGGAGAGTTGGAGGAGATCTACCCGACTGCAAGTGCTTATGCAAAAGAACATGAGGATTATAAAGAAGAAGCGCTTCAGGCGACATTTCTGTTACAGAACGGACACCGCGGCTACCGCGCAGTGTGGAAACATATCATGAATGTGTCTGTTGCTGACTTGAAGAAGAACTATGGCAATCTGAATGTGGACTTCGATCTCTGGAAGGGAGAGGCAGATGCACAGGAGTATATCCCGGACATGGTAGAATACATGAAGAAAGAAGGATATGCACATATTGACAATGGGGCACTTGTTGTAGACGTCAAAGAAGAGACGGATACAAAGGAGATTCCACCATGTATGATCTTAAAATCAGACGGTGCGGCACTCTATGATACGACAGACCTTGCTACTTTGATCGAACGTGAAAAATTATATCAGCCGGATGAGGTGATCTATGTTGTTGACAAACGTCAGGAACTTCATTTTGTCCAGGTATTCCGCTGCGCGAGAAAGACAAAGATTGTCAATGAGAATACAGATCTGCAGTTTGTCGGGTTTGGTACGATGAACGGAAAAGACGGCAAGCCGTTCAAAACAAGAGACGGCGGTGTAATGCGTCTGGAGAATCTGATCCGTGAGATCAATGAGGAGATGTACAAGAAGATTACAGACAACCGTACCGTATCAGAAGAAGAGGCAAGAAAGACAGCACAGATCGTCGGACTTTCTGCGATCAAGTACGGAGACCTCTCGAATCAGGCATCAAAAGATTATGTGTTTGATGTGGACAGATTTACTTCCTTTGAGGGAAATACAGGACCGTATATCCTCTATACGATCGTGAGAATCAAGTCGATCCTTGCAAGATATGCGGAGATGGAAGGAAGCAAAACAGATGCGAAATTACTTTCCGCATGCTCTGACAGCGAGAAAGCATTGATGTTGGAGGCTGCAAAATTCAACAGTGTGATTGAAAATACACTGGAAGAACTGGCGCCACATAAAATCTGTGCATACATTTACGATCTGGCAAATACGTTCAACCGTTTCTATCATGAAACAAAAATACTTGCAGAGGAAGATCAGGAGCGTCAGGCAAGTTTCATCGCATTGCTGACGGTGACAAAGAACGTGCTTGAGACCTGTATCGACCTGCTTGGATTTGAAGCGCCGGAGAGAATGTAGGAAGGACAAACGGTGCAGATGACAGAAAAATTATTTTATCAGGACAGTCATAAAAGTACATTTACCGCCATCGTGCAGGAAGCAAGACAGTCGGAGAACGGTTATGAGATCGTTCTTGACCGGACTGCTTTCTTTCCTGAAGGAGGCGGGCAAAGATCAGACACCGGAATTCTTGGCGGTGTTTCTGTGATCGATGTGCAGGAGATTGATGGAAAGATCATCCACTACACAGATGGAGCTCTTGTGGAAGGCGCGGCAGTAGAAGGATGTATTGACTGGAAGGAACGTTTTTCGAAAATGCAGCAGCATACCGGGGAACATATTGTCTCGGGGCTCATCCATAAGATGTATGGATATCATAATGTGGGATTTCATCTTGGGACAGACTGTGTGACGCTCGATTTCAACGGCGTTGTCCCGAAAGAAAATCTGCATGAGATTGAACTGCTTGCAAACGAGGCGGTTGCGGCAAATCTTCCGGTGCAGGTATTGTATCCAACGGAGGCGGAGCTTCAAAAAATCAGTTACCGGAGTAAGATCGAGATTGAAGGCCAGGTGCGGATCGTTGTGATCGACGGATATGATGTGTGTGCCTGCTGTGCGCCCCATGTGAAATATACTGGGGAAATCGGTCTGATCAAGCTGGTTGGAATCCAGAATTACAAGGGCGGCGTACGCATATCTATGCTCTGCGGATTCCGTGCTCTGGAAGATTACCATCAGAAGGAAAAAAATAACCGGGAAATTGCAGTGATGCTTTCGGCAAAAGAATATGAGACGGCAGCGGAAGTTACAAGACTTCAGGAAGAACTCGCTATGAAGAAAACAAAGATCGCAGAACTGGAGAAAAAAGTTTTGGAACAGAAGGTGGAGGCACTCGACATTTCCGGAGAGACCGTATGTCTGTTTGAGGAGACGGATCCTGTTATGACGCGCGAGCTGGTAAATCTTCTTCTGAAAAGAGGGGCAAAGGCCGCAGCGGTTTTTTCTGGAACTGAGGAAGAAGGTTACCGCTATGTACTCGGAAGCCGTAGTCTGGATGTCAGGGAAGCCGGAAAACTTCTCAATGAAGCATTTCAGGGGCGCGGCGGAGGAAAGCCGGAGATGGTGCAGGGAACCGTAAAAGGACAAAAAGAAGAGATCCAGGCATTTCTGAAACATGGATGGAAATAGAAAAGAACGATGTCTGCCAAATGAGATAAACGTGGAAGGGGCAGCAGGTAAAAGAGAGGAGACCGGATGAAGCAGAGAAGTATTTTAGGGCGGGTAGCCGTTCCGCTTTTAATCTATTATGGAATATCGCTTGTCATTACGATGTTTGCAAGTGCGATTGTTGCCGGGATGAAGATGCCGCAGTATCTGAACGGGCAGGTCGAGTATGCACAGATGGTAACCGAGATGACGAATGAGATTTTAAAATATACGACGATTATCACCGGAGTAACCGCGCTTGTGGCGATACCGGTGTTCTGGTGGATGTTCCGCAAGGATAACCGGATGAGAAAACAAATGGGGATGGCAGAGCCAGGGAAAGCCGCACTGATAAAATATATCTGGATTGTCATACTTGGTATGGCGGCATGTGTGGCATTGAATAATATTCTCACATTGAGCAATCTTGCGATGATCAGTTCTTACGCAGAAACCGGGGCAAATTTTTACAAGGTAAATATTGCCGCGCAGATCATCTGTCTGGGAATTTTGACGCCGGTTGCAGAAGAACTTGTCTTTCGCGGTTTGATCTTTAAACGGCTGCGGGAAGTGATGAGCATGAAACGGGCGGTTCTGATCAGTGCATTGATTTTTGGGATTTATCATGGAAACCTTGTACAGGCGATCTATGGAGGGGTGCTGGGTGCGCTGCTTGCATATGCCTATGAAAAATATGGATCGCTGAAAGCGCCGATACTTGGGCATATGGTATTGAATCTGACATCTGTGATATTGTCAGAGGCAGGAGGATTTAGCTGGATGTTTGAGAAGCCGATACGAATGGGAATTGCAACAGTCGCATGTGCTGCAGTCTCAGCGACGATGTATGTTATGATTCAGCGGATCGGGCAGGAAGGACCGGCTGAAATGTGAGCAGACCGGTTGGAGAAGATCACAAAAAGAAAATAGAAATGTAAAATGTCCTGCGGGAATCAGTAGAATTCCCGGCAGGACATTTTTGGGAAAGAATTGAGCGGGACTATCTTGCAGGAACGACTTCCAGCCAGTATCCGTCCGGATCTTCGATAAAGTAGATTCCCATTGCCTCATTTTCAAAACAGACACATCCCATTTCTTTATGTTTTGCAAGGGATTCTTCGTAGCAGTCGGTCTCAAAGGCAAGGTGAAATTCATTGTCGCCAAGGTTATACGGGCGGTCCCAATCACGAAGCCATGTAAGTTCTAACTGGTGAGAGGTCTTGTTGTCTCCCAGATATACTAAAATAAAGCTTCCGTCCTCTGCATGATGTTCGCGGACGACATCAAGTCCGAGTGCTTCCTTATAAAAGGCGAGAGACTTTTCTAAATCTCTTACATTAAAATTATTGTGTACAAATTTAAAACTCATAGTATGCCTCCTGAAATTTTTCTTTGAGTATAACTTGTCAGAGAAAAAATGTAAAGAAGTTTTGTTGATTTCAGAGTTAATTATAATAGGAAGAGATTCCAAATGAGCTGGAAAAATATTACAAAAATGTTAAAAGTTATTGCATTTTAAATGAAAAGAAGATATAATACCCCATATGAGAGTAGATATTTGATCTAAACTAACAAATTCAGAAAGTCAGGATAGGTATTTTATGTATAAGAAAAAATTTGGAAAATTAGTGATTGCTTCGTTAATGGCAGCGGCTTTAACAGTGACACCAGTTTTTGCTGCACCGACAGTCAATGAATTAGAGCAGAAGAAAGCGGAAGAGGAGAGTAAAGTAAGTTCTCTTCAGGCAGAACTGACAGAACTTCTTACAAAGATGAGTGATCTGGAAGCGGATCTGATTGAAAAAGGTACAGAAGTGACTCAGGCGACGACTGATTTGGAAAATGCACAGAAGAAAGAAGAAAAGCAGTATGAAGATATGAAGCTTCGTATCAAATACATGTATGAAGAAGGCGATGCGACATTTGTTGAGAAACTTTTGACAGCAGACAGCATTTCAGAGCTTCTGAATCAGGCAGATTTTGTGCAGAGCGTTCATTCTTATGACAGAAAAATGCTTCAGGAATATGTCGATACAAAGCAGCAGATCGCAGATCTGAAAGCGACTCTGGAGACAGAGATGGCAAATATGGAGAAGATGCAGGACGATTATGAAGCAGAGAAGCAGAATCTGAATGCTACAATCGAGACACATAGAGCAAATGTTGCAGATTTTGATGTGCAGCTGCAGGCAGCAGTTCAGGCAGCAGCGGAGGCGGCAGCTCAGAGAGAGGCAGAACTTCAGGCATCGGTAGATGAAATCACAGGTGGTCAGAACAACGGCAATGCAGGTGGTCAGTCAGAAAATACGGGTGGTTCCGGACAGAACAATGATGGAAATACGAGTGTGACACCGCCGCAGGATGGATCCGGGGATACGACAGGAGGAACAGACCAAGGTGGTACGGATCAGACTCCAAGTACACCGGAGACACCACAGCAGCCAGAACAGCCACAAGAGCCGACGACTCCTTCAGTAGGGGACACAAGTGTAGGACAGGCAATCGTAAATGTTGCTTACGGATATCTCGGAATCCCATATGTATGGGGAGGAACAACAACAGCAGGATTTGACTGCTCCGGTCTGGTGCAGGCAGCTCATGCGGCAGTTGGAATCAGTCTTCCGCGTGTGAGTGAGGCACAGGGAGCATCCGGACAGGCGGTAGGAAGTATGGCAGAAGCACTTCCGGGTGATATTGTATGTTATGGTTATCATGTAGGAATTTATATTGGCGGCGGGCAGATGATTCATGCACCGGAGCCGGGAGATGTTGTAAAAGTATCTTCTGTATACGGGTCTCCATGGTTTAGACGCTGCTGGTAATCAGAGAGAATAGTGAAAGTAATTAGAGAGTTTTTATAGGGTGTGCCGCTTGCTTGCGGGAGCACCGTGTGTTACTTGATAGTTGAAGAAGAGAGGGTTGATGAGTTCAACCCTCTCTTGCGTTTAACAGGAAATCATTCAAAAGAGAAAGGAAAACGTATGAGAAAGAGAATTGGAAAGACAGTTGTGGCAGTGACTTTAGCAGGTTCCATGGCAGTGACACCCGTATTTGCCGCCCCGGCGAAGGAAAGCGAAAAACAGACAAAAGAAAATTCTGTGGCAGATCTTCAAAGTGAATTGGAGCAGGTTATGACAAAGATGGCAGATCTTGAGACGAAACTGATCGCCAAAGGAACAGAAATCCAGAAAGCTTCCGAGGAATTACAGCAAGCAGAAGAAAAATCTGCAAAACAGTATGAAGATATGAAGCTTCGCATTAAATATATGTATGAAGCAGGAGATACAGAGCTTGAGAAGTTTATCAATGCGGAATCGGCGGGAGATGCGCTGAACAAGGCGGAGTATGTACAGGCAGTTTACACTTACGACAGAGATAAACTTCAGGAATATATCGACACGAAAAAAGAGATCGAGACATTAAAATCTACTCTGGAAAGTGATAAGGCTTCTCTGGAAAAGATGAATACGGAATTGAATGCGAAAAAAGATACACTGACAACGACAATCCAGACAAAGCAGGCGGAGGAACAGCAGGTGCTTGCAGCTGCCCAGGCGGTAGCCGAGAAACGTCAGACAGAAGGCAAAGCAGAGAAAACAGACAATACTGCCAAAGAAGAGACAACACCTGTACAACCGGATGAAAGTGTTCAGGAGGAGGTGCCGGCAGAACCGGAGACACCAAGCGAGCCACAGACACCGTCAGAGCCGGAGACACCAAGTGAGCCACAGACACCGTCAGAACCGGAGACACCAGAGGGAGATCAGAGTGCGGCACAGCAGATTGTGAGCGCGGCATACAGTTTCCTTGGAATCCCATATGTATGGGGAGGAACAACAACGGCAGGTTTTGACTGTTCCGGTATGGTACAGGCAGCCTACGCGGCAGCGGGAATCTCCATTCCGCGTGTTTCATGGGATCAGGGAGCTGCAGGAATCGAAGTATCTGCTTCAGAGGCACTTCCGGGAGATATTGTATACTATGGATGGCATGTGGGTATCTATATTGGAAATGGCCAGATGATTCATGCACCGGAAGAAGGAGATGTAGTAAAAATTTCAACAGTAGACTGGGCAGCACATACATTTGTACGCTGCTGGTAACAAAGAGAAGGGTGGACGAAAGAGAACGTCCATCCTTTTTGACATCAAGAAAATCCGGTGGAATATTTTGGAGAAAATCCGGCAATCCTAATCAGGTAGAAGCAGGAGGAAGATTGCATGGAAGAGAATAAGAAAAAAATTATGGGGACACTTGAGGAGAATGTTGCCTATATGAATGAAGTTCTGCCGGTAAAAGAGAGCTTTGACCTTGTGCAGAGGGATATTGTGATCGGAGGGAAAAAGAGCAGCTTTTTCTTTATCGATGGGTTTACAAAGGATGATACGATGCTCAAGATCATGACTTCGTTCTTTTCGGTGACAGAGGAGAAAATGCCGGACAGCGCCACGGAGTTCTCGAGGCTGATCGTACCTTACGTGGAGGTGGATACGCTTTCGGAATTTGACGGGATCATCAAAAATCTGTTGTCGGGGACAACTTGTCTTTTTGTGGATGGCTATGAGGCATGCATTGTGATCGACTGCCGCACTTATCCGGCCAGGGGAGTTGATGAGCCGTACAACGACAAATCGCTGCGAGGTCCAAGGGACGGGTTTGTGGAGACGATCGTCTTTAATACAGCGCTGATGCGAAGGAGAATCAGAGATCCGCATCTGGTCATGAAGATGACAGAAGTGGGGGAGAGCTCTCGGACAGATGTGGCGATCTGCTATATGGATGACCGGGTAGATCAGGAACTACTGAAAAATCTGAACAGCAGGCTGGAAAAAATTCATGTGGATGCCCTGCGGATGACACAGCAGACACTTGCGGAAGAACTGTTTAAACGAAAATGGTTCAATCCTTTTCCGAAGTTTAAGTTCACAGAGCGTCCGGATACAGCGGCATCCTGTCTGTTGGAAGGAAAAGTTGTGATTCTTGTTGACAACTCGCCATCCGCGATGATATTGCCTACGTCGATCTTAGATATGATCGAAGAGGCGAATGATTACTATTTTCCAACGATCACAAATGTCTATCTGAAAGTGTCGCGGGCGCTCATCACGATCGCTACGGTGTTTGTCACGCCGCTGTTTCTGCTGTTTATGCAGAATCTCGAGTGGCTCCCGGAAGTATTTGCATTTGTCGCGATCAAAGATACGGTAAACATTCCACTGATTTTTCAGCTGCTCATCCTGGAACTTGCCATTGACGGACTTCGGCTGGCAGCGATGAACACGCCAAGTATGCTGAGTACACCGCTCAGTGTGATCGCGGGTATTGTCATGGGGGAATTTTCGGTGCGCTCCGGGTGGTTCAATTCCGAAGTGATGCTGTACATGGCATTTGTTGCGGTTGCAAACTATACCCAGCCAAATTTTGAACTTGGATATGCACTGAAATTCATGAGGCTGTTACTTCTTGTTCTGACAGCAGTGTTTAACTGGATCGGATTTCTTGCAGGTTGTATGATAGTGATTGCCTCAATCGGACTCAATAAGACACTGTCAGGGAGAAGTTATCTGAGAATCAGTAAAAATTGACAGTGAGGAAAGAAAAATCAGTGCAGGTAAAATATTGCAAATCAGTGGAGGCCGAGCGGCGAAAGCGGGGAAGAAGTATGAAAAGTAAATAAAATACAGCGAAAGAATTGAATCGCATGGAAAAGATTGCTATAATAAAATACAGTGACAGATAGGACTGATATTTCTGAAGCGGCAGAGATATCAGTATTTATTTGTTTAAAAATTTTGATAGAAGAACTATCAGGGGAAAAAAGAGAAAGGAAGAAGTTGGAATGGAACAAAGCAAAGATGAAAAACTGGGGACCGAGAAGCTTGGGAAACTCATTGTAAGTATGGCGCTTCCGGCGGTAGCAGCGCAGCTGATCAATGTCCTCTATAACATCGTAGACAGAATTTACATCGGACATATAGCGGGATATGGAGATATGGCGCTTACCGGGGTGGGAGTCACATTCCCGATCATTACCATTATTTCTGCGTTCAGTGCGTTTGCCGGGATGGGAGGGGCACCGATTGCTTCCATCTATTTGGGAAAGAAGGACTATGAGGGAGCGGAGAAGATACTTGGAAACTGTACAAGCCTTCTATTGTTGTTTTCAATTGTTCTGACTACATTTTTTATGATTTTTAAGACACCGATCTTATATGCGTTTGGGGCAAGTGACCAGAGTATTTCGTATGCGCAGGACTACATTACGATTTATCTGGTTGGTACGGTGTTCGTACAGCTCGCGATCGGTCTGAATACATTTATCAGTGGTCAGGGAAATGCAAGGATTGCAATGCTGTCGGTTCTGATCGGGGCGATTATTAATATTGTGCTGGATCCGATTTTTATTTTCCTGTTTGGTATGGGAGTGAAAGGGGCGGCACTTGCGACGATTATTTCGCAGGCAGTCAGCGCAGCGTGGGTTGTAAGATTCCTTGTATCAAAGAAAAGTATTATCCGTATTCGTAAGAAATATTTAAGACTGAACAAAAAGATTGTACTGTCCATTGCGGCAATCGGTGTCTCTCCGTTTATTATGCAGAGCACAGAGAGTCTTGTGACAGTCGTGCTGAACAACGGGCTTCAGAAATACGGCGGGGATCTGTACGTTGGTACGATGTCCATTTTGATGAGTGTGATGCAGTTGATCGTTGTCCCGATCCAAGGTGTCTCACAGGGAGTGCAGCCGATCATCAGTTATAATTTCGGAGCAGGAAAGAAAGACAGGGTAATGGGTGCATTCAAGCGGATGCTTGTCATCTGTCTGGCAGCTTCTCTGACACTTGGGGTTTCGGCCATCGTCGGACCGGAAATTTTTGCAAGAATGTTTACGGACAAAAAGGAACTTGTGGATCTGACGGCGAGTGTAATGCCGATCTATTTCTTCGGAATCACAATTTTTGGAATCCAGATGGCATGTCAGTGTACGTTTATCGCACTTGGACAGGCAAAATTATCACTGTTTGCAGCACTTTTGAGAAAGGTGATCCTGCTTGTGCCGCTGGCGATCATCCTCCCGAAATATTTCGGAGTGTCCGGAATTTACTATGCGGAACCGATCGCGGATATTATTTCGGTTCTCGTGACGAGCATTTTATTTTTGACAATCACAAGAAAGTTTTTGCGTAATTGCGGAAATAGTGATATGATGGGGAAAAGCAGATAACAGGAGGCCCATCTATGAGAGAATATGTGATAACGACGGATAGTACGGTTGATCTTCCGAAAGAATATTTAAGAGAACATCAAGTGCAGGCAGTTTCTCTGTCCTACGAGATTGACGGGACAACTTATGAAGATTTGAACGGCCTGGAACCGGCTGTCTTTTATGAGAAAATGAGAAACGGGGCCATGCCGACAACTTCCCAGGCAAACCCGGAACAGGTGAGGGAATTGTTTGAGAGGATATTGAAAGAAGGAAAAGACATTCTTCACATCGCTTTTTCCTCCGGTCTGAGCGGAAGTTATAACAGCGCAAGGATTGCGGCAGAAGAACTGCGTGAGCTGTATGAAGATGCAGAGATATGTGTGATCGATTCCCTCTGCGCATCGGTGGGAGAGGGACTGTTATATCATAAGGCAAGATGCATGAAAGAAGATGGAAAGACTTTGCGGGAAGTGGCAGAGTGGGTGGAGGAACATAAGCTTCACATCTGTCACAATATTGCGGTAGAGGATCTGAATCATCTGTACCGCGGCGGAAGACTTTCCAAAACATCCGCAGTGGTCGGTTCTATGATCAATATCAAGCCGTTCATCCACATGGATGAAAACGGGAAGCTGGTTCCGATCGGAAAAGTCAGAGGACGTAAAAAGTCACTGAATATTCTTGTGGATACGATGGCAGAGCAGATCAAGGGATACGAGGAAGAGAACGATCTGATCATGATCAGCCATGGAGACTGTAAGGAAGATGCTGAGTATGTCGGAAAACTGGTGGAAGAGCGGTTTGGGATTCACAATATTCTGATCAATTATGTCGGAACAGTTATCGGCTCTCACACAGGAACCGGAGTTGTGGCACTCTGTTTTATGGGAAACAAGCGATAAAGAAAGAGATAAGAGAAAACGGGATGCTGTGCAGCCAGATGTTTGGCCGTGCGGGATTCCGTTTTTTTGAATGTGCATGTCAGGCGGGGAAAGGAATTGAATAAATTTTAAAAAAATTTAGTAAGTTTCAAAAAATAGTTGACAGTCTGCAGGAAATGTAGTATGATACATCTTGTGTAAAACGAAAAAGAAAGTAGAGTATCCACTCTCACCGCAGCACAATCGGGTGACTTCGGTTAATATAAGAACTATCACTTCCGGAATATACGGAAGCTGTAGGATTGTATTGTGTGGATGGTCGAAGCTATTCACTTTTTTTTGCGTGAAAAGAGTATGAGAGATTTAGTTTATGGAGGTGCACTACTATTAGCGATTTAATGATTAATGAGCAGATCAGAGACAAGGAGATTCGTCTGATCGGGGAAGATGGAGAACAATTAGGAATCATGTCAACAAGAGAAGCTATGAAATTAGCAGCAGAAGCAGAGCTTGACTTGGTGAAGATAGCTCCAACAGCAAAGCCACCGGTTTGTAAGATTATCGACTACGGTAAATACAAATATGAGTTGACAAGAAAAGAAAAAGAAGCAAAGAAGAAACAAAAAACGGTGGATGTCAAAGAAGTGCGTTTATCACCTAACATTGATACAAATGATTTGAATACGAAAGTAAACAACGCAAAGAAATTTATCCAAAAAGGAAATAAAGTCAAAGTGACATTACGTTTTCGCGGAAGAGAGATGGCACATATGCAGACGAGTAAGCATATTTTAGACGATTTTGCAGATATGTTAAAGGATATTGCAGTCGTAGAGAAGCCAACGAAACTCGAAGGCAGAAGTATCAGCATGGTTTTAACTGAAAAACGTTAAAAATAAATAATCTACATTTAAGGAGGAAACACATCATGCCAAAAATAAAAACAAGTAGAGCAGCAGCAAAACGTTTCAAAAAAACAGGTACAGGAAAATTAAAAAGAAATAAAGCTTACAAGAGCCATATCTTAACTAAGAAATCTACAAAGAGAAAAAGAAATCTTAGAAAAGCAACTATCGCAGATGCTACTAATGTTAAGAATATGAAGAAAATCTTACCATACTTATAAGATTTGAAGAATTGAAGGAGGATTAGAAAGACATGGCAAGAATTAAAGGCGGAATGAACGCTA
>URCR01000003.1 GCA_900546325.1 uncultured Lachnospiraceae bacterium | reverse complement strand
GCTATAATTGCGTACATATGGCACCTCCTATTATCATTACTCGCCAGCTTCGGTGACCTCAAATGAGATTCTTATACCTCGCTGTGCGGCATCTTTTGTATTCTATCATCTGTTTTCCATTGTGTCAATAGGTTTCCTGATTTTTTTACACTTTTTATTCCTTTTCCCATATGCTTGTAGCAGTAACTGATAATTTCCCGCCGTGTGATGATTCCGATAAAATTCTGCTGGTCATCCACGACCGGGACAAAATTCTGCTCCATCGCGCGGCCGATCAGATCTTCCATCTTCGCCCCTGCATTCACTGCCTGATAATCATAACGCCTTGTAACCTCTGTCATCAGGATATTTTCTGCCTTTTTCAAATCCAGATTGGCATGATCCTTGATCCACCAGAGAAGATCGCCCTCCGTGATGCTTCCCACATATTTTCCTTCCCGGTTCAGTACCGGCACCGAAGAATATTTATGATGTTCCATTGTTTCTAACACCTGTCGCAATGTGTGATTGTCATAAACATATGCCAGATCACTCTTCGGCCTTAGAAAAAATAAAATGTTCATATATCTGTCCTCTCTTTAGCTGTTAAATCTGTGTTTTTACAAAGATATCATAAATTGCCTGAATGGCAGTTTCAAATTCCTCGTTTTTCACCCCGATAATAATATTTAATTCACTGGATCCGAGATCGATCATCTTGACATTGACATTCGCATGTGCCAGTGCAGAAAAAATGCGCCCTGCAGTCCCTCGTGCACGTGCCATTCCGCGACCTACTACAGCAAGCAGGGCAAAATCTGACTCCAGTTTGATCTGATCCGGCTGTACTGCTCTCTGAATCCCCGAGATCACAGCTTGTTCTTTCTCCTCAAAAACAGACTGGTCAACAAACACTGTCATCGTATCAATGCTTGACGGCATATGCTCAAACGGAATCTCATTGTCTTCAAAAACCTGAAGGACTTTTCGTCCAAAACCAATCTCCGCATTCATCATTTCTTTTTCAATATGAACTGACGCAAATCCTTTTTTCCCTGCAATGCCGGTGATCGTGTACTTCGACTGACGGCAGGTACTTTCCACAATCATCGTCCCCGGATCTTTCGGTGCATTTGTATTGCGGATGTTAATTGGAATCCCGTCTTTTCTTACCGGAAAGATTGCATCTTCATGAAGGACGGTAGCGCCCATATAGGAAAGTTCTCTCAGTTCTCTGTATGTAATCGTCTCAATCGGCTGAGGATTGTGGATAATCCTTGGATCTGCAATCAGAAATCCTGAGACATCTGTCCAGTTCTCATACATATCTGCTTTTGCAGCCTTTGCCACGATCGAACCTGTAATATCAGATCCTCCTCTTGAAAATGTGCGGATCTTTCCGTCCGCTCCCATCCCGTAAAATCCCGGGATGACTGCACGGTTTGCGTTTTCCAGACGCTTTGCAAGCACTTCCTCTGTCGTCTCCAGATCCAGGTTCCCATTTTTATCAAAGAAAATAACTTCCGCCGCGTCAATAAATGTAACCCCGAGGTAGCGGCTCATAACAATCCCATTCAGATATTCTCCTCTGGATGCCGCATAATCTTTTCCTGCTTTTTTCAGAAACTGCTCTGCAATCACTTCAAACTCCTTATCAAGAGACAGTTCCAGCCGAAGTCCGTCAATGATTTCTTCATAGCGCGCTTTGATCTCGTTTAACAGCGGAAGAAATTTCTTTCCTTTCTCTGCCAGTTCATAGCAATGATAAAGCATATCTGTCACTTTCGTGTCGTTGATATACCGTTTTCCCGGCGCAGACGGAACCACATAACGTCTTGTCTGATCCTCGCGGATAATCTCTCCTACTTTTCTAAACTGAGCCGCGTTTGCAAGCGAGCTCCCGCCAAATTTTACTACTTTTCTCATTCGGTACCTTCCTCTCATTTATCCAAGATATTCTCTCACGACTTCGGGGCTAAATAATACACCCTGAATTCCAAGAAGCTTTGCCGCCTCTACATTCTCCGGCCGGTCATCAAAGAATACTGCATTCTCCGGTTTTATATTATACCGCGTCAGAAGAATTTTGTATATCTTTTCTTCCGGTTTTATACATTTTTCTTTATAAGAAAAAACACCGCCGTCAAAGTCATTGATAAATCCAAGTTCCTCCTTCGTGGCCTCGTACAATCCTTCCGAATAATTCGAGAGATAATAGATGCGGTATCCCTTCTCCCGAAAGTGGGCGATCAGACGATCGGTATAAGAAAACTTATGAATACATCCGCCAAGCCCCTCAAATACCCGGCGGATCTCTGCCTCATAGTCCGGCGCATTTTGTATAAAGCACTGCAGCCATTCTTCCGGTGTCACCACGCCCCGGTCTCCGAGCACCCACGCCTCATTTAAAAAGACGGCATCCGCCACTATCCGGTAAGTCTTTTCATCAAAGGAAAACTGTTTCAGATAAGACTCCCAGTCATAATCTGCCAGCACCTTTCCAAGATCAAAAATTACAGTATCTGTCATCTTTCTCCTCCTTGTGTTCACACAGTTTCTTTCTCAGGATTCTATCGTTTTGTATATTGAAAAAAGGAGTGTTTGTAAAAACACTCCTCACTTCTGCACATATTCATTAATTATATTTACGTTTTCTAGCAGCTTCAGATTTCTTTTTACGTCTTACGCTTGGTTTTTCGTAATGTTCTCTTTTACGAATCTCCTGCTGAATACCAGCTTTTGCACAGTTTCTCTTGAATCTGCGTAAAGCGCTATCTAACGTCTCATTATCTTTTACGATTACATTTGACATAGTCTCACACCTAACCTCCCCTCCAGCCCTATATTGTGCATCATACGACTGTTCGGGTATTTTTATTGCACTACATATGATTATAGCATACTTTTTGATTTCGTCAATAGTTTCCTGCAAATTTCCAGAATGATTTTTATCCTTTTTTTCTGGTTTTTTCAGACTTTTTTTCTAAAACCAACCGGTTTTCACATTTCTACCGAATCTGTTCTGCCAGTACTTCTTTTGCTTTCGCCAGCGCCGCATCAATTCCTGCCGGGTTCTTTCCGCCGGCCTGCGCCATATTCGGACGACCGCCGCCGCCTCCTCCTACAAGGCCTGCAATTGCTTTGATCAGATTTCCCGCATGGGCACCTTTCTTCAATGCACCTTCTGTCGCTGTCGCCATCAGACTTACCTTTTCACCTGCCTCGGAAGCGATCAAGACAACACCGTCTCCAAGCTTTTCTTTTAACTGGTCTCCCAGGTCGCGAAGTCCTCCCATATCCACATCTTCGACACGGACAGCGAGCACCTTCACACCGTTGATTTCCTCCGCCTGATCCAGAACATCTCCGACTGCCTCCTGTGCCGCCTTGCTCTTTAAGCTTTCGATCTCACTGTGGAGCGCCTTTGTCTCTGCAAGCAGATGGCTGATCTTTTCAGCCAGATTCTCAGGGGTTGCCTTCAGCAGTCTGGCTGCCTCTGCAAGCTTCTTCTCCTGCCCTTTGTAGTAAGCAAATACACCGTCTCCTGTCAGAGCTTCGATACGGCGCACACCTGCTGCCACTCCGGATTCCGAAACAATCTTAAAGGTTGTGATCAGTCCTGTGTTACTTACATGTGTTCCCCCACAGAGTTCTTTTGAGAAGTCTCCCATTGTGACAACGCGCACATCCTCTTCGTATTTTTCCCCGAAGAGCGCCATTGCACCTGTCTTTTTTGCTTCCTCTACATTCATGACCTCTGTCACGACCGGATTGTTCTTTGCGATTTCTTCGTTTACAAGTGCTTCTACCGCCTCGATCTCTTCTCCTGTCATTGCCGCAAAATGAGCAAAGTCAAAACGAAGTCTGTCCGGTGTCACAAGTGAACCTTTCTGCTCTACATGAGAACCGAGCACAGTCTTTAATGCCTTCTGAAGCAGATGTGTCGCACTGTGGTTCTTGCACGTATTCAGACGTTCTTTCGCTTTTACTTCAAGCGTTACAATATCTCCGGTACGGAACATTCCCTTTGTCACGCGGCCGATGTGTCCGAATTTTCCTCCGAGCAGTTTGATCGTCTCCTCCACCGCAAACTCTGCATCGGCAGTGCGGATGATTCCGGTATCACCTTCCTGTCCACCCATTGTGGCATAAAACGGTGTCTTCTCTACAAAGATTGTTGCTCTCTGTCCGTCCGCAACCGCCTCTGTGATCTCACTCTCTGTTGTGAGCACTGTGATCGTGGAATCACATGCCAGTGTGTCGTATCCGACAAATTCCGTTGTGACAGATGGATCGATCTCATCATATACCGTTGCATCCGCACCCATGTAATTTGTCTCTTTGCGGGCTTCTCTTGCCTGGACTCTCTGTTTTTCCATCGCTGCTTTGAAGCCTTCTTCGTCAATTCCATATCCCTTTTCTTCCAGGATCTCTTTTGTCAGGTCTAACGGGAATCCGTAAGTGTCATACAGTTTAAATGCATTTTCTCCCGAAAGCACCTTTTCTCCCGCCTGCTTCATTTCTTCCTGCATCACAGAGAGAATGTTCAAGCCCTGGTCGATCGTCTTGTCAAATTTATCTTCTTCCTGTGTCAGCACATTGAAGATAAAGTCTTTCTTCTCATCTAATTCCGGATATCCGTCTTTGGATCCTTCGATGACCGTCTCACTTAATTTTGCAAGGAACTTTCCTTCGATTCCAAGAAGACGTCCATGTCTTGCCGCACGGCGGATCAGACGGCGGAGTACATAACCGCGCCCTTCGTTTGTCGGCATAATTCCGTCTGAGATCATAAATGTTGCAGAGCGGATATGGTCCGTGATCAGACGGATCGATACATCCTTGTCCGCATCCTTCTTGTAGGTCACTCCTGCCGCCTCACATACTTTATCGCGAAGTGCTTTGACCGTATCCACATCAAAAATAGAATCTACGTCCTGTACCACCGAAGCAAGACGCTCCAGTCCCATACCGGTATCGATATTCTTCTGCTCTAACTCAGAATAATTTCCATGTCCGTCATTGTCAAACTGGGTAAATACATTGTTCCAGATCTCCATGTAGCGGTCACATTCACAGCCGACCGTACAGTCCGGACTTCCGCAGCCGTATTTCTCCCCGCGGTCATAATAGATCTCAGAACATGGACCGCATGGACCTGCCCCGTGCTCCCAGAAATTGTCTGCTTTTCCAAACTTAAAGATACGCTCTGCCGGAATCCCCATCTCTTTGTTCCAGATCTCGAACGCTTCGTCGTCATCCACATACACAGACGGATACAGTCTGTCTGCATCAAGTCCTACAACTTCTGTCAAAAATTCCCAGGACCACTGAATCGCTTCTCTCTTGAAATAATCTCCGAAAGAGAAGTTTCCAAGCATCTCAAAAAAAGTACCGTGACGTGCTGTCTTGCCGACATTCTCAATATCTCCGGTACGGATACACTTCTGACAAGTCGTCACACGTCTGCGCGGCGGAATCTCCTGTCCTGTAAAATATGGTTTGAGTGGCGCCATCCCTGAGTTGATCAGGAGCAGACTGTTGTCGTTGTGCGGCACCAGTGAAAAACTTTTCATTGCAAGATGTCCTTTGCTCTCAAAAAATTCAAGAAACATCTTTCTCAATTCATTTACTCCGTATTGTTTCATACTTTTCCTCCTAAGGCAAACTATTTCATGTCTGATCGACTTATTTGCTAAATACTTTCTAATTATAAATAGGTTTTCCTGCCTTGTCAATGAACAGACAACAGAAAAAATGCCGTTCTGATCCAGACGGCAACAAGATTGCACAGATGTAATAAAAACACTGCCCGTTAGGCAGTGTTTCTTCTCCTTTCCGTTTGAAAGGGGATCTTCCTATTTGTTTTCTTTTCTAATGCGCAGAGCATGTCCGGCTTTGACTCCAAGAACAGCTACTGCCATTAGAAACAACATTTTCACAACTGTGATAATGAGTTCTGCAAAAAATGCCATATTCTTCCCTCCATTCGGATTTTCCTCTCCGACTTTTCTTCTGTTATCATAACACAGCACTCTGCATTTGTAAAGCCGTGTAAAAACACTGAATTCTGTTCCTAATTCAGCTCAATCTCTGCCAGTTCTTTCGGCGGGAGTTTCTTTGTGGAAGATGACACAAATTTTTTCAGTTCTGCCTGTGCCTTATTGACCGGCAGATTCGTTCCGGCGCCTGCGATACATCCGCCCGGACAGCCCATTCCTTCGATCAGGCATCCATTCATCTTTCCTGCCTTTGCAAGTGTCAGTAACTTTTTGCACTCTGCAAGTCCTTCCGCATGTTCAATCTTCACATCGATATCCGGATAGTACTCATTGATGCACTGTTCGATCGCATTGGCGACACCTCCTGCCACCGCATATCCACGTCCGGCTCCGGTTGCATCGTGGAAAGAAGACTCTCCTTCGTAATTGTCAAAATCAATCTCTTTTGCCTCAAACATCGCCTGAAGTTCTTCAAAAGTAATTACGAAATCAACATCACTTCTCACACTTCTTCTTGATGCCTCCAGTTTCTTTGACGCACAAGGTCCGATAAATACCACTTTTGCATTCGGATGCTTCTGTTTGATCGTTCTTGCGGTTGCAACCATCGGTGTCAGTTCCTGGGAGACTTCATCTACAAGGTCCGGGAAAAACTTCTTTGTGAGCATAGACCATGACGGACAGCAGGATGTCAGAAGGAACGGCAGCTCTCCCGTAGCCACTTTTGCCGCATAGTGGTGTGCCTCTGACACTGCACCGATGTCGGCTCCAAGTGCCACCTCGTATACTTCGCTGAATCCCAAGTCTAACAGCGCGGATTTGATCTTTCTCGGTGTGACATCTGTTCCAAACTGCCCGACAAAGGCCGGTGCAATCTCTGCAATGATCTCGCCGCCTTCTCTGAGTGCTCTTCCCAGCTGGAAAATCTGCGACTTGTCCGCAATTGCCCCAAACGGACAGCTTACCATACACATTCCGCAGGAAACACATTTCTCATTGTCAATCTTTGCTCTTCCGACTTTGTCGCTGACGATTGCATTGACACCGCATGCTCTCGCACACGGGCGCTCCTTTCTTGCGATCGCATCGTATGGACAGGCAGACTTACACTTTCCGCACTTGATACACTTTGACTGATCGATATAGGAATGTCCGTTCACCATAGAGATTGCATCTTTCGGACAGACCTCCGCACATGGATGTGCCAGACAACCCTTGCACATGTTGCTGACCTCATATCCACGTTCTTCACACGCGGCACACGCAGACGGCACGACCTGCATCAGCGGCGGCTCATAATACTTCTCGGAAATATTACTCTCTTCCACCCCCGCTGTGATATGAACCGGACGGTCCTCCGGCCGTAAGGACATTCCCATGGCAAGGCGCACGCGTTCACTGACAACAGCTCTCGCGCGGTACATGCTGTCCCTGTATTTTTCTCCATCCTCCGTCACAAGACGATACGGGATCTCCTCAATCTCCTCGATCAGATTCTCTGATGTTGACTCAAATGCTACTTTCGATACTTCGCGGAATACTTGTCTTCTGATTCTTCTGACAGGTGTTTCTAATCCTCGCATTCCCATTGCTTTTCCTCCTTTGTCTTTCAAACATGCCTCCCGGACATTCTTCTGTCTGATGTCACAGTCTGCTTTTGCACCGGACAGCTGTTTGGATGATTCTGCTATCCTTAATCATAGAAGAGTGTTAATCATTTGTCAATGTCCCGGGTTGCATTCTTTCAGATACAATTTGAGTTTTTATTCAAATACACTCTGCGCATAATAGACAGACTGCATGGCATCCTTTCCATAGAAATCGGCTCCGATCATCTCCGCATATTCCGGATTTAAAACCGCACCTCCGACCATCACTTTGCACTCCGGGCAGTGCTCCCGAAGCAGCCTGATCGTCTCCTCCATGCTCACAACCGTGGTGGTCATCAGTGCACTCAGTCCAACCAGCCTTACCTGCTCTTGTTTTGCTGTCTGCACGATCACTTCCGGTGCCACATCTTTTCCAAGATCGATCACATCAAAGCTATAATTTTCCAGCAGGACTTTCACGATATTTTTCCCGATATCATGAATATCTCCTTTGACCGTGGCAAGGATCACTTTCCCCTTCTTCTGCTCTTTCTGTCCGCTTTTTTCAAGCACTTCCTTCAACACTGCAAATGCTTCTTTTGCTGACTCCGCGCTCATCAGAAGCTGCGGGAGAAAGACTGTTCCCTTCTCAAATCCTTTCCCGACAACATCCAGCGCCGGGATCAGCTGCTCATTGATGATCACAAGCGGCTCTTTTTCTCCGACAAGTTCTCTCGTAAGATGTCCTGCCTCTTCTTTTAATCCACGTTCAATCGCTGTCTGGAGTGACATTTCTCCAGGCCGGGACAGATCCTTTCCTGCCGGAGATGTCTGCCCGCCCGGTGCAGGATTTGCTCCTCCATCAATATTTTCGCTGTACCGTTCGATATAGGAGGCACAGTTCTCATCATAGTTCATCAGTGCGCAAAACGCATAATAGGAATTCATCATCTCCTCCGAAAACGGATTGATGATCGCCGATGTAAGTCCCTGCTGCATCGCCATCGTATAAAAATGTGCATTGATCACCGGGCGTTTCGGAAGGCCGAAGGATATATTGGACACCCCAAGCACCGTATTCACTTTGCACACTTCCCGCACAAGCTTCAGCGCCTCCAGTGTCACAAGTGCTCCTTCCGGCTCGGAACTGATCGTCATCGCAAGTACATCGACAACGATGTCCTTCCGGTCAATGCCATATTTTTCCGCTTCACGGATGATCTTCTCCGCAATTGCAAGACGTCCCGCCGCCGTGTCCGGAATACCGTTCTCATCGATCGTCAGCGCAACAACGACACCTCCGTACTTCCGGATCAGCGGAAACACCTGATCCATCGACTCCTGCTTCCCATTCACAGAGTTGATCATCGGCTTTCCATTGTAAATCCGCATCGCACGTTCCATCGCCCCCGGAAGCACCGTATCAATCTGAAGCGGAAGGTTTGTGACACTCTGTAGTTCTGTCACCACCTTTTCCACCACCGCCACTTCATCGATGTCCGGAAGTCCTACATTGACATCCAGAATATGTGCTCCCTTCTCCTGCTGCATGATTCCTTCTTTTAAAATATAATCAAGATCCCCGTCTTTTAATGCCTGCTTCAATTTCTTCTTTCCGGTCGGGTTGATCCGCTCTCCGATGATGACCGGCTTCCCTCCGAGGCTGACGCAGGTTCCGTAAGAAGATACGAGTGTATGATGCTTCTTCACCGGAGGAACTATCTGGACGCCCCGGCACCGCTTTGTCATCTGCCTGATATGTGCCGGTGTCGTTCCGCAGCATCCCCCGATGATGCAGGCACCCTTTTCTGCAATCTGCTTCATCGTACACGCAAATTCCTCCGGCAGCACATCGTAATAGGTCTCCCCGCCCCGCTGTTTTGGAAGTCCTGCATTCGGCTTTACGATCACAGGAAGCGACGTATAAGCCAGGAGTTCTTCCAGAATCGGAAGCATCTGCTCGGGCCCCATGCCGCAGTTGATCCCGAGTGCATCGACACGAAGTCCCTCCAGCATCGCTACCACCGACGGAACGTCTCCCCCGGTCAGAAGCTTTCCATGCTCATCAAAGATCATCGTCACAAATACCGGAAGACTTGTTCGCTCTTTCGCCGCCAAAACTGCCGCCTTGGCTTCATAGGTATCGCTCATCGTCTCGATGTGAATGAGATCTGCTCCGGCTTTCTCCCCATATTCCATCACTTCTGCAAATGCCTCATAGGCATCCTCAAAGGCAAGATCTCCCATTGGCTTTAACAGCTTTCCGGTCGGTCCGATATCCAGTCCCACATAGATTGCTCTGCCGTCTCCCACACCGCGGCGTGCCGCCTCTCTTACATTTTCGACAGCCCGGGTGACAACCTCCCGCAGAGGGCAGTCCTCACTGTGAAATTTCAATGCATTCGCGCCAAAAGTATTTGTCAGTACGATATCACTCCCCGCCTCAAAATAGCTCTGGTGGATTGCGACCACTTCCTCCGGCTTTTTTAAATTCCAGCTCTCCGGAAGCTCTCCCGGCTGCAATCCTCTCTCCTGCAATAATGTGCCCATTCCTCCATCGAGAAACAGTAATTCTTTTCCCAAACGTTCTAACAGCATCCTCTAACTCCTTCTGTATACACAATCCTTCTTCTCACATGCCTCACACCCTTTGATATGACACGGCTTTTGTTCTGTACTGACTCCGATCACTGCTGTCACAGACTTTGTCGGCGTCATCATGCCCCCGCCTGTCAGGGTAAGCCCGATCGACTTCGCACAGTCTAACATCCGCATCAGCATCTCCTGGCAGGAAATCGAGAAATCCCCGTATCCCGGGCTGAACCGCGGGCGCAGATATCTTCCCTGCCCCTGATACGCTTCTGCGATCTTCCTTTGACAGTCATCGCAATACTCTTCCAATTCTGCAGCAGCGCATGCCTGACCGACAACTGCCTTCGCCATATCTGTCAGGGAATATCTCCGGATCAGCCTGTCCACTTCTGTCCCAAGTGTCGCCCCGAATAGAATGATCTGCTCACATCCTGTCAGATTTTTCGCGAGGTTTTTGCTTGTGACCGTCCATCCGCCGATTTCTATCTGTCCCGCTTCTTTGACCTGCAAATCAAAAATACGATAGACTGATTTCGCACATTTAATCTGATCAAGTTCCCTGAAAACTTCTGTGATCAGTGCAAGTGTTCCATCATCTACCGTATGTCTTCCATAGCCAAGATAACGGACAGCTTCCTTCATCCGCATCTCCATCAGAATTACCTTAAGATCTCTGACAGATTTGTCATGATCGCTGCCGCCACTTCCGGCTTATTCATTGAGTAAATATGGATGTGATCGATTCCGTTGGCGATCAGATCGATGATCTGGTCTGTCGCATAAGCGATTCCTGCCTGCTTCATTGCTTCCGGCTTCTCCCCGAAGCGGTCTAAGATTGCATGAAACCGCTGCGGCAGGACCGTTCCGGACAATTTGCAGATTCTTGCCATCTGTTTGCTGTTTGTGACAGGCATGATCCCCGGAAGCACCGGAACGGTGATCCCTTTTTCACGGATGCGGTAAAGGAAGTTATAGAGGATCGCATTGTCAAAAAACATCTGTGTCGTAAGAAAATCCACCCCGCAGTCTACCTTCTGCTTCAGATAAGCGATGTCATCCTCCTTGTGTTCATTTTCCACATGTCCCTCCGGATAACATGCCGCTCCGATACAGAAATCACCCTGCTTTTTAATCTCCCGGATCAGTTCATATGCATAATGATACTGGTCTGCATCCGGAAACTCCTGCCCTTCCGGGATATCTCCGCGAAGTGCAAGGATATTTTCAATTCCTTCTGCCTTCAGTCTGTCTACCACCGACAGCACTTCTTCTTTTGTGGAAGAAGCACATGTCAGATGCGCAAGGCTGGTCACCCCCATTTTCTTCTGAATATCCGAGGCAATCTGCACGGTGTTCTTACTCGTTCCGCCTCCTGCGCCGTAAGTGACACTGATAAAGGCTGGCGCAAGCTTTGCCATCTGTTCTGTAGCGCTTAAAACCGCCTCAATCCCTGCATCCGTCTTCGGCGGAAACACCTCAAATGAAATATGTATTTTGTTCTCCTGTAATTTGTCTATAATCTTCATCTTCTCGTAATCTCCTTAGCTGCAATTTTCTTATTCTGTCATTTCCGGTGTGTCTTAGAGCAGATCGTCATACAACTGTTCATACTGCTTTGCGGAATTGTCCCAGGAAAAATCCTGCTGCATTGCATGTTCCACGATCTTGTTCCAATCTCTCTTCTTATCATAGTAGATATGTTCTGCATAGCGGATGATATCCATCATCTCATGTGCATTATAGTTTGCAAAACTAAATCCGGTTCCGGTCTTATCAAACTCATTGTACGGAACAACCGTATCTTTCAATCCTCCCGTCTCGCGCACGATCGGAAGTGTTCCGTAGCGCAGGCTCATCAGCTGGCTTAATCCGCACGGTTCAAACAGAGACGGCATTAAAAATGCATCACAGGAAGCATAAATCTTATGTGACAGCGCTTCCGAATAGTAAATGTTTGCCGAAACCTTGCCCTGATACTTCCATGCAAAGTGGCGGAACATATTCTCATAGCGTTCTTCTCCGGTTCCAAGTACGACAAGCTGGAGATTCTCCTGACATAACTCATCCATCATATAGGCGATCAGGTCCAGTCCCTTCTGATCTGTCAGTCTTGATACGATTCCGATCATCATTGTCTTTGCATTTTTCTCCAGTCCCAGTTCCTCCTGAAGTGCCAGCTTATTTTTCACCTTTTCCTTGCGGAAATCTTTCAGAGAGAAGTTGTTCGCGATCAGCTCATCGGTCTTTGGATTGTAGATGTCATAGTCAATCCCGTTTACGATTCCCTGCAGGCAGTTTGCCCGCGCACGCATAAGACCGTCAAGATTTTCCCCGTAAAACGGCATTTTGATCTCCTCTGCGTAGGAATTGCTCACAGTCGTGATGCGGTCTGCATAGACAATCCCTCCCTTCAGATAGTTGGCATCCTTGTATGCCTCAAGCTTGTCCGGGACGAAATAGTAGTCCGGCAGTCCTGTAATATCCCGCACCGTCTTCGTATCCCATGTTCCCTGGAATTTCAGATTATGTATCGTCATGATCGTCTTAATGTTCCGGTAATATTCATTCGCGTAGCGGAAATTGTCAAGATAGATCGGGATCAGTCCGGTCTGCCAGTCATGGCAGTGAATGATGTCCGGTCTGAAATCGATCACCGGAAGGGTACTTAAAACTGCCTTGGAGAAAAAGGCAAACTTCTCAATGTCCTCATAAATATTTCCGTAAGGAGCAAAGCCGTTAAAATAAAATTCATTGTCAATAAAATAGAATGTCACGCCGTCATGCACATATTCCAACACTCCGACATACTGTGTCCTCCAGTTCAAGTCCATATAAAAATGAGTCCGGTACTCTAACTTTTCTTTCCACTCTTCTTTCATACACATATATTTCGGAAGCATGACTCTGACATCATACTTCTCCTTGTCAAAGTATTTCGGCAGCGAACCTACAACATCTGCAAGCCCTCCGGTCTTGATAAACGGCACACACTCTGACGCTGCGAACAAAATCCTTTTCATATGATTCCCTCCAAACTTTTTACTTTCTGTTATTATACCGTATTTTCAGAAAAATGAAAAGACATAAGATGGAACTGAGTCCTTTTTATCAGATGAATTGTCTGTGTCTGCCTCTCAGCCGGATGGTATCCGCAAGCAGTGCGATGAATTCGGAGTTGGTCGGTTTTCCTTTTCCGCTGCTTACCGTGTATCCGAACATCTCATCGATCGTCTCCATTTTTCCCCTCGTCCACGCCACCTCAATGGCATGGCGGATTGCCCGCTCTACCCGGCTTGATGTCGTCTGATTCTTCTTCGCAACAGTCGGATAGAGGATTTTTGTGATCGCATTTAACACATCCATATCTTCCACAGCCATCATGATCGAATCCCTAAGATAGTGATATCCTTTGATATGCGCCGGGATCCCGATCTCATGGATCATATCTGTGACTTCCTCCTCAAGATCATACTCCGGCATCTCATTCCTGCCGCTTTCCTGCTCCTGATCCGTAACTGCCGGACGATAGATCCGGTTGACATGTTTGATCTTATCTAACAGCATCCGGTTGTTGAACGGCTTCATAATATAGTAATTCGCTCCTTTTTCAAAGGCATCTTCCGTCATCTGTTCCTGTCCGACAGCTGTCACAACGATAAAGCTCGGATGCTTTTTGATTTTTTTGTCTGCGTTGATCTGTTCCATCACACTCAGTCCATCCATTTTCGGCATGATCAGATCCAAAAGCACGACATCCGGCTGTTTTTGTTCTATAATTTTACACATCTCTTCCCCGTTGTTCGCTTTCCCGACCAGCGTCAGCTCACTGTCCCGGTCGATCAGTTCCCCAAGAAGATCCAACATTCTCTCATTATCGTCAGCAATAGCTACATTCAGTTTTCCCATGGCTACATCCTCCTTCATTTTCTGCCTTCGTTCCACAGCATTCATTATAGACTTGCCACGCGTGGCGAATCAAGAAAAAGGGTTCCTCATTATTCGACAGTGCTGTCAGGATTCTACATGTTCCAGCATATTTTCGATGAAAATGCCATAGCCCTTCTTTGCATCCTGCACAAACACATGGGTCACCGCCCCGATGATCTTGTCGTTCTGGATGATCGGACTTCCGCTCATGCCTTGAATGATACCGCCGGTTTTTTCGAGAAGTTCTTTGTCTGTCACTTCCAGCACAATTCCCTTGTTGACTTCCCGCTCCGAGAGGTCTACTTTCAAAATGTTGACATCATATTCTCTGACAGCGCCATCTACACAGCACCGGATTTTCGCCGGCCCCTTTTGGATCTCCGTCTTTTTTCCCGCTTTCAGCGGCGTCTGGTCCGCAAATAGTTCATTGATCCGGTCGACCGTCCCGAATATTCCGGCCTCTGTATTTTCGGTGATCTCGCCCAGGATATTATAGCGGTTATAGACGATCACCCCTTCCATTCCTCCGGGACTTCCGTCCTCCCCTTTCTGGATCGAACTGATACTCGTCTCGTAGAGACTTCCCTTGGCAATCTCCAAAAGCTCATTGGTGTCGACATCATGGATCCCATGCCCGAGGGCCCCAAACTGACTGTTTCCATTTAGGAACGTCACCGTGCCAAGTCCCTGCGCATTGTCCCGCACCCAGATTCCAAGACGGTATTCTTCCTCACTGCTTTCTACTGCCTTCAGCCGCACATCCACCGGCTGGTCTTTCCTGCGAAGATGAAGCACGACATTTTCATTCTCAAGCTTTTTTACTGCCGCGATCAATTCTTTTTTGTTTGTGATCACCTCATCATTGATCCCGGTAATATAATCTCCCTGCCGGACGATGTGATCTGCCGGCTCATATTTATCGCCGTCTGTCCCCTCAATCGCATCTGTTCCCAGCACCATGACACCGTTTGTCTCCATGTAGATTCCGATCGGCATTCCTCCGGGAATCAGATATTCCCCGCTGATTTCCTCCGTACTCACCTCTCTTTTCAGAGAGACCGTCTGATATTTTACAATACAGGCGCCTCCTCCTACAAGCACCGTGAACAGAAGAAGGATCATCAGGCTCCTGCGATACCAGTATTTTCTCACACTTCATTCCTCCCAACATCAAAATAAGACAGACACTTTCATGTCTGCCTTAGTATATGGAATTTTATCTGATTCACTCTGCTTTTCTTTTGGAAAATTCTGCCATTTTTTTCAATTCCACAGCGCTTTGACGGATCGACTCTGTCACCGCAGAGCCTCCGAGCAGTCTGGAAAGTTCCGCAACAGATGCTTCCTCCGTCAGCTCATTGATCGCAGTCTTTGTGACACCATCCTGCACCGTCTTCTCGATCACATAATGGGCATCTGCCATCGCTGCAATCTGCGCAAGGTGTGTAATACAGATCACCTGATACTCTTTTGCGAGCATTCCCATCTTCTCTGCGACCTTCCCTGCCGTAATTCCACTGATTCCGGTGTCGATCTCGTCAAAGATCAATGTAGCAATCTCTTCCCTATATGCGAGAACAGTTTTGATCACGAGCATGATTCTTGACAGCTCTCCTCCGGACGCCACCATGCCGAGCGGCCGCAGCGGCTCTCCCGGGTTCATCGACACGAGGAATTCCGGCTCATCCATTCCATCCTCCCTGCATTCCGGAAGTCTTGTAAACTTCATTTCAAACTGTACGTCGAGAAAATTTAAGTCTTTCAGGCCACGGCGGATCCTCTCCACAAAGATCTGTGCCTGTTTTTGTCGAATCTCCGACAGTTCCTCCGCAAGAATTTCCATCGTTCTGCACGATTCCTCATATTTCTTCTGAAGCGATGCGATATAATTTTCATAATCGTGAAGTTTTTCCAGCTTCTCCTCCACCTGAGCGGCATATTTTTCAATCTCCTCCACCGAATTTCCATACTTGGATTTCAGACGGTTGATCTCATTGAGCCTGATCTCCACCTCCTGAAATTCTTCCGGTGAAAACTCTACGGAGTTTCTCGCCGCAGAAAGTTCATGATTAAAGTCATTTAACAGATTTTCAATCTCCGACAACTGTTCATACAGGCTTTCTGCCAGCGGATCACACCCGGAAATTTCCTGGAAAATGCGCACTGCACGGCTGATGCAGTCTGCCGCATTCCCTCCGCCGTTGTCACTTGTATACGTATAAGCTTCCTCCATATGCTCTGCCATCCGTCTTCCGGTCAGCATCCGCTTATACTGCTCCTCCAGCAGTTCATCTTCCCCTGGCTTTAATTCTGCCTTTGTGATCTCCTCCAGCTCAAAAGAGAGAAAATCTTCCTCCCTCCTTCTGCTGTCCTCATCCTTGATCTCAAGTGCAAGTTCTTTTTGGTTCTCCCTGCAGCTGTTCCATGCCTCCTTGACTTTATCCTTCAGATCTCCGATCTCTTCCCTTGCAAACAAGTCTAAAAATGCAAGGTGGTTCTTCCGGTGAATCAATGTCTGGTGCTCATGCTGCCCGTGAATGTCGATCAGGATCGTCGCCACATCCTTTAAGATCCGCGTTGTCACAGTCTCCCCGTTGATCTTGCTGACACTTCTGCCGTCCATCAGTTTCCTGCTTAAAATCAGCTGTCCGTCTTCCGGATAAATATCAAGCGCCCGAAGCTGTGCCTCCTGTGACGGGTGCTCCACGGTAAATACAAGCTCTACCAATCCATAGGCAGCTCCCTTGCGGAGCATCTCCGCAGAATATTTCCCGCCGAGTGCCAGCCCGATAGAGCCTAAAATAATTGATTTTCCAGCACCGGTCTCTCCCGTCAGAATATTAAATCCCTTTTTAAATTCTACTTCGATCTCATCGATCAGCGCCAGATTCTTCACATGTAAATTTTGTAACATCTGTTTCTCCTGTCGTTACAATACGATTTTTCTTATTTTCTCCATCACGATTTTCGTCTCTTCTGTGCTGCGGACTGCACACATGATCGTATCATCTCCCGCAATACAGCCGACAACCTCGTACCACTGCATCGAATCTATCGACGCGGCGACCGCCATCGCCATCCCGGATACGGTCTTGACTACCAGTATATTCTGTGCCATCTCCATGGAAACATACCCGTCTTTTAAGATGCGCATATATTTCTCCTTCATGTCTTTCTCCGGAACCTGGAGGATCACATACTTCTGTTTTCCGTTTTCCCCTGCAACCTTCGTAAGCCGCAGATCGCGGATATCTCTTGAAACAGTCGCCTGAGTCACCTGAAAGCCCGCCTTGTTAAGCTGTTCTGCAAGTTCTTCCTGGGTTTCAATATTATACTGGTTGATTAATTCTACAATCTTTGCATGACGACTTACTTTCATCTTGTTTAATTTCCTTTCATTTTCTTGCGCAGCGTCTCCAGAAAGCTCTCCTCACTCAGCTTTAAAAGTTTGGCAGTCTTTTCCGAACGGCTGATCGTAATGCGGTCCCCGGTATAGACCGGGATCACATCCGCCCCGTCAAATGTGACACTTGCCTCCTCGACGGTATCTCCTTTTCCCTTCCCGATCTCAATCACAATCTCGTCCTCCGCCGAGAGTACGATACTGCTTGTATTTAAGGCATGGGAGCAGATCGGTGTGATCACAAACATCTCCGCAGTCGGTTCCACGATCGGTCCTCCCGCCGACAGGTTGTACGCCGTAGATCCGGTCGGTGTCGAGATGATCACGCCATCTGCCTGGTATGAATTTAAAAGCTGTCCATTGACATAAATATTAAAATGGATCACACGGATGCTTCCTGCCCGCGCCACGACAATATCATTGAGTGCAATATCTTCTTTTCTTCCCTTAAGCGCTCCCTGCAGCATCATCCTGCGTTCCGGGATAAACTCTCCGGAAAACAGCTTTTCCAAGCTTTCTTCGATCTTCGGAAGCTCAATCTCTGTCAGATATCCGAGTGTTCCCATATTCACTCCGATCAGCGGAAGATGCTTATTTCGCAGTTCTCTGACCGCCTGTATCAACGTTCCGTCCCCGCCCAGAGTCAGGACACAGTCCGTCTCTTTCGGAATCTGGTCTGCAAGGAGATTCCCCTCTTCGTCCCGCTTGCATAAGATACATGTCCTGCCGCGCTTTTCTATATAATCTTGTATCTGCTCTGTCACCTCATAATTTTCATCTTTACTGTAATTCGTAATGATGTAAAACGTCTCCATAACGTACCTCTCCCGCTTTTTATTTTGCCAGCGCCGCAAAGGCTGCCTCCACTACCTGATACAGCGCCTCCTCCATATCCGGCAGGTTGCTTCCCACTTCGCTTTTCTTTAAATGCACCAGATATTCGATGTTTCCTTCCGGTCCTTTGATCGGCGAAAATTCAATGCCGAGAATCTGAAATCCGATGGATGCCGCATACGAAGTTACCAGCTCGATCACCTCGTGATGGGTACTCTTTTCACGGACAACCCCCTTCTTCCCCACTTTCTCTCTTCCGGCCTCAAACTGCGGTTTGATCAGGGCAACGATCTCCCCATCCGGCTTTAAGTAGTTGCGGATCGGCTCCAGTACCTTTGTCAGGGAGATAAAAGACACATCAATGGAAGAAAAATCAATCTCCTCCCCGAGATCTTCCGGTGTCACATAGCGGATATTCGTCTTCTCCATACATACGACCCGGTCATCCTGCCTGAGTTTCCACGCAAGCTGTCCTCTCCCCACATCGATCGCGAACACCTTTCTCGCACCGTTCTGGAGCATACAGTCTGTAAATCCCCCGGTGGAAGAACCGACATCTGTGCAGACTTTGTCTTCCAGATCCACATCGAAATTAGCGATCGCTTTCTCAAGCTTTAATCCTCCCCGGCTGACATACGGCATCGTATGCCCCTTGATCTCAATCTGAACCTCATCCGAAAAAGTGGTTCCGGCCTTGTCCTCCCGCTGTCCTTCCACAAACACATTTCCGGACATGATGATCGCCTTCGCCTTCTCTCTTGATTCCGCGAGATTTCGCTTTACAAGTAATACATCTAAACGCTCTTTCATTTCTCTACTCCTGCTGTCCTTTCTGGTACACGGACAGGATCCGCTCTGTGATCGTATCCGCATCCAGCATCACTTCTTTTCTTAATACATCTACATTTCCATGTTCCACATACTCATCCGGAATTCCGAACGACTCTGTCTGAACCGGAAGCCTTTTCTTTTCCACACAGGCAAGCACCTGTGCTCCATACCCTCCGGCCAGTACGTTCTCCTCGATCGTCACATAGAGTGTATGCGACTCGGAAAGTTTTTCCAGCAGTTCTTCATCCACCGGCTTGACAAAACGGCTGTTGACCAGTGTACTTTGAATTCCCCGCTCTCTTAAGGAATCACACACCTTCCGGGCAGTCTCTATCATATGTCCGACACTGAGAAGTGCAACTCCTTCTCCTTTTTGGATCACTTCGCTCTTTCCATACTCGATCGGCGCCCGGAACTCTTCCAGTCCGGTATAGGCTGTTCCCCTTGGATAGCGAACCGCGATCGGACCCGGATACTGAATGGCAAAGCGGAGCATATCCGCAAGTTCCCATTTATTTTTCGGTGCCATCACTGTCATATTCGGGATCGTCGATAAAAACGACAGGTCAAACAATCCCTGGTGCGTCTCCCCGTCGCTTCCCACAAGCCCGGCACGGTCGATCGCAAACACGACCGGAAGGTTCTGCAGACAGACATCATGGATCAACTGGTCATAGGCACGCTGCAAAAAGGACGAATAAATCGCAACAACCGGCTTAAGTCCCGCCGCCGCAAGTCCCGCCGCAAACGTCACCGCATGTTCTTCCGCGATTCCTACATCGAAAAATCTGTCCCGGTATGTCTTAGAAAACGGCACCAATCCGGTTCCGCCTGCCATCGCCGCAGTGATCGCCACCAGCTTCGGTTCCTTCTTCGCCTCTCGGTAGATCACTTTGGAAAAGACATCCGTGTAAGAATCTTCCCCTGCTTTTTCCTTTGCCTGCCCGGTCTCAATATCAAACGGGCCTGTCCCGTGGAACTGGGACGGATATTTCTCCGCCGGAAGATATCCTTTTCCTTTTGTTGTGATCACATGTACCAATACAGCATTCTGAAGTTTTTCGGCTTCTTTAAATGCCCGGCACAGTGCCTTGAGATCATGCCCGTCCACCGGTCCGAGATAAGTGATGCCCATATCTTCAAAAAACATCCCCGGAACGAAGAGCTGCTTGATTCCGCTCTTCGCTCTCCGGATATGTCCTGTCACCCTATCTCCGATGTACGGCAGCTTCCCGAGCGCCGCCTCCACACCCTTTTTCAGTCCGGTATAAGCGCTCGCGGTCCGAAGTCCGTCAAGATACTTCGACATTCCCCCTACATTTTCTGAGATCGACATGTTATTGTCATTGAGCACAATAATAAAATTACTCTTTAGTCCCGCAGCATTGTTGAGCGCCTCATATGCCATCCCGCCGGTCATAGAGCCATCTCCTATGACAGAGATCACCTTATGATCCTGCCCTAGGATCTCACGCGCCTCCACATATCCAAGCCCTGCCGAGATCGATGTGGAACTGTGCCCGGTATCAAACGCATCACAGTCACTCTCCTTCCGCTTCGGGAAGCCGCTCATCCCTCCATATTTCCGCAGATCATCAAATCCTGCTTTTCTGCCTGTGAGAAGCTTGTGCGTATATGCCTGATGTCCCACATCCCAGATGATCTTATCCTCCGGCAGATCAAAGATCAGATGCATCGCCATCGTCAGTTCTACCACTCCAAGATTAGAAGCCAGATGTCCGCCGGTCACGCTGATCTTCTCGACCAGAAAATCACGGATCTCCTGCGCAAGGACTTCCAGCTCCTCCGGCTTTAGTTTTTTAATATCATTTGCTTTCTGAATTTTTTCCAGTACCATAGGCACTCCCTCTATTTCTCCCGATGTATCAGCTCCTGTAAGAGCTGTTCCAGATAGATATTCTCTCTCTGCAGACTTCTTAACAGAGCAATCGCCTCCTCAGAAATCTGTTCTACATCCTTTTTTGATTTCTCTAATCCGAAGAGCGTCACATAGGTCGTCTTCTCATTCTTCTGGTCGCTGAAGACCGGTTTCCCGAGCACTTCCTCCGTACTTGTCACATCAAGAATATCGTCCTGGATCTGAAATGCGATCCCGACCTTCTTTGCAACCTGCTCGATCACTGCAACTTCCTCTTCCTTTGCTCCCGCAAGGATCGCACCGATCATCATTGCACTTTCTAAAAGCGCCCCCGTCTTCAGCTCATAGATAAAAGAAAGCACATCTCCTGTGATATCCTTGCCGGCAGCGCTGACATCTACGACCTGACCTCCGATCATCCCGTAGATTCCCGCCTTCTTTGCAAGCACCCCGAGTGCTTTCCCGATCCGGACCGTCTCCTCTGGTGCTTCCTCAAACGCAGTGCATGCTGTCTCGAATGCATAATTTAACAGGGCATCTCCGGCCAGGATTCCCATATCCTCTCCGAACACGATATGTGTTGTCTTTCTTCCCCTCCGGTAATCATCATTATCCATCGCCGGAAGATCGTCATGTACGAGCGAATAGGTATGGATCATCTCCATTGCCGCCATAAATGGTCTGACCGCCTTCGAGGTGCCTCCAAACATCCGGAACGTCTCCCAAAGCAGCATCGGACGAAGTCTCTTTCCTCCTGCCATCAGGCTGTACTCCATCGCCTCCATGATGACTTTCTGTTTTCCTTCCTGCACGGGCAGATACGCTTTTAAGATCTGCTCGATCTCCTCTGTTTTCTTTCTTCTCTCGTCCTTAAAATTCATGACACTCTCCATCTTCTTCCAATATCTGTATCTGTTTTTCCACTGTATCGATCTTGTCATTGCATGACTGTAAGAGTTCTATTCCTCTGTGATAAAGTGAAAAAGACTGTTCCAGAGAAAGTCCCGGCTCTTCCATCTGCCGCATCATCCCATCCAGTTCCTGAAACAGTTCCTCCAGTGTTCTATTCTCTTTGACTGTGTTTTCCGCCATCTTCTGCCTCCCTTTCCACTTCCGTCACCTGTGCACGTATCGTTCCGTCTGTCACCCTGATTGAAAGGATCTCTCCCGGACAGACATCCTCAGTCCTTCGGATGTTGACTCCTGTCTCATTCTGGACATAGGAAAATCCCTGCCCCAGCTTTCTGACCGGAGAAAGTCCGTTGAGACGCTCTGCACGCACGGACAGTCCGTGTTTTGCTTCCTTCAGCCGCTCCTGCATCTTCTGCCGGATCCGTTCCTCCAGATCCGCCGCCTGCTGCCGCTTCTCATTGAGCTTCACCTGCGGATGCAGATAAGAAAGTCTCTGTGCCCGCTGACGGACCTGATTTCGCTTCTCTTCCACCGTGTGAGACAGCGCACGCTTCAGCTTCCTTTCCATTTCCTCTAAGTATGCGCGGACCGCATCGTATTCATAGACTGCAAGTTCCGCAGCAGCGGAAGGTGTCGGTGCGCGGAGATCCGCCACATAGTCCGCGATCGTTGTGTCGGTCTCGTGTCCTACCGCCGAGATGACCGGAGTCCGGCATGCAAAGATCGCCCGGGCAACGATCTCCTCGTTAAATGCCCAGAGATCCTCGATCGAACCGCCGCCCCTGCCTGCGATGATCACATCCACACCAAACTCGTCCAGCCTGCGGATTCCATCTGCGATGCTTTCGGCAGCGCCCTCTCCCTGTACCAGTGCCGGGCACAAATACAGCTGCACATAAGGGTTCCTTCTGGCTGCAATATTGATAATATCCCGGATCGCCGCCCCCGCAGGCGCTGTCACAATCCCGACTGTGCGGGCAAATGCAGGAATCGGCCGCTTATATTCCTGCTCAAACATTCCCATCTCTTCTAATTCCCGCTTCAGCCTCTCAAACTTCTCATACAGCAGTCCCGCTCCGTCTAAAATAATCTCTTTCGCATAGAGCTGGTATCTGCCGTCACGCTCATAGACATTGACACTTCCAAGGACAATGACCTGCTGACCTTCTCTCATCTGAAAAGAAAGTCCGCCTCTCTGTCCGGCAAACATCACACAGGCGATCGTCCCTGTCTCATCCTTGAGTGAAAAATAAATATGTCCGGAAGTGTGGTATTTGCAGTTTGACACTTCCCCCTTCACATAGATACGCCCAAGCATGAAGTCCTGTGTAAACATATTTTTAATGTAAGAATTGACTTGACCGACGGAATATACACTGCGCATGGTGCTACCTCGAATTGACGATCTTTCCAAGAACTCCGTTGATGAAAGACGGACTTTCCTCTCCTCCGTATCGCTTCGCCAATTCTACCGCCTCGTTGATCGCAACTCCCTGCGGCACTTCCTCATCCCACTCGATCTCATAAACTGCAAGACGAAGAATGGTCAGATCTACCTTTCCCATCCGGGATGTCTTCCATCCTGTCGCAGAAGCATTGATCTTCTCATCGATCGTCTCCACCTTCTCCGCAATCGCACTGTATTTTCTGCGGATGTATTCTTTCTCTGCATCTTTTGCCGATTCCAGCTCCTCCAGATAGAGTGTAAGCTGTTCTTCCATCTCTTCCTTCGGCTGAAATTCAATGCGAAATAATATTCTAAAAATGTGTTCTCTAAGTTCTGATCTTCCCATTTTATACCTCACTGTCTGTTTTTTCAAAGGTTATCTCTTCGATAGGCTCTATTATACTACATAACCTTCCATATTGCAAAATAGAATTCGGCACATGAAAAGAGATTATGAAAAACCTTTCATAATCTCCCTGTGAGCCGTGATTTTCTTCCAAATCTATTCTTCGCCCATGTCTACGCCCGCGATACGGATATTGACATCTGCAACGGTAAGTCCGGTCATGTTCTCCACCGCCGCTTTGACTTTCTCCTGAATCTTTCCTGACACATCCATGATGTTGTAACCGTACTTCAGGATAAGCGCCAGAGATACTGTCACGATTCCTTCCAGCACATCTACCTTCACGCCTCTGGACAAATTCTTCATTCCCAGCCTTGCAATCAGGTCATTTGTGATATTGCCTGCCATCGAAGCGACTCCTTCCACCTCTGTGGCTGCCAGAGCTGCGATGATCGCAACCACTTCATCGGCGATCTTCACTTCCCCGAGATTCGGGTCCTGATGTATCGTATACGTATTTCTTTCGTCTTTTACCATTTCTAAAACCTCCTGTCTGGTTTGCTGTCTGTTGTAGTTATTATAACAAATTTCTCATTATTTGCAAACAAAAAACTTAAGAGCGGCCAAACTCAGACAGAACAAGGCCTTCGTTGCGGTCCAATGTCATACGGATGCTCCAGCTGTTGACAAACAGAAGAAGCGGACGACCCTTTAAGTCCTTGATCTTCTTCATGTCAGAAGTTCCGATCACCTTATCAAGATCAAGGTCTGTATTCTCGATCCAGCGGATATGTTCATATGGGAGCTGATCCATGCGGATCTCCACATTGTATTCATTCTCCAGACGGTATTTTAATACATCAAACTGAAGTACCCCGACAACTCCGACGATGATTTCTTCCATTCCGGTGTTGTACTCCTGAAAAATCTGGATCGCACCTTCCTGGGCAATCTGATTGATCCCCTTGATGAACTGCTTCCGCTTCATCGTATCGACCTGGCGCACTCTGGCAAAATGTTCCGGCGCAAAGGTCGGGATCCCCTCATAACAGAACCGCTCGGCAGAAGTCGTAAGCGTATCACCGATCGAGAAGATTCCCGGATCAAACACTCCGATGATATCTCCTCCGTAAGCCTTCTCCACCATCTTCCGCTCGCTTGCCATCATCTGCTGTGGCTGGGAGAGACGCACCTTTCTTCCGCCCTGCATATGATACACTTCCATACCTGCCTCAAACTCACCGGAGCAGATCCGCATAAATGCAATACGGTCGCGGTGCGCCTTGTTCATATTTGCCTGAATCTTGAAGACAAACGCAGAGAAATCCTTCTCCGTCATCGGATCGATCTCTCCTTTGTCTGATTTTCTCGGAAGCGGCGAGGATGTCATGGAGAGGAAATGCTGCAGGAAGGTCTCCACACCGAAGTTTGTGAGCGCCGAACCGAAAAAGACCGGAGAAAGCTCTCCCTTGCTTACAAGTTCCTGATCAAACTCGGCACTTGCCCCGTCTAACAGTTCGATCTCCTCCTCCAAAAGAGAAAGTGCATCTTCCTCGATCAGTGTGCCCAGTTCCGGATCATCCAATGCAATTTTCTTCACTTCTCCCATTTTCGTTCCTTTTTGTGTATCCGAGAACAGCTCAATCTCTCTGTGTTCCCTGTCATAGACACCTTTAAATCCCTTCCCGGAACCGATCGGCCAGTTGACAGGACAGGTCGCGATCCCAAGCTCCTTCTCGATATCATCCAACAGTTCAAACGTATCTCTCGCCTCACGGTCCATCTTGTTGATAAAGGTAAAAATCGGGATGTGACGCATGACACAGACTTTAAAAAGCTTTCTCGTCTGTGCCTCCACACCTTTTGACGCGTCAATGACCATCACCGCAGAGTCCGCAGCCATCAGTGTACGGTAAGTATCCTCCGAGAAATCCTGGTGTCCCGGTGTATCCAGAATATTAATACAATACCCGTCATAGTTAAACTGGAGCACTGAGGAAGTCACCGAGATTCCCCTTTCCTTCTCGATCTCCATCCAGTCTGACACTGCATGCTTTGCGGTCGCCTTTCCCTTGACAGATCCTGCCTGGTTGATCGCGCCGCCGTATAATAAAAACTTCTCGGTCAATGTCGTCTTACCGGCATCGGGATGAGAAATAATCGCAAATGTTCTTCGTTTCTTTATTTCATTCGTAATATTTGACATAATGTTCTCCTGCTTTGCTTTTTTTCAACGTTTCTATTATAGCAACTCTTTTTTTGTTTATCAACAAAAACTATTTTTCTTCCGTCTTCGCCTCTTCCTCCCCGCTATGTATCGGTGTGATCACGATATTCTGAGGAGCAATCCCTGTTTTTCTTGTAACGATATCTTCAATCTGTGCGCGGTTTGCATCCGTCAGATCTGCGTTGCTCACAACAACGTCTGCACTGTCCACAGTCAGATTGACCACCGTCTCTGAAAATCCTTTCGATGCAAGGAGTGTCTCCACTGCCACTTCCTTCTCGGACAGATCCGTCAGCTGGATCATCTCGTTGACCGCCTGCTGCTTCTGCTCATCCCCGATCTCCGCATTATCGATGATCGCCTGCAGTGTCTCCTTGTTCTTCGCGCGCACCTGTTCTCTTGAGACCTTCGCCTCCGCTACCACTTTGCTGGCCTCTCCGTTTGTGAGCACTGCCTCCCCCGGCGTCCCTTCCACCGAATCTTCCAATGCCGCTTCCTTGTCTGTGCTTTCAATATCTCCTGCCGTCTCAGCAAGCTCCTGGTCCGAGATGTCAAGAAGTTCTTTGTTCGCCAGTTCCCCGCTCGTCTCCTTTCCTTCCTCTCCTCCAAACAGCTTTCCGGAATAGTTCAGATAGCCTGCGACCGCGATCATGACTGCCAGTGTTGCGATGATTACCTGATTCTTCTTAAATAGTTTTTTCAAAATGAACCCTCCTTCTTTGAATCACTCTGCTTCATTATTTTAATTTTATGCGTTTCGATACCAAATAATGCCTGCACCGCCTCTGTGATTTCCTTTCTCACGACAGCATCATCCCCGCCTTTTGCACTTACAAGCACCCCCTCCACCTGCGGGCGGACTTCCTTGCGGACGTACGGCGTGTGTGCTCCTTCTGCAGTATCTTCAAACACCGTCTCCTCCCTTCTGTCAGACTCACTCTTCTCCAGGTCCTTCTCCACAACCTTCTCTGCCGATGTGCGAAACGTGATCATCACCTGCACCTCTCCTACGCCTTCCGTCTGTTCTAAAATGTTCGCAAGATCCCTCTCCATCGCTTCTCTGTAGGCATCCAGATCTGTTGTCTCCGAATCATCTGTCCCGCTTTTTCTCTCTTCTTCCACATTCCCGCCGGATTCCGGAGTCGGGATTGCAATGATGACAAGAAGGATCCCCACAAGAAGCACGATCAGCAGCTGATTTTTCTTCGGAAATCCTTCCGGAAATTTCCAGTTCCATCTCTCCTTATTCACTGTGTTCTCCCCCTCCTTCTTTTTCATCGCCGTTCTCTTCTTCATACGTTCTGTCAGACTGTTCATCATTGCCGCGCTCTTCTCCATGCGCTCCGTCAGACTGTTCATCATTGCCGCCATACGCTTTCGGAAGATAATCTTCCGGGCTTACTTCCTCCAGATACTTTGTTTTTTCCTCGATCCTTTGCAGTTCTTCCTCGTAGGTATATTTTTCAAACACTTCCCGAAAAGTTTTCTCCATTCCGGCAATCTTCAGTACCGGACTGAGCACAAGCAGGATCAATAAAAGTCCGGTAAAGAATTTCAGATATTTCCGATACCCGTCACCGGGAATCAGATGAAGCGCCGCCGTCATAAACACCATGTAAAACGCAATATTTTCCACCCACTGATACAGTCCCTCTGTCATCTTTTTCTCCTTCTAACACGTCAGGTTGTCGATGCTGTGACAATCACGATCGTCAGCAGAAATAACAGTCCCGTGGCAAAGATCATTCTGAGCAGAAGCTGACAGCCCTTGCCGATCCCGGAAATGCAGCCGACAATTCTCTGATCTGACACCGGCTGGATCACCGCCGCCACAAGCTTATAGAGAAAAGCGACCACCGCCACCTGCAGAAACGGAACTGCACAGATTCCCACACAGATAATGGCACCGGTGATCCCGATACTGTTCTTTACAAGAACGGTTGTCCCAAGAACAACCTCCGTCATCCCTCCGATCGCATCTCCGATCCCCGGGATCGCCTCTGCGGTCTTTGTCACCATGCCTCTCTTAACGGAATCGATCACCGGAAGCAGCATTCCCTGAACAAGATTCAGTCCGATGACACAGGCAAGAAGTGTCTTGATCCCCCAGTCGATTCCTGTGTGGATCAATTCTGCCATCTTCGATAAATATTCCTCCGAAGAAAGATGATTCAACAATTCCAGCATCGTATAGACCTGCACAAACGGGAGCAGAAAGTTCAGAATCAAAAGTTCCACAAGAAAGATCAGAAACAGGACAAGGTTATAGAAAGCCACCGATGTCACGCTCCCGTTTGCAACTGCAACCGCAAGAAAATAGACCGGTCCAAGCACCTTCATAAACGAAGTCAGAAGGGTAAGCCTCTGTGCCGTAAGATCCGCCATCATCCGGAATCCATTTAGACACACGGTAAACAGCAAAAGGTACAGAAGATAAAAACTGATCTCAGAAATCTGGCGGTTTGGAAATACACCGGAAAAATTGGCAAACACAGCGGCAGCCACAGCGAGCATCAATATGTATACAATACTCTTTTTACTCTGCCCGAACTCATAGGCAATCTGATCTTTCACAAACTGCCCTGCCGTCTCAAGTGACAGCGGCAGCTTCCCTTCCGCAATCCCTTTCACCATCTCGGAAAAATCCATCTTTCCTTCCGGGAACAATTCTTCAAGCGTCTCTGTCACTTCCTCAAAACCAAGTTCTCCGAAAAGAGCTTCCTCCACAGCCTCTTTTGCATCCTTAAGCGCCTGCTCTTCTTCCATCTCTGATGCCCTCACCCGCATGGCCGGAAAAAAAAGCAAAATCAGAATAAGCAGGATTCCGGTCGACCATGACTTTTTTCTTTTCCCTGCTGGTTTCTGCTCTTTCATGTCCCTCTCCCAACTACCTTTCCAACTAAGTTAAAAATCCATGGATCGTCTCTAACAGCGCCAATAGAATCGGCATGCCAAGTGCCAGTATCGTCAGTTTGCTGAAAATCTCAATCTGGGATGCCACAGTCTGATATCCCGCATCTTTGCAGATCCCCGCGGAAAACTCCGCTGCGTAAGTGATTCCCACCATCTTTAAGAGTGTGCCGATGTACGCCCGGTCAATGGTGATCATCTCCCCGATGGTGCGCAGTGTCTCAAGGATGATCTCCAATCTCCCTATAATATTCAGAAAAATAAAAATGCTGACCGCCACACTTAAGTAGATCCCGTACTCTGATTTTCCGTTTTTGAACTGAATCGCAAGCAGCGCACCTGCCACCCCTACAAGCCCGATCTGTACTGCATTCAACTTGTCTCCCCCTTCTCCTTTTCTTCCATTGGGAATTCCTTCGAACTCCCAGGCAGGAAATCCTGCACTGCAGATACTCATGTGCAGTCGCTCAATTTCTTACAGAGAAAATAGCTGTTCAATGGAATGGAACAGTTCTTGGATATAAGGAAGAATCCAAAACAGCACGAGCAGAAGCCCTGCAAGACTTGTCAGGAATGCCTGTTCCTCCCTGCCGCTGTGTTTCAATACCTGACACAGTACTGAGACGAGGATTCCAACCGCCGCGATCTTAAAAATAAGCTGAACACTCATGTACTCCTCCCGCTATACCAATAAAATTGTAATAAAAATCCCACTCATCACACCAAGGCAGCCGCATAATTTCTGCTTCGCCGCCAGCCCTTCCCGCACTTCCTGCACTTCTGCCTTTAACTGTTCCAGATACAGATCAATCGCCCCTTCCTGGGCATGTCCGCCGAGATATCCGATACTGTTTCCAAACTCTTTTAATTCTTCCAGCTCTTCCCGGGTCAGCTTCGTTGTGTGAAGTCTCTCCTCCACCGCACAGCACCAGATTTCCGCAAAAGAAGTTCCCGCACGTCTTGCAAGCTGGCCGGATACCTGTGTCAGAAACAGGCAGTACGGTGCCTTTACTTTCCCTGAAATGCGGGCAAACGCTTCCCCCAGCGGTGCGTGCGTGTATGTAATTTCCTCTTTTAGCAGCAGCATGATCCTCCGAAGCCATCTCAGATCGTTCAGATGCCTCTTCAGATCAGCCGCAGTCAGATATCCGATTCCGCTCGTCCCAAGAATGATCAAGATGATTCCGATTCCTTTCACATGCACGCTCCTCTCTCATACTGCTCCCGGTAAAGTAAAGTTCCTCTCTCATCGTAAATTCCTTCCACCTCTCCGATATGAATTCCATTTTTCAAGACGACGTAGCGGTCAAACCGCCTTCTTTGAATCAGCTGCTGCAGTACAGGTTTCTTCTGCACTTCCGCCATCGACGTCCCGTGCACGGTGGCTAACATGCAGCACCCGCAGTGCATCGCATATTCGATCGCATGGATATCTTCGGGCGCGCCGATCTCATCGACTGCAAGAATCTTCGGCGCCATCGACCGGATCAGCATGATCATTCCTTCCGACTTCGGACAGCCGTCTAAAATATCCGTGCGGATTCCAAGTTCATTCTGCGCAATCCCCAGATGACATGCCCCCAGTTCCGATCGTTCATCGACTACGCCCACACTCGCCCCTTTGATCCACCGGTTTCCATCTGAGATCTGACGGATCAGATCCCGCAAAAGTGTTGTCTTCCCACATCCCGGCGGGGAAATGATCAACGTATGATACAGCTGCTTATTGTATGTAAGATAAGGCAGAACTTTCCCCGCGCAGTCTTTTACCTCATGTGCAACTCTGATATTGACTGATGAAATATGCTGGATATTCTTTATTTTTCCCTGATCCATAATCACTTTTCCTGCCATCCCTACCCGGTGCCCTCCTTCCACTGTCAGAAATCCCTGCCGCAGCTCCTCCTCAAATGCATAGAGAGAATAGCTGCTGATATAATCCACCGTCTCGCGGATCTCCTCCTTTGTGACCAGGTGCGGTCTCCCCTTCTGCTTCGGGATCTGTTCTTCTCCCCGGACATTTAAGATCACCGGGCTCCCCACCCTAAGGCGGATCTCCTGAAGTCCCTCCATATCTGTTTCTGCCTGTGCGATGAGCGTCTGAATCTCCCTTGCCAGAATCTGCAGCACCTGTCTGTTTTTTTCGATTGCTCTGTTCATCTTTGTCCACCTCTTAAAACAGTATATGAGAGACTTGTCTGTTTAGAACTAAAAAATAACTTTGACACTTCGGTGAAAGATATCGGGGATTAGAATGAAAAAAGGCTGCCACACTGCTTATCCGTGTGACGGCCCTCTGAAACTGCTTTTCATTCCTATTTTTCTACGACAAGTTCTATGTAAGATCTGTATGCTCCGTCTTGATGCACTTTAATGTGCGCAGTCTGTTTTTGCGCACTGTTAAATCCATCCTTTGTATTGCTGTTCGGAAAGATAAAATTCTTCGCACTCGATGTCACTGTAAAACGCATACGATGTCCCGGAAGGAATGTATGCGAAAGCTTCGTTGTACGAATCGGAATCACATACACCTGATCCGGTTCCATATACTCCGGTTTTTCAAATCCATTCCGGTATTTTGCACCAATGACACCATCTGCAAGTTTTATGGATCTGCCCTGTTCATCTACATCCGTAATGCGGAATATAAAATCAGTATCCGGGCAGTCACAGGACACAAACAAGTGTACACGGGCATCTCCGGTAATGGTAAACGGCTCCTCATACACTTCAGAAGAATAAATAAGGTAATCCTCTCGTTTTTCTTCTTCCGTATAATCTTCCGGCACTCCAATCTCATTTTCCGACATATCAATGATATGTGTTGCCGGATGCTCCGGATCATAAACATAACTATCCCGTTCGCCATGCAGGTAAATCCTCCTGATCTCTCCATTTTCCGGCGGCCATTTTTCTGCCGTTTTCCACTGATTCTCTCCGAGCGTATAGTATTCCACCTTCGGGGATCGTTCGATTCCATTGTCTGCACCTTTCAGAAAATGTTCCAGCCACATCATACAGATCAGGTCAAGATCATAGCGCAAAGCATCTTCTCCCATATAAACGCCATGCAAGTCATAGTCTGCATTTCCACTGTGCTTCCAAGCGCCCAGGATCGTCTTCCATGTTCCCTCCGGCCAATCTTTCACAAGATCCAGTGCTTCTGTCGTACCCATTCCATTGTCATCAAACCATCCCGACATAATCAGCGCCGGAACCGGCTTCCCATGGTAACGGTCTTTCCAGCTTGACATTTTCCACATCGCATCCATATCCGGATGGTTCAGCCACTCTGTCAGAAACGGGATCTCCTCTCCCAGAGCTGATTTTGGAATATTTTCCAGCGGACGGATATCCAGTACTTCATCCCAGTCTTCCCGGATCATCCGGTCCGCCCGCATTCTTTGCTCCGACATGGCAAATGCCCACGCAAGCATTCCGGATGTAAAGCATCCTCCTCTTCTTGGCAGATCCGTAAATGCACTTCCCGCGCACACACTGCTTAAAATCGCCTTCAAATGTGGATTTCCGCTTGCAGCCGCAGCCCACTGTACATAGCCAAGATAGGAACCTCCTGTCATGGACACCTGTCCGTCGCTCCACGGCTGTGCGGCGATCCAATTGAGTGTATCATCTCCGTCTTCCACCTCATAATAGTTCGGCTGCCACGTTCCTGTGCTGTCTTCCCTTCCTCTTGTATCCTGGATGACGACCGCATAGCCCCTCTGTATGAATCGGAAATATTGCTCGCTGCGTTCTCCCTTTCCATAAGGTGTTCTTATGAGGACCGACGGAACTTTCTCGTTCTTCTTCCGGCTTTGAAGCGGAACATACACATCGGTTGCAAGCTTCTCCCCATCCCTTGTATCCACATAAAATGTACCAAGAGACTGTACCGCCTGCACCGGCTCCCGGAATAGTTCCTTCCATTTTGCAAGAATCGTTCTGTCTTCCAGGCCATCCTTCACAAGAACCGCTGCATAATCCCGTCCGCTCATAAGGACCGCATAGATTTTTCCGTCCTCATAGAATAAATCCTTAGGAAATTTCTGTTCTCTCTGAAAATAAGATTCTTTTCTCCGGTTCGTAAATCGTTCTCCGCCGGAAGTCCAAAATTCCGGCTCTCCATTTTGAATTCCAGCTTCATATTCTTCTTTGTTTTTGAAAAACTCCGATATGCTTCGGCTGCACAATATTTTAAAATATGCATCTTTCTCTTCTGTAACAGCTTCTTTCGGAGTCCACTCTCCCGTCATAGCATCCCATGTTTCTACAGAAATCTCATTCCCGCATTCATAGAATTTCCCGTACAAGATCCCCGATAAATAAAAATTCCACTGCATGTTTTGTTCACTCCTTACAGTTTTTCTCTATTATACACCAAGAATCATGCGAACAATATAGGCCACTGCAATTCCTACATAGTTTCCACAGATTCCTCCTATCACTCCCATCAAGAGTCCCACACTGATCAGACTTTTCCATTTGGCTCCCGAAGCAACGAGCGCCGCAGTACTTCCATCTGCAATTGCCCCTACAATGCCGAGAAGTACATATTCATATTTGACTTTCAAAAGTCTTGTAATCGTAAGATGCAGCAAGAAACTGAATACGATCACGCAGAAACAAAACATCGTAATGGCTGCGGCAGATCCTACGAATCCTCGAATATCCACAGAAAATCCGACGACTACAAGGAACATCATTCCAAAGAACAGTCCGAGATTTGTTGCTCCTCTTAATTTACGCACCGCCGGAATCTGTGCAATAGCAATCGAGAATGTAGAAATCAAAAGAATTCTCACCGCACTTGCAAGATCTGCCCCTGCAAAAGAAGAAAGTTTCGTAGATACTCCCACGACAGATACTGCAATTGCAAGAAGGATGGCAATCTCCTTAATGCTCCATTCCTCCGGTTCCATCAATGCCTTCCCTGTACCGTCTCCTTCTAACTCTTCCTCCGTAAATGAATATGGCCAGAACTTCCGGAACCATTTCCACTTTTTCAAAAGTGTCGGCGCCATAAACATCAGAACAAGTGTCGGCATGCCGATCACATAATCCGCTGCATTGGCTGCCGCGATCGTAGATGCCGATGCGTCCAGCCCCGATGCGATCGCCGTAAGATTTGAGCTTCCGCCCGTATACGTTCCTACGAACATTCCTGCAACTTTCCATCCTTCTTCCACATAATTTCCGAAAATACTGCCGAAAACCACTGCCACAATACTTACACTAAATACTGCCGATGCAATGGAAAGCAAAGGTTGTTTCGACATTCCCATAATCTGTTTCAGATCTACATTCAGCAGATAAAGTGACACGGAAAACGGAATACAATATGTAGAAATCACCCCGTAAATATCCGTATAGGACGGCACGATCCGCAAATTCACTAACAGAATCCCCACTACAATCGCAAATAGTGCCGGTCCTATCACTTTAAATACTTTAAATTTTTGTGCCCAGAATGCGCATGCTACAATGCAAAGAATTACTGCAAGCATACTGTCCGATGTTTGAAATATTGGAAACATAACTCTCTTCCTCCTCTGTAAATACTTTTTTCTGTTCTAGAATGAAATATCCAGACCAAGTCCCGGCTTATCCAAAAGATAAAACATATCTCCTTCTCGTCTGAATCCGCCCGGCATGCCGGTATCTGCATCTTTGTAGTACATGAAGCTGTCACAATCCGCCTCGGTAATGTTCTTTCTGGAAGCCACAAGACTTAATCCGGCTGTAATCGCAATCTTGCTCTCAAGCATACATCCCACCATACATGTCATACCAAAGTTCTCCGCAAGCGTACTGATCTGTCCGCCACGATACAGCCCTCCACATTTCATCAATTTGATATTCAGAATGTCGGCAGCATTGGCTCTGCACACTCTCGCAGCATCTTTTACGGTATGGATCGATTCGTCCAGCATCAATTGTATGCCGCTTACTTTTGTTTTCAAAAATGCGGCTCCTTCCAAATCCCAATCCGGAAGGCACTGCTCAACTGCTTCCACGCCATATTTTTTCATTCCATCCAACGCATAAATTGCCCGGCTTACATCGTATCCTTGATTTGCATCTACTCTCAGACGGATATCCGTTCCAACTGCCTGCCTGATCAGGCGCAGCGCCTCCAAATCCTCATTGGGATTGATTCCCGCCTTGATCTTCAGAATACGATAACCCTGCTCCACATAACTTTTCGCAAGCTTTGCCATTTTTTCCGGCTCTGCAATTCCAATTGTGATATCGTTCTGCACAACGTCCTGATATCCGCCCAGTACACGATACAGCGGTTGATCCATCACCTTTCCTTTCAAATCGTGAAGCGCAATGTCCACCGCACATTTCGCAGAGCCGTTTCCATGCACCAGTCCATCCATCATCACATGAATTTTTTCAATATCTAATGGATTCATGCCAATCAGACCTTTTGAAAACATCTTCAGTACAGCCGTACATCCTTCTAATGTCTCTCCCGTAACAGGAGCAAATGGAGCCGCCTCCCCATATCCGGTATATCCTTCATCCGTTTCAATCTTCAGAAGCAGACTGTCGCAATGGCTGATTTCTGCAAAAGCCACCTTAAATGGTTCCGTAAGTTCAATCGAAAATTTTTCAATTTTTACATTTGTAATTTTCATATTCCCACCTCTTTTTCATAAATAATGAAATTTTCTTTGTATTTTTCATATGATTTTACTATTTATAAAATGCTTTGTCAAGGCAAAGTGATAAATTCTTTGCTTTTTTTCACTGATTCAGTTATAATGATGGAAATAATTTTTTTGAGGTGTGCTATGTTGAAAATTAGAGAATATAGAAAAAATAAAAACCTGACGATCAAAGAACTGGCTGTTTTGACCGGTATGTCCATCAGCTACATTTCGCAGATCGAGCGCGGAGAAATCGATCCTTCCCTCTCTTCCCTCCGCAAAATTGCATCGGTATTCCAAGTTCCGCTTTATATGCTTCTGGATGACAGTGAAATGATGGAGGAGCTCACAATCAGGAACGGGCAGCAGCAGATCAGCCATTCCGATGACGGTAAGATCACATTTCGTTTCCTTTCCCCTTTGCCTTCCCCGAGGTACTCGCCGGGGGCTTTGTTGATTCAGTTTGAGTTTGCGCCGCATACACAAGATGTGACCGAACCGGTCCGACACCATTCGGAGGAGATTCTGTACGTCATAGAAGGAGAGTTGACCGTTCAGATCGGTGAACGGGAAATTCAGCTTGGAGCCGGAGATACAACCGTCATTCAAAAGAATCTCCCTCACATCTGTAAAAATAACTCTGACTTCCCCTTAAAAGGTTTGTCCGTTATCTCACCTCCGGTATGGGGTAAGATGAATCAGATTGAATTAAACCAAACCCTGTAAAACAAATTGAGAGCCTGCTCTTTGCAGACTCTCAATTTATTTCCTTATCTAAATCTAAATAGCTTTTTTTGCGCTATTCTTTTTATTCCGCCACATCTTTCATGGAGAAGCTCATTCTTCCCATCTTATCTTTTCCCAAGCAGACTACCTTGACTTTATCGCCAAGTGTCAGAACATCTTCTACATTTTTGATGCGTTCTTTGGAAATCTTAGAAATGTGTACCATTCCTTCTTTTCCCGGAGCAAATTCTACGAATGCCCCAAATTCTTTAATGCTTACGACTTTTCCTTCCAGCACCTGTCCGGCTTCAAACTCTGTGACAATGATCGCGATCATCTTCATCGCCTCTTCCATCGCCTCTGCATCGACACCGCATACAGACACTGCACCGTCATCTGTGATATCGATCTTCACGCCGGTCTGTTCGATGATGGCATTGATCGTCTTTCCGCGCTGTCCGACCACATCACCGATCTTTGCAGGGTCGATCTGCATCTGGCGGATCTTCGGCGCATATGGTCCGACAGATTCGCGAGGCTCTGCGATCGCCTTGTTCATCACTTCATCTAAGATATAAGTTCTTGCTTTCTTTGTGCATGCGATTGCTTCCTCGATGATCGGTCTTGTCAGTCCGTGGATCTTAATATCCATCTGGATCGCTGTGATTCCTTTGTGTGTTCCGGCAACTTTAAAGTCCATATCTCCAAAGAAGTCTTCCAGTCCCTGGATATCTGTCAGAACAATATAGTCATCGTCTGTCTCCCCTGTCACGAGTCCTGCGGAGATACCTGCCACTGCCGATTTGATCGGAACACCTGCCGCCATCAGTGACATGCTGGATGCACATACACTTGCCTGGGAAGTAGAACCGTTTGACTCAAATGTCTCAGATACCGTACGGATCGCATATGGGAACTCTGCTTCGCTTGGAAGTACCGGAACCAGTGCTCTCTCTGCAAGTGCACCATGTCCGATCTCGCGGCGTCCAGGTCCTCTTGACGGCTTTGTCTCACCGACAGAGTATGACGGGAAATTATAGTGGTGCATATATCTCTTAGAAGTTTCCGCCTCGTCAAGACCGTCGATTCTCTGCGCCTCTGAGAGCGGTGCAAGTGTTGTGATCGTACAAATCTGAGTCTGCCCTCTTGTGAACATTGCAGAACCGTGTACTCTTGGAATCAGATCTGTCTCTGCCGCGAGCGGTCTGATCTGATCGATGGCTCTTCCATCCGGACGTTTGTGGTCTTTTAAGATCATCTTGCGGACAGTCTTCTTCTGATACTGGTACAATGCTTCTCCTAACAGTTCCAGCCACTCTTCGTTCTCTGCAAATGCTTCTTCTAATTTCTCGCAGATCACGCGGATATTCTCTTCTCTGACCTGCTTTTCATCTGTGAATACCGCCTCTTCCATCTCTTCCGGTGTCACGATCTCTCTGATCGCCTCAAATAACTCTTCCGGCACTGCGCAGCTTGTGTAAGCGTGCTTTTCTTTTCCGCACTCTGCAACAATCGTGTCGATGAATTTGATCACTTCCTGATTCACTTCGTGTGCAGCAAAAATTGCCTCGATCATCTTCGCCTCCGGCACTTCATTTGCTCCGGCTTCGATCATGATGACTTTATCTCTTGTGGATGCAACCGTCAGCTGCAGATCAGAGACCGCTCTCTGTGCCGCATTCGGATTAAATACAAACTCTCCGTCGATCAGTCCCACCTGTGTTGTGGAAGTCGGTCCGTCAAACGGGATATCAGAGATGGCTGTCGCGATCGCAGAACCTAACATGGCTGTCAGTTCCGGGCTGCAGTCCGGATCCACAGATAATACGAGGTTGTTTAATGTCACATCATTTCGGTAATCCTTCGGGAACAGAGGTCTCATCGGTCTGTCGATAACACGGGATGTCAGGATCGCATTTTCAGATGCCTTTCCTTCTCTCTTATTAAATCCTCCCGGAATCTTTCCTACTGCATATAATTTCTCTTCATATTCCACAGAAAGCGGGAAGAAATCAATCCCCTCTCTCGGTTTCTCAGATGCTGTCGCTGTCGATAATACGACTGTCTCTCCGTAGTGCATCAAAGCTGCACCGTTTGCCTGTGCCGCCACTCTGCCGACATCGACGCGCAGAGTTCTTCCGGCTAATTCCATTTCAAATTTTTTAAACATACTGTTCTCCTTTTCTTCGCCGACAGGCTGTACCGAAACTACTGAAAAATATATTTCTGTTCTGCAAACAGTCAAATCTGCGAAGATCTGCCGGGGAAATATCCTTTTCAGTGGTCTCGGCTCATACTTTCCTGCCGTCTTTTGCATAAACTTGTGCACCGGACATCTTTTTATCCGGCGGCTGTAACCGAAAACAAGGGATGGCACTAATAACCATCCCCTGTTGAAATCACTTTGATTATTTTCTAAGTCCTAAACGTTCAATTAAAGAACGGTATCTTTCAATATCAGTTTTCTTTAAGTAAGCAAGTAAGCCTCTTCTCTGACCTACCATTTTAAGAAGACCTCTTCTTGAATGATGATCCTTTGGATTTGCTTTAAAGTGATCTGTTAATTCGTTGATTCTTGCTGTTAAGATTGCGATCTGAACTTCCGGTGAACCTGTGTCTCCTTCTGTTCTTCCATATTCTGCAATAATAGCCTGTTTCTTTTCTTTTGCGATCATGTGATGATCCTCCTTATTCTTTCTTATAATATTTTAGCGCCGGATATTAAGTAACGGTTGGAGTCTTCCAATTACCGGATATCGGCTCGTAAATCCTTGATTAGAGTAGCATAGTTGAAATTGTTTTTCAAGATTTATTTTGAATTTTCTTTTCTTTTCTCTGTTTTCGTCACTATGCACAATTCACCGTTCCCAGGGGTTGCGGTTATCTGCTCTTGATCGCCTCGATATCTGCCTCCATCTGGCTTTTCAATTCCTCCACAGAAGCAAACTTGCGCTCCGGACGGACAAACGAAAGCAGTTCCACCTGAATGGTCTGTCCGTAGGTCTCTCTGTCGAATGCGAAGACATTGACTTCCAGGATCAATTTCCCGTCCGCATCCACTGTAGGCTTGTTGCCGAGGTTACCGATCCCTTGATAAAATTGCCCGCCGATGCGCACGCGGCATGCATAGACACCGTTTGGCGGTGCCAGCTTCTCCGTCTCCGGCGTAATGTTCATCGTCGGAATCCCAAGCTTTCTGCCAAGTTTTCTGCCATGCTCCACGACACCGCTCATCGCATACGCATATCCAAGCAGCTCCTCCGCCACTTCCATCCGCCCGGCAAGAACTTCTTCTTTAATATAAGTGCTGCTGATCTCCCTGCCCTGATACAGTTCTTTCTCCACCACTTCCAGTTCATATCCGTATACATCCGCATACTGCTTCAGCATATGGATATCTCCGCGCTTCTCATGTCCAAAATGGAAGTCTGTCCCGACCGCAATGTACGCTGCATGGAACCTGCCGACCAGCACTTCTTCGATGAACGTCTCCGCCTCCATGCCGGATATTTCCTCTGTAAACGGACAGTCGATCAGATAATCGGTCTGTCCATCCAGATGTTCATACCGCTCCCTCCCGGTCATCAGACTTTTCTTCTGCTTCCCCAGCCGCTCATAGAGCGGAGCCATGTCAAATGCAAAGACAACACTCACCACCTCTTCGGATGCATGTGCCCTCACCCGGCTGATCAGCTTTTGATGTCCTCTGTGCAGGCCATCAAATTTTCCCAGTGTCACCGCAGCTTTCCTCTGTTCATGATAACTTTCTAGTTCGCTTACATACTGCATGTCATTTCCTCTTTTATCTCTGTCTGTATTTTGGGATTTTACTTTTCGTAGAACATCTTCTCGAGCCGGAACATCCGCTCCTCCTGCCGGTAGTTGTAGATCCCGATAAAAGTCTGGTGTGCGTCATACACCCGCACGCGCTCTCCCGGCTCATACGTTTCCTTTTTCTTCACAAAAGAAAGGGCAAACGGATTGCCGTTGTACAGATACTGACTTCCCGCTTCCTTCACTTCCACGCTCTTACACTCCGAAAACATCGCATCGATCGGGACGATCGCCTCCGCCAGTGTCCCGTCCTGCTTCTTCTGTTCAATCTCACCTAATGTCAGACTGCCCTCCAGGACAAAACGGCTTACCTTCGTCCTGAGCAGCGATTCCATACATGCTCCGCATCCGAGTTTCTCTCCGATATCATGGCAGAGCGTGCGGATGTAAGTTCCTTTTGAGCAGGACACTTCCATTGTCACCCGCGGCAGATCGATCTCCTTGATCTCAATGCTGTGGATCATGACCGGTCTCGCCTTCCGCTCGACTGTCTTTCCTTCCCTCGCCAGCTCATAAAGCTTCTTCCCTCCGACTTTCAGTGCGGAATACATTGGTGGAATCTGTTCATATTGCCCGACGAATTTCCCAATACACGCGGCCACCTCTTCCTCTGTGAGCGCTGCAGTATCTTTTGTCTCCAGCACTTCCCCGGAAATATCCTGTGTGTCTGTGACCGTCCCAAGCAGCATCACTGCCCGGTAAGTTTTATCCTTGTCCGTCAACAGTTCACAGAGCTTTGTTCCTTTTCCAAGGCATACCGGGAGAACCCCTGTCGCATCCGGATCAAGTGTTCCCGTATGACCGATCTTCTTCTGTCCCAGAATCCCTCTGAGTTTTGCCACAACATCGTGAGAAGTAAACCCTTTTTCCTTATATACATTGATCACTCCGTGTATCATCTGTCTTCTGCCTTTCTTCTCTCCATTTTCCTCTGTCTGTTTTCTGATTCACTCCGAATGTGCCGTATCGTTTCCCTCAGCGCGAACGATCCCTTAACATCAGAGCTGCTTTTCGATTTCCGCTAAAAGCAGCGCAAGAATCTCATTGGCGCTGCCCTGCATTGTGACACCTGCCGCCTTCTTATGGCCGCCGCCGCCGAATTTCTGCGCGATCCGGCTGACATCCACCTCTCCAGTGGCCCGCAGGCTGACTTTAAATTCATGGTGCGACAGTTCATAAAGGAAAATCGCCGTCTCAACTCCTCTTGTCACGCGGAGCTGACTGACGATACCATCCAGCTCTTTTGGCGCCACGCCGTAAAAGTCCATCTCCTCTTTTGTCAGTGAGGAGGCGATGCATCTGCCGTCAAGGAAGAGTCTGCTCTCCAGCAGTGCCCTCCCAAGCACCTGGTTCTGCACATATGACTTCTGATAGAACGTCCGGTCAATGATCCCGGAATAGTCGATTCCCTTTCGCATCAACTCTGCTGCCGCCTCCATCGTCTCCGGGGCGGTGCAGGAATACTGAAAGACCCCGGTATCATGCACGATTCCAAGGTACAGACATTCTGCGATCTCCTTTGTGATCTTCTCCTTATCGAGCAGACGGTATACCAATTCTGAGGTAGAACTTGCATCCGGATCGATCTCATTTTCATCCGCGAACGCCTGATTGCTGATATGATGATCGATGCATGCCGTCCGCCCTGCCTGCTCATAGAGCATTTTGGAAAATCCAAGACGGTCGGAGTCTCCACAGTCTAACAGAATGAAGAGATCATAGGCTTCTGTCTCCTCCACTTCTGAGCGGATTTCTCCGGCCGCACGGATAAACCGAAAGGAATCCGGCACCGGCTCCAGATAGACATCCACCGTGATCTTTGGATAATTATTCTGGATATACTGATACAGTCCGAGTGTGGAGCCGACACAGTCTCCATCCGGGCGGACGTGCCCGCCAAGCGCCACACGGCGTACCCCCTGCAATACTCTGTCTAATTCCATGTTTCCTCTTCCTTTTTGATATCCTTTGTCACTTCATCGATTTTCTTAGACATGCTCACACCATATTCGATAGACTGGTCAAGGACAAATTTTACTTCCGGCGTATTGCGCATATTCAGACGGTGCGCCAGTTCTCTGCGGATATATCCTTCCGCGCTCTGAAGTCCGGCAACCGTATCCTGCTGTGCTTTCTCGTCTCCGAGCACGCTGATATATGCTTTGCATGTCTTCAGATCCGGTGCTACTTCCGCAGCGACAACCGATGTCATCGGTGCCACACGCGGATCTTTGATCCCATCGCGGAGAATGCTGCTTAATTCTCTCTGCACTTCCATGTTGACTCTTGTATTCTTAATACTGTTCTTTCTCATCGTTGTTCCCCTTTCTTATTTTCTATGCTTAGATGTGCCGGAAACTGCGATTTCCAGACCATAACACCTAGCTGTTCTTAGCTTTCTTCGTCTGAAAATGCAGTTTCCCCACGTTCTTTCTCCGGCATTTACGGCAGATCGCCGCAAATCCGGTTCTTGTATTTTTTATTTTGCTGCCTATCTAGGCACTTCCACCATCTTAAATGCTTCTACCTGGTCTTCTTCTTTGACATCGTTAAATTTCTCGAAGACAAGACCACATTCGTATCCGGCTCTGACTTCCTTGACATCGTCTTTGAAACGCTTCAGTGATGCAAGCGCACCTTCAAAGATTACGACACCATCTCTTGACACTCTGACAGAACATCCTCTCTCAAATGTACCGTCAAGCACATAAGAACCTGCGATTGTTCCGACACCGGATGCCTTGAATGTCTGGCGGACTTCCGCATGTCCGAGCACTTTCTCTTCGAATACCGGATCGAGCATTCCCTTCATCGCTGCCTGCACATCTTCGATCGCATCGTAGATGACACGGTACAGACGAAGATCAACACCTTCGCGCTCTGAGATTTCTTTTGCAGTCGCATCCGGGCGGACATTGAATCCGATGATGATCGCATTGGATGCAGATGCAAGGTTGACGTCAGACTCGTTGATCGCACCGACACCGCCGTGGATGATCTTGATGACCACTTCATCGTTGGACAGTTTCAGAAGGCTCTGTTTTACTGCCTCCACAGATCCCTGCACATCGGCTTTTACGATAATTCCAAGTTCTTTTAAGTTTCCTGCCTGAATCTGGCTGAACAGATCGTCTAAGGACATTCTTGATTTTGTCTCCTCAAGCATTCTCACACGGTTCTGGGAGATAAATGTCTCTGCAAAGCTTCTTGCTTCCTTGTCATTCTCACATCCGACAAAGATCTCACCGGCATTCGGTACATCATTTAATCCAAGGATCTCTACCGGCATGGACGGTCCTGCTTCTTTGACACGTCTTCCCTTGTCATCCATCATCGCTCTTACTTTACCGTATGCGGAACCTGCCGCGATCGGATCTCCGACATGGAGTGTTCCCTTCTGTACGAGGACAGTTGCGACAGAACCTTTTCCTTTGTCAAGCTGTGCCTCGATCACGATTCCTCTTGCACGGCGGTTCGGATTCGCTTTCAACTCCGATACCTCTGCTGTCAGAAGAATCATCTCAAGCAGTTCGTCGATTCCTTCGTGTGTATGTGCAGACACCGGAACGAAGATCGTGCTTCCGCCCCAGTCTTCTGCGATCAGACCATACTCTGTCAGCTCCTGTTTCACTCTCTCTACGTTAGCACTTGGCTTATCAATCTTATTGACCGCAACGATAATTTCGATCCCCGCTGCCTTCGCATGGTTGATCGCCTCCACCGTCTGCGGCATCACACCGTCATCGGCTGCCACCACAAGGATCGCGATATCTGTGGAGCTCGCCCCGCGCATACGCATTGCCGTGAATGCTTCATGTCCCGGTGTATCCAGGAATGTAATGTTCTCCCCGTTGATCGTTGCCACATACGCACCGATGTGCTGTGTGATTCCGCCGGCCTCACGGTCGATCACATTTGTGTTACGGATCGCGTCGAGAAGAGAAGTCTTTCCATGGTCAACGTGTCCCATCACACATACGACCGGAGGACGTTTCACCATCGTGCTTTCATCCTCTTCGTCCTCTTTTAACAGCTCTTCGATCACATCTACAACTTCTTCTTTCTCCACAAGACACTCAAATTCCATTGCGATCTCTTCTGCTGTCTCAAAGTCTACTTCCTGGTTGACTGTCACGATCTTTCCCTGCATAAATAACTTCTTAACGATCACAGACGGCTGGATCTTCATCTTGTCTGCAAGTTCCTGAATCGTAAGCGTCTCCGGAATCGTGATCATTTTGATCTTCTCTTCCTCTTTCTCCACCGGCTTCGGCTGTGGTTTTACCGGCTGTGACATCGGCTTTTGTTTCTTTCCTTTTGGAAGTCTTTCTTCTCTGTCGTCATCCCGGTAGTCTTTCTTCTTATAGTTGTCTTTGCCTTTCTGGCGCTGCGGTTTCTGTTCCGGAACGATCGGTGCAGGAATGGACGGAGAAGTTCCTCTTCCGTTATCCTGTCTTCTGTCATCTCTTCTTCCGTTATTTCTTCTGTTGTCCTGTCCGCGGTCATCTCTTCTTCCCTGACCGGAGAATCCGCCTTTCTGTCCCTGGCGTTCTCCTCTTCCATCCTGACGGTTCTCTCCGCGGTTGTTGTATCCTCTGTTCTCACCACGGTTCTCTCCGGAGCGCTCTCCTCTGTTAAACGGACGGTTTCCGGAGCGTTCTCCTCTGTTGTCGCCGTTTCTTGCACCCTGATTATTATTTCCGCCGCGGCCGTTTGCACCGTTTCCGGAACGATAATTGTTGTTCTGACGGTCTTTTTGCCCTGCGCCGTTTCCTCTCTGATTATTGCCGCCATTGTTCGATCTTTGTCCGCCCTGGCGCTTTCCATTCTGTGTATTCTGCGGACGGAATACCTGCACAATATTTTTCTTTTTCGGTGTCTCTTCAGACGATGCTTCCTTCTTTCCTCCAAAAGCATCTTTCACCATGTTTTCCTGTTCATCTGTAAGGGAACTCATGTGGCTTTTCACCTCTACTTTCTTCTCTTGTAAAAAATCTAAAATTTCTTTGTTTGACTTGTTTAACTCTTTTGCCAGTTCATGTACCCGAATTTTCGTCATACGCGCTACCTCCTCTATGCAATTGTCTGCCTCTCATCCTCTATCTGCTTCTTAATTCCTTTTGCAAATCCTGCATCCAGCACGGCAAGCGATGCCCGGAATTCTTTTCCCATTGCATGCCCCAGGGTATCCTTATCTTTATAAAAATAAATCGGCACTTCATAGAAATCACACATGTTCTGGAACTTCTTCTTCGTGTTGTCAGAAGCATCCTCTGCCACAATGACAAGTTCTGCTCTTCCTGACTTTGTCTCTTTCTCTGTCGAAAACTCTCCGCTTACAGTCTTTCCCGCTTTGGTCGCCAGACTGATCAGCGAAAGCGCTTTACTTTGTTTCAATCGCATCCATCTCCTCTTTTAAATGTTCATATACCTCTGCCGGAATGGATTGTTTGAAAGATCTCTCAAGTCCTCTGTTCTTCACTGCCTTCTCCAGACATTCCCGCGAAAAGCAGAGGTACGCCCCGCGGCCGTTCTTCTTTCCGGTCGCATCCAGGATGAATTCATTTTCTGAAGTTTTCAGTACGCGCATCATCTCTTTTTTACTCTTCATTTCACCGCATCCTACACATTTCCGCATAGGAATCTTCTTCATGCTGCCCAAACAATCACTCCGTTTCTATTCTTCATCAGCCGGGTAATCCTCTGTCTGCTCCGGCTCATCCACTTCTGCTGCTTCCATCGCCATATCCATATAATTTTCCGGAAGATCTCCCGCCTCGATCGCCTGTGTCTCACTCTTGATGTCGATCTTATAACCGGTCAGACGCGCTGCAAGTCTTGCATTCTGTCCTTCCTTTCCGATTGCAAGAGAGAGCTGATAATCCGGAACGATCACGCTTGCTGTCTTCTCATCCGGATCTGCCATAACGGAAATGACTTTTGCCGGGCTCAATGCATTCTCAATGAGGATCGCCGGGTTTTCACTCCAGTTGATGATATCGATCTTCTCCCCGCGCAGCTCATTGACGATCGCATTGACTCTTGCCCCGTTCATTCCGACACATGCTCCGACCGGATCTACATCCGGGTCATTGGACCATACAGCGATCTTTGTACGGGAACCTGCTTCTCTGGAAATGCTCTTGATCTCCACCGTTCCGTCTTTGACCTCTGCCACTTCTGACTCAAACAGACGTTTTACCAGTTCCGGGTGTGTACGGGAAACTAAGATCTTCGGTCCCTTTGTCGTGTTCTTCACTTCTACCACATACAGCTTGATACGCTCTGTCGGCTTAAATACTTCTCCTTTGACCTGCTCATTCTCTGTCAGCATCGCATCTGCCTTACCAAGGTTAATACTTACATTTTTGCCAACATATCTCTGAACGATACCTGTCACGATATCTTTTTCTTTCTCGAAATACTGATCGTAGACAACTTTTCTTTCTTCCTCGCGGATCTTCTGAAGGATCAGGTTCTTTGCATTCTGTGTTGCGATTCTTCCGAATTCCTTTGATTCTACCGGAATCTGAACGATATCCCCCAGTTCGAATTTGGAATCGATCATCTTCGCATCTGCAAGGCTGATCTCCATCACCTCGTCCTCTACTTCCTCCACAACGACCTTCTCTGCAAATACAGAGTAGTCGCAAGTCTCTCTGTTCATGATGATCTTGATATTGTCCGCTTTTCCAAAGTGGTTTTTGCAGGCATTCATCAGTGAATTTTCAATCGCATCTAACATGGTCTCTTTGCTGATGTCTTTTTCCTCTTCTAAGATCGTCAGCGCTTCTAATAACTCTGTGTTCATTTTTATTTCCTCCTAACTGTTTAAAAATCAAGTGCAAGACGGATCAGCGCAATCTCGCTTCTCTCAAATGTCTTCGGCTCGCCATCTTCATATTCAATGGTGACACTGTCTTTGTCATACGCTTTTAAAATACCGGTAAATTCCTTCTGTCTGTCGATGGCGCGGTACGTTCTGATCTCCACTTCTTCTCCCAGACTGCGTTTAAAATCTTTTTCTTTCTTTAACGGTCTTCCAAGTCCCGGAGAGCTGACTTCAAAAATGTAAGTATCCTCGATATAATCTTCCCGGTCCAGAATCTCTGAGAATGCACGGCTGACTACCTCACAGTCATCTACCGCGATTCCGCCCGGCTTATCGATATAGGCGCGCAGATACCAGTTGCTGCCTTCCTTTACATACTCCACATCTACCAGTTCAAATCCATTGCCCTCCACGATCGGCAGAATCAGTTCTTCTGTTTTCTGTTCATATACTTCTCTTTTTGACAAATCATCTCTTCCTTTCTGTTCTTGTTCTTTCGTTTCTGACAAATCTGCATGATACAAAGAAGAGTGGACGTCTTGCCCACTCTTCTGTCAGTTACATATCAATCTATTAAAGAGCATAGCACAACTTTCCGGGAAAAGCAAGGGCTTTTTCCCGCTTTCGCTCTATAATCGTGTCTTTGTCCCTTTTCCGTCCCGCTTATTTAGCTTCAGCCGGTTTAAGGAAACTTCCTTTTCTTGGTAAATTCCTTTTGTGTCAACCCCGTCTGCAAACAGATAGATCTGCTCGATCCGGTCACTCTTTTGCAGCTTCATTCCGCGCACACCGACGGCGCCCTTCTTCTTCTCCGGCACTTCCGCAAGAAGGAAGCGGAGGAAATATCCCCCTTCGGTCTGGAGTACGATGTTCTGCTCCTCCTGAACCTTTATGACCACGGTGACTTCGTCCTCCTCCTGAAGCTTCGTCGCTGCAGTCGTCCGCTTCGATACGAGAAACTCTTCTCCCGCCACCTGCTTTAACATACTCTGCTTTGTCACAAACAACAGTCTGGCGCCTTCTAATTCTTCCTCTGCGCAGAGATATACGATCTGCTCCTTGTCACTGTCATAATTTCCCATGTTGTCGATCGGAACACTCTTATCCCGGAACTTTCCGTATGGAATATCAGAGACTTTCACCTGATGCATCTTTCCGGTGTTTGTAAAAATGCAGATCTTCCCGGTATTTTTACAAGGAACGATATGCTTGTTCTCGCCATCCGCCGCTTCCTTGTTCCTCTCATATGTCGCCACATCCACGGTCTTCGCATACCCAAAACGATCCAGAAGAAGCACCACATCCTGCTCTTCGATCTTGTTTTCTTCAAAGACTGCCTCTTTTCCATTCTCGATCACAGTGCGGCGCGCTCTTGCGTAAGCCTTTTTGTATCCGTCCAGTTCCTCGATGATCACAGTTGTCATCGAATCATAATTGTTCAGAATATCTTCATACTTCTCGATATTTTTCAGCGTCTCCTCATGCTCCTTCATCAGCGCCTCAATCTCCAGACCGATCAGCTTGTAGAGCCGCATCTCCAGGATCGCTGTCGCCTGCTTCTCGGTAAAGCACAGCTTTGCCGCCTTTTTCTTTGACGCCGCCGTCTTAAATGCAATCTTTTCCACAGTTCCGTGGATCAGACATTCTTTCGCATCTTTGATCGACTTGCTGCCTCTTAAGATCTCAATGATCAGGTCGATGACATCGCATGCCTTGATCAGCCCTTCCTGAATCTCCTTTTTCGCAAGTTCTTTTGCAAGCAGTGTTTTATATTTTCTCGTCATCAGTTCAAACTGAAAGTCCACATGATGTTCGATGATCCGGCGAAGCCCCATCGTCTCCGGTCTTCCATCGGCAACCGCAAGCATGTTGACACCGAACGTATCTTCCAGACGTGTCTTCTTATACAGCATGTTTTTCAGATTTTCAATATCTGCATCTTTCTTCAGCTCCAGAACGATACGGATTCCCTCTTTGGAAGACTGGTTCGAGATATCTACGATATCATTCGTCTTCTTCGCCTCGACCAGTGCACAGACGTCGTTTAAAAACTTTCCGATTCCCGCACCGATCATCGTATACGGGATCTCTGAGATGACAAGACGCTTCTTCCCGCCTTTTGCGGTCTCCACTTCCACCTTTCCGCGGAGCTTGATCTTTCCGGTACCTGTCTCATAGATCGAGAGCAGTTCATCCTTGTTGACGACAATTCCCCCGGTCGGGAAGTCCGGTCCCTTCAGATAGGTCAGAAGTTCTTCCGTTGTGATCTCGTTGTTTTGCATATACGCCTTCACCGCATCGATCACTTCACCCAGATTGTGTGTCGGGATGCTCGTCGCCATACCGACCGCGATTCCCTCCGCGCCGTTGACGAGAAGGTTCGGAATCCTGACCGGAAGTACCTCCGGTTCTTTCTCTGTCTCATCAAAGTTTGGCACAAAGTCCACAATATCCTTGTCAAGATCTGCCAGATACGCCTCCTGCGTGATCTTTGAAAGACGGCTCTCTGTGTAACGCATTGCCGCCGCACCATCCCCTTCGATGGATCCGAAATTTCCGTGACCGTCTACCAGCACCATTCCCTTTTTAAAGTCCTGTGCCATAACGACCAGTGCCTCATAAATGGAGCTGTCGCCGTGGGGATGGTATTTACCCATTGTATCCCCGACGATACGCGCACATTTTCTGTATGGTCTGTCATATCTGATCCCAAGCTCATACATATCGTAGAGCGTTCTTCTCTGTACCGGCTTTAATCCATCCCGGACATCCGGCAGTGCTCTTGCTATGATGACACTCATCGCATAATCAATGTAAGATTTCTTCATCACATCCGAATACTCGGTTCTTATCACTTGCTGCTCGTTCATATTTTACCTCACCTAACTATATATCCAGTTCTGCCTCTGCCGCATTCTCATAGATAAATGCGCGCCTCGGCGGAACATCGCTTCCCATCAGCATCTCAGTCACGCTGGATGCCATTCTCGCATCTTCAATCTCTACCAGTTTTAACATTCTCGTCTCCGGATTCAATGTTGTCTCCCAGAGCTGCTCCGCATCCATCTCTCCGAGACCTTTGTATCTCTGGAGCGTAAACGGACCGGTCTGACGCTTCCGATACTGTTCCAGTGCCTTATCGTCATACAGGTACTCTTCCTCGCCCTTCTTCGGCATCGCCTTATAAAGCGGCGGCATCGCAATGTAGACATGTCCCTCAAAGATCAGTTCCGGCATGAATCGGTAGAACAAGGTCAGAAGCAGCGTGGAAATATGTGCTCCGTCCACATCCGCATCCGCCATGATGATGATCTTGTCATACCGGAGCTTACTGATGTCGAAGTCATTGCCATATCCTTCTGAAAATCCACATCCAAACGCATTGATCATCGTCTTGATCTCCGCATTTGCCAGCACCTTATCGATACTCGCCTTCTCCACATTCAGAATCTTTCCGCGGATCGGCAGGATCGCCTGGTACATCCGGTCACGCGCAGTTTTTGCAGATCCCCCCGCCGAATCTCCCTCAACGATAAAGATCTCACATTTTGACGCATCGCGGCTCTCGCAGTTTGCAAGCTTTCCGTTGCTGTCAAACGAATATTTCTGCTTTGTCAGAAGATTTGTCTTCGCCCGTTCTTCTGTCTTGCGGATCTTCGCCGCTTTCTCTGCACAGCCGATCACCTTCTTCAGCGTCTCGAGGTTCCGGTCAAAATAACGGACGATCTCCTCCCCGGTCACCTTCCCTGTGGCTTTTGACGCATCCGGATTGTCAAGCTTCGTCTTCGTCTGCCCCTCGAACCTCGGATCCGGGTGCTTCACAGAGACGATCGCCGTCATCCCGTTTCGGATATCCGCCCCGGTAAAATTGGAATCCTTCTCTTTTAAAATTCCAAGTTCCCTCGCATACTGATTGATGACCGTTGTAAAGGTCGTCTTAAATCCGGTCAGATGGGTGCCGCCCTCCGCATTGTAAATATTGTTGCAGAAACCGAGTACATTTTCATGGAACTCATTGACATACTGAAATGCCACTTCCACCTCAATCCCCTCTGCCTCTCCCCGGAAATAGACCGGCTCATGTACCATCTCTTTTTTCTGATTCATATCCTTGATAAACCCGATGATTCCATCCGGCTCATGGAACTCAATGTGCTCCGTCTGCTCCGCTCTCCGGTCTTCGAAGATGATCGTCAATTCCGGATTCAGATACGCGGTCTCATGCAGACGGCTCTTCACTTCATCCGCCTTAAATCTCGTCTTCTCAAAAATCTCCCCATCCGGCCGAAAGTTCACAAGTGTCCCGGTCTTTCTCGTCTTGGCGATCACCGGGAGAAGTCCGTCCTCCAGCTCTATGACCGGAATCCCCCGCTCATACCGGTCATGGTGTACCCCGCCGTCCCGGCTGATCTTCACATCCATATATTCTGACAATGCATTGACAACCGACGAACCGACTCCATGGAGCCCGCCGCTTGTCTTGTATGCCGAGTCGTCAAATTTCCCTCCTGCGTGAAGTGTCGTATAGACAAGCCGCGCCGCGGAGATCCCCTTCTGGTGCATGCCGACCGGAACCCCACGGCCATTGTCCTCCACCGTAGCAGAACCGTCTTTCTCCAGAAAGACACTGATCTTATCGCAGAATCCGGCGAGATGCTCATCCACCGCATTGTCCACGATCTCATAAATCAGATGGTTCAGTCCTTTTGTAGACACACTTCCTATATACATTCCCGGACGCTTCCGGACTGCCTCCAGTCCTTCGAGCACCGAAATACTATCTGCATCATATGTATTTTTCTTAGCCATTTACCCCTGTCCTTTCACGTTCTTTATCAAAGCTTCACACATTCTACCACAAATATGCAGGATTTTCAACTTTATTTTCGAACAGCTGTTCTTTCTACTTTAAACAACTGTTTTACTGTCCTTCTGTGATCACTTTCTGAAGTGTCACCGCAAGCAGTTCCATGGCATTTCTCATCTCTTCCACAGTGTTTGTCTGTGCACCCGCTTCAACGAGAAGCGACTTTGGACGCATGTGCAGACTGTACCGGTAACCGCGGAGGAAAATCCTTCTTGTAAATCCGGGATACATCTGTTCCGCCGCCAGCTTCATCTGAAGAGAAAATGCCAGATTGTCCTGTATGTATGGATTTGGAAGGTATGCGATATCTCCGTTGTCCTTCGTCCGGCTCAGCCCATTGAAAAACATGATCTGCGCGGTCGGCTTCCCATCCACTTCCGTCACAAGGTGGGTATCCTCCCCCACACCGTCCCGGTGCAGATCGATGACAACTTCGATACTCGGATATTCCTCGAGGATCGGCCGCACTCCCGCCTCCGCATATTCATATGCCGCGCTCCGGTCCAGCTGCCCATTGATCAGATCGTAGACACCCGGATGGTGGATTGTCGGAATTCCAAGAGCATTTAGCCGATCGGCAAGAAGTTTCCCCATCCCGACGATCGTTGTGTCTGTATCCCCTTCCTCCGAGTCGATAAAAGCTTCCTGGGAATGCGTGTGAAAAATAAGAACCTTCGGCGCGTCCCCCTGCTTTTCAATCTTCATGCTCCGCGACAGAAGATCATCCGCATTCAGCTGATCCGGTCCGATCATGGTCGCGCTGTCCACCGTATAAAAATTGCTGAGCAGATAATCAAAGTCCCTCAGTTTCTCTATGGACATCTCCGGAGGAATCTGTGCCGTCTTCGGCGGCTCCTCCACGGTCTTTGCCTTCTCGGGATTGACCAGCTTTCCGTCCTCCCCCACTTCATTTTCATCCTCCGCCTGCTTCTTTAAGATCATCTCATATGTTTCTTCATCCTCCACCGATGCCTGGTAAATTTTCTGGCGCCGCAGATATCCATCGGCCGGCAGGATCTGCATCGCCTGCTTTGTGATCCACTCACCGGGCGAGGGGGCAGGTTCTTCCTTGAGATACGAGAGGGCAGGCAGATACTCTTCCTCTGCCCGCCTCTGTACATCCTTTGCCACTGCTTTTCTGTCAAAAACTGCACCCATATTTTGCAAAATACATAAAAACACAAGAAAGACTGCGATCTTCCCAGTCATACTTCCCGTCTCCGTCAGCTTCCATCTCTTTTTCACGCATTCACTTCCCCGCTATTTTCTTCTGCTCTTGTCCAACCCGCCACAATCGCCCTGCCCTTTAAACTATATGAGTCAAAAGAGAAATTTATGAGGCTGTCTCTTCTGAAAACAGAATATTCAATGCCTCCGAGATCGTAAAGCTTACCCGCTTGACTGTGTCATCAATATTTTTCGGCGTCATATACATCCCGTTCAGATGCGGCGCGATCAATTCCCGGATCAACTCCTGCTTCTCCGCCTCATTATAGCTGCGCAGCGTTTCCCCTACACTTTTCAACAGTTCGGAGGATTCCAGCGCCGCGATGAAGTTTTCCATCGTATCATTGACAATCGTCACCGCATCCACAACGGTCGGAACACCGATCCCGATCACCTTCACCCCCAGTGTTTCCATATTCAGCGCCAGTCTGTGGTTTCCCACACCGGAGCCCGGGCAGATCCCGGTGTCTGTGATCTGGATCGTCCGGTTCAGTCTTTTGCTGTTTCTCGCCGCAAGTGCATCGATGGCCACAACAAGATCCGGGTCTGTTTCCTTTACAATCCCCTTCACGATCTCTAACGTCTCCATCCCCGTCTGTCCCGTCACCCCAGGCACTACCGCGCTGACAAGATATGCCTGATCCTTTCCCATGGCGTATTTCCCGTATTCCTTCACAATATGCCGTGTGACATGGAGATGATCCGCCACATAAGGGCCGAGTGCATCCGGTGTCACCTCACGGTTGCCGAGGCCTACTACAAGAACAGATACTTCCTCTTTTGATTCCGGCAGTAGTTCCCTGATATCCTCTGCCAGCTTCTTTGAAATCTCTCTGTGATAATCTTCATCCGGCACAGCCATATTCGGTGCCTCGATCGTCAGATACGTGCCGACCGGTTTCCCCATCATCTTCGCCCCGTTCTCCGTCTCAACGACGACACGAGTCGTCCGGATTTCTCTCTCCTCATCGTATGTTTCCTCCACCGTCACACCCGAGATCTCCACATGATCCGACTCAAACCGCTCCTTTGTCTCCAGCGCCAAGTCTGTACGAATATTATAGTTTTCCAACATGTCGTTTTTCCCCTCATTTCCACTCTGTTTTTTAATAGTTTTTACAAAAAAATGGGAAATATGTATTGACAGAACAGATTCTATCCATTAAACTGAATAAGTGTGTTCGACAGAACGTCCGTGTCCGAATCTGCCGAATTACCCTAACGAATGGAAAATGAAAAAATCACATATTTGGAGGTGTAGGATTTGGCTAACATTAAATCTGCAAAAAAAAGAATCTTAGTAAACGAAACAAAAGCTGCTAGAAATAAAGCAATCAAATCAAAAGTAAAAACTTACGTGAAAAAAGTAGAGACTGCTGTTGCAAACAGCGACAAAGCTGCTGCTGAAGAAGCTTTAAAAGCTGCTATCGTTGAGATCAACAAAGCTGGTTCTAAAGGTGTTTACCACAAGAACACTTGCGCCAGAAAAGTTTCTCGTTTAGCAAAAGCTGTTAACGGGATTGCTTAATCAGAAAGCTTAATCAAATAGAAATAAAAAAGAAGTAATCATACCGTCATGTGATTACTTCTTTTTTTTATAAATTTTCTCACAGAGCAGGCGCCCCAAAAAGAGCGCCTGTACCTGTCTTCTATCCGGAAAAATCTTAAAGGAACAGATTCTTCACATCATTGAATAAAATCACGATCATCAATCCAAAGAGCAGGACAAATCCTGCAAAATGGACCATTCCCTCTTTCTCCGGCGCAACTCGCTTGCCACGGATCACTTCCAGGATCAAAAATACCAGTCTTCCTCCGTCTAACGCCGGAATTGGAAGCAGATTCATCACCCCTAAGTTCGCCGATAACAAAATTCCAATGTTCATCAGATTCAGGAGTACAATTATCATTCCCGCCGGCTTCGCAGCCTCATAAGTATCATCTACAAGGTTCACGATTCCTACCGGGCCGGCCATCTGGTCGAGACCGACTTTTCCGGTGACAAACATCTTCAATCCCTCCAGTGTCGTACAGATCCAATATTTCACTTCATAGGCGCCATACTGAAGCGCTTTCAGTCCATCCGCCTTCTCATTTTGCGCCTTTCCGGTCAAGCCGAGCAGATACATCCCGGTTTCTTCATCCATCCGCGGCTTGATATCCACCTGATGTTCTTTTCCATCCCGCTCATAAGTGACCGTAACTGTCTCACCCTGATGAACTTGATTATATACCTGTACCTCTCTCCAGAGGTTGATATCCTTGTGATTCATCTTCACAATGACATCCCCCTTCTGCAATCCGGCCTCCTCGGCCGCTGATCCCTGAATTACCTCGTCTGCAACGGGCGGATCATAACCAACCCAGGCGACAAGGATCACCGCGAAGATAAACGCGAGAATAAAGTTGAATACCGGTCCCGCCGCGATGACAGAGATCCTCGCCCAGACCGATTTGCTGTTAAAGCTTCCCTCCGACCGGTCGTCAATCTCATCTTCCCCCATCATACAGGAACCTCCAAACGGTAAAAGCTTCCACGAATACCTCGTGCCGCCCCGCTCAAAACTGATGATCCGCGGTCCCATTCCGAGAGAAAATTCCGATACGTCGATCCCATGTTTCTTTGCCAGTAAAAAATGTCCAAGTTCGTGGACAATTACAATAAAACTAAAAAGTAACAAGGCAAGAACAATGCCCATCTGTTACCACCTGCTTTCTATATAGTCATAAGTCTCTGCTTCTGTCCGTAGTATCTCATCCACAGAAGGATCTGCAATATTGTTATGTGCCTCCATACATGCCTGGATCATCTCCGGTATCTCCAAAAATCTGATCTCGCGGTTCAAAAACTTGCTCACGGCCTTCTCATTGGCAGCATTAAACACCGTCGGAAGACTTCCGCCTGCTCTTCCCGCCTCGTATGCCAGCCGCAGACCGTAGAACGTCTCCAGATCCGGCTCCTCAAATGTCAGCTGGGCAAGTCCTCTGAAATCAAGTCTGTCACCCGGCAGATACCTGCGTTCCGGATAATAAAGTGCATACTGGATCGGAAGCTTCATATCCGGCGTGCCAAGCTGGGCGATCACCGCGCCGTCCACATATTCCACCATCGAATGAATGATGCTCTGTGGCTGCACAACGACTTCGATCTGATCCACCCCCACTCCGAAGAGCCACTTTGCCTCGATCACCTCAAGTCCTTTGTTGACCATTGTGGAAGAATCGATCGTGATCTTTCTTCCCATCTCCCAGTTCGGGTGCTTTAAGGCATCTTCCACCTGCACATTCTGAAGATCCTCCCACCTTCTTCCGCGGAACGGTCCGCCGGAGGCCGTGAGCAGAATCTTATGGAGCGCCCTCTCCTGCCCTCCCTGCAAAGACTGAAAAATAGCGCTGTGCTCGCTGTCCACCGGAAGGATCGATACGCCATGCTCCTTTGCCAGCGGCATAATGATATGCCCCGCAGTCACAAGTGTCTCCTTATTGGCAAGAGCGATATGCTTGCCGGCTTCGATCGCTGCGATCGTCGGCCGGATCCCGATCATCCCTACGATCGCGGTCACTAAGATCTCCACCTCCGCAAGCGTGGACACTTCGATCAGCCCTTCCATGCCAGATACGATCTTCACTTCAAGATCTCTGACCCGGTACGCCAGTTCCTTTGCGTGCTCTTCACTCCAGACTGCCACAAGCCTCGGGGAAAATTCGCGGATCTGTTCTTCCAGTCGTTCTATATTATTCCCCGCAGCCAGTCCTGATACTTCGATATCCTTATTTTCTCTGACAACCTCCAACGTCTGTGTGCCGATAGAGCCTGTCGAACCTAAAATTGCTATCTTTTTCATCTCATTCACCTACTTCATAATCGTCACCGCGAGATAATAGATCACCGGCGCTGTAAAGATTACACTGTCGAACCGGTCAAGCACACCGCCGTGTCCCGGGATTAATTTGCCATAGTCCTTGATGTCATGGTTCCGCTTGATCGCAGATGCCGCAAGATCTCCTACCTGTGAGATCATGCCGCCCACCGCGCAGATAAATGCATACTCGAACGCATTCGCCTGCACATCCGGTGCAAAATAATTGATCACCGCCGCATAGAGCGCTCCGAGAAGGGCTGCTCCTGCAATCCCTCCGATTCCGCCTTCCACAGATTTCTTCGGGCTTAATTTCGGCGCCATCTTATGCTTTCCGATCAGCATTCCGACACAGTAGGCACAGGTATCACATCCCCAGGAACAGATAAACACAAGCCCTACGAGAAATGCCCCATGTGCAAGCAGTCTTGTCTGGTAAATATAGGAAAGCATCACTGCCACATAAAACATTCCGAAATACGTCAGCATCACCTGCTCCGAACGGTATTTCGGAAAAGAAAATACATAAACTGCCATCAGCACGATCAGAAAGAGAATGCCGATGCAGGTGATCTCATTGATCTGCCCGGCTTCAAATGCTCCCGGCGCTTTCCCCGCTGCCACTCTGTGAAGTAAAATATAGTAAGCTGCCGCTGCCACATAGCCTGTCACACCCAGCAGCTTTTTATGCACATCTGCAATTTTATAAAGTTCACTCATTCCGATCAGACTGAGTATCAGAAGAATTCCAAACAGGATATCTCCCCCGCTGATGATCGCAAACAGTGCCACGATCACGAGCAGAATCCCGCTGATCAACCTTGTCTTAAACATCTTTCTGTTCCTCCCCCGTATTTCCAAAACGTCTGTCCCGGCTGTTGTACTGTTCAATTGCCTTTCTTAGTTCTTCCTTCGTAAAGTCCGGCCATAAAACGTCTGTAAAATAAAATTCTGTATAAGCAAGCTGCCAGAGCAGATAATTCGAGAGTCTTAATTCCCCGCTTGTGCGGATCAGAAGATCCGGGTCCGGGATCCCATGGGTATCCAGACAGGCGTCAAACATCTCTTCTGTGATCTTCTCTGCCTCTACCTTTCCATCTCTGCAGTCCTGCGCCAGCTTTCTCACTGCACGGACAATCTCATCCCTGCTTCCATAATTGATCGCAATCTGGAAATTCAGGCCGTCATTGTTCTTTGAGGCCTCCTCAAGCTCTAAGATCCTTGTGCGGATATCTTCATCAAGCCCCGTCAGATCTCCGATCACGCGCACCTTCATCCGGTTCTTCTCGGCAGTCTTTAAGCAGGTCTTCATATAATTTCTGAGAAGCTTCATCAGCGCATCCACTTCCCCTTTCGGCCGGTTCCAGTTCTCTGTGGAAAAGGCATAGACCGTCAGATACTTAACGCCCATCTTATATGCTTCCTCACAGATCCGCTCTACATTTTTGCTTCCCTGGGCATGCCCATAATTTCTCGGCATCCCCTTCTTCTTCGCCCAGCGTCCATTCCCATCCAGGATGATCGCGATATGCTGTGGTACGTTCATCTAATCAAATTCTCCTCTCTAATAGGATAAGCAAGGTCAGACGTCACTTCATCCCTCCTTGCTTATCCTCCTTTTTTTCTTCTGTTGTCTCAAATCAGAATCGAAACGCTGTGCCTCTGACACAGGATCTCTTATTAGACAGTCATCACTTCTTTTGATTTTGCCTCAACGGCCTTATCTACCTGCGCAATGTACTTATCTGTCAGTTTCTGTAATGCATCTTCCAGATCTTTGATTTCATCTTCGGAAACTTCTGTTCCTTTTAATTTCTTGAACGTATCATTTCCGTCACGTCTGATGTTACGGATCGCAATCTTTCCCGCTTCTCCTTTTTTCTTAACATCTTTTACAAGTTCTTTTCTTCGCTCTTCTGTCAGCTCCGGGAACACAAGGCGGATCACTGTACCATCGTTTGTCGGGTTGATCCCGATGTCAGAAGTCAGGATCGCTTTCTCAATCTCTCTTACCATAGATTTCTCCCATGGCTGGATCTGAATCATGCGCGCTTCCGGCACAGATATATTCGCCACCTGCTGGATCGGAGTCGGTAATCCATAGTAGTCCACTGTCAGTTTATCCAGTACATGTGGATTTGCACGTCCTGCACGGATCGTTGCCAGCTCACTTGTCAAGCTGTTGTAAGATTTCTCCATTTTCTCGTTAAATACATTCAGTCTTTCATTCATCGCTATATTCCTCCGCTTCTTTTTATGATACAGTCACTTTTGTTCCTGTAAATGTTCCTGTCATCGTCTCCACGATACTATTCTCCTCGCTCAGTCCAAACACGAGCATCGGCATCTGGTTCTCCAGACATAAGATGGATGCTGCAAGATCGATCACTGCCAGCCTCTTCTCAATGACTTCGCTGATAGAAATCTCATCGTACTTCACCGCATCCGGATTCACCTTCGGATCGCTGTCATATACACCGTCGATCGTCTTCGCAACAAGCATTGCCTCTGCCTCGATCTCAATCGCACGCAGAACCGCACCTGTGTCCGTAGAAAAATACGGATGTCCGGTACCTCCCGCAAAGAAGACTACCTTTCCTTCTTCGAGCGCTTTCACTGCCGCATCCTTTGAGAACAGAGTCGTGAAAGCTCCACACACAAATGGAGTAAATACTTCCGTCTTCATTCCGACATGGCGGAAAATCTCTGATACATAAGTACAGTTCATGATCGTCGCAAGCATTCCGATCTGGTCTGCCTTCGTGCGGTCGATCGTCTCACTTGTTCTTCCTCTCCAGAAGTTCCCTCCTCCGGTCACGATCGCAACCTGGATTCCTGCGTCCACAAGCTGCTTCACCTGCTCTGCGACTCCGATACAGGTCGCCTCATCAAAACCTGTCTTTTTATCTCCTGCCAGCGCTTCTCCACTTAGCTTTAGTAATACTCTCTTCATCTGTCTCGCTCCTTATTTTCTTTTGTCAGTGATATGTACATACATATCAAGACTCTCACGGTACCAGTATATCATAACTTTGTGAAAAATGGAATCTCTTCCATCTGTGATTTACAATTTTATCCCCCTCAGCCTAATGCGCACCACTCCTTCTTCTTATTTACACATATTTCTTGACAATCTCCTTCATTCTCTCAAATTGCTGTTCCATCTCATCCACAAGCCGAAATTGTGTGCGGGCGCGGATAAGATTATGCTCCGGATACGCCGTTTTAAAATAAGTATCTCCTTCTAGATAGTCTGTAAGAAAGCGTATGCCGCATTCCAATGTCATCAGACGTGCCCCCCACGGAAGGCTTTCTACCTCCTCCGGTATCAGAACATCCTTTGTTGCCTCCAAATATCCCTTTACATACAACTCATACAACGAAATATCAAAATGCACCCTGTTAAGATCGCGCTCATCCTCCTCCGCAGTCGCCGCACCAAAACGAATAGAATCTCCAAAATCATTTGCTGCAAGCCCTGGCATAATCGTGTCCAAGTCAATAATACAAAGTCCCCTGCCGGTATCTGCGTCAAACAAAATATTATTGAGCTTTGTATCATTGTGTGTCACACGGAGCGGCAACGTTCCATTCTCCTGCTGCTCTACAAGAATCTTACAATCTTTTTTTCTGTCTAGTGCAAATGCAATCTCTTGACGACAGCTCACTGCCCTGTTTTTAATATCCCTTCGTAATGCTTTCTGAAAGTTTTCAAATCGCTTGACCGTATTATGGAAATCAGGAATCGTTTCTTTTAAGCTTGATGCCGGATAATTTCCGAGCTGTTTCAAGAAATGCCCAAAACTGCTCCCCGACTGATAGAATTGTTCCGGCTCCTCTACAAGCTGATAGCATACAGAATTAGAGATGTAGTTGTAACATCTCCAAGGCTGACCCTCATTATCCTCAAAGTAGGTGCATCCGTTTTTTGTTTTAATGCAGGAAAGCGTTTCTCTGTCAGGATCTCCACCCTCCTCTCGAATCACATTTCTCAGATACTCTGTCACACCGAAAATATTTTCCATAACTCCCGCAGGATCTTTGAAAACGTTTCTATTTACTCTTTGCAAAATGTAAGAGAATTCATCTTCTCCGTCTACGGGCATATACACTGCATAAGTTTCATTGATATGTCCCTCCCCAAAAGGTTTTACATAGCTGCACTGTGGTCCAAAACCAAATGCATAGAGCGCATCCTCCAAATTTCGGTTCGTGACACCGTCAATCTTTCTTCTTGTAGAGAAAACCACTTCCCCTTCTTCCACCTTTTTCTTAGAAGGGATGATACAGTTCGCCTTTACCACGCTTCCAAGTCCAATATGTGCCCCACAGGATACATAAGAATCGTGGTCTACTACTGCCCCACTGTTTACAAGAACCCCATGCTCCACTACTGTGTTTGTGTTGACGATAGCGCTCTGCATAATAAAACTACCCTTACCAATTACCGCACTCGGACTGACTACCGCCGATGGATGAATGATTGCAGGAACCTGATACCCTGCATCCAACAGTTTCTCTGTCCAGTACAAACGCATACCATTATCTCCAAGTGCCGCCACCGCTGTATCATATTCTTTTAAAAACGCTTTATAATCACAGCATTTTCCAATTACATCTGCTCCCTTTACCGCATCATCCAGAAAAACAACTTGTTCATATCCAATTAGCTTTGCTGTTTCCCGAATCATATGACCAAATCCGCCTGCTCCCAAAATCAATAAATGTTTCATGTTCTCTTTTGTATGCTGTCCAGATGAACGCATACCCCTCCTATTTTGAATTGTGAACTTATCATATCACATCTACAACAAAGCTGCCATAAAAAACTGTAGAAAAGGCCCTCCCGGAAGTTCTTCCGTTCGGACCTTTTCAGGGATTTGTCTGTATCAATCTAGAAGCTTAACGTCTATCTTGTCTTCCCTTTCCCCTATTTTTCTCTATGCTTTTTTCTTATTCCGGAAATCTTTGATATTCTTCCAGATCATAAACAGGATCAGAACTGCGCCTACATAGCCGTTCAGAACGTAAATGATATTGACAAGTACTCTGAATGGAAGGAATAATCCGACGATCAGACCGGCTACTCCGAGCACGATCGTAAGAATCTTAAATCTTGGTGTTCCTTCCTTTGCAAACCGGGAAACCGGATTGTAGAGAAGCGGAACTGCCGTCGTATAGATTCCCGCAAATACAACGATCGCAAAGATCGCTGAGAATGGTTTCCAGATCTTTGTCGCAAGGATCAGGTTCGGAATGTCTGCATTCCAGATGTAAGTTCCATTCGCTCCCGTATTGACATTTGCGATCTGTGCAAATGCGATCAAGGCGATAGCGACACAGACTGCAACGGTTCCGCCGATGATACCGTAATTCAGATCTTTTTTCTTATTTTTGGAACCGAGCGCTGCTGTAAAGCTTGCGAACCATAATAGAACGAATCCCGCATAGGAAAGTCCTGAGATCAGCCAGTTCGCACCTGCATTCTTCATCGTCTCTCCTGCTTTCGCTCCTTCATATGCGCCCTGCTCGATAATATCAAGACCTGCCGCAATATTTCCACCGTCGCGGATACAGGTAATGAGTCCGATCGCGATACAGAGAACAACGATGACCGGACCTACGATACCGATCGCATCTACAAGTGAATTCAGCCCTCCGACTACGGTCAGAATTGCCAGCACTGCAAGGATCACACCGCCCACCCATGCAGGGAGGTCGTATTCCTGATGAAGTGTCGATGCAGCTCCTCCGATCATAACGAAGAAGGACATATAGCAGAACAATGTGGAATAGTAATCGCAGAAGGTACCGACATACTTTCCACAGAAATATTTGTAAACGTCATTTCCTCTCTCGAACTTCTGCTCTGCACCTGCCTTTGCAAAGTTGAAGTTATAGTACAAAAATGCAACCGCAAATACCAGGATAACAAGGAGACTTTTTACCCCATATGCAGTGTAGTACTGAATGATCTCCTGCCCGGTTGCAAATCCTGAGCCGATCGTAAAAGCGATCACAGCTCCTGCTAAAATGAGAACTCTCTTCCAACTAACTTTTTCGCCGCCATTTCCCATAAGATACCCTCCTGTCTCTCTATAATATGGGGGACACTGCCGGAAATGTCATCTGGTTCTGGTGTGCACGCCGGCGGTGTCCCCTATGCAGAGCAGAAAGGATCGCGTCGAAATTCTTAGCCGCCCTGCCATATCAAGTTGTCACGATTTAAAAATCATCTTTCTCAAATACCGTCTGGCCGTCCACCGGTGTCTGCAATGCTTTCAGTGCACGTCTGACCATACGTTTCCGGATCTTCTTTGAATCTACCTCGCCCTGTGTCGGATCTCCGAGAGGATATGGAATACCAACGCCCGGGATGATTCTGTTTGCACCGATCGTCAGAGAGATCGGCACAACTGTTGCCATGTGAACAACAGGGAGACCATATTTTTCGATACCTTTTACCATCGTTGCGCCGCAACGTGTACAGGTACCTCATGTGCTGACGAGAATTACACCGTCCACGTGGTCTTCCACGAGACGTTTTCCGATCTCGTCACCGAATTTTGCTGCAGATCCGGTTGCTGTACCGGTTCCGGTTGTCGTACAGAAGTAATTTACAAGTTCGCCGAATTCTCCGTCTTTCTCCATCTCGCGGAGTACGTCGAGCGGTACTACCAGGTTTGGATTCTCCATAACGAACTGTCTGTCGTATCCACCGTGGATCGTTGTGAAATCCTTCGGTGACATAGAATCCATTCCTTCAATGGAATATACACCATATTTTGTCGCATTGGATGATTCAATGTGATCCGGGTTATCTGTCGGAACAACACCGCCGGATGTGACAACTGCAAGTTTTGCATGCTTGATATCCTTGATCGGCGCTGCCGGGTCTACACGGTCAAATTTCGGCATCGGAAGGTCTGTGTGGAATTCTTCGCCTTTCATCTTCTTTGTGAGCATCTGGATCGCTCTCTCAGAAGCTCTCTCTTCTGCGAAATAGTTCACACGGATACCTCTCTCATGATATCCTTCGATATCCGGCCCGAGAATCTCTTCGCCTGTCGCCATCTTCTTAACCAGCGCTGCCATAACAGGAACTGCCTTGCGGATCGTCGCTGCAGAATCACCGGTCTTCACGATGATGACATCCTTTCGGAACATATCTACACCAGGGTTTTCCTCGTACTCTGCTGTGAGTACCGGAACTCCGAGTCTTTCTTCTACTGCTTTACAGATCGTACCGCATGCCACACCGTAACGTCCTGCATTGAACGCCGGTCCTGCAACGAATACATCCGGTTCATACTTTTTCACCATCTCGACGATCGTATCTGTCGCCGTATCGAGATTCTCTCCAAAGTAGTTATCTCCACAAACTACTGTTGCAACGATCTCATAGTCTTCCCCGAGTGCCTTAGCCAGTGCTGTACCAGGTCCTACTGCACCTTCCCGTACTTCCGGCACGATATCTGCTTTTTCTTCTCCACCGATACCGGCAAAGAACTGATTGATATAATGAACAATTTTATATGTTGCCATACCCGCTCCTCCTTTTCTTACCGACGATTTTTAGTAGCCTCTTGCTGCCAGCTTATTGAAACCATTTGCAATCGTAGATGCAATGATGATCTGAAGTTCTGCTTCAAACGATCCGTCCGGATTCACACATCCGGCCCATCCGCCGATCTGATTCTCGATGTATTCCATTGTTCCGATGATTTTATCCATTGCCGGGAACTGAAGGGTTGCATTGCCCTGTCCGCAGGAAGCAAGTGCTGTCGCTTCGTTACAAGTGTCTGCAAGTGACTGTGATTTTCCGTCCTTGCCAGGGAATTCGTCTGTGATCAGCACGACCTTGACACCTTTCTGTTCCACCTTGCGGCAGTTCATCATCAGGTCTGTGTCCGGATTGCCGTATCCTTCTTCTGTGATCAGCACGCCGTCCAATCCCATCCACTCAGCCAGCTTCGCTACCATGTCAGAATGTCTCTCCTTGTCTGCAAGGAATACATTCTCATTTGTCAGGATGACACCCATGAAGTTGACATCTTTTCCATGGTGTTTGTAGAGGTCTTCGATGACCGGATTGTGGAAATGATGGTAAGTAGTAACCTTATCACACGGAGCAACACAGTTACCGGATACGATCGCGCCGTCCATGATCTCTGTCGGGTACATAAATGTCGGGATAAACTGCTTCGCATCTACGCCGTAGTAGTAGGTGTCATGCAGAAGTCCCTGCGACTGTAACATGTGTACATAACCTACTTTCGGGAGATCCGGGTACATTGCAGCCTGCTCAAAGATCGGCTTCGTCTCAAATGTCTCTAACTCATCCGGCTCTACATTTCTTCCGGCTTCTCCGAGGTATGCAGCAACCTTAAGACCTGCCATACGTCCTGCCTTCTCATAAACATGTGTCTCCAGTCCTTCCTTCGGTTCGATGACTACACAGAGGTTCACTGTCTTGGAGAATGGACAATAGTCTGCTGCCGGTCCGCTCATGTCGATGACACCTTCCTGGAATCCGACGATTCTTCCGACTGTCACAACGCAGCAGCCGTCAAGCGCGTGTGTTCTTCCCTCTCCCACCTGAGGGGTTACCTTTCCGATCATACCCGGGAAGATCTCTCCGCCGCTTACTTTGACACGTGGCTCGATGACATCCTTGACCGGTGTGATTCTCGTGGAATCTCCCGGACGGGCAATATCCAGATGACACTCTAATAATTTGTCATCTTCCAGCACCAGCTTCTCCACCTCTTCTTTGTTCACATAGAGAATGTGATCTTTGACACAAGTCTGGTCTGAAAATTGGATGTCTTTGATAAAAATTTTACCGAGTTCCAGTTTCATATAAAATCCCTCCTTCGATTTTGTTATCGTGATAACTTGTTGTTCATATTATACATCTAATCGCGATAACATTCAAGTTTTTTTATAAATATTTTTCAATATTTTTTTCGTCTATAAATGATATGCCCAAAAAGGAGCCTTCTATGAAAAAAACTGTACACCAAAGGATTTTCTATGAAACAAAAAAAATGCAGCCGGCAGGTCATCTCATACCCTCCGGCTGCAAAAAAATCCGATATGTTGTTGTCTCTTACCGGATCCTGCACGCTAATGGATCCGGTTCTTATACCCTGTGTATCCTTTCAGGTCTTTTGCCAATGCTTTTACAATCGTGTCGAGATCTTTGATAAACTGGTCCACACGCTCTCCGATCTGGTATTCCTCGATTCCCTCATCCAGCACTTTCTTAAAGTAGCCCGCAAACAGCATACAGACCATCCGGTTGAGCCGGATTGCATTCTCATAGGTGACTGCTCCGTCATTGATGCATTTTTTACACATCTCGAAATCCCTCGACATGAAATCCGGTGTCTTTAACATTTCCTGAAAAAACCGGTTCGTATGCTTTAAATCTTCCGGAAAGATCTCATAGTATTCCCGGATCGCCTTATTCAGCTTCTTATTGGAATAGATGAAAAAAAGAAGATTGTATGCTTCCGGATATGTGAATGCCTCCCGTGCATAACAATCCCAGATTCCGACATAAATATCCCACATGTTTGACCAGGTGCGCTCCGCCCGGTTCAGGCTGTCGATGTAGCTTTTCAATGTCCGTAGTTCTGCATAATATAAAAGCTCTTCCCGATTTTCAAAATGTCTGTACAGACTTGCCGAAGAACAGCCTAGCTCCGCTGCGATCCTGCGGATAGAAACGGCCTCGATCCCTTCCTTTTTCATGATCTCGTGTGTCTTCTTAATGTAGTCCTGTCTGGAAAGCCCTTTAAAATACCCGCTTTTGTTTTCTTCCTGTGCCATTCTTCTTATCCTCTCTTTTTGACTTGTGTCTGGCTGATTTTCCAAAAATTCTCCATCTGACTTCATGGAATCCCCAAAAGACTGTCATGCATTAACAAATCCTTGGGATGATATTATCCACAACAGACAGATCGATCGTCTTAAAATCTTCCGCTACTTTTTTCTCGTAGTCTTCCGGGGTCTTCGCGATATCCTGCCACTGGCGGAATGTCTCAATGCATTTCTCAATCAGTATGATGTCCTTCATGTTGTCTTCCTCCCCCTGCGGGTATACGACAACGGAGCGGAACGGTGTCTGATTCGGCTTCAGGCTTGATGCCTGCGGATGGGTCAGCAACAGATGTCTGTCATACACCATATCACGCGCCTTGATCAGTACTTCCTCATACGTCTTCAGCAAGACAACCTGCATCTGATCTTTGTACTTTTCATACACTCTGTCATTATTTGTGATCAGCACCGCCTTCTCTAATTCCCACATAAGCTTTTACCTCTTTTCTGCTGGTTTCATACCGTTTTTATACAATCATTATAACTGTCCGGCGTCTGCAAATCAATTCTTATTTCTTTTTTGCTCTGTGAAACACACAAAATAGGGATGTCGGTTTGGATTCTTTTCCCCGGCATCCCTGTTTGATTTCGCAAACTTATTTCACGAACTTCTGATTTATTTTTTGATTTTATTCAACTGGATATTTAAGACCTTTACACCCTGCTCCGGAACTTCCTGTCCCATCTGTCCTGCCATCTGGATCATTTCCTCAACAGTCTTTCCGCCGAGCATCTTTAACATTCCTTTGTTGAGTTTCATTCCGGCCATTGCGGAAAGTGCTCCGATAAACGCTGCAGATGCTTCCTCATTTTCAATGATATCTGTAATCTTATCGTGGGTAGAGAAGTATCCTTCCGGGAATACCATCTCCCCTGCATTTGCTGCTTCTGCTGCCGCCTGGTCAAACCAGTTTGCAGCACCTTCCATTCCTTCCTCGTCTTCGTTCTTCGGAAGTGTGTAGATTGCCGGCTTCTCCTCTACTTTTTCAAGTGCAAGTGAGTCTGTGCAGTCGTTGTATTTTGCTGTGATCTGTGTAAATCCGTTGTGAAGCGGAACATTTTCAAATACAAAGATCTTCTCTCCGCTCTGCTCTGCAAACAGTTCTCCGTCTACATAAAGCTGTACTGACGGCTGGTTGGAGTATACTTTTACTTTTGTAGATTCTCCGACTCTCTGTGCGTATCTGCGTCCGCATACATATACAAACGGTTCGCTGCTCCAGTATGCCTTGTATAAGTAGAAAGCTTCTTTCTTGATCTTACGGTCGATTGTGACAAGTCCTTTGTTGTTTCTTCCTGCCACACCACCTTCATCTCTGGCTGCACATCCGAAGTCGAACATGTTCCATACGTGGCTGCTCCAGATATAATCGCGCTCCATCAGCATTTTCACCATAAATTCGTGATACTCTGCCTGGTATGCCTCGGAGTAGTCTCTGCACTTTGGTTCATCCGGCTGGTAAGTGATGATTCCCTCTGCACCATACTCGGAAAGTCCGATGCAGCGATCCGGATATTTCTTGTGGTAGTCGTCAAACCATACTGAGTTCTGCTCGTATTTTCCGCCGTACCACCCAAAATAGTGATTGTAGCTTTCCACATCTGTCACGCTGTGAAGATCGCTGTCCTGAGAGAGCAGTGTCACATGTGCCATCGTTGTCAGTCTTGTCGGATCTAACTCTTTTACAAGTGCATTCAGGTCTCTGTGGTTATCTACAAGTCCCGGTTTTTCTCCGTGGATCGTAATCTCGTTTGAGATTCCCCAGAAACAGATACATGCGTGATTGTAGTTCTGATAGATCAGGTCTTTCATCTGCTGGCGGCAGTTCTCGTGCGCTGCCGGATCATCGCTCTGGCTGCTGATATACGGGATTTCTGCCCATACGACAAAACCATATTCATCACATACATCGTAGAAATCCTGACTGTGCTGATAGTGTGCAAGACGGATCGTGTTCGCTCCGACTTCCCGGATCAGATCTGCATCAAGACGGTGGTCTTCCTTTGTCAGTGCATTTCCCTGGTACAGCTTATCCTGATGTCTGGACACACCGCGCAGTTTCATTGGTTTTCCATTTAAGAAGAATCCTTTTTCTTTGTCCACATAGAACTCACGGATACCGAAACGTACTGTCACTTCATCGACTGTCTCATTGCGGCGCACCAGTTCTGCTGTGCATGTATAGAGGTACGGATCTTCCACTCCCTGCCATAAGTGTGCATTTGGAAGGAACTGTACAACCTCCGGATTTTCTGCTGCTCTCCAGCTCTCTGCAACTACTTTGCCTTCTGCATCTTTGATCTGGTATCTGACAGTATAATTTTCATCTGCATTTTTTACCCATGTCTCTAATCGGATCTCTGCATCTTTTCCTTTGATGACCGGAGTCACTTTCAGTCCCGGTGCCCCGTAAAAGTCAAGGTCAAAATGAACTTCCGGCACAAGGATCAGATTCACGCCGCGGTATAATCCGCCGTAGAATGTAAAGTCTGCAACCTGTGGGTAGATGTGGCTCTTCTCGCCATTGTCCACTTCGATCACAAGAAGATTTTCTCCTTGCTCTTTCAGCGCGTCTGTCACATCTGCGCGGAATGTAGAGAATCCTCCTTCATGGTATGCCACTTCCTGTCCGTTCACATATACACGTCCGGACAATGCTGCCGCAAGTACTTCTACATAGACGCGGTATCCGTCCATGCGCTTCGGTGTCTCAAAGCTTTTTGCATACCAGCATGCACCGCGGTAATATTCTCCTCTTCCGTCCTGTCCGTCCACAGCATTCCATGTGTGCGGCAGGTCTATTTTCTCCCAGTCACAAGGAAGTGCCTGCGGAAGTCCGACATTTTCTTTCTGAAAATACCAGTTCTTGTTTAATTCCATTACAGTTCTCATGATATCTTCTCCTTTTCAATTTGATTTGTTTTATCATAGCATATCCATTTTTTCCGTTCAATCAACAATCAAAAACATTTCGTTTTAAAACCGACATTCTATCTTGTATTTGTTGTCATTTTTTCTTCTTTGTGTTAACATTGACAAGGAAACAAATGATTCAATAACATGCGAGTGATACCATGCACTGGCATAGAAAGGCATTTTATGCAACAGGAAAAACTACACCGAAAGAGAGCTTACTCTCAGAAAGTATTAAAGGAAGCTCTGCTAAAACTGTTAGTGGACCGTCCGCTCTCCAAGATCACTGTACAGAAGCTCTGTGAGACTGCCGACGTCAACCGCACAACATTTTATTCAAATTTTGAAGATATTTTCGCACTGTACCGGCAGATTCAGGACGATTTCCTGGAGCAGATGGCAGTGTTTACCCAACAGCAGAAGCCTTATGCGGACAACCGTGCGCTGATCTGTGATATTTTTCGTTTTCTCTACGAAAATATGGATTCCTGCCGCGTATTGATCCTGCGCTCAGAAGATGCTTTTCTGGAGCGCCTCTTTGCGCTTCAGTATGATGTAAGCTATTCGCTGATGAAGGAAAGCTGCAATGCATTTGATGAAGACTCTTTTGACTATCTGTACATGTTCCGCGTCTGCGGGCTTATCGGAATCATCCGTAAGTGGTTCAATGATGGGCTGAAAATCCCTTATGAACAGATCGCTGACTATGCGATACAGTCTTCTGATGCTCTCATTTATTCATGGAAGGAGGCTCATAAAGGCAATGAATGACTTTCGCAGACGAATGATTCAGGCAGGGAGTGCTCTTGTGATTTTCCTGCTTTTGATTTTTCTTATTTTTCTCAGGCAGGATTCGGGACAGAATTCCTCTGCCGGGACAGGCGCAAATACGGATACTTCTATTTCCGATACTGCTTTTAAATTAAATACGGTTGTTACCGTCACGCTCTACGACTCTGCCGATGAAAAACTGCTCTCAGAAGTAATGGAACTTTGTGACAAATACGAAAACATATTTAGCCGCACCCTTCCCTCAAGTGAACTGTATCAGCTAAATCACGGACAGCTTCCGCAGGAAGACGGCTTCTTTTGTATCTCACCGGAGATGACCGAGCTTATTTCGACCGCGCTCTCCTACTGTGAGAAATCCGACGGAGCCTTTGACATCACGATTGGACCGGTTTCTTCTCTGTGGGACTTTACTTCCGGTGAGAAGATTGTGCCGTCCGATGAGGAAATCTCTGCCGCGCTTTCGCTTGTCAATTACAAAAATGTTGTCTTAAAGGACAACCGGATACAGTTTTTACAAGATGGCATGCAGCTTGACCTCGGTGCAATCGCAAAAGGCTATATTGCTGATAAGATGAAAGCATTTCTTCTGGAGCGCGGTGTGAAGAGCGCTGTGATCAATCTTGGCGGAAATGTGCTCTGTGTCGGGGAAAAACCGGATCACTCCGCATTCGAGATCGGAATTCAGAAGCCATTTGCAAAACGAAGCGAGACCGTGTCAACGATCCAGGTGCGGGATAAATCCATTGTCTCCTCCGGGATCTACGAGCGTTCTTTTGAAAAGGACGGGAAGCTCTACCACCATCTGTTAAATCCGAAGACCGGTTATCCATATGACAATTCACTTGTATCCGTCACCATTCTGTCGGATGAGTCTGTGGACGGCGACGGACTCAGCACCACATGCTTCTCCCTGGGGCTTGAAGAAGGTATGAACCTGATCGAACAGACTCCCGATACCGAAGCGGTGTTTATTACAGACGATTACGAACTACATTACAGCAGCGGATTTCCGAAATAGTAAAAATTGTGGTGAGAAACAAGCGTTGTAACATCCACTATCTATCATTAAAAAATAAGACTCTCCCAAAGAATACTATCTATGGGAAAGTCTTATTTTAATAATTTTATTCCATATATCCGCCATTCATCGGTGAGATCGCTTTGTCTGCAAACAACTTTAACACACCTTTTGTATATTTATTCTTTCTTGGCTGCCAACGGCTTTTTCTCTCTGCTAAAATTGTCTCGATCTCTTCTTTTGTCTTTCTCTCTCCGTTCACTCCGACAATCTGAAGCACTCGATCCGGGATACTGATCTCAATCAAGTCATTTTCCTCTACAAGTGCAATCGGTCCTCCCTGGGCTGCTTCCGGGGAAATGTGTCCGATGGCAGGTCCTTTTGATGCCCCGGAAAATCTTCCGTCAGTCAGAAGCGCAATGCTTGCTCCAAGCTTCGCATCCGATGCAATTGCCTCTGTCGTGTAGAACATTTCCGGCATTCCGCTTCCTTTCGGTCCTTCATAGCGGATGATCACCGCATCTCCTGGCTGGATTTCGTGTGTCAATACTGCCTGGATCGCATCCTCCTCACAGTCGAACGGTCTTGCACGGAGCACTGCCCGGAACATTTCTTTCGGAACAACCGTATGTTTTACGACTGCCCCGTCCGGCGCGAGATTTCCCTTTAAGATGGCAATACTTCCATCTGTTCCAAACGGTCTCTCAAATGGGCGGATCACATCTTCTCTCTTTAAATTCCATTGATCAAGATAGCCCTGGCACTTTTCATAAAATCCATTTTGCTTTAACTCTTCCAGATTTTCTCCAAGTGTCTTTCCTGTCACGGTCATCACATCCAGATGGAGCATATCTTTGATTTCTTCCATGATGGTCGGAACGCCTCCTGCATAATAGAAGAACTGTGCCGGCCACTCTCCTGCCGGACGGATGTTCAGAAGATAATGTGCCCCTCTGTGCAGCCGGTCAAATGTCTCCCCGTCAATCTCAAATCCAAATTCTTTTGCGATCGCAGGAATGTGGAGAAGCGAGTTGGTAGAACCGGAAATCGCCGCGTGCACCATGATCGCGTTCTCAAATGATTTCATCGTCACGATCTTATCCGGTGTCAGGTTATGCTTTGCAAGCCAGACAGCCTGCTCGCCGGCCTTCTTTGCCATCTCTCTTAAATCCGGACTTGTCGCCGGCATCAGTGCACTTCCCGGAAGCATCAGCCCAAGTGCCTCCGCCATAATCTGCATCGTCGATGCGGTTCCCATGAACGAACATGCCCCGCACGATGGACATGCGTTGTGTTTGTAAAATTCCATTTTTTCTCTGGAAATCTCCCCGCGCTCACACATCGCATTGTATTTTCCGATCTGCTCTAATGTGAGAAGATCCGGACCTGCATCCATCACTCCCCCGGTTACAATGATTGACGGAATATTAACTCTTCCCACTGCCATCAGATGTGCAGGCATTCCTTTGTCGCAGCTTGCAATGAATACTCCGCCGTCAAACGGTGTCGCATTGGCGTGAATCTCGATCATATTTGCCATCATATCTCTTGACGGCAGAGAATAATTGATTCCGTCATGTCCCTGTGCCTCCCCGTCACAGATATCGGTGCAGAAATAACGGGCTCCGAACCCACCTGCTTCTGCCACTCCTTTTCTCGCCTCTTCCACCAGTTCCAGCAGATGTCCGCTTCCCGGATGGCTGTCTCCAAAGGTGCTCTCAATAATGATCTGCGGTTTTGAGAGATCTTCTAATTTCCATCCGGTTCCGAGACGGAGCGGATCTAACTCCGGCGCAATCTTTCTTAGTTTCTGACTTGTCAATTCTGCATTCTGCTCTGTTTTCTCCTGTACATGTTTCATTTGTTCTTCCATCTTTCATTCCTCCATAGGTTCTCTTTTTATAGATTGTCTTTTTTTATGCAAACACTGAGATCAAAAGTCCCAGCAAAAGTCCCATGACTCCGATCAACGTCTCCATAACAGTCCATGACTTTAACGTCGTCTTCTCATCAATCTCCAAAAAGGTGCCGACTAACCAGAATCCGGCATCATTGACGTGGCTTAATGCGGTTGCTCCTCCACAGATCGCACAGCACATCGCTGCGCGGAACAGTACAGAACTTCCTGCCATTGCCGGCATTGTCGCCATAATTCCGGACGCCATCGTCATTGCCACGATCGAACTTCCAACGGCTGCGCGGACAAAAAATGCAATCAAAAATGCAATCACGATCAGCGGCATTCCGCTCTTTTCCAAGATTGGTCCGATAATATTTCCAAGTCCGGAATCCTGGAGCATCCAGCGGATCACACCGCCGCTTGCGATGACAAGAAGAATCATGCCGACCGGTCGAAGAGATTTGTCTAAAATCTTCTTCAGTTCTTCCTTCTCGTATCCCATCCGGATTCCCAGCACATACATCGCTGTCAAAGTCGCGATCGTCAATGCCACAAATGGCTCACCGAGAAATTGAAGCACTTCTTTTCCCTGCTCCGGAAGCGGCAGATAACCCGATATGGTGCTGAATAAGATCAAAATCAGCGGGATCAGGATGATCAGAAGTACCATTCCAAACGGAGGGAGCTTCTTCTCTGTCGACTCCATCTCCTCTACATTTTCCGGAAGCGCCGTAATAATCTTTGTTCCAATCACTTTTCCCCATAAGATTCCTGCAACGATCGTTGAGAGAATCGCAACCGGAATACCGACCGCGATCATTGTCCCAAGCGGAACATCCAGTGCATTTGCCACAAGTACAGAACCTGCAGACGGTGGAACAAATGCGTAGCCGGAAGCAAGTCCTGCTAAAAGCGGGATTGCATAGTAGAGTGTTGATTTCTTCGTTTCCTTTGCCACATGAAATGCCAATGGAATCAGGATGACAACACCCGCCTCAAAAAAGACCGTGGTCCCGATCACAAGCCCGGTCAGTCCCAGCGCCCATCCTGCTTTCTTCTGTCCGAACTTTCGGATCAAGGTGTGCGCGATCTGCTGTGCACCGCCGCTCACCTCAAGGATTCCTCCGAACATTGATCCGAGTCCGATCAAAAGTGCAATTCCCTGCAGTGTCTTGCCGACCCCTTTTTCTACGGTCTCACCGATCAGGTGCAGCGGCATTCCCGCCCCGACTCCGATCACTACCGCTGAGATCATCATTGAAATGACCGGGTGCAGCTTCCAGCGGATGATCAGCGCCAGAAGTAAAATAATCCCGACAGCCGCCGCCAGAAGAAGGCGCACCGGATCTGCATAAAATACTGGTTCCGTCATACCAATTCCCTCCTAAAATTCATCATATGTTTCTTTTCTCCAATACATCTGACCATTTTCTTCTTTTTTCCTCTTTCTTTTCTCTTTTCAGATAAAATTTCCGTAATTCATCTGATGAATTTATTCTAATTTTTCTTTTTGAAAAAATCAATATGTAATTTTTCACAATTAATTCACGCCTTTTTTATGCATTTTTACTGTTTGACATTTGTTTTTTCTTCCTCTATCCTATAGGTAACGAAAAAGAGCGAAAGGAATTTCAAAAAGTCATATGATGAATCATTTACACGAACTGGAAAAAAGTCTGCCCGAAAAGTTGTCTGACGACATTATCAACTATATTTTAGACGAACATCTTCAGCCAAATGACAAGCTACCAAATGAATCTGTTCTTGCAGAGCGGATGGGTGCCGGCCGCAGTACGATCCGGGAGGCTATGAAGCTGCTCGCCTCACGCAACATTGTCACCATCCGGCAGGGATCCGGCACTTATGTCGCCTCCACCCCGGGGATTGTCGAAGATCCTCTTGGGTTTACCTTCGTCGGAGATAAAAAGAGACTGACGCAGGATCTTCTGGAAGTCCGCATTCTTCTGGAACCTTCCATCGCTGCCATGGCAGCTTCCCGTGCAGACGAAAACGACATCAAAAAGATCTACACACTCTGTAATGAAGTAGAAGCCCTGCTTCTCTCCGGGGAAAACCATGTGGAGAAGGATATTGAACTTCACACTGCCATCGCCATGAGCAGCAAAAACCTCGTCGTGCCAAGGCTGATCCCGGTCATCAACAGTTCCATTCCACTGTTCATCCAGCTGACAGAGAACCGGCTGATGCAGGAGACGATTGAGACCCACCGTGAGGTTGCCGATGCGATCGCGGCACACGATGCGACCAAAGCGCAGGATGCCATGTATCTCCACCTCGTCTACAACCGGAGACTTCTGTCCCTCTCCATGAAAACCGATGGACCGTCAACGATATAGGGAACGGATCAGCCGTATAAAAAGCCCCGGAAATTCAGCTTTCTGGTCTTTCAGAGTCTGTCGGCTCTGAAACCATTTTCTGCAAAATTTCCGGGGCTTTTCCCGTTCACTTTTCTGTTGTTTTCCTATGAACTTATGAACTTTTTCAGTCTTTTTCCTCTGTTCTAACGATTTTTATGCAGCTGTGCCTCTATGCTTCTTCTTCCAGAATCTTCTGGATCGTATTTTTCACCAGTTCAAAGGCGATTGGGTTCATACCGCTGTTGATCACAATGTCTGCAGTGCTCCTTGTCGGTTCCACATACAGATAGTGCATCGGCTTGACGGTTGTAAGATACTGCTCCACAACACCTTCCATATCACGGCCGCGCTCTTTGACATCACGGATGATCCTGCGGAGAATTCTCTCATCTGCATCTGCCTCCACATACACCTTGATATCCATCAGATCTCTCAGCCGTTCATCTGCCAGAACAAGGATCCCCTCCAGTAAGATCACTTTCTTCGGCTCTACGGTCACCACCTCGCTTGACCTTGTGTGAAGTGTGTAGTCATAAGTCGGACACTGGATCGTCTTTCCTTCTTTCAATTCCTGCAACTGTCTGACAAGCAGCTCGGTCTCCATCGCATCCGGATGGTCGTAGTTTGTCTTCCGGCGCTCTTCCAGCGGTATATCGCTCTGATCCCGGTAATAGTTGTCATGGTAGAGCACTGCCACATCGTCTTTGAATTCTTTCTTCAGCTTTCTTGTGAAGGTGGACTTTCCGGAACCTGTCCCACCTGCAATTCCAATAATGATCGTCTTCATCTCTTTACCTATATCCCATTTCTCTTATTTGCAACCTTGGCGCTTTTATTATACAATTCGCAGGAAATACCGTCAATCCTTTCCCGGCTGCTTTTTACTCCCTTTTCGCTGCCCGCCTCTTCACTTCCGGATCCGGAATCTCTGTATGAAGCTTTACTAACAAATGAGTGCCGGTCTCCATCCCGACAATCTCTTTTGCCGGAATCGACGGTGTGCGTTCAATTGCATGTTTCAGCTTTTCCCCCTGACTCAGATAATATTTGCGCAACCGATTCAGATGGCGGTCAAAATAGCCGTCGCGCAAAAATCTTCCGATTCCTCCAGCCATTTCAGCAATTCTTGCCGTCGTCTTGCAGACATCACAGTCCCAAGCGGATAGTGATGTTCCGGGGAGGTATGTACGACTGTTGCCTGGCTGCTTCGCAGACTTCCCATATGGATTCCGTTTTCTGCCATAGCCGTCCACGTCCATTTGACTCCGAGTTCTTCATAGATCAGCCGGATCTTTCTGTATCCGGGATTTTCCACCGCATAGACTGCATGCTCGGGGAGCAGCCCGATTAATTTTGAATACAAATACTCAATCCCGGTTCCGATTACAATACAGTCCGGAGATACCACCATGCTCCGATTGTGATACAGATATTTTGCAATCTCATACCGGAGCTCCGGGCTTCCGAGAAATTCTCCGCGCATGATCAGATGCAGATTGTAGTCCCCAAGCACTTGTCGCATAACCTTCGTCCACATCGAAAATGGAAATTTCTCATTCCCAAAGACGGCAGAATGGCACACCTGACCAGTGTGTCACTCTGCCGCCTTCTATTTTTTTCATCTGCTTCTCACTTCTTGTATCTCTATAGCAGAATTCTCCTAATATTTTAAGCCGAATCCTGCGCGATAGTAGTTTCCATCTTCATCGCAGTATGCGTAGCTTCCGCCTTTGACCTTCGCCAGAATTGCCGGATCAATATAGGAATCCTTATCATATCCCGGGACATCATTTGGAGAAACACACACTTCTCTTACAATTCCATCCAGTTCCTTTTCTTCGATGCGGATCACCTCCGGGGAAGATACCATCGTCAGGCTCATCTTTCCCGTCGGGTTATACGCTCCGGAAAGAACATCCATCTGCGCCCTCAGGGCATTGTCCATTGCCACCGGACTGATCGTATACTGGAATGTCAGCCCGTCTACATACGGCTCTAATTTATCGAGAATCCAAGGATTGCATACAACGCAGGTCGCAATCACTTTTCCTCCGTTTTGATGAACGATTTCTGAGATTTTCGGAATCTCTGCCACTCCCTTTAAGGTTGTGATCGGAACCATGTTTCCGGTTTTCTTCTGGCTCTTGTTTACTTCTCTCTCCTCAAACAGTTCTTCGTCCACCATCTCGATCACCGGCATTGCATATTGGCGGAATACCATTCCGTTGCTGATCGGCCATACGTGCAGGTATGCATAATCCGCTTCCTTTGGAGTATCCACCACACAAAATCCTCTCTCAGTGAATAATTCCTTCAGCTGTCTGCCAAATGCTTCCTCATCTCCTTCGCCTCCGACGCCTGCGCCCATTGCCTGAGCCATGGCTGCCCCCGGGTCTACTCCTTTCAGGCATGCGATGTAGACTTTTTTGCCCTTTTCCATCGGAAGCACCTGATCATGATTCTTTGCGAGAACGACCGCTTTCTGATTAGCTCTGTATGCAGCCTGCTTTGCATCTTCCAGATTGTCCTCTCGGACTTTGTCTGCATAGTCCGGATCCAGATATGGATTGTCCACTCTTCCTACACGGAACAGGCTGAGTAATCTGTGATAGTTTGCGCGATCCAGATCTTCCTTCGGAAGATATCCTTCCGTCACCGCCTTCACAATATTTTCAGAATCCGAATTTCCTCCGATCACATCTGTCCCTGCGGAGATTGCCTTTGCATACCGCTGCGGCACTGTCAGATCTTCCACTCCATAGGTCTGCACCGTCGTGATTCCCGAATCTGAGTTCACATATCCTTCGAATCCCATTGTCTCGCGGGCAAGGTCTGTGATCAGCTCCTTGCTGTAAGTAGAGCCGACTGTCTCTGCCGATGTCAGCTTCCCTCTGTAAAACTGTTCCCTGCTCCGGCTGTCCGCACAGATTCTGGAATAATCCGGCATGATCGCCGAAGCTTTCAGATCAAATGCAGTCTGAAACGGCGGCAGATGGTATTTTTCCATAGAGCCCTCTGTCGGATAAAGTCTCCATTGTCCGATCGGCATATGCGGTTCAAACCCATTCTCTGCCGGTCCGTCTCCCGGGAAATGCTTTACAGTGATCACGACAGATCCTTCATTGAGTCCATCTTCCCCGTTCTGATATCCACGCACCAGTTCTCTGATGATTCCGCAAGTAACATCAGTACGTTCCCCGTATGTCCCGCTGTTGCGAGGCCATCTTGGATCAGTCGCCACATCTACCTGTGGGCCATACATAATGTTTTGTCCTGCTGCCTTCATCATCTTGCGGTCTGTGTCAGCCATCTCGTATACAAGATCAAAATTGCCGTCCCCCATAACCGCTGCACCGATTCCGAGGAAATCCGGATAACCGATGTTGATCGGATTCGTGTGCAGCGAATACGGAATCGCCACACCATCCTGACATGCTTCATACTCCAGCATCTGCGTTCCCAGATTGTGGTAAAGCGCACTCATCCCGGCTTCCGCACGCATATCTCCCCTATATACTCCTCCGGTCAGCTTCCGTTCCAGTACATCCGCGTCACTGACGTTCATCGTGATTCCCGGGAGCAGTGTAAGCCCTTCTTTTTCCTCCGGATCGAAGCGTTTGAAAATTTTCGACGGGATAATCTCTCCCTTCTCATTTTTCGCTTCCTCGCGTGTCATCACCATCGGAGAATTCCACAGTGTATTCAGCACCAGACCTGCCTGTTGGTCTAACCGTAAGTGTGCAACCATATCTTTGGCACGTGTCTCGTGATTCAATCGCCAGTCTTTATACGGGGACAGCTTTCCTGAATTATCCATGTCCTTGAAAAACAGTCCATCCTGCACGATCACACCGCATGTGGTCACTCCGATGGTCGGTCCGTCTTCGTTCTCAAAAAAGACCGGTTCCAGATAGAAATCGTTAATCTGCTCTCCTTCTTCCAGTTCATACGGTGCAGGAATATATCCATCCCGCATTTGCCGTATTTCCTTCTCATCCAATGTTCTTCTGATCATAAAATTTGCTCTCCTTATGTTTTTCCTGTTTTCTGCAAAGTACTGCTGCAGAATACTTCCTCTCGTAATTATAGCATACTTCTTTTACTTAAATCCAGAAAAACTAAGATGGTTTTTGCTGACGTTCCGCTGTATAGCACACTTGCCTCAGCGCCGCGGTATTCAGGCGATTCTCAAGCTTTTTATGCTCCTCTGCACTTAGTTCCTCAAACTCCTTCTCTTTGTCACCAATCACAATGATATTTTTCACATTCATCCGATCACCTCCCTGAAAGATATGAGGCACGGTCTGTCCTTCATTCTATGTCAGCTGTTATTTTTCTTTCCTTTCCAAAATACAATCAAATGAAAGGGGAGGATATCATATGAAAATCGGAGCATTATACGTCCGTGTCAGCACGCATAACCAGGATGAATTATCGCCCGATGCACAGATCCGGCTCGGCGAAGACTTTGCAAAGAAAAATGACATCACGATCCCAAAGGAATACATCTTCACGGAAAGTGTGTCCGGAAGAAAAGCAGACAAGCGGCAGGACTTTCAGCGGATGATTGGTCTCGCCAAATCGACCCCCCGGCCTTTTGATGTCATCATCGTCTGGAAATACAGCCGATTCGCCCGCAATCAGGAGGAATCTATCGTCTATAAATCTCTGCTGCGCAGACAGTGCGGGATTGATGTGCTGAGTGTTTCCGAACCGCGGCTGGATGGTCCTTTCGGCTCTCTGATCGAGCGGATCATTGAATGGATGGACGAATACTACTCTATCCGTCTCTCGGATGAAGTAAAAAGAGGAATGACCGAGAAAGCACTGCGCGGCGGCTACCAGGCACGGCCGCCTCTCGGATATCGGATCGCGGAGCGTGGAAAGCCTCCGGTGATCGCTCCGGAGGAAGCGAAAATCGTCCGGCTGATTTTTCAGAAATACGTCGAAGAACAATGGGGATTTTTTGAAATTGCAAAATTTTTAAACCGGCTCGGATATAAAACTTCCCGCAGAGAACCTTTTGAACGGAGATCGATTGAATATATCATCCAGAATCCAACGTACTGCGGTATGATCCGCTGGAACCGGACGTCGAGTGAGACAAATGCGGTCAAGGATGAAAAGGAATGGATCATCGCCGACGGGCAGCACGAGGCCATTATCAGCAGGGAATTGTTCGGCCGTGCCCAACAGCGATTGAAATCCACCGGCAGGCCAAAAGGATCGCGCCCCTCCTCCACTTACCGTCACTGGCTCAGCGGACTCTTAAAATGCCCGGTATGCGGCCGCACTATGATTGCAAAAACCATGTACCGGAAAACAAACGGAGAAGCATATTCCTATTTTGTATGTTACGGAGTCAGCAAAGGAAAATGCGCTGCCAGAAACAGTATCAGCTCACTTGTTCTGGAGCCTGCCGTCCTTGCGGCACTGCAGGACGTATTTCAGACAAAAGAGGTTGTGTACACGCAGATCAGACCGGAGACATTACCAGAAATCATAGATGAACGGGAGCTTTTCTCAGAACAGCTCAGGCAGCTTGGACAAAAGGAAAAACGCATCAAGGAAGCGTACCAAAACGGCATTGATACACTGGAGGAGTACAGGGAAAATAAAGAATGTCTCAAATTGGAACGAAAACAACTAGAAATGCGGCTGAGCGACTGTCACCCTGTACCGTCAGACCATTCTGCCAAAAAAGAACAGGATGACAACAGACTCTACACCGTCTGCGATGTCATTTCTTCTGAAAAATTTACAAATCAACAGAAAAACGAAGTGATGAAAAGCATCGTTCAGAAAATAATTTATGATAAACCACGGGATGTTCTTACGATTTACTACTGTCTCCCGGAGCTGTAAGGCTTGTGACTGCCGGCTTTTTGGGTCGTTTACATGTTGTTTCCATAAGGATGACGCAATGGGGCTCTAAAGCGCTCGGCGATCAGGGCTACTCCCCGATTGAAATCCTCCGCTATTACTACGGTGACAACATGTATATCAATACTGCGCAGGAGATCTCCGGCATCCCTTCTTCCTGGCCGGGATATGTGTTGGAGAATGGCGCTTCGGGCAATAAGGTCCGGCAGATGCAGGAGCAGCTAAATGTCATTGCAGGTGCCTATCCGGCGATTCCAAAAATCACTGCAGATGGGATTTACGGTCCTGCCACTGCCGAGGCGGTACGAAAGTTCCAGTCTGTCTTCGGACTGCCGGAAACCGGAACTGTAGACTACCGCACATGGTATAAAATCTCTGAGATTTATGTCGGTGTTTCCAGAATTGCAGAGCTGGTGTAACAATATTGATCTGACTCAGCTATCACTTCCGGATATCTGCACGAAAGCGCACACCTTGTCCCATCCCCGGTTCCTTTCCATCCAGAACGTATTTCTTTAGTGCTCTTTGCAAAGAGGTACGTTCTGGGTAATCCTCTTTTTGTTCACTGATTTCCCCGAACACCCGCTGTTCAGCCTGGCGGAACGGATAGACAATCCCGTAATTTTCAAACAGCTCCATAAACTTGATAATATTTGAATCTTCATTTAACAGTTCCTTTAATTTCGGAGAAACCAGCCACGACTCACAGACAAATGCCTCGAATGTTTCTCCGAAAAAATTTTCTGCCTTTGCGAAGGAGTCCAGACATGCTTCTGTCTCTAATCTTCCATCTTCCGGTATATGTACATTTAATACTTTTGTCCCTTCCGGCAAGGTATACTTTTCTGTCTCAATCGCTTTCTCCAGACAAATCGGTTCAAACTGAAGTCTGCCAAGCCGAAAGATTTTTAATTCCAGCGGAAGGCTCAGCCACTCACACTCAGTCAGACCACAGATGCCGTATTTCTTTTGGCATTCCTCATTCCAAATCCGAAAATCGGAAAACGTATCAAAATAAATCTGATCAGCAATTCCTTTCTCCTGAAATGTTTCATACGCTTCGACTGCCATGCGGATATAAAGAGCAAGCGCAAACACACGCCAGTTCTCTTCTTCTTTTAAATGGACAAAGAACTGCTTTTTGTCTTCTTTCAACTCTTTTTTGTAACAGCCATACACGGTGTCCTCCATTGAAAATTGTTCTGCCTGCCGGATGGCTGCTTCGTCCATTCCAATCTTCTCACAAAACTCTCGAATTTTCATCTATATTCTCCTCTCTCTGTTTCCGTATCTATTTTTGATTGCCCCTACTTGCTCCTAGTGCTACAATAAACCTGAACTTACAATTTTTCTATGTGAAAGGGGTGTTTCTTCTATGGAACATGCAGTCCATAATATTTCACCGGTTTACAACAGCGACTCACAAATCTTAGTCTTAGGGAGCTTCCCTTCTGTCAAATCACGGGAAGCACAGTTCTTCTATCATCATCCACAGAATCGTTTCTGGAAGCTTTTGGCCGCGCTTTCTCATGAGGATGTTCCGGTTACGATCGACGAAAAGAAAGCATTTCTTCTAAGAAACCGTATTGCCGTGTGGGATGTCATCGCCTCCTGCGAGATTGAAGGCTCCAGTGACAGCAGCATCCGCAACGTGATTCCAAACGACATCTTCAGAATTCTTCAGGATGCTCCGATCCGACAGATATACACAAACGGCGGTACTGCGTTTAAGCTTTATGAAAAGTACTGTCTGCCTCTTACCGGACAGAAAGCGATCCGACTACCTTCTACCAGTCCCGCAAATGCGGCATACTCTCTGGACCGACTGATCCTCGAATGGTCTGTATATCTAAAAGAGACATTGGAATAATCTATTCCAATGTCTCTTTTTCTTGTCCCGATATTGCCCAACAGATCATCAATACCATTATATTAGCACAATTTTCTCTTCCTTGCACCTGAAACTTTTTACATTTTTCCAAACTGCAGGCTTCCTACACGATTCCCTGCGCGTTCATTGCATCGACTACCTTCTCAAATCCTGCAATATTTGCACCTGCCACATAATTTCCTTCTACACCGTATTTTTTCGCTGCGTCTGCCATATTGTGGCAGATGTTGACCATGATTCCTTTCAGCTTGCTGTCCACTTCTTCAAATGTCCAGCTTAAACGCTCGCTGTTCTGGGACATCTCAAGCGCTGATGTGGCAACACCACCTGCATTGGCTGCTTTTCCCGGTGCAAAGAGCACACCGTTCTTCTGGAGATATTCGGTAGCCTCCATTGTCGTCGGCATATTTGCACCCTCTGCCACTGCGATACAACCGTTTGCAACAAGCATTTTGGCATCTTCCAGATGAAGTTCGTTCTGTGTTGCACAAGGGAGCGCGATATCGACTTTCACTGACCATACTCCGGTTCCTTCATGGTACTCGGCATTCGGACGGTATTTTGGATATTCTGTCAGACGTTCACGCTTTACTTCTTTGATCTCTTTTAATGCTTCCACGTCAATTCCATCCGGATCGTACACCCATCCGGTAGAATCACTGACCGTCACAACTTTTGCACCGAGCTCCTGTGCTTTCTCTGCCGCATAGATCGCTACATTTCCTGCTCCTGACACTGCCACAGTCTTGCCTGCAAGCCCGATTCCGTTGAGCTTTAACATTTCCTCTGTCAGGTATAACAGACCATATCCTGTTGCCTCTTTTCTCGCAAGAGAGCCTCCGTAGCTTAATCCCTTACCGGTCAGGACTCCTTCATAGACACCGCGGATTCTCTTATACTGTCCGAAGAGATACCCGATCTCTCTTGCACCTGTTCCGATATCTCCTGCCGGCACGTCGGTATCAGCTCCGATATATTTACATAATTCTGTCATAAAGCTCTGGCAGAATGCCATCACCTCTCTGTCTGATTTTCCTTTCGGGTCGAAATCCGATCCTCCCTTTCCTCCGCCGATCGGGAGTCCGGTCAGAGAATTTTTGAATACCTGCTCAAATCCTAAAAATTTGATAATTCCGAGATTTACAGACGGATGCAGACGAAGTCCTCCTTTGTATGGCCCGATCGCACTGTTGAACTGCACACGGTATCCGGTATTTACCTGCACCTGTCCCTTGTCATCCACCCACGGCACGCGGAATTTAAACTGTCTCTCCGGCTCTACCAGTCTCTCGAGAAGTGCTTCTCTCCGGAACTTCTCTTCGTTTGCTTCCACCACGATTCTGAGTGATTCCAGCACTTCTTTTACTGCCTGATGAAATTCCGGCTCCGCCGGGTTCTTTCTCACTACTAATTCAATGACTTCATCTACATATGACATCTTCATTACCTCCTCAGATATAAAATCAGCCGCACAGAAAAAACCTCTGCGCGGCCTCATTGCCTTGTTTACTTTGACATTATAACGTTATGCTCTGTGAAAGTCAAGTGATTTTCCACTTTCCTTTCTATTTGAAGTACGCAACACCGGACTCGAAGATCTTCAGATCCTGCTCTCCGTAAATGTTGACTGCAACTGATCTGCCTCTTCGTTCAGAGTGAGCCATCTTGCCAAGCACACGTCCGTCCGGACTTGTGATTCCTTCGATCGCACAGTAGGAACCGTTTGGATTCCACTCCTCATCCATCGTCACTGCCCCGTCAAGATCGCAGTACTGTGTTGCCACCTGCCCATTTGCAAAGAGCTGTTCTAACATTTCTTTGGAAGCTACAAAACGACCTTCCCCGTGGGATGCCGGATTTGTGTAAACACCTCCAAGCTCTGCCTGCTGTAACCATGGTGATTTGTTTGTCACCACTTTTGTGTATACCATCTTGGAGATGTGGCGTCCGATCGTATTGTATGTCAGTGTCGGAGAATTCTCTGTCTGTCCGCAGATCGTTCCGTATGGCACAAGACCAAGTTTGATCAATGCCTGGAATCCGTTACAGATACCAAGCGCAAGTCCGTCACGCTCATTCAATAATTTTTCCACTGCCTCTTTCAGCTTTGCATTCTGGAATGCTGTCGCAAAGAATTTCGCGGAACCATCCGGCTCATCTCCGGCGCTGAATCCACCCGGGAACATGATCATCTGCGCCTGTGCGATCGCCTTCTCAAACTCTGCCACAGAATCACGGATATCTTCTGCATTTAAGTTCTTAAATACTTTTGTGATCACCTTTGCTCCTGCACGCTCAAATGCTTTCTTACTGTCATACTCACAGTTTGTACCCGGGAATACCGGGATAAATACCGTCGGCTGTCCGATCTTATGTGTGCAGATATGGATATCACTTGTGCGGTACAGTCCGTTTTCGATGACTGCCTTCTCAGATGCAGGCTGTACATCTATTTTCTGCATCTCCTGTTTTTCCTCTGAGACGGTCGGGAATACACCTTCCAGCGTTCCCTTCCATGCTGCCACTGCCTCACTGAGGCTGATCTGCATTGCTCCATAAGAGATTGCCCCGTCTGCTGTCACTTCTCCGAGCAATGTATAGTTGACAGAAAGATCTCCCAGTTTCTCTGCCGGTACTTCCGCGATCAGATCACCGAATGCCGGTGCAAACAGCTCTCTCTTATCGATGCTTTCTTCCAGTCTTACACCCATTCCATTTCCGAATGCCATCTTACTTACCGCTGCGGCGATTCCATGTCGATCCAGTGCATAGGCAGAAACAATCTTGCCGCTGTGGATATCCGCTGTAAATTTTGCATACTGATCTTTTAAGCTTTCATATACCGGAAGCTCATAGTGATCCTGCTCCATGCGAAGCCATACTAATTTATTTCCTGCTTTCTTAAGCTCTGGTGTAATGATCTCATGATCGTGTGCCACATCCACCGCAAAAGATACCAATGTCGGAGGAACATCAATCTCCTGGAAGGTTCCGGACATACTGTCCTTTCCGCCGATGGACGGCAGTCCCAGACCAAGTTGTACATTATATGCACCAAGCAGCGCTGCAAACGGCTGGCTCCATCTCTTTGGATCTTCTGTCATTCTGCGGAAGTACTCCTGGAATGTCAGGCGGATCTTGCTGTAATCTCCACCGTTTGCAACGATCTTGGCAACTGATTCTACCACTGCGTAGACCGCTCCGTGATATGGGCTCCAGGTAGATAAATATGGATCAAATCCATAACTCATCATTGTCACAGTATCACAGGTTCCTTCCTGCACCGGAAGTTTTGCAACCATGCTCTGTGTCTCTGTCATCTGATATTTTCCACCGTGCGGCATAAAGACAGATCCTGCGCCGATGGAACCGTCAAATCGCTCTACAAGACCTTTCTGTGAACATACATTTAAGTCTTTTAACGTTGCGATCCATTTTTCTTTGACATCTTTTACCTCTTCTCTCACGAAAAGGCTTCCCGCTCTGTCCGGGATCTCCACTGTGACTGCTGTCTCCTGGTGTGCTCCGTTTGTATCTAAGAACGCGCGGGAAATATTTACAATCTCCTTTCCTCTCCAGGAAAGTACCAGACGCGGTTCCTCTGTCACAACTGCCACTTCCACAGCTTCCAGATTCTCTTCCTTTGCATACGCAAGGAACTGTGCCACATCTTTTGGATCTACGACCACTGCCATACGCTCCTGCGATTCTGAGATGGCAATCTCTGTTCCATCCAGTCCGGCATATTTTTTCGGTACTTTATCTAAATCGACTCTCAGTCCATCTGCGAGTTCTCCAATCGCAACAGATACTCCACCTGCTCCAAAATCATTACACTTTTTGATGAGGCAGCTGACTTCCTCTCTGCGGAACAGTCTCTGGATCTTACGCTCTGTCGGCGGATTTCCTTTCTGTACTTCCGCACCGCATGTCTCGATGGATTCTTCTGTATGTACCTTGGAGGAACCTGTCGCACCGCCGCATCCGTCACGCCCGGTACGTCCGCCGAGCAGCACAATGATATCGCCCGGATCTGATGTCTCGCGGATGACAGCTCTTCTCGGTGCAGCGCCTAATACCGCTCCGATCTCCATACGCTTTGCGACATAGTTCGGATGATAAATCTCTTTGACCGCACCCGTTGCAAGTCCGATCTGGTTTCCATAAGAACTGTATCCATGGGCAGCCTCTGTCACCAGTTTCTTCTGCGGAAGTTTGCCTTTCATCGTATCTTTCACTGACACGGTTGGATCTGCCGCACCGGTCACGCGCATTGCCTGATACACATAAGTACGTCCTGACAGTGGATCACGGATCGCGCCTCCAAGACAGGTTGCAGCTCCCCCAAACGGTTCGATCTCTGTCGGGTGGTTGTGTGTCTCATTCTTAAAGTTGACAAGCCACTCCTCTTCTTTGCCGTCCACCACGACCGGAACAACGATACTGCACGCATTGATCTCGTCACTTTCCTCCTGATCGTTTAACTTTCCTTCTTTTTTCAGCTTTCTCATCGCCATCAGGGCAAGGTCCATCAGACATACAAATTTGTCATCGCGCCCTTTGAAAATCTCTGAGCGGTCTTCCAGATATCTCTCATAAGTCTTTACCAGCGGCTCTTTGTAATCTCCGTCTTCAAATGTAACATCTTTTAATTCTGTGGAGAACGTTGTGTGACGGCAGTGGTCTGACCAGTAAGTATCTAACACGCGGATCTCTGTCATCGTCGGATCTCTGTCTTCTTCCCCCTTAAAATATCCCTGAATATGAAGGAAATCTTTGAATGTCATTGCAAGTCCGAGAGAATCGTATAATTCCTTTAATTCTGTCTCCGGCATGTCTTTGAACCCGTCAAAGACTTTTACATCTTCCGGTTCCTCAAAGGCTGTGACAAGTGTCTCCGGCTTGTCCATTCCGGTCTCTCTGGAATCCACCGGATTGATGCAGTGGCTTTTCACCGCCTCAAATTCAGCGTCTGTGATCTCTCCCTCGATCACATAAGTCGTTGCAGTCTTGATCACCGGTGTCTCATCTTCTTTGATAAACTGTACACACTGTACTGCGGAATCAGCTCGCTGATCGAACTGTCCCGGAAGAAATTCTACCGAAAAAACTCTGCTTCCTTCCTTCATCGGGAATTCTTCTCTGTATAAAATATCTACCGGCGGCTCTGAGAAAATACCATTGCAGGCAGTCTCAAAAGTCTCGTCAGAAAGATTCTCAATGTCATAGCGGTTCAGCACACGGATCCCTGTGATTGTCTGAATGCCAAGATAACTTTTTGCTTCGTGCTGTAATTCCTTTGCCTGTACAGCAAATTCCGGTCTTTTTTCTACATATACACGTTTTACACTACTCATAATATCCTCCATTTCGTCTGATACTTTCTTCTATCTGTATCCTACCACAATTCAAATCATTAGTATAATTAATATAACTTAATTTACTTATAAGTAATATTAATGCTATGACTTTTTCTCCTCCCCGGTGCGTTTCCAGATCATTCCGGCAATCCACAAAAGCAGCAGACTTCCTATGAAAATTACCCCGATCCGGATGACCATATCAAAGAAAAATCCTTCCGGCAGCATCCGGATCATCAGATCTGTATCCGGGTCCAAAAGCCATAGGTCATTGTCAAAAAAGATCTCGTGAAACAACACAAAATACTTGTTAAAATCGACTGCGATCAGTCCTCCAAACACTGCCGCCAGTACAAGGAACAGACCGACTGCCCACCCATACATCTGTGGCAGAATCTTTCTTAGATTTCCTCTCAGGCAAAATATTGCCAAAACCGACACCGCCAAGATCACCAGCGCCACTCTGCGGATCTTCAGGCCTCCGAGAAACAGCCCCTGTACATCTTCCATATGAAGCTTTTCCCTCTCATTAAAGAACATCCCTTTCTCCCCATCAATGACCGTCTCTACTTCCAGATTCTCTCTGTCCCCCCGAAGATATGCCATCATCTCTTCTGTCACACTCATTACATCCTGCATCTCCATCTGCAGATCATCCAACACCTGATATTTCTCATATTCCTTCTGATACCATCCATAGTCACTGTAAATCCCGATTTCAAAACTCGTGATCAATGTCACTACGATCAATGCCAGTGCTGCAGCCAGGCCAAAAAACTTCTGTAACTTCTGCATCCTTCACCTCGTCTCCCTGCCGGGCATTCTGCCCTTCCAGTACATGTTTCCATAGTTTCCCTTCAATTATACCAGTTTTTCCCCTCAGGTTCCAGTAAAATGACCTTCCTGCTTTTCTTCTGTGTATCACTTGTTTACTTTCTCGAAAACTTCTGTTGACATTTTTCCGAAATCCTCTTATTCTTATAAATATAAAATACTTATAAGGAGAACTAATGATGGATATCAATTACGAATTATATAAGGTCTTCTACTATGTAGCAACTACGCTCAGTTTCTCTGAGGCATCCAAGCAGCTCTTTATCTCTCAGTCCGCAGTGAGCCAGTCCATCAAGGCTCTGGAAAAGAAGCTGGACCAGACGCTCTTTATCCGGAGTACGAAGCGCGTCCAGCTCACCCCGGAAGGAGAGATTCTGCTGCGCCATGTGGAGCCGGCAATGAATCTGATCAAGCGCGGAGAGTCTCAGCTGATGGATTCTGCTACAACCGGAGGACAGATCCGCATCGGTGCAAGCGACACGATCTGCCGCTATTTTCTTGTCCCTTATCTGAAGCGGTTCCACAAAGAATTTCCGAACGCGCATATCAAAGTGACAAACCAGACTTCGATCAAGTGCGTCGAACTGCTTGAGACCGGACAGGTAGACCTGATCGTGACCAATTATCCGAACAGCTACCTCAGCAGTCTGACTACTGTCAAAAAGATTAAAAATTTTAAAGATGTGTTTATCGCAGACGAATCTTTCCGTGAGCTGAAGGGCCGCAAGCTCTCTTTCAAAGAGCTGCTCCAGTACCCGATCCTGATGCTGGACCGCAAAAGTACGACAAGCGAATTCCTCCACAGTCTGTTTCAGCAGCACCAGCTTGACCTCGTGCCGGAAATTGAGCTGAGCAGCAATGACCTGCTCATTGACCTTGCAAGTATCGGACTTGGGATCGCGTTTATCCCGGACTACTGTATTCCGCGCAAATCCGACAACCTTTTCATTGTGGAAACTGACGAGGAGCTTCCGACAAGACAGCTTGTCATCGCGCACAATCATCACGTCCCTTCTTCCAAGGCAGCACTGGAATTTCTCAACTACTTTACACCACTGGAAGAATTCTAACACAGCTTGCACAATTAAAAAACGGAAGCAGCATCTATCTGTTTATGCTTTTCTGCTCCCTGTTCTGATCCCGGTTGTTCCGGCTGCCATCAGAATCGGGAGCATTTTGCTCACTGTTCCCAGAACCGTCTCATAGATTCCTCAGCGGTCTTGATCGTCCCTGTCTCGTAATCATCCCACTCTCTCGGAAATACTTCCTGATACTGCCTTTCCAGAAAACGCTCATCCAGCAGCAAAATGACCCCTCTGTCGGCTGCCGTCCGTATAACGCGCCCGGCCGCCTGCAATACTTTATTCATCCCCGGATAGAGATAGGCATAAGAAAATCCCGCCTCCCCGTGCCGATCAAAATACTGCTTTAAAATTTCCCGCTCATTGCAGACTTGCGGAAGCCCTGTTCCAACTAAAAATGTTCCGATCAGTCTCTCTTCCGTCAGATCAATTCCTTCCGAAAAAATACCTCCCATCACAGAAAATCCGATCAGACTTTCCGTCCGCTCCTCATCAAATGCTTTCAGAAATGCCTCGCGCTTCTCCTCATCCATCGACTGTTCCTGCACAATACAGATCACATCTTCCGTCTCATACTGCTTAAATCTCTCATACACCTCTTCCAGAAAGCGATAGGATGGAAAGAACGCAATATAATTCCCCTTCTTTGCCCGGAGTGCAGCCGCAATATACGAAGCGAACCGCTCATACATCTGCCCTGTCCGCTTCGTATACTTTGTGCTGACGTCCCTCCCGACAAATAACTTCCGATGTTCCTTCTGAAACGGGGATGCCGCATAGATCGCATAGTCTTCCTTTTCCACGCTCAAAAGCTTCTTATAATACCGGATCGGAAGCATCGTCGCCGAGAAAAAGATAGTGCTGTTTCCCCTTGATAAATATTCCTGCAGATTTACTGCCGGATTGACGCAGAATAGTTTCAGCAGAAAACTGTCATCTTCTCCGAGCTCTGTATAGATGACATAGTGCTCATCCAAAATGTCATAAATATTCAAAAAAGCCCTCACATGAAAATAGAACTCCAGTATCTGCTCTCTCACTTCTTCGGCCTCTGTCTCCTCCAAAAAACGCTCCAGTTCCGACATCAGATTCATCAGACTGACTGCGATATGCCCGACAGATGTATATTCCCGGTACGTCTCACACGCTCTCTTCAGTACGAGAAACTGCTGGTTACAGATCTCCAGCTTTCTTGTAAGCTTCCGGTCGATCCCTTTTACCAGTTTTTTCGCAGCAAGAAATTCTTCTTTATAAAGAGCAGCACTGTACATCTCTCTGGCGCGCTCGACGAGATTGTGCGCCTCATCGATCAAAAATAAATATTCCTCTTTTCCTCCCTCCGAAAAGAATCTTTTCAAATGGGCATTGGGGTCAAACACATAATTGTAATCACAGATGACCGCATCCACCCACAACGCCACATCCAGAGACATCTCAAACGGACACACCTCATATTTTCTCGCGTATGCCTCTATATTTGCCCTGCTCATATCATCTGTGGCTGTCAGCAGATCAAAAACCGCATCATTCACCCTGTCATAATGTCCCTTGGCATACGGACAAGCCTCCGGATTGCACACCGTCTCTTCGCAGAAACAGATTTTTTCCTTGGCTGTCAACGTAATTACTTTGCAGCGCAGATTCTGCTGCTTCAGTGTTTGAAATGCCTGCTCTGCCACTGTCCTTGTGATCGTCTTTGCTGTCAGATAGAACAGCTTGTCTCCCAGTCCTTCTCCGATTGCCTTGACTGCCGGAAACACCGTCGCCATCGTCTTCCCGATTCCGGTCGGTGCCTGAATGAAAAGCTTCTTCTTCCTTAAAATGGTCCGGTACACTGACATCGCCAGTTCCTTCTGTCCTTCCCGATAGGCATATGGAAACTGGATCTGCCGGATCGACTCCCTGGAAATCTCCCTCCACTCTATCTGAAATTTTGCCCACTTTTCATATGCCTTGATCACGATCTGTATCCAGCCTTTCAGCTCCTCTGTTGAAAATGTCTGAGAAAAGCGCTTAATTTCCTCCGTCTCCATCTGGCAGTATGTCATCTGTACACGGATCTCTTCCAGATCATTCTGCACCGCATAAATATAGGCATAGCACTTTGCCTGTGCCAGATGCACAGGAACCGGCTCCTCAATATATTTCAACTCTCTGAGAACTCCCTTGATCTCATCGATGACAGTTTCGTCTTCCCTCTTTATGATCCCATCCGCTCTTCCTTCCAGGCAAAGGGTAAATCCTTCACACGGGACATTCAGCTTCAGAGAGACCTCCGCATGATAGTCCGCCCCCATCTGCCTTTGAATCTTTCTGTGGATCTTCGCCCCAAGCTGCATCTGTTCCTTATCTGCGCCCGCCGCCCGCCGGTTATCAATATCTCCCTCTCTTAAGATAAACTCTACAAGATTCCGGACAGAAATCCTTACTACTTCACTCATCCTCTCTACCGTCTCTTCCTCTCTTATCCATGGATGTTTCTATGCAGGAGTGGCGGCATACTCCTACCGGAATACCCCGCCACCTGTGAATTCTGCTTCGCTGCATTATGCAACACAAAATCTTTGAAGAACCTGCTCAAATGCTGTGTCTTTTCCATAAAATCGAACCGTCAATACTTGTGTCAGATCAAGGCTCAACACGCCAAGGATCGACTTCGCATCTATAATTCTTCTATTATGAAATATATCGATATCAAAATCACATTTTTCTGCTGTTCTTACAAAGTCTCTCACATCTTCATTTGCTGATAATCTAATCTTCCATTTCTGTTCCATTACCAACACCCCTTTCCAATGGATTGTTTGTATAACACGGAACCCATTATGTCACTATTTGCCCGGAAAGTCAACAAGAAAACAGCCCAAACTTTGCTGACTGATCACTTTCTTCTGCATCAAACTCAACCAGATTAGAGCGAAAACGGAGTGGAAGATTCTGCTTCTGCAGTGCCCGGTTCTCCCTCTCTGCGATGCTGATGCTCTGCACAAAGCCTTTCCACAACGCTTCAAATTCCGTCTCTTCTTCCGAAAGTCTACAGGCGATATCCTGCTCGCACTCGGAATGCTCCTGCCGCTGCATATCCTCTTCTAAAAAGTAATATCTGTTCCCCTTCTCGTGGATCAGAAACAAGCCATGAGTCGCGTCATAGATCACCCAGTTCTCCTGAGGAAAACGGTCTGCAAAATGATCCGCGATACAAGGAAGTACCGAATTCTTTGGTTCAATCTTTGCGAACAGAACTTTATTTTTCAGTTCCCGAAATCTTAAAAATCCCTTATAATGATGTGCCTCATTTGCCACCTGTCGGTACATTTTAAAAACATTTCTGACTGCCTCATTCCCCAAATGTTCCATCAACCGATCTTTCTCTTGCAGTTTCTTTGCCTCCAGCATTGCGAGAAATACCATCTCCGCTTTTCTAGTATCTGATGATAACAACGCATAGCAAATCTTCTCATAGACTTCCTCTCCAAGATTCTTCTGAATCATGCGGATGACCGCAAGCGCTTTTCTCTCATCCGGTCTGCAGGCAATGTATTCACAAAATAATCTTCTCGAAAAGCTTTCTCCCACTTCCAGCCCTGCCTCTTCTTCTGTCTTTTTCTGTCTCCACACTTCATAGATACCCGAAAAAATTCCGGTCAAGCTGTCTTCGCAAACATAGATTTCTCTCATCCGTCCACCCTCTCCTTCAGTTCCCTCTCATCCAAAACAGCCAGGCTTCCAAGGCTTCCTTCCATCCGGTTGATTTCCCGGAAGTTCACGTCATCAAACAGTGACAACTGACGATAGTTCATGCCTCTGACAGAATCCGGCAGCTTCTCCTTCGTCTGAAGAAGATTTCTCGTAATATAATCTTCCTCAATCCGCACCTGGCCAAACATTTTCCCGTTACAAGTCAGGAAGTACACTGCCCGTTTTAACACAACCCCCATCTTCTTTAAATCTTCAAAAGAAAGTCTGCCCATTCTTCTCGCTTTCACAATACGTTCTGCCGACTTGTAGCCGATCCCCGGCACTCTGAGCAAGGTAAAATAATCTGCCCGGTTTACCTCCACCGGAAAATACTCTAAATGCTTTAACGCCCAGTTACACTTCGGATCCAGGAGAATATTGAAATTCGGCTGTTCTTCATCCAGCAGTTCTTCCGCCCGGAACCCGTAGTACCTCAAAAGCCAGTCTGCCTGATAGAGACGGTGCTCCCGCAAAAGCGGCGGGCCCTGCTCCCCTGCTGCCGGAAGTGCTTTGTCTTCGTTGACATGCACAAATGCCGAATAAAATACTCTCTTTAAATCAAACTTCTGATACAGTGACTCTGCCACACGCATAATCTGAAAATCCGTCTCCGGTGTCGCGCCGATGATCATCTGTGTGCTCTGCCCTGCCGGCACAAACTTTGGTGCACTGTGATACAGCTGAATCTCCTGCCGGTTTTCGGACATCCGATTCTGTACAAGCCGCATCGGTTTGAGAATATTCTTTCTCGACTTGTGCGGCGCAAGCTGCTTCAGTCCCTCAGCAGTCGGAAGCTCCAGATTGACACTCATACGGTCTGCAAGAAACCCGGCCCGGGCAATCAGACGCTCATCTGCCCCGGGAATTGCCTTCACATGGATATAGCCTTGAAAATGGAATTCATTTCTCAGCTTCCAGAGGGTTGTGACGATCTGCTCCATCGTCTCATTGGGACTTTTCAGGATCCCCGAACTTAAAAACAGCCCTTCAATATAATTCCTCCGGTAAAACTCCATTGTCAGCCGGCAGACTTCCTCCGGTGTAAAAGAGGTCCGCTCTACATCATTGGAGGCACGGTTGACGCAATACTTGCAGTCATAGATGCACTCGTTCGTAAAGAGAATCTTCAGAAGTGAAATGCATCTCCCATCCGCGGAAAAAGTATGGCAGATCCCTGCTTCCTCACAATTCCCAATACCGCTTCCGTCCCCTCTCCGACTCGTTCCGCTGGATGTACAGGCCACGTCATACTTCGCCGCATCAGACAGAATTCTCAACTTCTCATAAAGCGACTTCTGTCCACCGCACAGAGTCGGAACTGCTCCGACAATTCGTTCACCTGACCGTATCGGCACTGCATTGTGTATCTCCGGTTTTCTCTGTATCTGTTCCTGCATCTGACTCTTCTTCCTTTCCGACAGACTGCATCATGCTCATTTCCCAAAATATATACAGCCTCCATTCAAACATTTGTTCGAGAACATTTGTTTGTTATATCTTATCACAAAGAACATATGTTTGCAATACCTGTTTTCTCTTTTTCAAAATTTTCTAATACTTCCAGAGAAATAAAGAGACTGTGCCAGCCTTTCCCTGATGAAAAGCGGCGCAGTCTCTTTCTGTAGACGTTCCCTATGAAATTAATATTTCTGCTGCATCTTTCAGATAATCATTTGTTACTTCGTAGAACTTTTCTTCTTCTACAACGGATGCCAGCTTCGGATCTAACGGCATTTTTCCCAGTACCTTTACTCCAAGCTCTTCTGCTGTCTCTTCTACATGACTCTCTCCAAAGACCGGAATCTTCTTTCCACAGTCCGGACACTCCAGATAACTGTAATTCTCTACAATTCCAAGTACCGGCACATCCATCTGTTTTGCCATATAGTAGGCTTTCTTCACAATCATCTGCACAAGATCCTGCGGAGATGTGACAATAATGACTCCGTCTACCGGAAGGGACTGGAACACGGTCAGCGGAACATCCCCGGTTCCCGGAGGCATATCTACAAAGAGATAATCAAGATCTCCCCATAACACCTCGTTCCAGAACTGTGTCACGACACCTGCGATGATCGGACCTCGCCAGATTACCGGGGTATCCTCGCTGTCCAGCAGAAGGTTGACGGACATGATCCTCGTCTCATCTTTCGCAATACACGGAAACATTCCCAGTTCATTTCCCACTGCATGATCATGGATTCCATACATCTTCGGAATGGACGGTCCCGTAATATCCGCATCAAGAATTCCGACAGAATATCCCTGCTCACGCATCATGCGGGCAAGCGAAGCTGTCACCATCGATTTTCCGACACCGCCTTTTCCGCTTACGATACCGATCACCTTTTTTACATGTGTATACTCATTTGGAGCCACTTTCATGCTCTCCTTCTGTTTGCTCGGGCAGCTGCCTGCATGTGCACAGCTTGAACAGCTTTCCGGAGAACATGAGCCGTTGTTTTGTTCTTCTGACATCTCTACTACTCTCCTTACTCTACCACTGCGATGACTTCAATCTCGCAAAGTACATTTTTCGGAAGTGTCTTCACAGCAACACAGCTTCTTGCCGGTTTTGATGTGAAATATTTTGCGTACACTTCATTAAACGGCGCAAAGTTCGCCATATCGCTTAAAAAGCATGTAGTCTTTACAACCTGGTCAAAAGAGCTTCCCGCCTCTGCAAGAACTGCCTCTAAATTCTTGCACACCTGCTCTGTCTGTCCTTCGATCGTATCTGCCTCCACTACATCTGTTGCAGGGTTGATCGGGATCTGTCCTGCCGAATAGAACATTCCATTGTGAATATACCCTTGTGAATAAGGTCCTACTGCTTTTGGCGCCTTTTCCGTTGCTACTACTTTCATGTGATCATTCTCCTTTGCTTAGTTAATATTTTCTTTATTGTAGCACTTTTTCCTCTCATTTATCAATAGGTTTTTCTCACAATGAGCCGCGCAGTATTTTTCGTCTGTATACTTTTTATATTTTTTGTTTTATTTTCACACTTTTCATTGACATACTGCTGTTACGGTGCTATATTTTACCCAACCTTTATTTGTAACATTTTTGTAACATTTTATCACTTTTTATGCTGTGGTCAAGCTTACCTGTTGTGCCTGATTGCAAAATCACTTTTAACAAGGGGAATTTTTATGATCCGGATTTCAAATCTCACGAAGACATTTTCCTCGATTCCCGCTCTGTCCGGAGTCGATCTGGAAATACCAGACAATTCCATTTTCGGGCTGCTCGGAACAAATGGAGCCGGTAAAAGCACACTGCTCCGCATTCTTGCCGGAATCTTAAGGCCGGATCACGGAGAGATTTTTATAGACAACGAAAAGCTTTCTGACACTTCCAAAGCACGGCAGACGATTTTTTATCTGTCCGATGACCAGTACTATTTTCCCGGCGCCACTCCGCAGACAATGCTTCTTTTTTACGAAAAGATGTATCCCGGCTTTGACAGTGGAAGATTTCTGAAGCTTCTATCCGATTTTCAGCTGGATTCCACCCAAAAACTCCACACCTTTTCCAAGGGAATGAAAAAACAGGTGTTTCTGATCGCGGGGATTTGCTGCAATGCTTCCATCCTGCTCTGCGACGAAGTATTCGACGGCCTGGATCCTGTTGTGCGGCAATCTGTGAAAAATTTACTGCAAAACGAACTCCACTGCCGTCCGTTTACTCCGGTCATCGCCTCCCACAATCTCTCAGAACTGGAAGGGCTGTGCCATCATATCGGAATCCTTCACCGGGGCGGGATTCTTCTCTCCAGAGAAATTACGGCACTGGAATATGGTATCCACAAATTCCAGTGTGTATTTTCTTCGGATGAGCGGGAATTTCTTTTCCGCACACTCTCCATTCTCCGCTATGAGCAGCGCGGGTTTCTGACAACCCTGCTTGTCCGCGGAGATTTCAGCGATATCCAGACAATCCTTGCATCCCGCTCTCCTGTCTGCTTTGAATCGCTCCCTTTGTCACTGGAAGAAATATTTATCTACGAAACAGAAAGGATCGGCTATGACATCAAAGAACTTATTTATTAATTTTCAAAAATCTGACCGCACACAGAGAAGCTGGGCATTCTGGCTCCTTCTCTACCTCGCAGCTATGTCTGTCCTTTCCTTTACCTTTGAAATGTTCTCTGTCTCGGATTACCATGCCGTCGCTTCCGATCTGATCGGAGTACCGGATGTGCGTTCTTTTTTCTTTACGGTATTTGCTGCCATTTTTTGCGGAATTCACGGTTTTTTCTATTTGCACTCCCGAAAAAAGGCAGATTTTTTCCTAAGCCTCCCGCTTTCCAGAAGACAGCTGTTTTTTGCCTCCTACCGGAACGGGATTCTGTTTTATCTGATTCCGTTTGCCGCCTACAAACTGATCTCCTTTGTGATTGCCGATGTCAACGGACAGATTTTAAGCAGGAACGCAGCACTTTTTCATCTGTCCTGCTCCCTGCTTCTTTCCTTTTTCGGGTTCCTGCTGATTTATCACACGGTCATCCTCGGGATGCTGCTGTGCGGAAAATCGGCGGGCAGCCTTCCGGCAATCCTGATTCTTTTGTTTTACGGCACTTACGCAGTGATTCTGCCGATAGAACTATATTGCCGGCTGTTTTTCCGAACCTTTTTCCGTTCCGAGCTATTACTGACTTTCAAAGCCAATGCCTCCCCTTTCTGCCTGTACCAGTCTCTTGTGCAGACGGCAAACGATGGCGAATGGCAGCTTTCTTCCCACCTGCCGCAAATTGGTCTTCTGCTGGTTCTCTGCGTCTGCTCACTTATATTTGACATATATTTATTCCAGAAACGCCCTGCAGAATTCATTGAAAGTACCCTTGCATTTCCCGCCTGTGCAAAATACGTCCGCCCCCTCCTTGCAGTCCCTGCGGCGCTTTACTGTGGTTTCTTTCTTCAGAAATCAGCGCCAAAAGACGCCTCTTTTCTCTGGCTCTTTGCCGGGATCGCATTCGGTGCAGTGGCGGCTCACGGCCTTTTGCAGGCCAGCTTCTTTGGAACGGTCAGAAACTTTTTGCAAAATAAGGTTTCCCTTCTTCTCACACTTTCGCTTTCCGCTGCAACTGCCTGCATCTTTGTATTCGATTTGTTTTCTTATGACAGCTTTCTTCCGTCCCGGCATAACCTGGCCTCCATGGCAGTAAGCATTGACGGAATTGACACGAACGATACATACGCAGCTCCGGAGGAAACCGCTTTACACAATATGAAACTGCAAGGCGATTCCCTTAACACTGCCTACACCTGGTGCCGGTCACTGTCCTCCTCAGAAGAAATACCGGAAAACAGCTATACTTCCGCTGTCGTTTTATATCGGACCACCTCCGGGAAAAAAATTTACCGGCGTTATCCGGTCACGGACTCTGATTCCCTGCTCGCTTTTGATCCGGTCTATACTTCCGGCAAATATAAAAAAGGAATCTTTCCGCTTCTGTCGGGCGCCGGACACACTGCAAAAAGAAATCTCATCTGGTCAGACGGTATTTCCCGCTATGTGCTGGATCTCAGCACAGAAGAAAAGGAAGAGCTTCTTTCCATCTATTCTGAGGAAATGATAGCGCTCTCCCTTTCTACTTTGCAAACAGAATTTCCCTGTGGCTCCCTGACACTTTCTTATCCTCGCACAGACACCGGAGATGGCGGGCTGATCTACCCTTCCTTTCACCGGACGATCAACTACCTGAAGGAACACCGGATTCCTGCCCAGAATACCGTTGAAACTTATACACTGGTCAGCGCAGAACGGTTCCGGGTTTTGGAAAACGGCTACCGTGCAAGCGAAGCTCTCTACGAATCTGAGGAAGAGCTGGAAAAGCTTGCTTCGCAGCTTGTCATCCGCGATTTTGCCGTCAATCCTCTTCTGTATCCGGTAAATCCGTCCTGTGAGATTCTTCTGAAAGCAAAGGATGTCTCCTCCGGTTCTATTCTGGAGGCAGACTGTGCACTGAGAAGGTAACTACTGCTCTCCCTGTTTTTCTTCTCTTTGTTTCTCTCTGCGGCAGAGTACAAACATGAGGATTCCCGCTGCCAGCATAAAGATAGAAATAAACTGTGACGTAGACATCACGCTGATCGTTCCTCTCGGATCATTTCTCAGCATCTCGATCAGGAATCTTCCGACACTGTAAAAGATCAGATACATCGCTGTGACAACCCCTTTGTGTTTCACACGCCTTGCCAGAAAGATCAAGATAAAAAAGTGTGCAAAGTCAGCCACACTGGAAATCAACTGTGTCGGAATCAGCGCAACACCATTTGGCGCAAACGGAGAATTGTGGAAGGTAATTCCGTACCACGCATCTGTCTCCCGCCCATAGCAGCACCCTGCAAGGAAACATCCGATTCTTCCGAATCCCTGTGCAAATGCGATGGACGGAACCGCAAGGTCAAAGTAAGCCAAAATGTCCATCTTCTTTATTTTTGCATAAATATATGCCCCTAAAATCCCGCCGATGATCCCGCCATATACGACGAAACCTTCGGATACATCCAATAGTAATGACGGATCTTTGATAATCTCCTTGATCTCTGTCAGGTAAAATAACAGCTTTGCACCCAGAATTCCCGCAAACAGTCCCCATGCTCCCATGTAAAAAACCGCATCCGGGTCTAATCCGTAATTCTTTGCCCGCTTCTGTACCACAACAAACGTCAGAATCACACCGAGGGCAATCATCAGCCCATAGCTGTATATCGTGACCGGACCCGCTTCAAATAAAATGTATTTCATCTTTTTCCCTTTCTAATCGTTCTTTTTTTGTCTTTTACGCCTGCGCACCTCTGTCTGCTATTATATAGCTTCTTTGCATTTACCGCAATACAAAATTCGCGATCTGTGAAAACAGCGCACAGCAGAGTATTCCGGCAAAGGTCGGAATCAATATAGCCGCCAAAGTCCACTTCTTACTTTTTGTCTCTTTGTAAATCGTAAGGCAGGTGGTCGCACACGGCCAGTGCATCAAGGAAAACAAAATCACACTGATCGCAGTCACCTGTGTCCATCCGTTCGTATATAAAACCTGTGACATTGTCTGAAGGTCCGTAAATTCCGTCAGATTTCCAAGAGACAGATACCCCATAAAGATCAGCGGCAGTACAATCTCATTGGCCGGAAATCCCAAAAGAAATGCGAGCAGGATCACACCGTCCATGCCCATAAACTGTCCGAGCGGATCCAAAACTCCGGCGCAGCGCATCAGAATCGTCTGATCACCGACTGTAATATTTGCCGCACACCAGATCAAAAGTCCAGCCGGAGCTGCAGAGATGATCGCCCTTCCTAAGACAAACAAGGTCCGATCCAGCACTGAGCGGACGATCACTTTCCCAATCTGCGGCATGCGGTACGGCGGCAGTTCCAAAAGAAACGTCGAAGGTTCCCCTCTCAGAATCGTCCCCGACAGGATTTTCGATACAAGAAATGTCATTCCGATTCCAAGTGTGATCACACCTGTCAGAAGCAGTGCCAGTTTCCAGTCGGAAACCGCCTGATTTCCCGCAAAGAAAATCGTCAGGATCACAAGAATTGTCGGAAACCTGCCATTGCAAGGGACAAAACAGTTGGTCAGCATCGCGATCAGCCGTTCTCTTCCGGAAGAAATGATTTTACAGCCGGAGACACCGACCGCATTGCATCCAAATCCCATACACATCGTCAATGCCTGTTTTCCGCAGGCATGGCAGCAGTGAAAACATTTATCCAGATTGAATGCGATCCTCGGCAGGTATCCAAGATCTTCCAGTATAGTAAACATCGGGAAAAAAATCGCCATCGGAGGCAGCATGACAGAAACAACCCACGTCGTCACCCGGTACACCCCAAAAAGCAGCGGCTCATAGATGACAGCCGGTATCCTTCCTCGCTGACACCATTCCAGCAGATAGCCTTCTATCGCACCAAAGAAGTCGCTTAGCACTTCCGATGGATAATTAGCTCCCTTGATCGTCAGCCAGAAGATCACCAGGAGCAGTAAGATCATAACCGGAAATCCAGTCAGCTTACTTGTCAAGATCCGATCTGCCATTTGCCGTCTCTTCTTGCTTGTGTTCTCCTCTGCCCTTACTACTTTCTCAGCAATCTTCTCCGCCTTTCTGACAAACACTTCCGCCATCTGCTCTCTCGTATCCTCCAACGTCTGCCCGGTTGCCTCCATATGTTTTTCCGCCTGCATGCCCGCCTTTTTCAGACGGATTCCTTCTGAAAGCTCCAGGTTCAGGCAATCCATGATCGCCTGACACAGCCCTGCATCCTGGTCAATGAGCCGCGCCGACACCCACCGCTCTCTCAGACATCCCTTCGTCACTTTTCTTACCACCGGGAGCAGGCAGCTGATCTCCTGCTCGATCACTTCCGGATACTGAATTTGCCCAAAATCCTGTTCTCTGTCATTTTCCGGGGATGTCTCTTCCTTTGCATCGTTTTCTCCTGTCCCTTCTGCAAATCTTCCTAACACCTCAAAAAGTTCTTCCATCCCTCTTCCACTTCTCGCCGTCATCCCGATCACCGGGATATGCAGCAATTTTTCCAATGCTGCAAAATCAATGGAAATTCCTTTTTTCTCTGCCTCATCCATCAGATTGATACATAGGATCACATGATCCGCAGCTTCCATGATCTGTAACACAAGATTAAGATTCCGTTCCAGACATGTTCCGTCGCAGACGACGATCACCGCATCCGGAAACTGAAAACAGATATAATCCCTTGCCGCCTCCTCTTCCGGAGATCGCACCATCAGAGAATAACAGCCGGGTACATCCACAAACGTATACAGCACTCCATCCCGCTCACAATACCCTTTTGCGTTGCTTACCGTCTTTCCGGTCCAGTTTCCGGTATGCTGATGCAACCCGGTCAGTTCGTTAAACAATGTACTTTTTCCTACATTCGGATTTCCTGCCAGTGCAATCGTCATTTCTCTTCGCTTTGCCATCCGCCTTACACACCCTTCTCCGGAAATTTTTCTGACCAGATTTCTATCTGCTTTGCATCACTGTTTCGGATTGCAACGACTGCACCCCGGATTTCATACGCCTTCGGATCTCCAAACGGCCCTCTCCCGACACAAGTCACCTTCGTACCACAGATCAGACCAATGTCATGAAAACGTCTCTTCATTTCCGGTTCTGATAAAATTTTGCTGACTTCCCCTGTCTGATTCTGCTCTAATTCATTTAAGAAAAACTTTTTACGCATTTTTTCTGCCCCTTTCCCGGAACCTCTCTGCCTTTCTCCGGCGCATCCAAAAAATTTTCGACACCCCACGGCATTTTGCAGATATCTTCCGCTATGTTCACTATATGAAAATGGACAATTTCTATATTCCTCCTCATTTTCCTTCCTCTTACAAGCAGGCATAACTGTCACAAAGCAATTTCCAGAACAGTCAAAAAGCAGGACTGCACAAAGAGTTTCCTCTCTGTCTGTCCTGCTTTTTCCATTTTTATGAAGTGAGACACTTATTTATCTGACTGTTCTTCAAAAGATTCTTTCAGCTTATCCATAAATCCTTTTTTCTTCGGTTTTGCCTTTTTCTCCGCTTTTTCAACGGTTCCTTCTTCCTGATGTAAGGAATTACCGGTCAGCTCGTCAAATCTTCTAAGCGCTTCTTTTGCCTCTGCACTTAATTTCTCCGGTGTCTGGATCACAAGGGTAACATAATGATCTCCGCGAACTTGTTTGTTGCGAAGAGACGGAACGCCCTTTCCTCTTAAGCGCACTTTTGTATCCGTCTTCGTTCCCGGTTTTACATTGTAGATCACATCGCCGTCAACGGTACTGATCCGCACATCGCCGCCGAGTGCCGCCTGTGCGAAAGTAATCGGAGCAGTTGAGAAAATGTTCATATCCTGACGCGCAAAAATCGGATGTCTTGATACCGTCACCTCTACCAGAAGATCTCCTCTCGGACCTCCATTTGTTCCCGGTTCTCCTTTGTCACGGATGCGGATGCTCTGTCCGTTATCGATTCCTGCCGGAATGGATACCTGGATCTTCTTGCGGTTTGACACATATCCGGTTCCCGCACAATCCGGGCATTTTTCTCTTATGATCTTGCCGGTTCCGCCACAGTCCGGACAAGTCTGCACATTCTGAACTGTTCCGAAAAACGACTGGGAAGTGTATACAACCTGGCCCTTTCCGCCACATTTTGAACAAGTCTCCGGACTGGTTCCCGGTTTTGCCCCGGTTCCGCTGCACTTCGGACATGGATCCTTGATCACAAGATCCAATTCCTTCTCGCATCCTCTGATCGCCTCTTCAAACGTGATCCGAACTCCTTTGCGGATATTCATTCCTTTCATCGGTCCATTGCCTGCACGCCCGCTTCTGCGGCCGCCGCCAAACAGATCTCCGAAAATATCTCCGAAAATATCCCCGAAATCTGCGCCATTAAAATCAAAGCCGCCAAATCCGCCGGCTCCTCCACCGCCGCCATTTTCAAATGCCGCGTGTCCAAACTGGTCATATTTGCGCCGTTTCTCGGCATCACTAAGTACTGCGTATGCCTCAGAAGCCTCTTTGAATTTTTTCTCGGCCTCCGCATCTCCCGGATTCATATCCGGATGATATTTTTTTGCAAGTGCACGGTAGGCTTTCTTTAATGCCGCATCATCTGCATTTTTGTCTACTCCGAGCACTTCATAATAATCTCTTTTTGTTTCAGCCATCGTTCTTCTACCTTTCATTTCATAAGGAAATTCTGCGAAACCTGATTTCCCACTGTTCGTGAATCCTCAGATCCCGCAGAATCCGTGCAGGTAATGCACTTATCTGGTCTTATTATACTTCTTTGTAGTCTCCGTCTACTACATCGTCACCGTTAAATCCTTCTGGTGCCGGTCCTGCTTCCGGTGTCGGTCCTGCCTGCTGTGCTCCAGCTGCTGCCCCTGCCTGTTCGTACATCTTTGTAAATAACTGCTGTGCGCTTGTCATTAATTTTTCTTTTCCTGCTTTGATCTCTTCTACCTGTGCATCTGTCATGCTTTCCGGTGTAGATTTTGCAAGAACATCTTTTAATGCCTGAATATCAGCTTCTACTGCTGCCTTTTCATTTGCATCGATCTTGTCTCCGACCTCTCCAAGTGCTTTCTCTGTCTGGAAGATCATTGCATCTGCATCATTTCTTGCGTCGATTGCTTCTTTTCGCTTCTTATCCTGTGCCTCAAATTCAGCAGCTTCTTTTACAGCTTTGTCGATTTCACTGTCTGACATGTTAGATCCGGCTGTGATCGTAATGTGCTGTTCTTTTCCTGTTCCTAAATCTTTTGCAGAAACATTTACAATACCGTTTGCATCGATATCGAATGTTACTTCGATCTGCGGGATTCCACGTGGAGCCGGAGCGATTCCGTCAAGTCTGAACTGTCCGAGAGACTTGTTGTCTCTTGCGAACTGTCTTTCACCCTGAACAACATTGATGTCTACTGCTGACTGGTTATCTGCTGCTGTAGAGAATACCTGGCTCTTCTTTGTCGGAATTGTTGTATTTCTCTCGATCAGTCTTGTAGCGATACCACCCATTGTCTCGATAGATAATGAAAGTGGAGTTACATCCAGTAATAAGATGTCGCCTGCACCTGCGTCTCCTGCTAATTTACCACCCTGAACAGATGCTCCTAATGCAACACATTCGTCTGGGTTTAATGATTTGGATGGCTCATGTCCTGTTAATTTCTGTACTTTTTCCTGTACCGCCGGGATACGTGTAGATCCACCTACTAATAATACTTTTCCAAGCTCAGAAGCTGAGATTCCTGCATCAGATAATGCTCTTGTTACAGGCTCTGCTGTTCTTTCTACAAGGTCATGTGTCAGTTCATCAAATTTTGCTCTTGTAAGGTTCATATCAAAGTGTTTTGGACCTTCTGCATTTGCTGTGATGAATGGCAGATTGATATTTGTTGTTGTTGCGGAAGAAAGTTCTTTTTTCGCTTTCTCTGCTGCTTCTTTTAATCTCTGAAGTGCCATCTTATCTGTGGATAAGTCGATTCCTTCTGCACGTTTGAATTCTTCTAACATGTAATCTGTGATCTTCTGGTCAAAGTCATCTCCACCAAGTTTGTTGTCACCTGCTGTTGATAATACTTCGATGACTCCGTCACCGATCTCGATGATAGATACGTCGAAAGTACCTCCACCTAAGTCGTATACCATGATCTTCTGCTCTTTTTCGTTGTCAAGTCCATAAGCGAGTGCTGCTGCTGTTGGCTCGTTGATGATACGTTTTACATCAAGACCAGCGATCTTACCGGCATCTTTTGTTGCCTGACGCTGAGCATCGTTGAAGTAAGCCGGAACTGTGATAACAGCCTCTGTTACTTTCTCTCCAAGATATCCTTCTGCGTCTGCTTTCAGTTTCTGAAGTACCATTGCAGAAATTTCCTGTGGAGAATATTTCTTGTCATCGATCGTTACTCTGTAATCTGTACCCATATGTCTCTTGATAGAAGAGATTGTCTTATCAGCATTTGTAACTGCCTGACGTTTTGCAGGTTCTCCTACGAGACGCTCTCCTGTCTTTGTGAAAGCAACAACAGACGGTGTTGTTCTTGCTCCTTCTGTATTTGCGATGACTGTCGGCTGTCCACCTTCCATAACAGCTACACAGCTATTTGTTGTTCCTAAGTCAATTCCAATGATTTTTCCCATGATGAAATCCTCCTATATTTTATACTAAGTTTATTTACTCTATCTATTGTTGATAAAATTTAAAACGCTTTATGCATTTTAAATGAATTTTTAATTTGCTACTTTTACCATGCTGTGTCTTACCACAGTATCTCTGTATGTGTATCCCTTCTGGAACTCTTCTACAATGATATTCTCTCCGACTTCTTCGTCTTCAATGTGCATCACTGCGTTATGGAAATCCGGATTGAACTCATTTCCGACTGCCTCAATCGCCTTGACTCCGACAGTATCCAGTGTTGTCATGATCTGTTTGTAGATCATCTCCATACCGGCAACGAAAGAGTCTTCTCTCTGTTCTTCTGTGACAGCCCCGAGGCCTCTCTCAAAATTGTCTACCACCGGAAGGATCTTCTCGATAATATCCTTTGCTCCGATCTCGTACATCGCTGATTTTTCTTTCTCTGTACGCTTGCGGAAGTTGTCAAATTCTGCCATCTGCCTTGTGAGCTTATCTTTTAATTCTTCGATCTGCTCATCCTTTTTATCTTTCTTCGGCTTTCTCTTAAACAGTCCTTTTGCTCCCTTCTCGGAACTTTCTTCTGCTGTCTCCTCAGAAGCTTCCTCTGCCTGCGCTTCGCCGTCAGTGTCTTCTGGAGTTTCCTTCTCAGCAGCAACTGTATCTTCTGTCACTTCTTCCTGAACGGTATCCTGTTCCTCTGCCGCTTTCTTTGCTTCCTCTACGGCCTCTTTTACCATTTCTTCCTGTGTCATCTTCTTATCCAATGGTCGTACCACCTTTCTTATGATTTTTTATGAAATATCGCATCCAGTTCTACCATCAACGTCTTTAATGTCTTCATGACATTCTCATAATCCATCCGCTTCGGACCGATGATTCCAACCGTCCCCTGCATGCCCTGGCCAAGCTCGTAAGTCGCCGTCACAACACTGCAGTCCTTCATCGTCTGTACCGGTGTCTCACTTCCGATATAGACCTGAATCCCCTTGCTCTCGTCACTTGCCAGCGTCTGTGTCACAAGCTCTGCCAGCTGCTGCTTCTCTTCAAAAGCACTGATGATCTCCTGTGCACTCTGCTTGTCACTCAGCTCCGGATATTTGAAAATGTTCGTTGCACCGCTTGTATAAATCTCAAGGTCATTATCAAGCTGGATCGTATTTGCCACCGCATCGAGCACATCGCTGATCACACCGCTGTGAATTCCTGCCTGTTCCTTCAGTCTGGCAATCATGCCAAGATTGATATCCTCGACTGCAATTCCATTGAGATTCGTATTCAGCAGCATATTCAGCTTCAGCATCGTCTCATTGTCAAGCGGTTCCGCGACCGTCACGATCTTATTCTTAATAATGTTGCCTTCCATGACGATCACTGCGATGATCTGATTGGCATCCACCTGCGAAAGCTGGATGAACTTCAACTTATTCCTATTATAAGTAGGAGCGGAAACCATCGTCGCATAATTCGTGCTGTTCGCCAGCACTCTCGCTGCCTGCTGTAAAAGCTGTTCCATCTTATCGGCCTTCTGAAGCATCTTCTCCTGCATATCAGTGATCTCGTGCTCCTTCTCCTCCATCAGCATATCGACATATAACCGATATCCCTTATCAGAAGGAATCCTTCCCGCCGACGTATGAGGCTGTATGATATATCCCAGATCTTCCAGGTCCGCCATCTCATTGCGGATCGTCGCAGAACTTAAATTCAGATCCGTATATTTGGAAATCGTTCTGGATCCCACCGGCTCTCCGGTCTCTAAGTATGTCTTGATGATCGTCTGCAAAATCTTAAGCTTCCGGTCATCCAGTCCATGATCTGCTTTCATCTCACACCTCCTCGTTTTTCTTTATTAGCACTCCATTCTTACGAGTGCTAACACCTTACGATTATTAAGATAGCACTATGTTTTTCGTTTGTCAACCTAGTTTAGATATTTTTTATATTTTTTATAAAAAACTATTTTCTATTGGGATTATGTACGTTTTTTAAAGCTTTCAATCCAAAAAAACAATTAAAAAACTTCAGGAACCTTTCTCTGATTCCGGAAATTTTTTGATTGCTTTTCTGATCGCTTCTATTTTTTATAGATTATAATAAGAACTGCGCAAGTACATAGTTGCTCAGATCATTTCCCCTCTTCGTCAGAAAGATCCGCTCTTCTTCTTCGCGAATCAATCCTTCTGCTTTCAGTTTCTCCAATACCTCTCCATAAACTTCCTGTATTTCTCTGTGATACCGTTCCCTGAACTTCTTCTTGCTTACTCCCTCTTTCATCCGAAGGCCAAGAAACATCGTCTCCTCCACCTGCGCATTCCAGTCCAGCTTCTCTCTTTCCTCCTCGATCTGATCCAGATTTCCATCTGCCCGGATATAAAGATCCGTATCCGAGATATGCTGATACCGCTCGTTTTCAATCAAAGATGCCGCCCCTGTTCCGATTCCAAGATACTCCATCCTCTGCCAGTATCCCTTGTTATGCCTGCACGCATACCCCGGCTTTGCATAATTGGAGACTTCATACTGCAAATATCCTGCCGCTTCCAGCTTCTCTGCGGTCACTTCATACATGCGGCGCTCTTCCTCCTCATCCGGAAGTTTCGGGAAGTTCTTACCTGTATCCATCTGTTCCCTGTCCTCAGGAAAACATTTCTCACACCGGCTATCCTGCTCTTTTTCCTCAGCCTCCCCGTACATTTCATAAAACGGTGTCCCTTCCTCAATGATCAGACTATACGCGGAAATATGCTCCGGCTCCATCCGGATCACGGTATCCAGTGTGCGCTCCCAGGATGCGACGGTCTGCCCCGGGATTGCCGAGATCAAATCTATATTGATATTATGAAATCCTGTTTTTCTTGCCAAATCATAACTCTCTTCAAACTGTCGCATCGTATGTACACGCCCAAGCAGCTTCAGTTCCTCATCATTGACCGACTGCAGTCCGAAACTGATCCGGTTAAACCCGCATGCCCTGTATGCCAGTAAATTTTCTTCTGTGACTGCACCCGGATTCGCCTCCATCGTAATTTCCGCATCCGCCTCGATGTCAAATACATCCCGAAGCGCATCAAAAATCTCTCTCATCTGACCTCCCGATAAAATCGATGGTGTTCCTCCTCCAAAAAAAATCGTTGCAACCCGATAATTCTCTGCCAACTTTCGATACTGCCTGATTTCTGCCGTAAGCGCCGTCACATAGCGATCTATCGTCTCCCTCGGAGCCGGACCGGACAAAAAATCACAATATGCACATTTTTTCATACAAAACGGGATATGAATATATAATTCCAATTCTCTTTTCATGCTTAGTCTCTCTTTCTTTTCCTTTTCTCTATTTGTTATCCGCCTGCACATCTTGCACGCGCAAAATTCATTGATCCAAATACCAGCGCAGAGGTAAAATAAATTTCTGTTATCCTGCTTCGAGAAGTTCGTTCTACCTACAAGACAGAAAAAGACAATCCCCTCTGTCTTCATCGATGGATGCTTCACTTATGGTTGGTTCATGCCTCCTGTTTTATACGTCTTATATCACTACTCTATTTTCTTCTTCTCTCTTCCGGCAATCTTCTTGTACCCTGTTTTCAGATGCTTCTCTCATATATGTCTGGTGTTTTCTAAGATATTCCCGAAAAGGTAACTCTGCTCTGGACAATATTATAGCGATTTTCATTTCTATTTGTAAATATCTCACTGAATTTCTTTTGCTTTTCACACAGAAACTGTATAGGCTCTTTCCTTTTTGCCTATCCTATCTGTGAGGTGAGAAACATGTCTTATATTGCTCCTGAAATACGGGAAAAATTTGAATCCTTATCTGTAAATCTGAAAAATACCATTTTAGAAAGAAATGTGCGGATTCAAAACATCCACGACTTGATCAAAGTGTTGGAAGACATTGTGGCAGAGGATGAATAGCAATCCTCTGCCACAATACTGTTACATAAAATATTCTTTTTTCTTAAATTTTCCCTTGTTCTTCGACAAATTTCAGCAGCCCTCTGCATCCGTCCAGAACATCCCGATAAGTCAGATCAAAGTTACCGGTGTACCATGGGTCTGCAATATCTCCCTTCCGTTCTGTAAAGTCTAACAACTTGTACACTTTCTGATCCGGATCCTCTCCTAAAATCCGATACATATTCCGGATATTCTGCGTATCCATTCCAATTAAAAAATCAAACTCGTCATAGTCACTTTTCTTAAGCTGTCGGGCACGATGATCCCCACAGAAAATCCCCTCCGCTTCCAGCTTCCGGCGCGTGCCATAGTGGACAGGGTTGCCGATTTCCTCGCGGCTGGTGGCAGCAGAATCAATGTAGAAATTAGATTCCATGCCAGATTGGGTTACTAAATGTTGTGTGATGTATTGAGCCATGGTGCTGCGGCAGATGTTGCCGTGGCAGATGAAAAGTACCTTTATTTTCTCCATTTTATCTCCTCATATCCTCTCAAAGCCTTATAAATACTGGCTTTTCAGCCTTTGTGCATTTTTTACTTGAAAGGTTCTTTTTCTTGTAAATTCTTGTATTTTCTCATGTTTTTTCGGGCATTTGTGGTACAAATGGGTTATTTTTAAAGTCCCAAATCCCTTATGAGATAAGGCTTACATGAGTTGTTTGTGCATGTTTTTGGGTTATAAACTTTTTCTTTTCCAGTTCATCCCTTGCTTCTTTTAATCTGGCAAGTTCTTTCTTTGCATCATCATAGCCGGTATGCGTATAAATATTAAGTGTTACAGATATATCTGAATGCCCCATCAGATATTGCAGTGTCTTTGGGTTCATCCCTGAATTGGCCATATTTGTACAATAAGTATGCCTGCATATATGTGGAGTAACTGGCGGCAATTGCAACAAATTCTCACGATTATATTTTTCTCTTGCATGCTGCATGTACTTTTCCCAATGAAGTGCAACCATTGGCCTTCCATTCTTGTCCAGAAACAGAAATCCTCCATATCCATCCACCATCGGCTCACGTTTTGGTTTCCTTCTATTCTTCAAGATTCGAAGAAATGCTTCTTTTACATCCGCTTCCATCGGAAGTAACCGCGTACCACTTGTTGTCTTTGTAGATACGATGATATACTTCATTTCTCGAGTTCTTTGCAACTGATGATTCACATTGATAATATCTTCTTTAAAGTCCAAGTCTTTTACAGTAAGTCCACAAAATTCAGATATTCTAAGACCTGTCTTGAATAAGATATAAAATGCATCATAATACTGATTATAATGTGGATCATTCTTTACAAAATCAAGAAATTTAGTTTCATCTTCCGGAGAAACAGCTTGTCTTTTCTGACTGTCATTAACAAGTACTGTACCTAATTCAAATCCAAATGGATTTTTTAGAATCAAGTCATCATCCACAGCCATTTGAAAAGCAGGTCTTAAAACACCTCTGATGGAATGAATGGAACTATATCCTCTACCATCTCTTTGTAGTTTTATCAGAAAAATCTTTGCGTCAGAAAGTTTCACATCATCCACTTTCTTATAAGCGAATTCTTCCTTTTTCAATACATTCACCACAAATTTGTAATTCGCTAAAGTATTATGCTTTACTCCTGTTTTCAGGGAAAGATATCGTTCCACAAGTTCAAGCACTGTAATGTTACTTCCTGTAATCCCTTGCATCTGTAAGGACTGAACTTTTCTTTCTTTTTCCCTGAGAGAAAGATCCGCCCGTTTACCTTCCGGCATCTTATCTGCTTCTGTCAATCTCCAACTATATAATATTTTACGCTTACCAAGTGAATCTGTATATTTATAGCGGTAACGTCCACTTGGTTCCTGCCATTCTCCTTGCTGGAGAACTCTGCCTTTATCATCACGTCTCTTTGAAATCATATCCTACCTCCAAGGGGACGCAACATGATATTGTTAGTATATCATGTAACCCCTAATTCGAACACCTCCTTCTTTTAAATTTCATTTTATATCGCACTGAGTGTATCAATAAATTTTTCAAATCTTGTTCGTTTTATCTGTACACGATTCCCATTCCAAAGCAAATACTCTGCATTTGGATTGTCACTGACTAACTTACGAAGCTTTCCTTCTCCAATACGAAAATAGGATGCTGCCTCTTCAATGGATAATGTATACTTCTTCCAATAAGGTATATCATAACTTGTCATTTGTATGCCTCCTTCTATTATCTTTGTTTTTGACATTGGCGGCTGGCAAAGGTATCTATAAAGACTGCCAATGCCAAAGTATTTTTTTGCCAATGTCATCTTTTATTCTGTGATTAACGCAACTGTTTTTCTTCCCTGACACCAGTCATAGCTTAATCTACTTTCCAATTGCTTTCTTGCATCTCTTCCTGTTCTGGAAGAAATCCCATAGGCTAGTAGTTCTGCCTCTAATTCTTCTAAACACATTACTTTCCGTTTGGTTAATAACTCCAGAATCAACTTCTGTGCCTTTTCCAGTTTCGTTTCCTTTTTCGTTCCTGCTTTCCCCATCAGCAGATCTTCAATGGATATATCGTATTCTCCTAACCATTTTAAGCCTTCTTCTCCTAAAGAAAATGCTACCGGATTTTCTTTTTTAGCAAGAGAATCCTTTTGCTGATATACCACTCGAATATCCTGTTCCTTCTCTTTTTCCACTTTTTCTACAAATAAGATGCTTCGTACTGCCGCTGCGATATCAATGGATCCCAGGGAACGGTAATCGCTCTGACTTCCCGATGACTTATTCAAATGTCCAATGAGAACAATGGCACATCCAGTTCTCTCTGCAATCGTACTGAGATGCCGGAATAAGGGACGGATCTCATTTGCCCGGTTCATATCCACATTGGCTCCCAGATAAGCCTGTATGGGATCCATGATCATGAGGCGTACATTGTTCTGGCGGATAGCTTTTTCAATCCGATCATCCGTCATAGAAAGCTGTTTTTCATCTTCATTGATGAATCGCACCCTTGTCATATCTGCACCACATTTTGCTAATCTAGGCTTAATGGTATCTGCTATCCCATCCTCTGCTGTTTGATACAACACATTAAAGGGTTCTATGGGAAGTGCATTGGGAAGTTCTTTTCCATTCGTACAGTATGCGGCGATTGCCATTGCAATCCATGTTTTTCCTTTTCCCGGATTCCCCTGAATCAAAGTAACCTTTCCAAAGGGAATAAATGGATACCATAACCACTGAACCACCGTTTCCTCAACCTCTGACATCTTCATGACCGGCACTGGTTTTTCTCTGTTGTCTCGCAAACAGATCTGTTTTGCCATTTCTTTTACAGGCAGTCCTGCAACTAGACATTCATTCCAATCTTTTTTGGCTGGCTCTAAACGAAATACACAAAGTTCCTCTGGAATCATAGAAACAAATTGCCTGCATCTCTCATTTCCAGGCTCATCATTATCCAGGCATAAATAGATAGACCTAATGTTTTTATGCTCCATATAGACCTGTTTCATTGCTTTTTCACTCAATCCTCCCAGGGAAATATAACTATGCTTTTCCCATTCTTCCGGAACTGCAGTAATATAAGACAGAAGATCAATGGGAGATTCAAACACGAACAGCTTTTCATTCGTTCCTATATGGCCAAATCCATAGATTTTTTCTGAACCTTTTGCTTCCCCACGATATCGTTTCTCATCAGTTCCCCGCATAGCTGCATATCTGGGATTCTGTTCTTTGTCTCTTCCAACGAATACCACATTGTGATAGTTTTTACTTTCATAAATATCCCCCTTTGCAATCATCTGATCTATCAGCCATTCCGATAGTTTCCTCTGCTCAATGAGATACTTCCTTGCAATCTCACAGCTTTCATTTCTTTCTGGCAATTCCAATCCAGGCAAGGGGATGGGGCAGACCTTCTGTCTGCCTGCATCTTCCTTGGCCGTTCTTCTGTTGGTTTCTCCAACTCCCTCTTCTCCTAATAATTCTTTGACTGCCTCTGCAAAAGAAAGGCCATAGAATTCTTTCATAAAATCAATGGCATGACCGCCTTTATTCTGACTAAAACGATACCATTCGCTCTTGTTGATCATCACACTGTCATGTCGTAACCACCGGTATTCCTTTCCACATCGTTTGAACTGTTCTCCTCTCCCAGAAAGAAAAACATATAAATCGGTATCATCTGCTCTTTGGATCTGTTCTCTTGTATATTCTTCCATCTTCTAAAATCCCTCCTATAATTCCATTCCATGATGTTTCTTCTTTCGTTTCATGGTTCTCACTGCTTCTTTTGTTTCTGTGGATTGCTCCCGCTTGTTTGTTTCCGGAAGAGAGACACCTTCTCCTTCCTCTGCCATCAAAGCCTCCACATGATTTTTGATTCCCTCATACTTTCGTAACATCGCATGGATCCGTTTATCTTCTTTTCGTAAAGCAGCTATCTCTTCTGATAAACGAGCGGCTTCTCGTTTCCATTGTCCTTCCGGGATCTTCCCACTTGGGTCTAGATTTTCTTTTAAGATTCTTTCCGAACGATAATATCCGCTAAGTTCCTTCTTATGTTCCTCTTTGAATTTTTCCCTGCCAAAATATTTCTTCTTTAATTCCAGATAAACAGGTCTTGTTTCAAAATACTCTTTCATTGCATAAAGATTGCTGTTGACACTTCTCAGAGCAGACAGTTGTTGATTCAACCGCTGACTCACCTCATTCAGCTGTATATCTAATTCCTGGATTTTCTCCGTCAGCTGTTCTGGGGTTCTCACATCCTGCTCTTCCAGAAAGCGGATCGTCTCTGCAAATTGTTTCAGATTTGTATTCTTCGCCTTTTGTGTTCCATAAGCGTAGGATTCTGCAACTGCATTTCTCTTATCACAATAGTTTCTCAGATAATCCGCTAAGGTTGGCTGATGTAAGAACACCATCCGTTCCATCAGTTGGCTTTCTCGAAACAAGGACCATTGAAGAAGATTCTTTGCCCGTTCTTTCATATCATTTAAGGCTCGGATGAGTCGGTTTAAACTTCCCAGTGCGGTTGAAATCCCTCTTGCTTCCATTGCCTGTACATTCGGTCCTTCATGCACCATCGGGATCTTATCAATCCCCCGTTCCTCATAAGACCTGGCATCGACTCTTTCTGTAAGTCCTTTTTCTTCATACAGTTCGTTACACATCTTCGCCCAGGCACTTCTCAATTCTTCCAAGGTTTCTTTCCTACTCCAATCCGTTGTATGTACCGCCCGAAATACCGGTTGTCCTTTCTGATTCAAAACCGGCTGTCCATCCGGTGTCAGTACTGGAACCTTTTTTTGCTTTTGTCCCCAGGTACCATCTTCCTGTAAAGGACGAATGGGCACCATGATGTGCATATGAGGATTGGGGATTTTATCCTTTGCCTTCTTCGGATCATGGATTGCCAGATCTGCAATCATCCCTCTTGCGACTAACTGTTCTTCTACGAATCTTCTTGCAAGCTCAATATTTTCTTCCATGGAAAACTCATTCATCAAGGCAATATCAAAGCTGTGTGCCAGCTGTGCTTTCTTATTCCCTTCGATCCATTCCACCTCATTCCAAAGGGTCTCCCTGTCTTTGAATCTCTCCGGAGCCTGTTTGGGAAGATGAATCTCCGCTAATACCACACCGCCTTTTCTCGTATAATCACTTACTTCTCCATAATACGTACATTCCAGTTTTGTACCGGCTCGATAAGCAGCACTGGCAATGGCAGACTGCCCTTTTCCTCTGGATAATTGATTCAGATGAAAGTGATAACATCCCATCTTACTCATCTCCCTGTGGCAGTTCACCTCGTTGCATTGCCTTTAATAGTGCTTCCTCTTCTGCGAATTCTCGTTCCTTCGCTTCTGCAGTTTCCGCCCGTCCACGAACCATTTCATGAACGACATCACAAAACTTACAAGCGGGATCATGAAGAAGTTCATCCATCAGCTGATAAAATTCCGCCTCGGTCAGATATTTGGTATCTTTACAGATTGCTTCTATGGCTGCTCCTTTCTGAATCAACAGATGGGTTCGTGCCTTTCGTTTTTTCTTTTTCTGTGTATCCAGATAATTCAAGGATCTCTGGATCCTATGCTCTGCCTGTTCCTTCTCAAGCTTTGCCTGTTTCAATGCAGCTTCTGTTTTTTCAATCTCAAGAAGTGCTTCCTGCGTATATTCCTGAAATGTTTTCTTCTTCGCCATATCGTTCTTTTTCTCCTTTTTAAACTCTTCAATTTTCTCTGTTACGGGATAGGCATTTCTGCCGGAAGGGGAACCCTTCTTCGGATGGATCATCCGCAAATACTTTCGGAATTCCCCTTCAGAAAGATGCTACTTCCGTAGGACGCACATACCTTTTAAGGTATATAAGTGCGCTCTTCTGCTTTCAGCATCCGAGTTATTCTTACTCAAACGGAAGTTCTTCTCCGTCTGGAAGATTCATAAATCCATCTGGATCGGTATCTTCTTTCTTTTCTGATCCTGACAGTTTCTTCCCTTCTGCGAAATAATGTTCTTCTACAATCACGTTGGTGGCATAAACTTTATTCCCCTCCTGATTCACATAGCTTCCTGTCTGGATCCGCCCGCTTACTAAAATCTTCAAACCTTTTTTCAGATATTTTTCTGCAAACTCAGCATTCTTCCCAAAGGTAACACAGGAAATAAAATCTGTTTCTGCCTTTCCATCCTTTCGATATCGTCTGTCTACTGCCAGCGTGTATCGTGCCATTGCAGTACTGTTTTCATCCTGGAGATATTTCACCTCCGGATCTTTTGTCAGTCTTCCCATTAAGATTGTTTTGTTCATGTAATTTCTCCTTTCTCTTTTCGTTTTTTTCTTTGTTCTTGAATCAGGCCCGATTCTTTTAAGGCAAATATAATTTGTTCCTCATATATCAGAACGTAGAGAGGGCTTTTTACAAATAAAAAAGGAATTTTATTTTTTTGTCCTCATATAACGAAAGGCTCAGAGGGGAAAATACAGGGTGAAAAAGGAAATTTTTTATTTTTCTGCACAAAAAATACCCCTATGACTTCAAAATTGAAATCATAGGGGCATTTAGTTCAACCTACTCAACCGAATATTTTATATTTTGTTTTGTTATCATTCATTCTTCAATTTCTCCAATCAAACAAGGCAACTACAGAGTTCGAATAATTTCCAATACTTACATTTCCACAAATAAGGCAATCAGTTTCTTATTTGAAATCAACTGTCTTTCCTATGTCTTGTTTAATTTTTATGTGTTAAATGAGTTCCTCTCAGCTAGCACCCTGTCAAAAGCGATTTTGCCTTGTAAATACATCGTTTTTCAATTAGTAATATCTATTGTCTCTTGTTTTTCCCCCTCGTTAGATAACGAGAGCTTGATGTTCTCTCGCAAGCTCGCTTAACTACCAAAGTAAGTCAGCCACTAAAAACGGTGAAAAAATCTAAGAGATTTTCCCACCGCCATGTCTGGATCACTCCGTCTTTCTATTCATTTCTTATATCCATCTTGTTTAATCTTAAATATTACAAACAATACTCCTTATCAAACAGCATTTTGCATCTTTCAATAGCATTTTGTACATATTCATCTTGCACTATATAATAAATGTATTTTCCTTGTCTTTGACTTTTTACTATACCATTAGCTTTTAATATATTTAATTGGTGGGAGACTGCCGACTGAGACATCTCTAATTCTTCCGCTAATTCTCCAACACATTTTTTTGTCTTTAATTCAAGCACTATCCTTAATCTTGTAGAATCTCCCAGCGTTTTGAAAAATTCCACCAATTGCAAGCAATCTTCTATAATAAGTTTTTGCATTTTCATCTAAATTATAAATTATGCACTCTTAATGCTCTAATAGCATTTAATATTGCAATAATCATGACACCAACATCTGCGAAAATAGCAAACCACATATTCGCAATACCTATTGCACCTAATCCAAGACATGCAAATTTGATAACCAATGCAAAAATGATATTCTGATATACAATTCTAAGACATTTTCTCGAAATCTTGATTGCTTTAGAAATTTTTAGTGGATCATCATCCATAAGGACTACATCTGCAGCTTCAATTGCCGCATCAGAACCCATTGCACCCATTGCAATTCCAATATCAGCACGAGTCAATACAGGTGCATCATTAATTCCATCTCCAACAAAGGCTAGTTTATCTTTCTCTGCTTTTGTGGAAAGTAGTTCTTCTACTTTTGACACTTTATCTGCTGGAAGTAATTCGCTATATACTTCATCAATTCCAAGTGATTGTGCCACTTGGTCTGCCACGCGTTTTGCGTCTCCTGTAAGCATTACTGTTTTTTCTACCCCAGCTTTTTTCAATTCCGCAATCACTTCTTTTGAATGAGGTTTTAATATATCAGAAATTACAATATGTCCCGCATATTTTCCGTTAATTGCCATGTGAATGATTGTTCCAACTCTATGACAATCATGATACTCTACACCTATTTTTTTCATAAGCTTGCTGTTTCCAGCAGCCACCTCATTGCCGTCTACTTTTGCGATAATTCCATGTCCACTGATTTCCTTTATATCAGAAACTCTGCTACGGTCTATTTCCTTCCCGTAAGCTTTTTGCAAACTTTTGCTGATTGGGTGAGAAGATGCACATTCTGCCAAAGCAGCATATTCCAAAAGTTTCTTTTCTTCCATCTTATTGTGATGAACAGCACTTACTTCAAATACACCTTGTGTCAAAGTTCCTGTTTTATCAAACACGACATACTTTGCTTTTGACAAAGTTTCCATATAATTAGAACCTTTAATCAACACACCTTCTTTACTAGCACCACCGATACCAGCAAAGAAACTAAGTGGGATACTGATAACCAATGCACATGGACAGCTAATTACAAGGAAAGTCAGAGCTCTGTAAATCCATACTCCCCATTGTGCTGTTTGGCCTAAAAACAACATTTGCACCAACGGTGGTAATAACGCCAATGCCAATGCTCCATAACATACTGCAGGAGTATATACCTTTGCAAATTTAGAGATAAAGTTTTCTGATTTGGATTTCCTTGAACTTGAATTTTCCACAAGCTCTAAAATTTTTGAAACTGTTGATTCACCAAACTCTTTTGTTGTTTGAATTTTTAAAACACCAGTCATATTGATACAGCCACTGATGATTTCATCGCCCTGTTTTACATCACGAGGTAAACTCTCACCTGTTAATGCACTTGTATTAAGGCTCGACGAACCCTCTATTACAATACCATCTAATGGAACTTTTTCTCCTGGTTGCACAACAATTGTACTATCAACACCAACTTCATCAGGATCTACTTTTTCTAATTTTCCATTAATTTCTATATTTGCATAATCTGGACGAATATCCATCAACGCGCTAATATTTTTTCGGCTTTTTCCAACTGCATAACTTTGGAATAATTCTCCAGTTTGATAAAACAACATAACAGCGATTGCTTCATTGTAATCCCCACTTCCTGAGTAAATTGCTAGTGCAAAAGCTCCCACTGTTGCCACCGCCATTAAAAAGTTTTCATCAAAAACTTGTCGGTTTATAATTCCTTTGCCTGCTTTCTTTAAAATATCATAGCCGATTATTAAATATGTTGCCAAGTAAAGTAATAGTTGCGCAATTCCTGTTATCTGTATCAAATTCAAAGCAATAATCATAACTGCTGCAATAATAATTCTTGTCAACATTTTTTTCTGCTTTTTATTCACAGTCCATTCCTCCTATTTATTTTATATATGTTTAATCATTCATATATTTGTTTTAAATTTGCACCCCTTCTATATTTAGGGGTGCGTTTTTTCTAAAGTTCAATCTCACAATCTGGCTCTACCTTTTTGCAAGCCTTTAAAACATCATTCATAACTGCTTTTGGTTCTGTTCCATCTTCGAACTCTACAATCATTTTTTGTGTCATAAAGTTTACAGTTGCATTTGCTACTCCAGCTGTCTTTTTTGCTGCATCCTCCATAAGATTTGCACAGTTTGCACAGTCAACTTCGATTTTGTAAGTTTTTTTCATTATAATATCTCCTTTCATAATTGTTATTTCCATTCAACAATTAAGTACTTGTTTAACTGTTATGACTGCAGTATAATTCTCTTATAACCTAAAGTCAACAGAGATATGTGATTACCTACTAAATGGGCGAAACACATTTCTAAACAGAGCAAAATGAAAGGAAGAGCGTATATGTCTTATATGAAATTACCACATAATCATCATAACGAAATAGATAATACTGAGTTATTAGAACAGCTTAATGATATTCAACACTTTCAAATAGTTTCAGAATTATTTAAACAATTAAGTGACCCTACACGTGTTCGTTTATTTTGGCTTTTATGTCATTGTGAGGAATGTGTTCTAAATCTATCTGCAATGATGAAAATGACAAGTCCTGCCATATCCCATCATCTTAGAGAGTTACGAAACAAAGATTTAGTATCTAGCAGACGTGTAGGAAAAGAAGTTTACTATAAATCAGCAAATACAGAGCAGAGTGTATTATTTCATAAAATGATTGAAAGGATTTTGATGATTACCTGCCCTGAACACAAGGAGTAAATATTATTATGAGCAAAAAAATCACATCATTAGAAAAATGTATTCAAGAACTTTCTCATAAATATCCTATAGTTAGTTATGATTTATACGAAGGTATAACGCTTGCTTTTATGTCATTAACTGGCAACAAACATACTGATACACATGAGCCATTAAGAAATATTTTAGAAATCAATTACTGTCATAAGGGACGAATTGGGTGGAAAATGTCTAATGGAAATAGCGTTTACTTAGGTGAACATGATTTTTCATTACATACAATGGAATATTGCTCTAACTCTACAATAACTTTACCTAATGAATACTATGAGGGGATTAGCATTTATATTGACTTAAATACCCTTTCTGAAGAACCGCCCGAATTATTAAAAAATACTGGGATTACAGGAAATAGTATACTTGATAAATTTTGTAAAGATGAAAATTTTTCAGCTTTTATTGGCAATGAAGAAACAGACGCTATCTTTTCATCATTCTATCATCAGCCAAAAGAATTTCAACTTGCATATTGGCGAATAAAAGTGATAGAACTCTTACTGTATCTAAGTAAATTATCCTTCGATACAGAAAACCGATTGTCTGAATATCAATCTGAACAAGTTGAACTTGTTCGTAGTATACACAAATACCTTTTGGATAATATAAGCCAACGGATAACAATAGATGAAATGGCACGCAAGTATCTTATCAATCCTACTACATTAAAGTCCGTCTTTAAAGCTGTATACGGTACTTCTATTGCCTCACATATAAAAGAACATCGAATGAAATTTGCAGCTCGTTTGCTAATGGAAACGCCAAAAAGTATAAAGGAAATTGCGAAAGAAGTAGGGTATGAAAGCCAAAGTAAATTTTCTAAAGCTTTTAAGGAATATTATGATGTTTTACCAACAGAGTATCGAATATTCCATTCAAACAAATTAAAATAATTTAATGCTCTATACAATAGCTTTAAATCAATATTTTATGTGTAATAGGGTTTTGCATCCAAAAAAGATACTATGATACTCTCGTAGTATCTCTCCCTAATTGGAATATTATATTTTTGCGAGCAAGTAATCATAGGTTATTTCTTAATATCCCTTTTTGGGGAAACTCCTCATTTTCTTACACCTATATATAAGGAAATATCTGTATTATTCTTCGAAAAGTGTCGCTATATATCAAGTCGCTATAAAACAAGAGAGAATGTCTTCGAACATTCTCTCTCATTTACATAATAAAATATCACCTTTTCTGTTTTCTTAAATGTAATACATATTTCCATACATCAATTGGCTTAAGTTTGGCTTAAAGGCTTACTTTTTAGCATTTTTACTTGCTATTTTTTCTGCTTAAAATCTTCTCTTAGTACAGCTTTGCTCCTGCTGGAATCTGATCATCAAGAATCAAAACATTGAGTCCTTCTCTTCCTTCTACAAGGTGTGTAGCAGAGATGATCATACCACAAGAATCAATTCCCATCATCTTACGTGGTGGAAGGTTTGTGATTGCAAGTAATGTCTTTCCTACTAAGAATTCTGGCTCATAGTAATCGTGAATTCCGCTTAAAATCACACGATCTACGCCACTTCCGTCGTCTAATACAAACTTCAGAAGCTTCTTAGATTTTGGAACTGCTTCACATTCTTTAACCTTTACAGCACGGAAATCTGACTTGCTGAATGTATCGAAATCAACCATATCTTCGAATAATGGTTCTACTTCTACGTTAGAGAAATCGATCTCAACCTTCGCTGGTGCAGCTGTTTCTTCTACTGGAACAACTACTTTTGCAGCTACTGGAGTTGTCTGTGCAGCATTGTTTGCTTCGTTCTTAGCAGCGCCCTGTGACTTCATTGTCGGGACGGAAAAGACATCTCGGTTATTGGGTTACTAAAGTGGTATTCATTGTACTACCCCAAATGATTTGCTGCCCTATTTTGTTTGATACACCCTTTCTTTACTGCCCTATACGTGCTATTTGATGTTGTATTTGGTGTAAATGGTGTAAGTATCTTTTCGTCGCCAACAATAAAACTACGTCAAATGTTTGCCGCTTTATTATACTCATTTTTGAAGTACGAGTCAAGACCTTCAAATTCAGACCTCCTTAACTCCTTCGTTACATCGGTATAAATGTTAAGGGTAGTAGAAATATCTTTGTGACCAAGCGTATCCTGAATGACCTTGACATTAACCCCTGCCTCACACATTCTTGTCGTGAATGTATGCCTTAATGAATGGCAGCTAAAATGCGGTAGCAAAATCTTTGCATTTTCATCTTTCAGGAGCTGTTCATCATTGCAGTCACGGATAATACGACGTATTGCTTTGTTAAGGGTTGCTTGATGTTGCGGCTGTCCAAAACGGTTAAGAAAGATAAAATCAGTATATCCGTCCACAACAGCTTCGCAATGAATATCAAGCAACTCCTGTCTTTCCTTTTCCATAAGGAATGCTTCTTTGACGAAATCCAACATCGGAACTTGGCGTTTGCCAGCCGGAGTTTTCGTAGTATTGATGTTAAAATAGCAACCACGCTTACTTCCCTCGGTACGGTGGTCATAGTAAACCAGCGTGTGGTTCACATCAATGATACCTTCTTCCAAATCAATGTCGCACCATCTTAGACCCGTCGCTTCTCCAACACGAAGCCCTGTTCCAATCAACACTGCAAAAATAGGATACCACAAACTTGCAGACGGTGTATTCTTCAGATAACTCAGGAGCAGTTCCTGTTCCGGTCTCGTTAAGGCTCTGCGTTTCTCAGTTTGAAAACAATGGGACTGCTTTAACTCTTTCAGCACATTATTGGAAGGGTTGTTTCTGAGATAATCATCATCAACCGCCATATCCAAAATCTGATGAAGAACCGTATGGATATTATCAATAGTCGCCGGTTTCAAATGGCGTTCATCTGCAAGGTAGTTGTAAAACCTCTTAATATCCGATTTTTTCAAAGAAGAAACGGTCTTTGAGCCAAGCTGTTGGCGGACAAATGTCTCATACATATATTTGTAGTTTTCAAAAGTGTTGTTTTTTAGACCACGCTTCAAATCTTTCCAAAGCTCATATATATCATTGAGGGTAGTATATCGAGCTTCCGCTTTTATGCCATCTTTCTTGTCCTTTTCTATTTGCTCTTCTTTGTATCGAAGTTCGTCAAGAGTCTTGGCATACACATAACGCCTTTTTCGGTTGGCGTCTGTCCAACAATAATGATATGTACCGTCTGCTCGCTGTGATTCTCCTGTGCGAAGAACTACTCTTGATTTATCTCGTCTTTTTGCCTTTGCCATAATCTTTTCCTCCTAAACCTTTTCTATTTTGTCCATATACTTGTCAAACTTCTCACGATTTATCAAAATCTGTGTTCCATTTGAGATTGAAAAATTACAACCTTTCGCCAATGCCATTTTTCTAAGTCTTTTAATCCCAATACCGGAATAAGCGGCTGCTTCTTCACAAGTGATAACCTTGCGTTCCCATATCGGTAAATCCAGCTTTCTTTCCTCAATCGCCTTCCTATATTCCAATATTTCAGGACTGCTTACTTTCAGCACACTCTCACCACCTTATATCGAATATAGCTTTTCAAGGTACTCCTCAAAACGCTTTCGTTTTATCATAGTTCTTTTCCCTACACGCAAAGTAAAATTGCAATCGTCTTGCTTTATGAGCTTGTATATCGTGTCTCTACCAATGCCCGTATAGGCTGCCGTTTCTTCAATAGATAGGTTTTGCCTATTCCATAAAGGGACATCGGAACCTCGGCTCTTGAACCATTCTCTTTGGCAATTAACCTCGCTATCCATTTGTGATTCCTCCCTCATATTGAGTACACTCTTTCAATATACTCATCAAACTTTCTTCTTTTTATCATTCTTCTTGTTCCAATCCACAGCACAAAAGGACAATCTTCCGGATTAGTCAGTTCGTATAATTTACTCATACCTGAAGTGCTATAATAAAGTTGTAACAGAAGTGGCTAATAAGATATAATCATCTTA
>URCR01000002.1 GCA_900546325.1 uncultured Lachnospiraceae bacterium | reverse complement strand
GGATAAACGCTGAAGGCATCTAAGCGTGAAGCCCCCCTCAAGATGAGATATCCCAACGCAAGTTGTAAGACCCCTTGAAGACGACGAGGTAGATAGGACAGAGGTGGAAGTGCAGTAATGTATGGAGCTGACTGTTACTAATCGGTCGAGGGCATAACCAAGTGGTGATAGGAGAATGGATGGAGAGAGAAAAACTTAGAAAAGTAGTTGACTGTATGTAATTTTGAAGGTATATTAATAATATATAGGGGATTGGTCAAATGGTATGATAGGAGTCTCCAAAACTTTTGGTGGGAGTTCGATTCTCTCATCCCCTGTTGTTTCAGAACTGGAAATGCTTAAAAAGTAAGTGTTTCCGGTTCTTTTTGCTTTTATTTTAAAATTAAAAGGAGGGTTACATTATTATCTCAGAATCAAAATACCGTTCCATAAATGCAACTCCTTCCATAATTTGTTCTGCACTTAAGTATACTTCCTCTGGTACAACTACTAACTTTTCTTCGATGTCATCATTTCTATGAATAATTGCTATAACTTTTCCAATAAACTCATTTACAGGCTCGTCAACACCTAAAATATATGCATCTTGTTCTTCACCGTCCGGAGCAATCATTCCTTCAATATAACCATAATTTACCGGATAATATATATCTTTGTGTTTCGGATGGTGGCTTCCAAGCGGTTTGTCAACAATGACTTTTACAATATTTCCAATCAAAAAAATCACCTCCACAACTTCTGTATATTTCTTTGTGATCATATTATAGCAGAAATAGTTCTGGAATACAAAGAAAGGTTTAAATCTTTCAAGGGAGAGAAAAAAGAGAATTGAAGAAATAATTAACCATTTAATTAAATTTTCGGTGAAAAATATTAAGAAAATATAAAAAGTAGGAATAGATATTGACATTTTTTGTGTAGAAACATAGAATATTAATTAAATGATTAACTAATTTGGAAAGGAGAAACAGAATGGAAGAGAGCACACAGTTACTGATGTGTCATGTGATGCACTTGTATTTGCAGAGAAGTATCTGTCTGTTTAAGGAGTTAGACATCCATCCGGGGCAGGCGGGACTTTTGTGGGCACTGAATTGTAAAGACCAGAATCACAAGGGGATGGCGCAGAAAGAACTGGCAAAACATATTGGTGTAAAGCCTCCTTCAATCACAGTGATGTTAAAGAAGCTGGAAGCCGAAGCATATATAGAAAAGAAGCAGGATGAGGATGATCAAAGGATTATGAGGATCTTTCTTACCGAGAAAGGCAAGGATATTGCGGCGAAGATGGAAATTGTTATGAAGCAGCTTGAACAAGAGGCTTTTGCAAAGATGAATGAGCAGGAAGTAATGCTTTTTCGCAGGCTTTTGCTTCAGATGAGAGACAACTTGAAGAGTGCAGCCAGAAAGGAAGGTTAAAATGGGAAAATTATTGAAATTTATGAAGCCATATGCAGCGACCATTCTGATGATCGTTGTGTTTCTTGTGCTTCAGGCTTACTGTGACTTGTCACTGCCGGGATACACGTCCGACATTGTAAATGTCGGTATCCAACAGGGAGGAATTGACACGGTGATACCGGAGCAGATTTCTGTGGATGACATGGAAAGACTGTTTTTGTTTGTCTCTGAGAAAGATCAGAAGACGGTGCTGGATGCGTATGAGAGAGACGCAGATACATATGATTCTGAGGCATATGTGCTGAAGGACGGGATCCTGAAAGATGAGAAGAGAACAGATAAGATCGCAGACATCTTAAGTAAACCGATGATGCTTGTGACCGTATTTACATCCGACAGCGAAGAGACAAAGAAAATGACAGATGCGATGTTTGCCAGTCTTCCAAAGGAAATGGTCAAAGAGGATATGACAATTTTTGACGTTCTTGGAATGATGCCGGAGGAACAGCGGACACAGATGGTGGCACAGATCGGAGAGAAGGTAGATGAGATGCCGGAGACGATGCTGGAACAAGCCGCAACAATCTATCTCAAAGGAGCATATAAGAACCTCGGAATGGACACAGACAAGATCCAGACGAGTTATATGTTCCGCACGGGAGGAAAGATGCTGGCGCTTGCTGCGGTTGGAATGATCGTCAGCATGATCGTAGGATTCCTTGCATCAAAAGTAGGTGCTTCGACAGGGCGAGATTTGAGAGGAAAGGTGTTCCACAAAGTCGTAGAATTTTCAAATGGAGAATTTGACAAGTTCTCGACTGCATCATTGATCACGAGAAGTACAAATGATATCCAGCAGATCCAGATGCTGACAGTTATGATTTTAAGAATGGTACTTTATGCACCGATCATGGGAATCGGAGGAGTGTTTAAAGTATTCCATACAAATGTATCGATGGCATGGATCATCGGGCTCGCAGTTGTGTTGATCGCGATGGTTGTAATGGTTCTGTTTGTTGTGGCAATGCCGAAGTTCAAGATGTTACAGAATCTTGTAGACCGGCTTAATCTTGTTACAAGAGAGATTCTTACAGGATTGTCTGTCATCCGTGCATTCAGTACAGAAAAGCATGAGGAAGAGCGGTTTGATAAGGCAAACAAAGATCTGACGAAGACGAATTTATTTGTCAATCGTGCCATGACATTTATGATGCCGACGATGATGCTGATCATGAATGCAATCTCTGTTCTGATTGTCTGGGTAGGGGCAAATGGAATCAATGATGGACAGATGCAGGTCGGTGATATGATGGCATTTATTCAATATACAATGCAGATTATTATGGCATTCTTAATGATTTGTATGATCTCGATCATGCTTCCAAGAGCGGCGGTTTCTGCAACACGTGTGGATGAAGTGCTGACAAGTACGACGCTGATCAATGATCCAAAGCAGCCGAAGCACCTGAAAGAAGGAAATGGTGTGGTAGAATTCGATCATGTATCGTTCCGGTATCCGGGGGCAGAGGAAGATGTACTCCATGATATTTCCTTTGTTGCAAAGCCGGGGGAAACAACAGCGATCATTGGAAGCACCGGAAGCGGAAAATCTACAATGGTAAATCTGATTCCGAGATTCTACGATGTGACAGAAGGAAAAATTACGATTGATGGGGAAGATATCCGAAATGTGACACAACATGAGCTGAGAGACCAGCTTGGCTATGTTCCGCAGAAGGGAGTTCTTTTCTCAGGAACGATTGCAAGCAACATTTTATATGGAAATCCAAACGGAAGCGAAGAGACGATGATGGAGGCAGCAAAAGTAGCTCAGGCATCGGAATTTATTGAGGAGAAGCCAAAACGTTACGACAGCAGGATCTCTCAGGGCGGAGGAAATGTTTCCGGCGGACAGAAACAACGTTTATCTATTGCAAGGGCAATCGCGAAAGAGCCGAAGATCTTCATTTTTGATGATAGTTTCTCTGCTCTGGATTATAAGACAGATGTGACATTGCGAAAAGCATTAAAAGAACATACGGTAAACAGCACAGTGATCATTGTTGCACAGAGAATCAGTACGATCCTCCATGCAGAGCAGATTATTGTTCTGGATGAAGGGAAAATCGCGGGCATCGGAACACATAAAGAATTATTAAAAAATTGTGATGTATATTATCAGATCGCAGCATCTCAGTTGTCAGAAAAGGAACTGGAGCGTGATATGACCCAGGATGAAGAGAAAGGAGGCAGATAGGTATGAGCAAAGAACAAAGACCTGGTGGACCAAGACATGGCGGACCGATGGGAGGCATGGGTGCCGGAGAAAAGGCAAAAGATTTCAAAGGGACAATGAAAAAGCTTCTGAAATATATGAGCGCATATAAGCTGGGAATCATTGCAGTGATGATCTTTGCGGTGGGAAGTACGATATTTAATATTGTGGGACCGAAGATTTTGGGAAAAGCCACGACAGAGATCTTCAATGGACTGGTAAGGAAAGTATCAGGCGGAAGCGGAATTGATTTTGATAAAATTGCACAGATCCTTCTGTTCTTGTTAGGAATGTATGTGCTGAGCGCCCTGTTCTCATTTATTCAGGGATTCATTATGACAGGGGTGTCACAGAAGCTGACGTATAAACTTAGAAAAGAAATCTCTGAGAAGATCAACCGTATGCCGATGAATTATTTTGACACAAAGACACACGGCGAAGTACTTTCCAGAGTTACAAACGACGTAGATACGTTAAGTCAGAGTCTGAATCAGAGTGCGACACAGATCATTACCTCTTTTACAACGATCATCGGTATTCTGATCATGATGCTCAGCATCAGTCCGCTGATGACCGTAGTGGCACTGCTGATTCTTCCGGTGTCAATGCTTCTGATTTCCACGATCGTAAAGAAATCGCAGAAACACTTTAAGAATCAACAGGAGTATTTAGGGCATGTCAACGGACAGGTAGAGGAAGTATACGGTGGTCACAGCATCGTCAGAGCATTTAACAAGGAAGAAGATGTGATCCGGGAATTTAATGAGACAAATGAGATCTTATATCAGTCTGCATGGAAATCCCAGTTTTTCTCAGGAATGATGATGCCGATCATGCAGTTTGTAGGAAATCTCGGATATGTGGCAGTGGCAATCTTAGGAGGGTATCTGGCGATCAAAGATGCAATCGAAGTCGGAGACATCCAGTCCTTTATCCAGTATGTGAGAAGCTTTACACAGCCGATCACGCAGGTTGCACAGGTGGCGAATATGTTGCAGTCCACAGCGGCAGCCTCCGAGAGAGTCTTTGAATTTTTGGAGGAAGAGGAAGAAGACCAGTTTGCAGAGAACCCGGTTTCTGTAGAGGGACTGAAAGGCAATGTAGAATTTAAACATGTTCATTTTGGATACAATGAAGAACGTACGATCATCAATGATTTTTCTGCAAAAGTAAAAGAAGGACAGAAAATTGCGATTGTAGGGCCGACCGGTGCAGGTAAGACAACGATGATCAAGCTTCTGATGAGATTTTATGATGTCAACAGCGGGGAGATCCTGATCGACGGACATAATCTGAAAGATTTCAACAGAAGTGAACTTCGTCAGATGTTCGGAATGGTTCTTCAGGATACATGGCTGTTCCACGGGTCGATCAAAGACAATATCCGCTACGGAAAGCTTGATGCTACCGATGAGGAAGTGGTAGAGGCGGCAAAGGCAGCCTATGTACATCGGTTTGTGCAGACACTTCCGGATGGATATGATATGGAGCTGAATGAGGAAGCAAGCAATGTGTCACAGGGACAAAAGCAGCTTCTTACGATTGCAAGAGCAATTCTGGCAGATCCAAAGATTCTGATTCTGGATGAGGCGACAAGTTCAGTTGATACAAGAACAGAAATCCGGATCCAGAAAGCGATGGATAATCTGATGAAAGGCAGAACAAGTTTTGTGATCGCGCACAGATTGTCTACGATCCGCGATGCTGATCTGATCCTTGTCATGAAAGACGGAGATATCGTAGAGCAGGGAAATCATGAAGAACTTCTGGCAAAGGGAGGATTTTACGCAAATCTCTACAATTCTCAGTTTGAGCAGACAAGTGCATAGAACTGCAGAAGGAAAGAATGAAAAGACGGTACAAAGAGAATAAACAGATAGCAAAAAGAAAATAAAAAAGACCCGTGCGATAAATGTGGGAAACCTTAAAAGTCTGATTTTAAGGAATCTCACCGCACGGGTTTTATTTATTGTTCAGAATTAATGATAAAGTTTTTTGTTTTCGTATTTTGCTTCGGAAGTCAGCTGGATAGAAAGCTTCTTAAACTGTTTGACGTCAACTTCGGAAAGCATCACAGATGTATGAGCCTGGCAGCCTCTTAAATTTGGAATCTGATCCAGGGCAAGCTGTGCAGTTTCATTTGTTGCGGCACTGATTGAGAGGGCAATCAGAACCTCATCGGTGTGAAGGCGCGGATTTTTGCTTCCCAGGTAGGAAGTTTTCAGTTTCTGGATCGGCTCGATAGCGGATGGAGAAATGATGTGCACTTCATCCTCGATGCCGGCGAGCTTCTTCAGTGCATTTAAGAGTAATGCGGCGGATGCTCCGAGAAGGTTGCTTGTCTTGCCGGTAATGATGCTTCCATCAGGAAGTTCTAAAGCGGCAGCAGGAGCACCGGTCTCTTCGGCACGTTTCAATGCGGCATCTACAACCGTACGATCATTGACTGTAATGTGTGCCTGCTTCATCAGAAGTTCGATCTTAAATACTTCTTCTTCGGTGGAAGTACCTTCAGCGAGACCATTCAATGCCTGATAGTAGCGGCGGATAATTTCTTGGTTGGACGCGTCACGGCAGGCTTCGTCATCACAGATACAGTTTCCTGCCATATTCACACCCATATCGGTCGGAGATTTGTAAGGGTTTTCTCCATATATTTTTTCAAAAATAGCACTGAGTACCGGGAAGATTTCCACATCACGGTTGTAATTGACTGTTGTAATGCCATACGCTTCTAAATGGAATGGATCGATCATATTGACGTCATTCAAATCAGCGGTAGCAGCCTCATAGGCAAGGTTGACCGGATGCTTTAATGGAATATTCCAGATAGGGAACGTCTCAAACTTTGCATATCCGGCGCGGACACCATGTTTGTGTTCGTGATAGAGCTGAGAGAGGCAGGTAGCCATCTTACCGCTTCCAGGTCCCGGAGCTGTGATGATCACAAGCGGTCTGGAAGTCTCGATGTAATCGTTCTTCCCGTAACCTTCATCACTGACGATCAGCGGAATATTGGAAGGATAACCTTCGATAACATAGTGGATATATACACGGATTCCAAGCTTCTCCAGTCTTGTCTTGAATAAGTTGGCGCTGCTCTGACCGGTATACTGCGTGATCACAACGCTGCCGACAAAGAGTCCTTTTTCGCGGAACGATTCAATCAGGCGGAGAACGTCTGAGTCGTAGGTGATTCCAAGATCTCCGCGGACTTTGTTCTTCTCAATGTCACCGGCACTGATGACGATGACGATTTCAGCCTGGTCGGATAACTGCATGAGCAGTTTCAGCTTGCTGTCCGGAGCAAATCCCGGAAGTACCCTTGAGGCATGGTAATCGTCGAATAATTTCCCGCCAAATTCCAGATATAGTTTGTTGTCAAACTGATCAATTCTTTTTCTGATATGCTCTGACTGCATGGTCAGATACTTATCGTTGTCAAATCCAATTTTCATAGCGCATTCAGTCCTTCATCTCATTCTTGATTATAATGTTACTAAAAAGTTGTATATAATAAATATACGTCAATAGTATACTATAAAACATTTGTGTTTTGCAAGGAGAAAAATTTCCAAATAGAAAACGGCAGGCCAGCCGGGGAAATTCACAAAAGTTTTAGAAATGTGAAGCTGATTTCACAATGTTTTTATTGATTTATGGGGAGACCATACTTATAATAAAAGAGATGATAATTAGGAGGAAAAGAATGGACAACCAAAACAAAAATAACCAGAAGAACAACAAACAGGGCTTTGGGATTATTATAATTACAACACTGATTGCGGCGGTCATTGTACTTGGTCTTTATCAGTTTATGGAAGAAAGCACATCAAAGGAGATTGCTTACAGTGAATTCCTGAAGATGGTAGATGACGGCAAAGTAGAAGAAGTGCGGATCGGTGCCAATGAACTTATAATTACCCCGAAGGAGGAAAAAGTTCCAGGGCTGAAAGTGAAATATTTCACTGGAAGAGTAGAAGATGCAGATCTTTCACAGCGTCTCTATGAGGCGGGAGTGAAGTATGGAGCTGAGATTCCGGATTCCACTTCAGCGATGCTTTTTAATATTCTGATCAGTATTGTACTTCCGTTCGCATTTATCTGGATCGGATTGAGTTTCCTGATGCGGCGGATGTCTAAGAGCGGCGGAATGATGGGCATTGGAAAGAGCAATGCAAAAATGTATGTAGAAAAGGAAACCGGTGTTACATTCCGCGATGTAGCAGGGGAAGATGAGGCGAAGGAATCGCTTCAGGAAGTCGTGGACTTCCTTCACAACCCGGGCAAGTATACGGGAATCGGTGCGAAGCTTCCGAAAGGGGCACTTCTTGTAGGACCTCCGGGAACCGGTAAGACACTGCTTGCAAAAGCGGTTGCAGGAGAAGCGAAAGTACCGTTCTTCTCTCTGTCAGGTTCTGCATTCGTAGAGATGTATGTCGGTGTCGGTGCATCGAGAGTACGTGATTTATTTAAGGAAGCTCAGGCGATGGCTCCGTGTATTATTTTTATCGATGAGATTGATGCGATCGGTAAGAGCAGAGATAATGCGATGGGAAGCAATGATGAGCGGGAACAGACTCTGAACCAGCTGCTTGCAGAAATGGATGGATTTGACACGGACAAAGGACTTCTGATCCTTGCGGCCACGAACCGTCCGGAGATTCTTGATCCGGCGTTATTAAGACCGGGACGTTTCGACAGACGGATCATCGTAGATAAGCCTGATCTGAAAGGACGTGTGGACATCCTGAAAGTGCATGCGAAGGATGTCAAGATGGATGAGACAGTCGATCTGGAAGCGATCGCGCTGGCGACATCAGGGGCAGTGGGCTCAGACCTTGCCAATATGATCAATGAGGCTGCAATCAACGCAGTAAAACATGGAAGAAAAGTTGTATCACAGGCAGATTTATTTGAAGCAGTAGAAGTAGTTCTCGTCGGTAAAGAGAAGAAAGACCGCATTATGAATGCAGAGGAGAGAAGAATCGTTTCTTATCATGAAGTCGGTCATGCACTTGTCAGTGCACTTCAGAAAGATGCAGAGCCGGTGCAGAAAATTACGATCGTTCCAAGGACGATGGGAGCACTCGGATATGTTATGCATACACCGGAAGAAGAAAAATTCTTAAATACAAAGAAAGAGTTGGAGGCAATGCTTGTCGGTATGCTCGGCGGAAGGGCAGCAGAAGAGATTGTATTTGATACGGTTACAACCGGAGCTTCCAATGACATTGAGAAGGCAACGCAGGTGGCAAGAGCAATGATTACTCAGTACGGTATGTCAGAAAAATTTGGTCTGATCGGTCTGGAATCTATTCAGAACAGATATCTTGACGGACGTCCGGTGCTGAACTGCGGTGAGGCGACAGCAGCAGAGATTGATACGGAAGTAATGCGGATTCTGAAGGAAGCATATGCCGAAGCGAAGAGGCTTTTGTCTGAGAACCGTAAAGCTCTTGATGAGATTGCAGCATTCCTGATTGAGAAGGAGACAATTACCGGCAAAGAATTCATGGAGATCTTCCATAAAGTACAGGGAATTGAGGAAGGTACGCAGGAGAAAGAGGCGAGAATCTCAATGAAGGAAGCGGAACCGGCAGATGTAGTTGAAGAGAATGTCACAGAAGAAAACGCAGCAGAAGAAAATGCTGTACAAGAGAGTACGATTGAAAATGATTCTGATGAGAGTATGCTGGTGTCACAGGAGAGCGGGCAGGACCACTAACATTAAAAAAATAGAGAGTATCTGATATCCATACAAGGGTCAGTGAAAATGAAGTGATGCGTTCACAGATTCACAGGGAAAACAGCTATGGAGCGGATGCGGTGGAAAAGAGGAGTGCCTTCTGGCACTCCTCTTATGTTAAAAAATATTCCGTGTAACCAAAATGATCTGCGGTAATTCTATGTATGGAAAATATGGTCAAAGAGGGAGAAAACAATGTTTAATATAGAAGAGGAATTAAAGAAACTTCCGTCAAAACCGGGAGTCTATCTGATGCATGATGAGAAAGATGATATTATTTATGTGGGAAAAGCAATCAGTCTGAAGAACCGTGTACGGCAGTATTTTCAGACGAGCAGGAATAAGGGGGTGAAGATTGAGCAGATGGTCACCCACATTTCCCGCTTTGAGTATATTGTGACAGACTCTGAGCTGGAGGCGCTTGTTCTGGAATGTAATCTGATCAAGGAGCACAGGCCGAAGTATAATACGATGCTGATGGATGACAAGACGTATCCGTTTATCAAAGTGACGGTAGAGGAGGCATATCCGCGGATTCTGTTTGCACGGGAGATGAAGAAGGATAAGGCAAAGTATTTTGGACCGTATACAAGCGCAGGGGCAGTCAAGGACACAATTGAGCTGCTGAGAAAGTTATATCATATCAGAAGCTGTAACCGGAATCTGCCAAAAGATATCGGAAAAGAACGCCCATGTCTCAATTATCATATTAAACAGTGCTATGCACCGTGTCAGGATTACATCAGTCAGGAGGAATATCGGGAATCGGTGCAGAAAGCGGTAGAGTTTCTGAATGGAAAATATGATACCATTTTGAAAGAACTTCAGGAGAAGATGGAACAGGCATCGGAAGAGATGGAATTCGAGAAGGCGATTGAATACAGGGATCTGCTCGGAAGTGTCAAACAGATTGCGCAGAAACAGAAGATTACCAACAGTGATGGGGAGGATAAAGATATTCTTGCGGTGGCGACAGAAGATAGGGATGCGGTTGTGCAGGTGTTCTTTATCCGTGGAGGAAGGCTGATCGGAAGGGATCATTTCTATATGACCATTGCGGATAGAGAGCCGAAGGCAGAGATCCTCACAAGCTTTATCAAACAGTTTTATGCGGGGACACCGTATGTACCGAGAGAGCTGATGATCCAACAGGAAATCGACGAGCAAGGGGTGCTTGAGGAATGGCTTTCTGAGCGAAGAGGACATCGAGTTCATATCCGTGTGCCGAAAAAAGGCGAGAAGGAGAAACTGGTGGAACTTGCGAAGAAGAATGCACAGCTTGTCCTGAGTACGGACAAGGAGCGGCTAAAGCGGGAAGAGGGAAGAACGATCGGAGCAGTAAAAGAGATTGAAAAATGGCTGGGAATCGAGCATGTAAAGCGGATTGAGGCATTCGATATATCCAACACGAATGGGTTTAATTCTGTCGGCTCTATGATTGTGTACGAGAAGGGAAAACCGAAACGCAACGATTACCGGAAATTTAAAATCAAGGGAGTACAGGGAGCGGATGACTATGCGAGTATGAAGGAGGTGCTGACGAGAAGATTTGAGCATGGAATGAGGGAACTCGAAGAGGGGAAGGATCTTGGAAGCTTCCAGACCTTTCCGGATCTGATCATGATGGATGGTGGAAAAGGGCAGGTCAATATCGCACTGGAGGTGCTTGAACGGCTTGGAATCGCAATACCGGTATGTGGGATGGTCAAGGATGATCATCACAGGACAAGAGGGCTGTATTATAACAATGAAGAAATCGAGATTGACAGAAATTCAGAAGGCTTTCGTCTGATTACAAGAATTCAGGATGAGGCGCATCGGTTTGCGATTGAGTTTCACAGAAAGCTGAGAAGTCAGGGGCAGGTACATTCCATTCTGGATGATATTCCGGGAATCGGACCGGCCAGAAGGAAGGCGCTGATGAAACATTTTATGAGCCTGGATGCGATGAAAGCGGCAACCATAGAGGAGCTGAAAGAAATTCCATCAATGAATGAAAAATCTGCAAATGAAGTATACAACTTTTTCCATTGATGATATACTAAGGGGAGAATAAGAACGAAAAAGGAGAGCATTATGGGAAGCGTAGAGTTACAGAAAGTTGCAGAGAAAATGAATTTAAAAAATCTGACTCCGCAGATTGATCTTTTAGGAAAAGAAGTCAATGTGCCGGACATTAACCGTCCCGCATTACAGCTCACAGGCTTTTTTGAACATTTTGAATCAGACAGGGTTCAGGTTGTAGGATATGTAGAACATACTTATCTTCAGAAGCTTAGTGATGATAGAAAGGAAGAAGTATACCAATCGTTGTTATCGTATTCAGTACCGTGTATCATTTTTTGCAGAGATCTGATGCCAGATCACAGACTTCTGGAAATTGCGGTAGAGAAGAATGTGCCGATTCTTCTGACAGATAAGACAACCTCTTCTTTTATGGCTGAGATTATCCGGTGGCTGAATGTAGAATTGGCACCGTGTATTTCTATTCATGGAGTGCTTGTGGATGTCTACGGGGTCGGAGTGCTGATCATGGGAGAGAGTGGAATCGGAAAAAGCGAGGCCGCTTTGGAGTTGATCAAGAGGGGGCATCGTCTCGTCACAGACGATGTTGTTGAGATACGGAAAGTCAGTGACGATACATTGGTTGGAACGGCGCCGGATATCACAAGACATTTTATTGAGCTGCGGGGAATCGGTATCGTAGATGTCAAAACGTTGTTCGGTGTGCAGAGCGTGAGGGAGACGCAGACGATCGATCTTGTCATTACACTGGAAGACTGGAACAAGGATAAACAGTATGACAGATTGGGATTGGAAGAAGAATATACAGAATTTCTTGGTAACCGTGTCGTGTGTCATTCGATACCGATCCGGCCGGGAAGAAATCTTGCGATTATTGTAGAATCTGCATCTGTAAACCACAGACAGAAACAGATGGGATATAATGCAGCACAGGAATTGTACAGACGTGTGCAGGAGAATCTGACAAAGAGAAAATAGGAGAAGAGAGAAATGAATTATTGCTTTGGAGTTGACATTGGAGGAACAACAGTAAAATTAGGATTATTTGAGTTCAACGGTACAATCGTGGACAAGTGGGAGATCAAGACATATACAGAAAATGAAGGAGCAGCGATCCTTCCGGATGTGGCGGCATCGATTGCTTCCAAAATGGAAGAACATCATCTGGAGAAAGAACAGATTCTTGGAATCGGTGTCGGTGTACCGGCTCCGGTGGCAGATGGAATTGTAAATGGAAGTGCAAACCTTGGCTGGAAGTATAAAAATGTGAAGACAGAGTTGGAAGATCTGACCGGAATCAAGGTAAAAGTCGGGAATGATGCAAATGTGGCTGCACTTGGAGAGATGTGGAAAGGCGGAGGACAGGGCAATAAGGATCTGATCATGGTTACACTCGGGACCGGAGTCGGCGGAGGAATCATTGTCGATGGACGTATCTTAGGTGGATTTAACGGGGCAGGCGGAGAGATTGGTCATCTCTGTGTCAATTATGAAGAGACAGAAGTATGTGGATGCGGAGGACGTGGATGTCTGGAACAGTATGCATCTGCTACAGGAGTTGTAAGACTTGCTAAGAGAAGACTTGCAAAAAATGACGATGAGACAATATTGCGTTCAGAAGAGATTACGGCGAAGACTGTTTTTGATGCAGTCAAGGCAAAAGACGCAGTTGCAATGGAGATTGCTGAAGAGTTTGGACGTTATCTTGGATATGCACTTGCCAATCTGGCGACAGCAGTTGATCCGTCGGTGATCGTGATCGGTGGAGGAGTGTCAAAGGCAGGGGAAGTACTTCTACAGTATATTGAAAAGTACTTCCGTGAGAGAATGTTTTTTGCGAACGCAAAAGTACAGTTTGCCCTTGCAAAGCTGGGAAATGAAGCAGGAATCTGCGGAGCTGCAAAATTGATTTTATAGAGTAAAAGATTCTATCGGAAACTGCAAGAAAAAGAAGACAGAAATGGATGAGATCATCATCAACGCCATTTCTGTCTTCTTTATTTTTTATAAAAATCTGTTTTCGAGAACCGGCAGCATTATCCTTCAGGTGTTATAGAGGCATCCCCCTGGTCTGGCGGGGATGTTTCTCCACCGCCTTGATCGCCGCTATTTCCATTCTCGGATCCGTTTCCGTTTTCAGATCCATTATTTCCAGAACTGTTGTCTTCGTTTTGATTTCCGGAATCCGGATTTTCAGAATCAGGTTTTTCTTCTTGTTGATCTTCCTTAGGATGTTCTTCTTCTGGCACTACTTCTTCAGTATATTCGTAAACTTCTTCGTATTCAGATTCATCAGGCTGGGTATAGTAACCGCCATGTTTTCCATTGCATTTTTGTCCAGAATCCATAGCAACGTACTCTGTTACCTGGGGACAACTGGAGAGTGGCAATTTTCCTGAACTTGCACAGACATTTGTCTTTTTGACAGTGTCCGGCATTACAAAGTCCTTGTATTCAAGACCTTCGTGTACCCGTTCCATAATGCTGCTCCACAGTGTCAGATGCCATGAAGTGTTATCCATAGGCTTGTTGGAGTCATATCCGCCCCACACAGAAGCTGTGTAGTATGGGGTATATCCGGAGAACCAGATATCCACATTATCGGAAGTTGTACCAGTCTTTCCGGATACAGGCATATTGCTGAGTGCAGCACCGGTACCTGTTCCTTTTGTCACAACATCCATCATTGCATTCGTCAGCAGTCCGGCAGTAGATGCCTTCACAACCTGGTGTGTTTCAGAAGTATTGTCAATCAGTACATTTCCGGAATGATCGAGAATCTTCGTATAGAACTTCGGTTTTGTATAAGTTCCGTTATTTGCGAGGGCTGCATAAGCGGCAGTCATCTCAAGGTTATAGACACCGTGTGTGATACCTCCGAGAGCAGTTGCCTGCTGGATATCACTGTATGTCTGTCCGTTGATCACTTCCTGATCTACAACAGTGGAGAATCCAAAACTCTTCAGATAATCAAATCCGGTCTGTTCTCCAATTTCCGTGAGTGTCTTGACTGCAACGACGTTCATAGACTGCTCAATAGCTTTTCTGACTGTCACCCAACCTTTATAAGAGAAATCCCAGTTGTTGACTTCTTTTCCGTTCTTGTAGCGATACGGCTCATCTTTGATCGAGGTGTGAAGTCCCATTGCACCGATATCAAGTGCAGGAGCATAAGTGGACACAATCTTAAAGCAGGAACCAGGCTGCCTTGCAGATTCAGTTGCACGGTTCAGAGAAAGACTCTCTGTCTTCTCGCCGCGTCCTCCGACAATTGCTTTTACCTCACCGGTATATTGATCCATGATGACAAAAGAAGCCTGTGGCTGTGGAACGATAGTCTTTTTCTCAACCTGTGTGTCGCCTTCACGGGAAATGGTTGATTTATATTCATCAATCGCCGCCTGTGCGAGGTCAGGGGTTGAGAAGACGAGAGGGTAAGAGTCATTTCTTGTCTGACGCAGATATTCCTCGAGCATCTCTTTGCTGAAGTTTTCCACAGTTCCATCTGATCGCGTGATCGTGAGCTGGTAATCGATCAGGCCATACTCTGTGTTGTATGGATAGTTATCTGGATTTAAAAATTCCTCATCACAGATCTGCTGGATTCTCGCATCCTGGGTTGCGTAGATAGACAGCCCTCCACTGTAAAGCGCATTGTAAGCCTGTGTTTCTGTATATCCAAGCTTTGTCTGTAAGTCGGAAATGACCTGCTTGGAAAGCTCATCAATAAAATAAGTGTATGGAGTATCTGTTGAGGTATCGGCATTTGTAACCTGGATCCGGTCGTAAACCGGATCGGCCATGGCAGTATCATACTCTTCCTGTGAAATATATTTCTGCTCTAACATGTTGCCGAGAACAATCTTGCGCCGCTTGGCATTTTCTTCCGGGTTGACCGTAGGGTCATATCTGCCCGGATTCTGAGTGATTCCGGCAATTACCGCACATTCTGAAAGTGTGAGTTCAGATACATCCTTGTTGAAGTAACGTTTTGCAGCGGACTGAACTCCGAGTGTGTTTTGCCCTAAATTGATGGTGTTCATATAATTTTCCAGAATCTCTTTTTTGCTCATCTGCTTTTCCAGCTCCAGAGCAAGGAACTGTTCCTGAATCTTACGCTCGACACTGTCTAAGAATGTCTTTTCCTGTGAGAAATTTGGAAAGACATTATTTTTTATCAATTGCTGGGTAATCGTGCTGGCACCTTCGGAAAAGTCGCCGCTTGTGATGCCTACAAGCCCGGCACGGAGAATTCCCTGAATGTCGATTCCGTTATGTTTGTAAAATCGTTCATCTTCGATCGCGACAAAGGCGTCCTGAAGGTCTTCCGGTATTTCGTCGATTGTTTTATAAATACGGTTGGAACCGGAAGTGACAAACTTTTCTAATTCCTGTGAACCGTCTGCATTATAAACAGTTGTGAAGTATCCACTCGGTTTGACAGAAGCAGGAGAGATCTTCGGAGCCTTGTCAAGAATTTTCTTTAAGAACAGACCGCCGCCAATCAGACCGACGATAATAAGCAATAAAAAAACAATTAAAAATCCTTTAAAGATCCGGACACCTGCTCGTTTTTTCTTCATTTTTGATTTTGAAGATATTTTCTTCTGTTTTTTGACAGAATTTCGTTTTCCATAATTCATGAATGGTTGCCTCCTTTATCAGGTAATTATATCAAATTTATGTATTGAAATAAAGCATAAAATGAAATCTTCATATTTCAGGGCAAAAACTTAAGAAAAACTTGTGAAAACACAGTTCTGTTGATATAGTATAAACAGTTTCAGAGAAAACGTAATCAAGAAAATAAAGGGTGATTTTATATGTTAAGTAAATTTCATACAGTCTACGAAGGCGGAGAAGCGGAAACCATCGAGAAGAAGTCCCGCTTCATTGCGACAGTGATTCCGGTAACCTGTGAAGAGGAGGCACTGGAATTTATCGAGTCCATGAAGAAGAAATACTGGAATGCCACACACAACTGCTATGCCTACGTGATCGGAGAGCGGTTTGAGACACAAAGATGCAGCGATGACGGAGAGCCGCAGGGTACAGCAGGAAAGCCGATGCTCGATGTGTTGCTGGGGGAGGAGATCCACAATACCGCAGTTGTAGTGACAAGATATTTCGGAGGCACTTTGCTTGGAACAGGAGGGCTTGTGCGGGCATATTCCGGCGCAGTCAAGGCAGGGCTGGGAGCCAGTAAGATTATTACCAAAAACTGGGGAATTAAACTGGAAATCCAGACAGATTATACAGGCCTTGGGAAAATACAGTATATCCTTGGACAGAGGGGGCTTACGATTCTAGAGTCCGCCTATGCGGAGAATGTGACAATGACGGTACTGATTCCGGAGGATATGAAACAGGAGATTGCAGCTGAGATTACCGAGGGAACGAACGGTCAGGCAAAGATGACACAGAAAGAAACATGCTATTTTGGAACCGTTGACGGTGAGATGAAAGTGTTTGAGGCAGAATAAAATTTTTCCGATTTTTGCAAAAGCACAAAAAACCCTCCCGGTAATGGAAAGGGATGTCCATTACCGGGAGGGGACGAGATGTCTACTGAAATTCCGGTTCGATCAAACCGAATGTGCCGTTCTTTCTCTTATATACGACATTGACTTCCTCTGTCTCTGCATTGAAGAATACATAAAAATCATGTCCGAGTAATTCCATCTGGATACATGCATCCTCAGGGAACATTGGCTTGATTCCGAATCGTTTTGTACGGATGATCTTAATCTCATCATCCTCGGAAGATGTCTCTTCTGATTCAAAAAATTCTTGCTTGAAGTTGCCGCCTTCCTGGCTTCTGGCAACTAATTTATTCTTATATTTGCGAAGCTGTCGCTCAATCACCTCTTCTACGAGATCAATAGATACATACATATCGTTGCTGCTCTGTTCGGAGCGGATGATATGTCCCTTGACAGGAATGGTGACCTCAATTTTCTGACGTTCTTTTTCTACACTCAGTGTTACGATAATTTCTGTTTCAGGAGTAAAATACCTTTCTAGTTTTCCTAACTTCTGTTCGATACAACTCTTTAAACCTGGCGTTACATCGATGTTTTTTCCACTAATGATAAAGTTCATGCTGTCAACCCCTTTTCGGTATATTCTACAAATAACAGAAATATGAATGAGTTATTTGTAGTATGGTTGTATTATACATCAAAATACCTCGAAGAGCAATAAAATATTTGAAAAAAATATAAAAAAAGAATAAAAGACTGACAAAAAAAGAATCGGTTGTCAGTACTGCATCGGAGAAAAAATAAGGTGTCCATTAGGACACCTTAGAAATACTTAATCCGGGGTACAAGGGGATCGATGAAATCTTTTTAAAATCCATGGATAAATGAAGATTACCCAGAGAACTAAAAGAAAATAGGAAAACATATCTGCCGGCAGAGAATCGCCGAAAAGAAGTTCGATCCCACCTTTGCAGAGAACTGCAATGAGAAGCCCGGCAATGACTTTTCCAATCTGAAATGGAAGAGAACCTTTGACAGAGAAATTCACATAGCGGTTCTCCAGATACCAGCCGACACCAAATCCAAACCCGGCAGCAGATGCCTTACAGCAGTCAGAGGCATAGTGAAGAGAAATATCGCCCCGGAGAAGTAAAAGCAGCGCATAGATACTGACGGCACCGGAAACAAGAAGGAGTGACAGCAGGATATACTTTCGGGATTGCTTTGAATCAAGAAGAAAATCTTTTGTTTTATACACGGCAAAGGCAATGCAAAGTGAAACCGCCATGGATACAAGCACATCTTTCGGTGTGTGGACTCCCAGATACATGCGGGAAAATCCGATCAGCAGAAACATGGAAGCAAACATAAGCTTCATGAACCAGCGCCTGCTTTTAAACATAAATGGGGCAAACAGACAGGTGCCGCCCTGTGTATGTCCGCTTGGAAAGGAATAGCCGGTTGCAACAGGTACGGCACTCTCCACCGGGAAAAAGTCTGGATCCAATACCCACGGGCGCGGGATGCGGAATGTGATTTTTAATGTCTGTACACACAGACCGGCAAGAAAGTAAGTGAATCCCAACTGATAAGCAAAGCGCTTATCCACACACCAGTAGAGTGTGCAGATAACCGCTATGATGATGACTTCCTGCCCAAAGTAAGTGACGAACTGAAAAAATTGTTCCCCGAAAGGGGTGCGCAGCTCTGCCAGAAAGTGTAAGAAGTCCATTATTTATTTCCTCGTTTTCTCATCTTTGAATCTAATATTTTCTTGCGGATGCGAAGTGTCTCCGGAGTGACTTCCAAAAGCTCGTCCGTGTCGATAAAGTCCAGTGCTTCCTCAAGACTCAATGTTCTAGGAGTTGTCAGCTTCAGTGCGTCATCCGCTCCGGAAGAACGGGTATTTGTGAGATGCTTTGTCTTGCAGACATTCAGTTCAATGTCCTCTGCTTTTCCGTTCTGACCGATGACCATTCCGGCATAGACCTTCTCGCCGGCGCCGATGAATAACGTTCCGCGCTCCTGCGCACTGTATAATCCGTAAGTGACAGACTCCCCGGTTTCAAAGGCGATCAGGGAACCCTGCTTGCGGTACTGGATATCTCCCTTGTACGGTGCATATCCGTCGAAGGAAGTATTTAAAATTCCGTTTCCTTTCGTATCTGTCATGAACTCTCCGCGGTAACCGATCAGACCTCTTGCCGGGATGGAAAATTCCAGACGGGTATAGCCGCCGTTGGAGACACCCATATTCTGAAGCTCGCCTTTTCTTTGGCTTAATTTGTCGATGACAGTTCCGGTAAACTCATCCGGTACATCGATGTAGGCAGTCTCGATCGGTTCTAACAGTTTGCCGTTTTCATCTTCTTTGTAGAGAACTTCTGCCTTGCTGACTGCAAATTCATATCCTTCCCGGCGCATGTTTTCGATCAGGACGGAGAGGTGGAGCTCACCGCGGCCGGATACTTTGAAGCTGTCTGTATTTTCAGATTCTTCCACACGCAGGCTGACATCAGTGTTCAGCTCACGGAACAGGCGGTCTCTTAAATGGCGGGAGGTGACATATTTTCCTTCCTGTCCGGCAAACGGGCTGTCATTGACGATAAACTGCATGGCAATCGTCGGCTCGGAAATCTTCTGGAAAGGAATTGCAACCGGATTCTCCGGAGAACACAACGTATCTCCGATATGGATATCTGCAATTCCGGAGATCGCTACGATGGAACCGATCGTCGCTTCCTTTACTTCGACTTTGTTCAGTCCGTCAAATTCATATAATTTACTGATCTTTACACGTTTCTGTTTGTCCGGCTCATGAGCGTTGACAAGCATGACTTCCTGGTTGACAGCGATCGTACCATTGTCGACCTTTCCGACACCGATTCGTCCTACATATTCATTATAGTCGATCGTACTGATCAGTACCTGCGTATCGGCCTCCGGGTCTCCCTCCGGTGCAGGGATGTAATCGATGATGGTCTCAAAGAGCGGAATCATATTTTCCGGATTATCTGTCAGATCAAGGATTGCGTGTCCGGCTTTGGCAGATGCATAGACAAACGGGCAGTCAAGCTGCTCATCGGAAGCGTCAAGATCCATGAAAAGCTCTAAGATTTCATCGATCACCTCGTCCGGGCGTGCTTCCGGGCGGTCGATCTTATTGATGCAGACGATAACCGGAAGATCAAGCTCAAGAGCTTTTTTCAGAACGAATTTTGTCTGTGGCATTGCACCTTCAAAAGCATCCACGACAAGAACGACACCGTTAACCATCTTCAGCACACGCTCTACCTCACCGCCGAAGTCTGCATGTCCCGGAGTGTCGATAATGTTGATCTTTGTATCCTTATAGTATACAGCAGTATTTTTGGAAAGGATTGTGATTCCACGTTCTCTCTCGATGTCGTTGGAGTCCATAACACGCTCTGCCACTTCCTGATTGGCACGAAATACACCGCTTTGTTTTAAGAGCTGGTCGACCAGTGTTGTTTTTCCGTGATCAACATGGGCGATGATTGCGATGTTTCTGATATCTTCTCTTTTTGTTTTCATAAATAACCTTCTTTCTATTGTAAATCCATGAATAAGCATTAATAACTCATACAGTTTACCACATTGGCAATAGATTACAAGTCCTTTTTGAAAAAACACATAATATGGAAAGAACACGGAAAAAATGATCGAAGCATATCTCACGGTCGATTTCTGTCGATGGAAAGTCCGGGGAATGTCCAATCTGACGGTTATAAATCCGTTATCATAGAATAAAATAATAAAGACAAAAAAATACAGCAAAGAGGAGAGATATAAATTATGTCCGATAAGATTATTGAAAACAATCAGGTAACGATCATGGGAGAGGTGGCTTCCAGATTCACGTTCAGTCATGAAGTATTCGGAGAAGGATTCTATATGGTAGATGTTCTTGTCAAAAGACTCAGCAATTCCGAGGACCGGATTCCGCTTATGATTTCCGAGCGGCTGATAGATGTGACCAAAGATTATACAGGGGAATTTATCATGGCAAGTGGACAGTTCCGGTCGTACAACAGACATGAGGAGCACAAGAATCATCTGGTGCTTTCCGTATTTGTCCGGGAAGTAGAATTTGTGGATGAGGAGCTTGACGGGGCAAAGACAAATAATATTCTTTTAGACGGATATATCTGTAAGGCGCCGGTCTACCGGAAAACACCGCTTGGAAGGGAAATTGCAGATCTTCTGCTCGCAGTGAACAGACCATATGGAAAATCTGACTACATACCATGTATCTGCTGGGGAAGAAATGCAAGATATGCTTCCGGGTTCGCTGTGGGAGAACACGTGCAGATTTTAGGAAGGATCCAGAGCAGAGAGTATGTGAAAAAACTGTCTGAGACAGAGACGGAAAAACGTGTGGCATATGAAGTGTCTGTCAGCAAGCTGGAATGTATCGGTGCTGAAATAAGTGAAGAAGAGCAGTAGGAATAGCTGTGGCTCCATTGACATTAGAAAAAAATGATGATAAAATTTCAGACAAGAAATCGCTGATGAAATTTGAAACGATCAAAGTAAAACTGATGTTTAGGAGGATAAATATGGCAATTTTTACAGGAGCAGGAGTAGCGATCATAACACCGTTTCACGAAGACGGAAGTATTAACTATGATCAGTTAAAGAAGCTGGTTGATTATCATTGCGAGAATGGAACAGACAGTATTGTGATCTGTGGAACAACAGGAGAGTCTGCGACGATGACAGAAGAAGAACATCTGGAATGCATCAAACGCACGATTGATTTTACAGCAGGAAGAATTCCGGTGATTGCAGGGACCGGATCCAACTGCACTGCGACAGCGGTAGAACTGTCGAGGGAAGCAGTAAGAGCGGGAGCAGACGGACTTCTTGTTGTGACACCATATTACAATAAGGCAACACAGAAAGGATTGATCGAGCATTATAAAGCGATTGCAAGAGAAGCGGATGCACCGATCATTATGTACAGTGTGGCAAGCCGTACCGGATGTAATATTGAACCGTCGACCGTTGCGGCGCTTGTGAAAGAAGTAGATAATATTGTCGGTGTGAAAGAAGCTTCCGGCAATATTTCCCAGGTGGCGAAGATCATGCAGCTGACACAGGGGGATATCGATCTGTATTCAGGCAATGATGACCAGATCGTTCCGATTCTGGCACTGGGAGGAAAGGGAGTGATCTCTGTATTATCAAATATCGCTCCAAAAGAGACACATGAGATCTGTGCAAAATTCTTTGCAGGAGATGTTGCAGGAAGCAGGGAACTTCAATTAAAGGCGATTCCACTGATCAATGCATTGTTCAGTGAAGTCAATCCGATCCCGGTTAAGAAGGCGGTTTCTTTAATGGGAATGGAAGCCGGCGGACTGCGTATGCCTCTGACAGAGATGGAAGAGGCAAATGCGAAGAAGCTTGCACAGGCGATGAGAGAGTTTGGAATTCAGCTCGCATAGAGAGAACAGAGAGGAGCTGTCACAGAGTGGAAGCGATCTGCAGAATGTGGTGTTCATTGACGGAAGAACTACAGTTTGCGCTGGCGGCCATTCTGCGGCAGCCCCTTTTGTACATAAGAAAATGGAGGAAAATAAGATGGTAAGAGCAATTATGCATGGATGTAACGGGAAAATGGGGCAGGTGATCTCAAATCTCGTAAAGGAAGATGAAGGGATTGAGATTGCTGCGGGAATTGATAAATATACAGGTGTAAAAAATGAGTATCCGGTTTTTACGGATATTGCGGACTGTGATGTGGAGGCGGATGTCGTGATTGATTTCTCCAATGCGCCGGCGGTGGATGGACTGCTTGCTTACTGTGAGAAAAAAAAGCTTCCGGTCGTACTCTGCACAACCGGACTTTCCGAAGAGCAGCTTGCACAGGTACAGTGCACTTCGGAAAAGACAGCGGTATTAAAATCTGCAAATATGTCACTGGGAATCAACATGCTGTTAAAACTTCTTCAGGATGCTGCAAAGATCCTCGCTCCGGCAGGATTTGACATTGAACTGGTAGAAAAGCATCATAATCTGAAAGTTGATGCGCCGAGCGGGACGGCACTTGCCCTTGCGGACAGTGTAAATGAAGCGCTTGGAAATGAGTATGCGTATACTTATGACAGAAGCAAAGAGCGCAAAAAAAGAGAAAAGAAAGAAATCGGAATCGCGGCAGTGCGCGGCGGAACGATTGTAGGAGAGCATGAGGTGATCTTTGCCGGGGCAGACGAGGTGATTGAATTTAAACATACAGCATACTCAAAGGCAGTTTTCGGAAAAGGAGCTGTGGAGGCAGCGAAATATCTTGCGGGGAAACCTGCAGGACTCTATGATATGAGTGATGTGATCGAGGCTTCTTCTGAAAATCAATAGAAAAATTTACCATTACTTTCCGGATGTATAGAATAGCAGGGAATGCAGACAATATTGGCGAGAAGCAATTCTTATTACATTTCAGGAAAGGAAGTTAGTCAGATGAAGAGAGCAAAGAAAATGATACTCAGCATTCTGTGTGTGAGTGCTCTTGTGTGCATGACAGCGTGTGCGAGAGGAAACAACGATAATGTGGCAGATGACAATACTGCAACAGGAACAAACGAAGAACAGAAAAAGAACAGTGAGCAGAAGCGGGAACAAAACGACCAGAATGGAGAGGCTCCGCGTGATGGAGTCATGGAAGATGTAGGAGATGCCGTGGAGGATGGCGCCAGAGACGTCAAAGACGGAGTGGAAGACGTCATTGACGGAGAGGACCGGACAAATGATCGTACAGAAAAACGTATAGACGAAAACGGGGACGGTACGAATACAGATACAATGAATGGTGCGACAGACAGTACAGGCGGCACGAACACTGCAAGATAGCAGAAGACTGTATTTTTCAGATCATGGAATGCCCTGCGGCAAAATGCCGCGGGGCATTCTTGCGGACATGGAAAATATGCAAGGAGAAGGAGATTGCAAAGTGCGTGTCAAAAGAGGGAATGCGAAAAAATGTGCGGACAAAGTGGAAAAAAAGCGGGAAAATTAAAAAAACGGAGGATATCTCAGCGAAAAACAGAGCTCTTTGTGGAAAAAATTTTAAAAAGTTGTAAAGAAGACGGGAAGAGTTTATGAACAGTTGATAAATTTGTTGAAGAAGCGAAAAGATAGTGTTAAAATAAGAAACAGAGTAAATTTGGATAAATTAAGGAGTAGGACATGGGTTTATTAGAGAAGATATTTGGGACGCACAGCGAGAATGAATTGAAGCGTATCTATCCGATCGTCGACAGGATCGAGGCGATGGACGAAGAGATGCAGCAATTATCTGATACAGAATTGAAGGGAAAGACTGCAGAATTCAAAAAGCGTCTGGAAGAGGGCGAGACATTAGATGACATTTTACCGGAAGCATTTGCAGCCGTAAGAGAAGCGGCTTCCCGTACATTACATATTAAGCATTACAGAGTGCAGCTGATCGGTGGAATCATTCTTCATCAGGGAAGAATCGCAGAGATGCGTACCGGTGAAGGTAAGACACTGGTCTCTACACTTCCTGCATATTTGAATGCACTGACCGGAAAGGGAGTCCATATTGTAACCGTCAATGATTATCTGGCAAAGCGTGATGCAGAGTGGATGGGACAGGTTCATGAATTTTTAGGACTGAAAGTCGGGGTCGTACTCAACTCGATGGACAATGATGAGAGAAGAGAGGCATATAACTGCGACATCACTTATGTGACGAACAATGAACTTGGATTTGATTATCTGAGAGATAACATGGTCATCTACAAAGAACAGCTTGTACAGAGAGGACTGCATTTTGCGGTTATCGATGAGGTCGACTCTGTATTGATTGATGAGGCGAGAACACCGCTGATCATCTCCGGACAGAGCGGAAAGTCTACAAGGCTGTATGACGCCTGTGATATTCTGGCAAGACAGCTTGTAAAAGGAGAGGCAAGCGGTGAGTTTTCCAAGATCAATGCGATCATGGGAGAAGAGATCGAGGAGACGGGAGACTTCATCGTCAATGAGAAAGAGAAGAATGTCAATCTGACAGAAGAAGGTGTGAAGAAGGTAGAGAAGTTCTTCAATATCGAGAATCTTGCAGATGCAGAAAATCTGGAGATTCAGCATAACATCATTCTTGCCTTGCGCGCACATAACCTGATGTTTAAAGACCAGGATTATGTTGTAACTGCCGATGGAGAAGTTATGATCGTCGATGAATTTACCGGACGTATCATGCCGGGAAGACGTTATTCTGACGGACTTCATCAGGCGATCGAGGCGAAGGAACATGTAAAAGTAAGACGGGAGAGCAAGACGCTTGCGACGATCACATTCCAGAACTTGTTCAATAAATTTGAGAAGAAGAGTGGTATGACAGGTACTGCGCTGACAGAGGAAAAGGAATTCCGTGATATTTACGGCATGGATGTTGTCGAGATTCCGACAAACAGGCCGGTGCAGAGAATCGATTTAAACGATGCAGTATATAAGACAAAGAAAGAAAAATTTGAGGCGGTGATCGAGGAGATTATCGAGGCACACGCGAAGGGACAGCCGGTTCTTGTCGGTACGATCACGATCGAGACATCAGAACTGCTCAGCAAGATGCTCAAGAAGAGAGGAATCCAGCATAAGGTGCTGAACGCCAAATTCCATGAGAAGGAAGCGGAGATCGTGGCAGATGCAGGTGTGCACGGCGCTGTGACCATCGCTACAAACATGGCCGGACGTGGTACCGATATTAAGCTGGACGATGCGGCCAGAGAAGCGGGAGGACTGAAGATCATCGGTACAGAGCGGCATGAGTCAAGACGTATCGACAATCAGCTGCGTGGACGTTCCGGACGACAGGGAGATCCGGGAGAATCCAGATTCTACATTTCACTGGAAGATGACCTGATGAGACTGTTTGGTTCCGAAAGACTGATGAATGTTTTCAACACACTCGGTGTGGAAGATGGGGAGCAGATTGAACATAAGATGTTATCCAGTGCGATTGAGAAAGCACAGAAGAAGATTGAGAACAACAACTTTGGAATCCGTAAGAACCTGCTTGAGTATGATCAGGTTATGAATGAGCAAAGAGAGATCATTTACGAAGAGAGAAGAAAGGTGCTTGACGGAGAGAGCATGAGAGATTCCATTTATCATATGATCACGGAATATGTGGAAAATGTAGTGGATGCCTGCATTTCTCCGGATGTTGACTCAGAAGAGTGGGATCTGACAGAGCTGGATGTCAACCTGCATGCGACACTTCCGATCAAGATTCCGACAATCGAAGATGTCAAAGGGATGAACCAGAAGGAATTAAAGCATCTGCTGAAAGAGCGTGCTGTGAAAGCTTATGAGGAGAAGGAAGCGGAATTTCCGGAGCCGGAGCATTTAAGAGAGATCGAACGTGTGATCCTCCTGAAGGTGATCGATGCAAAATGGATGGATCATATCGACGATATGGATCAGTTGAGGCAGGGAATCGGTCTTCAGGCATATGGACAGAGAGATCCTCTTGTAGAGTATAAGATGATGGGATATGATATGTTCGGAGAGATGACTGCAGCAATCGCAAAAGATACCGTACGTCTGCTGTTCAACGTAAGGATGGAGCAGAAAGTAGAACGTGAGCAGGTTGCAAAAGTAACCGGAACAAACAAAGATGACAGTGCGGCACATACGCCGATGAAGCGTGACGAGAAGAAGGTATATCCAAATGATCCTTGTCCATGCGGAAGCGGTAAAAAGTACAAACAGTGCTGCGGCCGGAAAGCATAAAAGAAAGGAAGGAAATTTCTCTGCGGGCAGTAACCTGCCCTGGCAGGAGAAATTTCTTTTTACAGATTTTTAGATAAAAATTTTTAGAATTGGAAAGAGGTGATCAAGGTGGTAGCATTGGACGAGATTAAGAGTATTTTAAATACATACGAAGCGCCACTGAAAGAACTGAGGGATTCACTTTGACCCGGAGGGGAAGAAGCAGAGAATCGAGGAGTTAGAAAGAAAAATCGGAGAGGCGGATTTCTGGGATGATGCAGAACACTCTCAGAAAGTGATGAAGGAGCTGAAAAGTCTTCAGGATTCGGTAAAGAGGACCGAGGAGCTGTACCGCCAGTATGAGGATATTCAGATTTTGATCGACATGGCATACGAGGAGAATGACGAGAGTATGATCAAGGAGATCGAGACAGAGCTGAAGCAGATTGAAAACACTTATGAAGAACTGCGGATTGAGACGCTTCTGTCTGAGGAGTATGACAAGGACAATGCAATCGTCACACTGCATGCGGGAGCCGGGGGCACTGAAGCATGTGACTGGGTAAATATGCTGTACCGGATGTACAACCGCTGGATTGAGAGCAAGGGCTTTACGACAGAAGTGCTCGATTATCTTGACGGAGATATTACAGGGATCAAGACGGTGACATTCGAGGTCAACGGAGAAAATGCATATGGATATCTGCAGTCGGAAAAAGGAGTTCACAGGCTGGTGAGGATCTCTCCGTTTAACTCGGCAAATAAGAGGCAGACATCATTTGCATCGTGTGATGTGGTGCCGGATCTCGAGGATGATATTGATATTGAGATCAATGAAGATGAACTGAAAATTGACACTTACCGTGCAAGTGGTGCCGGTGGGCAGCATGTCAACAAGACATCATCTGCGATCCGACTGACACATCTCCCTACCGGGATCGTTGTGCAGTGCCAAAACGAACGTTCTCAGCACAGCAACAAGGAGAAAGCGATGCAGATGTTAAAGGCGAAGCTGTATCTGCTGAAGGAACAGGAGCAGGCGGAAAAAGTATCGGGGATCCGCGGAGAGGTAAAGGAGATCGGGTTTGGAAATCAGATCCGTTCGTATGTCATGCAGCCATACACGCTTGTGAAGGATCACCGGACAAATGAGGAAAGCGGAAATGTCACAAGTGTACTGGATGGCAACATTGACCCGTTTATCAATGCCTATCTAAAGATGAGGAATGCAAAAAAGGAAGAAAAATAAAAGTCTGGTGACACAGACAGGGAGAGTTGAACGTTATGGATAAGACAAAGTATTATGTATTAAAGAAAAAGGCTGTTCCGGAGGTGCTTTTAAAAGTCGTGGAAGTAAAGCGGCTTCTTGCAGCCGAGCGGGCGCTGACGATTCAGGAGGCAACAGAGCGGATCGGAATCAGCAGAAGCTCTTTCTACAAATACAAGGACGATATATTCCCATTCCATGAAAATGAGAAAGGGCAGACAGTGACGATGGTTATCCAGATGGATGATACACCGGGACTTCTGGCAGAACTTCTCAGGGAGGCGGCAAAGTATCGTGCGAATATCCTGACAATTCATCAGAGTATTCCAATCAACGGGATAGCAACACTGACACTTAGCATAGAAATTTTATCGACGACAGGAAATATATCGGAGATGGTGGATGAGATGGAAGGAAATGAAGGAGTCCATTATCTGAAAATTGTAGGCAGGGAGTAGAGTATGGTAAACATTGCAGTATTGGGATATGGAACAGTAGGCTCCGGGGTGGTAGAAGTGCTGGATACGAACAGAGAGTGTATCAGCCAGAGAGTCGGGGAAGAGGTTCGTGTGAAATATGTGCTGGATCTCAGGGATTTTCCGGGAGATCCTGTGCAGAACATACTGGTCCATAATTTTGAAGAGATCATCCGGGATGAGGATGTAAAGATTGTTGTAGAAGTCATGGGAGGGATTGAGCCCGCATATACTTTTGTGAAGCGCTCCCTTCTCGCCGGGAAGAGTGTGGCGACATCAAACAAGGCTCTTGTCGCAAAACACGGCGCAGAACTTTTATCGATCGCGAAGGAAAAACAGATCAACTTTTTATTTGAGGCAAGTGTGGGAGGCGGGATCCCGATCATCCGTCCGCTCAATTCTTCTATGACCGCAGATGAGATTGAGGAGATCACAGGAATCTTAAATGGAACAACAAACTATATGCTGACGAAGATGTTCTATGAAGGGGCTGGTTACGAGGAGGTACTTAGGCAGGCACAGAAAAACGGCTATGCAGAGAAAAATCCCGAGGCGGACGTGGAAGGATATGACGCATGCCGCAAGATTGCGATTCTGTCCTCACTGATCTCAGGACATCAGGTTGATTTTGAGGATATTTACACGGAAGGAATCACGGAAATCACAGAGCGTGATATGGAGTATGCAAAGCAGATGCAGATGACGATCAAGCTGCTTGCAAGCAGCAGAAGAAACGGCGAATGTTTAAGTGCGATCGTGGCACCGTGTCTTCTTGAGAACACCCATCCACTCTTTGGTGTCAATGGTGTGTTCAATGCGATCTTTGTACATGGGAATGTACTTGGGGATGCAATGTTTTACGGAAGTGGTGCGGGAAAACTTCCGACTGCAAGCGCGGTTGTGGCAGATGTTGTGGAGGAAGCGAAAAACCTGAACCGAAATGTTATGACAATGTGGAAGAGTGATAAGCTGAAACTTCAGGACAAGGGCGATACCATCCGGAGATTTTTTGTGCGGATCGCGGGAAATGCAGAGGCGATGAAGACTTATATCGAGAGCATTTTCGGTCCGGTCCGGCTGGTTGTACTCCCGGATGCAGAGGAGGAATTTGGTTTCCTCACAGGGCGTATGACGGAGAGGACATATGAAGAGTGTGCGGCGAAGTTCCCGAACATCATTCATATGATCCGCATGCAGGAGCAGACAGCCGCGGAATAAGCGTGAACGAAAAAATCAGGAGAGTGCCTGTTACGAGAAGAAGGAGAAAGGAGAGGCTGTCCGTGAATGGAAAACGGACAGCAGAACGATATGCTGGTAGTGAAAAAGTTTGGCGGCAGTTCCGTTGCGAATAAAGAGCGGATTTTTCGTGTCGCAGAGCGATGTATAGAAGATTATAAAAAAGGGAACGATGTTGTCGTTGTATTGTCTGCAATGGGGGATACGACGGATGAGCTGCTGGCAAAAGCAGCTGACATCAATCCGAATGCACCGAAAAGAGAACTGGATATGCTTTTGACGACTGGGGAGCAGGTTTCGGTGTCGCTGATGGCGATGGCAATGCACGCACTCGGAGTACCGGCGGTTTCTCTGAATGCGTATCAGGTGATGATGCATTCTACATCCAGATATGGGAATGCGAGATTTAAGCGGATCGATTCGGAACGGATCAGACATGAACTGGATTCCGGGAAAATCGTCATTGTAACCGGATTCCAGGGAGTCAATAAATATGACGATTATACGACGCTCGGAAGAGGCGGTTCTGATACGACAGCGGTGGCGCTTGCGGCGGCACTGCGCGCGGATGCGTGTGAGATCTACACAGATGTGGATGGAGTATACACAGCAGATCCGCGTATTGTGAAAAACGCGAGAAAATTAAAAGAGATCACCTATGATGAGATGCTGGAACTGGCAACTTCCGGGGCGAAAGTACTTCATAACCGTTCTGTGGAGATGGCAAAAAAATACGGGGTACAGCTGGTAGTCAGATCCAGCCTGAATTTAGAAGAAGGAACGACTGTGAAGGAGGTAGCAAAGATGGAAAAAATGTTGATCAGCGGGGTGGCAGGAGATAAGAATACAGCGCGGATTTCGGTGCTTGGAGTCAGTGACCAGCCGGGAGTGGCATTCAAGATCTTCCACACACTGGCAAAAAATAATATCAACGTGGATATTATTCTTCAGTCTGTCGGACGGGATGGAAGAAAGGACATTTCCTTTACCGTTTCACAGGACGATCTGAAGCCGGCGCTGGCAATCCTTGAGGAATATCAGGAGCCGATGACGATCCGGGGGATCAAGTGGGAAGATACCGTTGCAAAGATCTCGATCGTAGGAGCCGGGATGATGAGCAACCCAGGTGTTGCGGCAAAATTATTTGAATCACTCTACAACAGTGGAATCAATATCAATATGATCTCTACTTCAGAAATACGTATTACAGTCCTGATCGATGAGAAAGAGATCGACAGGGCAATGCAGGCAGTCCATGATGGATTCGGACTTGGAGATATGTAAAAACGAGAAGCAGAACAAAAAGGAGAGGGCGAAAAAGGACCCTCTCTTGTGTATTTGCAAAAAAAGCTTTTGTGTAGCTTTTGAAAAAGAAAAACCGGAAAATCCGGTAAAAAGAATTGCTGTGATCAGTCGATGGACATCTGGCTCAGCACACTGTTATGATACTGTGGACAGAACGTTACATCTTCCCCAAACCAGTCCGGCGGGGTAAAATGTTCGGCGGACTCAGCATCTGCAAATTCCACTTCGGCGAGCAGAAGACCGGCAAGCCTGCCCGAGAAAACGTCCAGTTCGATGGTAAGTGAGTCAGAGAGCGGGATCATGTAGCGTGTTTTCTCGATACAGATCCCGTCAATTTTAGTCTTGAGATGGGCATATCCTTCTGCGGTCAGGGGAAGGTTGTGCTCTTCCCGGATCATCATTCCGCGGGACTTGTAAGTGAGTTCATAACGATCGTTGTCTTTGCGGATACGCACGACAGGATTCGTGCAGAGATACCCCTGTTCGATTGTGCGGAAAGGAAATGCAGACAGATCGAAGGGAATCGTGTGAATCAGATATTTGCGTTCGATTTCCATAAAAATACCTCCGGTGATTTTTTGAGTATGGTGAGAGATTTGTGTCGCTCTTCGAAAAGAGTCGTCAAAGCTGCTCTCCCGGTATCATAGTACAGACGAAAGAAAATGTAAAGCAGTCACGGCAAAGAAAAGCAGTAAGGAAAGGAAATGTCGATATGAAAAAAGAAGCAGTAATCTTTCTTGCAGAAGGGTTTGAAGAAATGGAAGCACTGGCAACCGTTGATGTGCTGCGCAGAGCAGGAGCCTCTGTCCGCATGGTATCGGTAAGCGGCAAGAAGTATGTGACCGGATCTCATCAGATTTGTGTGCAGGCGGACGAAGTGTTTGGAGAAAAGTCTTATGAGGAGTCAGATGCGGTGATTCTTCCGGGAGGAATGCCGGGAACGCTTCACCTGAAAGTACATGAAGGAGTAAGAAGTGTTGTAAAAAAGGCGGCAGAAGAAAAGATCGTGGCAGCGATCTGTGCGGCGCCTACCGTGCTTGCAGATCTGGGATTGCTGGAAGGAAGAGAGGCGACTTGTTATCCGGGGATGGAAGCCCAAATGCGCAATGCTGTCTGCCGGGAGGAGAAGGTGGTACAGTCTGGAAACATCATTACCGGAAGAGGATTTGGGACTGCGATAGATTTTGCACTGAAGCTGACAGAAGTATTGTTTGGCCAGGAAAAGAAAGAAGAAGTCAGGGAAGCTATCGTATATTCTGCGCAGGAATAAAACAAAATGGAAATGAGGTATCTATGCGGAAACAAAAAAGGATCTTACTATGTTTTTGTCTGCTGCTTGGCATGAGCATGGCCGGCTGCGGGCTGTTGAAAGGATTTGATGCAGAAGCTTACACGGATGCTGTTTTAAAGCAGCGGCTTGCGGGGGATACAAAAGCAATTGCCGGACTTACAGAGGATATGTCAAAAGAAGAGTTGACCGCGCAGTATGAGGAAGAAATTCAGACATTTGTTGCGGGGTATATCACAAAAGATGTGGCAATGGGAGAAGAACTGACAGAAAAATATACGGCGCTGTGCTCCGAGATCTTTAAAAATCTCAAATACGAGACCGGGGAAGCCGAAAAGAAAGAGAAGAATACCTATGATGTGAAGGTGGACATCTATCCGACGGATACGTTTGTAATCTTTTCGGAAAAACTAAAACATCCTGCAGATGAAATGGTCCAGAAGGCGGAAAACGGTGAGTACAAAGGAACCGAGGAAGAAATCAAGGCACAGATGCAAAGCGAGTTTCTGGAATATTCCTATACACTTCTGGAGGAAAGCTGCGAAGAGGCACAGAACGGCAAAAAGCAGACAGTCGTGTTGACGATCAGCAACAAGGAGGAAAAAGGATTTGCAGTTGAGGAAGAAAGTTTTTTAAACTTTCTCACAGCAATACTCAGACTGGATGAAGTGAAATGATTCCGTGTGAGATCCCAAAATAATTTGAAATACACACTAGTAATTTGACACACTTTATGCTATAATTTTTTAGTGACTCTGAATAGGAGTAATTATGCGAAGTGAAAAATAAAAGTTACCATATACAAGGAGGAAATTGTAAATGAGTTTACAAGTAGAAAATTTAGAAAAGAACATGGCGAAACTTACAATCGAAGTATCCGCCGAAGAATTAGAAAAAGCAATCCAGGGTGCATACTTAAAACAAAAAAATAGAATCAGCGTACCGGGATTCCGTAAAGGAAAAGTTCCGCGTCAGATGATCGAGAAAATGTACGGGGCAGAGATTTTTTACGATGATGCAGCAAACGCACTGATCCCGGAAGCATACTCAAACGCTTACGATGAGAGCGGATTAGAGATCGTTTCTCAGCCGAAAGTAGAAGTTGTCCAGTTAGAAAAAGGAAAACCGTTTATTTTCACAGCAGAAGTTGCAGTAAAACCGGAAGTAACACTTGGTGAGTACAAAGGGCTTGAAGTAGACAAAGTTTCTAACAGAGTCACTGCAAAAGAAGTTGAAGAAGAGATCAGAAAAGAACAGGAAAAGAATGCAAGAACAATCGAAGTAGAAGACCGTGCAGTACAGGACGGAGATGAAGTGGTATTAGACTTTGAAGGATTTGTTGACGGTGTTGCATTTGAAGGCGGAAAGGGAGAAAACTATCCATTAACAATCGGATCAGGATCTTTCATTCCGGGATTTGAAGAGCAGTTAGTCGGTGTTGAGAAAGAAAAAGAAGTAGAAGTAAATGTGACATTCCCGGAAGAATACCATGCAGAAGAATTAGCAGGCAAGCCGGCAGTGTTCAAGTGTACAGTACACGAGATCAAAGCGAAAGAACTTCCGGAGTTAGATGATGAATTCGCAGCAGAAATTTCGGAATTTGATACATTAGACGCTTACAAAGCAGATGTAAAAGCAAAGATCAAAGAGAGAAAAAGCACAGAAGGAAGAAGAAAGAAAGAAGACCAGGCAGTAGAAAAAGCAGTTGCAAATGCTACAATGGAGATTCCGGATGCAATGATCGATACGCAGGTAAGGCAGATGGCAGATGATTTTGCACAGAGAATCACACAGCAGGGACTTTCTATGGAACAGTACTTCCAGTTTACAGGAATGACAGCAGAAAAGATGTTCGAAGAACTTCGTCCACAGGCTGTAAAACGTATTGAGACAAGATTAGTTCTGGAAGCAGTCGCAAAAGCTGAGAACATTGAAATCAGCGATGAAAAATTAGATGAAGAATTAGCTAAAATGGCAGAAGCTTACAAGATGGAAGTAGAAAAACTGAAAGAATTCATGGGAGAATCTGAGAAGAAACAGATGAAAGCAGATATGGCTGTTCAGGAAGCTGTTACATTCTTAGTAGAATCAGCTGTAGAAGCTTAATCCATTTTGGTAATGCAAAAAATAGGAGGGATATACATGAGCTTAGTACCTTATGTCATTGAACAAACAAGCCGGGGAGAACGCTCTTACGACATTTATTCAAGACTATTAAAAGACAGAATTATTTTTCTCGGAGAAGAAGTAAACGATGTGTCTGCAAGTGTGATCGTTGCCCAGCTCTTATTTTTAGAGGCGGAGGATCCTGAGAAAGACATTCACCTTTACATCAACAGTCCGGGAGGATCGGTAACGGCAGGAATGGCAATCTATGATACAATGCAGTTTATCAAATGTGACGTATCAACAACATGTATTGGTATGGCGGCAAGTATGGGAGCCTTCTTATTAGCCGGAGGAGCAAAAGGAAAAAGATATGCTCTTCCAAATGCGGAGATCATGATTCACCAGCCTTCAGGCGGTGCACAGGGACAGGCAACAGATATTAAGATCGTAGCTGATCATATCTTAAAGACCCGCACAAAATTAAATAAAATTTTAGCAGAAAATACTGGTCAGGATTTATCTGTGGTTGAAGTAGACACAGAGAGAGATAACTATATGTCCGCTGAGGAAGCAAAGGCATATGGACTGATTGATGAAGTAATTATTAAGCATTAGACTAAGGAGGGGTTGTTCGGGGCGGGCATCCCCTTTCCGTGTAAAAATGAGGTGAGCATATGGCAGGAAAAATGGGCGATGATCTGATAAGATGTTCGTTCTGCAACAAGACACAGGCGCAGGTTCGCAAGTTGATCGCGGGACCGAACGGAGCATATATCTGTGACGAGTGTATTGATGTATGTGCGGAGATCATAGAAGAAGAATTTGCTTACGAAGATGAAAGCAAATTGGGCGGAATCAATCTGTTAAAGCCGGAAGAGATCAAAGCATTTTTAGATGACTATGTAATTGGACAGGACGAAGCAAAAAAGGTGTTGGCGGTCTCTGTATACAATCATTACAAAAGAATTATGGCAGAGAAAGACCTGGGAGTGGAACTGCAGAAGAGCAATATTCTGATGCTGGGACCGACCGGGTGCGGAAAGACATTTCTCGCACAGACACTTGCAAAAATTCTGAACGTACCGTTTGCGATTGCAGATGCGACTGCACTGACGGAAGCCGGATATGTGGGAGAAGATGTGGAAAATATTCTGCTGAAGATTATTCAGGCGGCAGATGGAGACATTGAGCGCGCAGAGTATGGAATTATCTATATCGATGAGATCGATAAGATTACAAGAAAATCAGAAAATCCGTCAATTACAAGAGATGTATCGGGAGAAGGAGTGCAGCAGGCGCTTTTGAAGATCCTGGAGGGAACGGTTGCCTCTGTTCCACCGCAGGGCGGCAGAAAGCATCCACATCAGGAACTGATTCCGATCGACACCACAAATATCCTGTTCATCTGCGGAGGAGCTTTTGAGGGAATTGAGAAGATCATTGAATCACGCGTTGATAAAAAAGCGATCGGGTTTAATTCTAAGATGGCAGGGGCCAATGAGCATGATAAGGACAGACTGTTAAGCCAGGTGCTTCCGCAGGATCTTGTGAAATTCGGATTGATTCCGGAGTTGGTTGGACGAGTTCCGGTGACAGTAACATTGGAACAGCTTGATGAAGATGCCCTGATCCGGATTTTGACAGAACCAAAGAGTGCGATTGTGAAGCAGTATCAGAAACTGCTGGAGCTCGATGGAGTAGATCTTCAGTTTGATGAAGATGCCCTGAAAGAGATTGCAAAGATTTCTCTGGCGAGAAAGACCGGTGCAAGGGGACTCCGTGCGATTTTGGAGAATGTCATGATGGATACGATGTTCAAAGTACCGTCGGATGACAAGATTAAGACGTGCAGAATTACAGAAAATGTCGTAAAAGGACTGGAAGATCCAGAGTATGGATATGAGCGTGTGCTTCTTCCAAAACGGGAAAAGTTGGCATCGGAAAGTGCATAGATGAAAGAAAGGGACGGGGGAAGTGGATTCTCCTGTCTTGTTTTATAATAGATAACATTTGGAGGAAATATGGAGAAAATACTGGAAAGCTTGCCGATGATTCCATTGCGCGGCATGACGATCCTTCCTGAGATGGTCGTACATTTTGACATTAGCAGGGAGAAGTCGGTCGAAGCTGTGCAGGAAGCCATGGTGGGAGATCAGAGAATATTTTTAGTAACACAGCGGGAAGTGGAGACAGAGGAACCGCAGCAGAAAGAATTGTTTGAAATCGGGACGATCGGGACGATCAAACAGGTGATCAAGCTTCCGAAGAAGATTTTGAGGATTCTCGTTGCGGGAGAAGAGCGGGCAATGCTCCGCAATATCGAGTGCGGGGAGCCGTACATGAGGGCGCTTGTGGAAGTGGAACGTGAAGTTCAAGAAGAACGTCCGCAAGAGGAAGCGATTCGGGAGCAGGATACCCAGACAGAGGCACTTGTGAGAAATCTAAAAGAGATGTTTGCAGAGTTTGCTGTGAAAAGTCCGAAAGTCAGCAAGGAGACAGTGGCACAGATTCTTGATATCGACGATCTGAAAAAACTTGTCAGACAGATTTGTGCCAACGTTCCGCTTCCTTACCGGGAACTTCAGGAGTTGCTGAACGAAGGAGATCCGTGGAAACTTTACGAGCTGCTCAGCTTTAAACTGGCAAATGAACTTCAGATCATGAATATTAAGGAAGAGCTTCAGATTAAAGTCAAAGAGCGTGTTGACAAGCATCAGAGAGAGTATATTTTAAGAGAACAGTTAAAACTGATCCGGGAAGAACTTGGCGATGATACGACAATGAACGATGCCGAAGAATTTGAGGCTGCCACAAAGAAACTGGAAGCATCAAAAGAAGTGAAAGAAAAGCTGATGAAAGAAATCAAGCGTTTCAAAAATTCCATCGGCAGTGCGGCGGAGACATCTGTCATCCGCACTTATATCGAGACGATGCTGGAGATGCCGTGGGATCAGAAAAAGGAAGAAATTTATGATTTGAACTATGCAAAAGAAATTCTGGAAAAAGAGCATTATGGATTGGAGGAGGTCAAGGAACGTGTGCTGGAATATCTTGCAGTGCGCACACTGACACAAAAAGGAAACACACCGATCCTGTGTCTGGTAGGACCTCCGGGAACCGGAAAGACTTCGATCGCGCGGTCGCTTGCGAAGGCTCTGGAAAAACCATATGTGCGGATTTCACTCGGCGGTGTCAGAGATGAGGCGGAAATCCGCGGACATCGGAAGACGTATGTCGGCGCGATGCCGGGAAGAATCGCCAATGGTCTGAAAGCGGCAGGGGTAAAAAATCCGCTGATGCTTTTAGATGAGATAGACAAAGCAAGTTCCGATTATAAAGGAGATACTTTCTCAGCACTTTTGGAAGTGCTTGACAGTGAGCAGAATTATAAGTTCCGGGATCATTATTTAGAAGTTCCGGTGGATCTGTCAGAAGTATTATTTGTGACAACTGCAAATTCGCTTCAGACAATCCCGAGACCGCTGTTGGACCGTATGGAGGTCATTGAGATCAGCAGCTACACAGAAAATGAAAAAGAGCATATTGCTGCTAAACACCTGATTCCAAAGCAGCTGGAACGGCATGGATTGTCAGAGGAGCAGATTCAGATCAGTAAGAATGCGGTGGGCATGATGATCCGCTCTTATACAAAAGAAGCCGGGGTGCGCCAGTTAGAGCGAAAGATCGGTACCATCTGCAGGAAATCCGCAAAAGAGATTCTCGAGAAGAACAGGAAGAAAATCCGGGTGACAGAGAAAAACCTTGAAAAATATCTTGGAAAAGAAATCTTCACTTATGAGATGGCAAACGAGACGGATGAAGTCGGAATCGTGCGCGGGCTTGCGTGGACAAGCGTTGGAGGAGATACGCTTCAGATCGAAGTAAATCTGATGCCGGGAAAAGGAGAGTTGCTTCTGACCGGACAGCTTGGGGATGTGATGAAAGAGTCAGCGATGACCGGAATCAGTTATATCCGTTCCATCAGTGAAAAATATGGAATTGAGGCAGACTATTTTGAAAAACATGATTTCCATGTTCACATTCCGGAGGGGGCCGTGCCAAAGGACGGACCGTCTGCAGGAATCACGATGGCAACGGCAATCTTTTCTGCGATTTTGGATCGGAAAGTGCGCGCAGATGTTGCAATGACAGGTGAGATCACACTGCGTGGAAGAGTGCTTCCGATCGGCGGACTGAAAGAAAAGCTGCTGGCGGCCAAAAATGCGGGAATCAAGACAGTGCTGATTCCGGCAAAGAACAAAAGAGATGTGGAAGAACTCTCTGCCGAGATCACAAAAGGACTGGAGATCATTCCGGTAGAACAGATGAAAGAAGTATTAGAACATGCACTTGTTCCGGAATAGGAAGGAAAGGAAAAACTATGATTATCAGAAACATTAACTTAGAGACTGTCTGTGGAATCACAAGCAAACTGCCCGAAAATGACAGGCCGGAGATTGCATTTGCCGGAAAATCGAATGTTGGAAAATCCTCACTGATCAATGCACTGATGAACCGCAAATCTTATGCGAGAATCTCAGCGACGCCGGGAAAGACACAGACGATCAACTTTTACAATATCAATGAAGAACTGTATCTTGTGGATCTTCCGGGGTACGGGTATGCAAAAGTATCCGAGAAAGAGAAGATCCAGTGGGGAAAGCTGATTGAGAGATATCTGCACACATCAAAACAGCTAAAAGCAGTATTTCTTCTGATCGACATCCGGCACGATCCGTCGGCAAATGACAAGATGATGTATCAGTGGATTGTGGATCAAGGGTATAATCCGATCATCATTGCCACAAAATTGGATAAAATTAAGCGCAGCCAGGTACAAAAGCATGTTAAAATGATAAAAGAAGGACTCGGACTTGTACCGGGAACGACGATCATTCCGTTCTCTTCTGAGACAAAGCAGGGAAGAGAGGAGATCTGGGAACTGGTCGAGAGAGAATTTCTGAACGACGGAGAAAAAACAGAAGAAACAGAAAACTAAGAAGCAGGGGAAGCTTGCAGATTCACAAAAAAGAGGTGGAGCATATGGAAGACAGAAGACCTTACTGGAAAGTAGTGGCAAGTCTTTTCATCAGTCTGATAGGAACAGTAGTGTTTGTGGCGGCAGGATTTAAACTGATAGGGTACTTTATGCCGTTTGTGATCGGTTGGGTGATCGCGATGATCGCCAATCCGGTCGTGCGATGGCTGGAAAAGCGACTGAAGATCGTAAGAAAACTGGGGTCAGCGATTATTATTATACTGGTACTTGGTCTGATCGTGACGGGAATTTATTTTGGATTCAGCAAGGCATTTACGGAAATTAAGATTTTTATCGATAATTTTCCGGAAATGTACCGGCAGTTCGAGGAAGACTTCCGGCAGATCGGAAGAGAATTTCAGGGGATTTTTCATCTGATGCCGGCGGAACTGCAGGCTGGATGGGATGCGATGGTCAGCAATATGGATCAGGGGATGGCAGATTTGATCACAGGAATCAGTGAACCGACTGTGACTGCGGCAGGAAATTTTGCGAAGCGCCTTCCGTCTGTTTTGATCGCGGTAATCGTGACAGTCATTTCCGCCTACATTTTTATTGCAGAGCGTGACGAGATCATTTTGTGGAGCAAGAAGATTGCGCCAAGTTCCCTCCAGAAAAGAATGACGATGGTCGTGGACAATTTCAAGTATGCAGTCGGAGGATATTTCAAAGCACAGTTTAAGATCATGGTAGTCGTTGCGCTGATACTGAGCCTGGGGCTGGCGATCCTTCAGGTGAAATATGTTCTGCTCTGTGCAATCCTGATTGCCATGCTCGATTTCCTGCCGTTCTTTGGAACCGGCACAGCAATGATTCCGTGGGCAGTGTTCAAGCTTCTGACCGGGGATTATAAACTGGCGATCGGACTGATCATCCTATATGCGACAACACAGCTTGTAAGGCAGCTGATCCAGCCAAAACTTGTGGCGGACAGTATGGGGCTGACACCGCTTGTGACACTGGTCCTGCTCTATGTCGGTTATAAGATGGGAAGTGTTCTCGGCATGATTCTCGCAGTTCCGGCAGGGATGATTGTCATCAACATGTACAAAGCGGGGGCATTTGACTATATTTTAGATGATGTGAAAATATTGGTAAAAGGTATCCAAAAACTTAGAGAGCCTTAGTTTCAAATAGAAAATTTACTGACCGGGAGTTACCGTCAGGGAGTTTCCAAGAAGAGAAAACAGTCCGACGACCGTCGGGGTGAATAAAAATGATACAGCAGAAAGGTGGAAAAAACAATGAAGTACGATTTTACAACAATCGTGGACAGAAGCGGAAAAGATGCAATCGCAGTGGATCTTCCGGAATTTTTTGATCCATATCAGCACGGAGTTACATTAAAAGAAGGATTTGATCTGATCCCGATGTGGGTGGCAGATATGAATTTTCCGGCAGTGCCGACGATCCCAAAGGCGATGGAGGAGCGTATCCGACATACGACTTACGGATATTTTGAGCCGAGAAAAGAATATTTCGACTGTATTATCAACTGGCAGAAGAAAAGAAACGGTGTGGAAGGACTGACACCGGAATGCATCGGCTATGAGAACGGTGTGCTCGGAGGTGTGGTTAGTGCGCTCAGAGTTTTCTGCTCTCAGGGAGATACGGTGCTTGTACACAGCCCGACTTATATCGGATTCACCAATACATTAAAGAATAATGGATTTGATATCATCCACAGTCCGCTTGTGCAGGATGCGGATGGAATCTGGCGGATGGACTTTGAAGATATGGAGAGAAAGATCAAAGAACATAAGATTCATGCAGCAATCTTCTGTTCTCCTCACAATCCGACCGGACGTGTCTGGGAGAAATGGGAACTGGAAAAGGCGATGCAGATTTATAAAGAGAATGATGTCTATGTCATTTCCGATGAAATCTGGTCTGATATTGTTCTCTATGGGAATCAGCACATTCCGACACAGTCTGTATCCGAAGACGCGAAAAACCGTACAGTGGCGCTGTATGCTCCGTCTAAGACATTTAATCTCGCAGGGATGGTGGGAAGCTACCATATTATTTATAACAAATATATCAGAGAGCGTGTGGAAAAGGAGTCTTCGCTGTGCCATTACAATTCCATCAACCTCTTATCAATGTATGCTCTGATGGGAGCTTACTGTGAAGAAGGTGCAGAGTGGGCAGATGAACTTCGGGAGGTGCTTGGTGAAAATGTAACATATGCATGTGATTTCATCGAAGCGCACTTCCCGGGAGTAAACGTGTCAAGACCGCAGGGAACATATATGCTGTTCTTAGACTGCACGGAGTGGTGCAAGGAGCACGGAACCACGATCGATGAAGTGCAGGCAAAAGGATATGAGGTCGGTGTCGTATGGCAGGATGGGCGTGCATTCCACGGTCCATGTGCGATCCGTATGAATTTGGCGCTTCCGTTTAGCCGGGTAAAAGAGGCATTTGACAGACTTGCAGAGCATGTGTTTTGTTAAGAGAGAAGTGGTGATATAACAGAAAAGGACTGCAGCCTATCTGGGTAAAATGAGAGAACCCAGACAGGCGCGGTCCTTTTGTCATAGGATTGTTTGTAAAATGGAGGAGAAAATGTTAACCGAGTGCTACATCCAGAATCATCATGACACAGAAGCCGACAGCAAATCCGATTGTGGCAATGTTGGAATGTGTTCCTTCACTGGCCTCCGGGATGATCTCTTCTACAATTACATAAATCATGGCTCCTGCCGCAAAACTCAGCAGGTATGGGAGAAGCGGAATCAGAAAATCGGAGAGCAGGATCACTGCGATTGCCCCGACCGGTTCGACCAGACCGGAAAGCGTACCGTAGAGGAACGATTTTCTGCGGCTGATTCCTTCTGATTTCAGCGGCATGGAGATGATCGCTCCTTCCGGAAAATTCTGAATTGCAATTCCGACAGAGAGTGCAAAGGCAGAGGCAAGTGTCACCTCTGTTCCTGCATTTTTCAGCCCGGCAAATACGGCACCGACTGCCATCCCCTCCGGCAGATTATGGATTGCGACTGCGAGAATCATCATGGTCGTTTTCTGAAGACTGCTCTTTGGTCCCTCCGGCTGCGTTTGATTGAGGTGCAGATGTGGGATCAGACGGTCAAAGAGAAGCAGAATGAAGATCCCGATCAGAAGCCCGGATACAGCCGGGAGAAAGCTGAACTTTCCCATGCCTCTTTCTGCAGACAGATCCATAGCGGGAATCAGCAGAGACCAGACAGATGCGGCCATCATCACACCGGAAGAGAAGCCGAGCAAAGCCTTCTGCAAAAGCGGATGGATTTTGTCCTTCATAAAAAATACCATAGCTGCGCCAAGAGTGGTCCCGACAAACGGGATGGAAACTCCGGCGATTGTATTGAAATCTAACATAGAACCTCCTTATGTGTTTATTAAAAATGAAATAGCTGTTTTAAGAACTACATTGCTATCATATGCTGGAGCCAGAAAAATGTCAATAAAATATGGACCACTTTGAATTAGTATCCAAATACGCTCCAACCGGAGATCAGCCGCATGCCATCGATCAGCTTGTTAAAGGACTCGTATTTGCCAAATCGGAAAGAATTAGAAAAGTTAGTAAATCGTATTTTAGAGGATGATAATAAAGATAAAGTAATCATGTAAATATAATAATTGGTATATTTATACATGAGAATTTAGAGAAACTGTAAAAAGTAAAATAGAATTTTTTAGGGCAGGCGATGTGTTGTCGCCTGTTTTCGTTGCCAAAATTCCGACAATGCAGCACAATAAAATCTTAAAAAGAAAAGTTGACACTAAACAGCACATAGGCTAAAATGGAATAAGAACATTTGTTCTTTGCAAGCGGCAATAAAAATGCTATGCTACTTTTTCCGATAATGCAGTTGAGTATTCCGGGAATTACTATTTATAAGGCGGAAAATGAGTGGTATTGAGAGCTGTTTTGTAGATTTTTACGTTGTTTTAGTGGTCTATGCGGACAGAATAATACTAGATGAAATAGGTAAAAATAGATGAACAGGTGGTCTGATTCGGACATAGAGGTAATTATTTTGGTGTTTGCAAGAGGAGATTTCATTAAGGTGTATTTGCAAGTTGTTCTTAAAAAGTGATAATACGAACCATTATAATTTGAAAGCAATTCTTGCTGTAGACAATAAAGTTGATTTACCTGGAGCAGACAGTGAAAAGCAACACATGGGATTACAAACATGGAAAGATGTACCTAATAGGAAAATACAAAGATTTGAAAAGTGGAAATACTAATGAGAGGAAGATTAAATGGGCAATAGAGAGGTTGGATTTATTGTGACAGAGGAATATAGACATTGGATCAATGAGGTGAAAAAGAGAATAAGGCAAAGCCAGATAAAAGCTTCTGTTAAAATAAATTATGAGTTATTAGATTTATATTGGGAACTAGGAAGGGACATTGTAAATAAACAAGAAAATGCTAAATGGGGTGATGCCTTTTTAAGTGTAATGAGTAAAGACTTACAGAAAACTTTTCCCGGAATGTCTGGGTTTTCTGCTCAAAATTTGCGAAGTATTCGATTTTGGTATAAATTTTATAATGACAATGCAAAGTGCTTACAAGTTGTAAGCAAATTTGAAATAGTAGAAAAAATGGTGAAAAGCATACCATGGGGACATAATCAACGGATTATGTATAAATGCAAAGACATAAATGAAGCTTTGTTTTATGTACAAAAGACAATGGATAATAATTGGAGTAGGAATGTTCTAGAACATCAAATAGATTCTGATTTATATGAGAGACAAGGAAAGGCAATTACAAACTTTCAAGTGAAACTTCCTATTCCACAGTCTGATTTAGCGGAACAAACGTTGAAAGATCCATATAATTTTGACTTTCTTACACTGCGTGAAGAGTATGATGAAAAAGAACTGGAAGATGCATTAGTAAATCAGATTACGCAATTTCTTTTGGAACTCGGAACAGGATTTTCATATATAGGAAGACAAGTTCATATTAAAGTTGGAGAAAGTGATTTCTATATGGACTTATTGTTTTATCATGTTCGTTTACATTCTTATGTGGTCATAGAATTAAAAACAGAAAAATTCAAACCAGAGTTCGCAGGAAAATTAAATTTTTATGTTACAGCAGTTAATAAAAATATGAAATCAAAACAGGATAACCAGACAATAGGAATTCTTATTTGTAAAGATAAAGATGATGTTGTGGCAGAATATTCTTTAGATAATGTATCACAGCCAATTGGAATTGCACGGTATGAATTGACGAAGGTGTTGCGGGAAGAGTTTAAGAGCAGTTTGCCTACGATTGAAGAGATTGAAAAAGAATTATCGGAGTAATAAATTTGGAAGTGTAATGGAGATAAATTAAGATGAAAGTTTTATTTGAGTTAGTTTATTAGGGAGAATATAAAAATGGCATTAATTTTAAAGGTACCTTATGAGGAAAAAGATGAAGCTAAAGTTTTAGGTGCAAAATGGAATCCACAATTAAAAAAGTGGTATGTAGAAAAGCGAAAAGATTATCACAAATTTATAAAATGGATTCTTGGTGATAAAGAGCAAGTTTACATTTTGTGCGATTATTTCTATATTGTAGAAGGGCTTCATACGTGTTTTAAATGTAGAAATTTGACACAGGTCATTGGATATGGAGTAAAAAAATATTTTGATGTCTGTAATCCAGAACTATATGGAGCTGAGAAAGCATGGAGTTTTGAAGATGATGAAATACATATTGCTTCACACATTTATCCTTTGCCAGAGAAGGTGTTAAATTATTTGAAGGATAAATACGGATATTATGAATCATATTCTAAGACAATCCAAAGTTCATACTTGGCAAATCATTGTTCGAATTGTAAGGTAATCCAAGGTGATTTTTACTTGTTTGGTGAAGTTGATTCTCCATTTTTTATTGATTCCGAGGAACGAGCACGGAGGTTGAAGTTGTATAGAGTTCCGTTGAAAAACGATATAATTGTTGAAGCAGATATAGGATGGGGATCAGAAGACTGGATGATAGAAGTTTTTGCGCAAAGTATGGATTTAAGTATTGATGGGATGTTGGAATAGATAACAGGAGGAAGCTACATGGATCATTTTGAATTAATCTCAGAATACGCCCCAACCGGCGACCAACCACAAGCCATAGACCAGCTTGTAAATGGCTTCAAAGAAGGCAATCAATGCCAGACCCTTCTTGGTGTTACCGGCTCGGGTAAGACATTTACGATGGCGAATGTCATTCAACAATTGAATAAACCGACATTAATCATAGCTCACAATAAAACCTTAGCGGCACAGCTCTATGGAGAATTCAAAGAATTCTTCCCGAATAACGCAGTCGAATATTTCGTGAGCTACTACGATTACTATCAACCAGAAGCCTATGTCCCATCTTCTGACACCTACATTGCCAAGGATTCAGCAATCAATGATGAGATTGATAAGCTCCGTCACTCTGCCACGGCGGCATTGTCGGAGCGAAGGGATGTGATCATTGTGGCGAGTGTGTCCTGCATCTATGGACTGGGTTCGCCGATTGATTATCAGGAGATGGTGATCTCGCTCAGGCCGGGTATGATCAAGGACCGGGATGAAGTTATTGCGAAGCTCATCGAGATTCAGTATGACAGAAATGATATGGATTTTAAGCGTGGAACTTTCCGGGTAAGAGGGGATGTGCTGGAGATTTTTCCGGCAATCTCGGAAGATTATGCGATCCGGGTGGAGTTTTTTGGGGATGAGATCGAACGGATCACGGAGATTGATCTTCTGACCGGGGAGATTAAGAGTGAACTGAATCATGCTGCGATTTTTCCGGCATCACACTATGTTGTGTCGAAAGAGAGCATTGACCGGGCAACGAGGGCGATTGAGGAGGAACTGGAGGAGCAGGTTCGGTACTTTAAGAGTGAGGACAAGCTTCTGGAGGCACAGAGAATCGCGGAGCGGACGAATTTCGATATTGAGATGATGAGAGAGACAGGATTCTGTTCGGGAATTGAGAATTATTCCAGACACCTGACGGGATTAAAGCCGGGAGAAGCACCGCACACATTGATTGATTATTTCCCGGATGATTTCATAATTATGATCGATGAGTCCCATAAGACCATTCCGCAGATCGGAGGAATGTATGCGGGGGACCGATCCCGCAAGAAGACTTTGGTGGACTATGGATTTAGGCTTCCTTCGGCGCTGGACAACCGCCCGCTGAATTTTGAAGAATTCGAAAGTAAGGTCAACCAGATGTTGTTTGTTTCAGCGACACCGGGAGAGTATGAGGAGAAAAATGAACTTTTGCGAGCGGAACAGGTGATCCGCCCGACCGGACTGCTGGATCCGGAGGTGGAGGTACGTCCGGTGGAAGGGCAGATTGATGATCTGGTCGGTGAAGTAAATAAGGAGATTGCCAAGAAGAACAAGGTTCTGATCACAACGCTGACGAAGAGGATGGCAGAGGATCTGACAGATTATATGAGAGAACTTGGAATCCGGGTAAAATATCTTCATTCGGACATTGATACCCTGGAACGTACAGAGATTATTCGTGATATGCGTATGGATGTGTTTGATGTTCTTGTGGGGATCAACCTTCTTCGGGAAGGGCTGGACATTCCGGAGATCACACTTGTTGCGATTCTCGATGCGGACAAGGAAGGATTCCTCCGTTCGGAGACATCACTGATCCAGACGATTGGTCGTGCTGCGAGAAATGCAGAGGGACATGTGATCATGTATGCAGACACGATGACAGATTCCATGAAGGCCGCCATTGAAGAGACAAAGCGAAGACGTCAGGTGCAGATGGAATACAATGAGAAACATGGGATCACACCGCAGACGATACACAAATCGGTGCGGGATCTGATCAGTATTTCGAAAAAAGTATCTTCAGACGAGATGAAGCTGGAAAAAGATCCGGAATCTATGAGTGAAAAGGAATTACAGGCTGTCATTAAGGACATTAATAAGAAGATGAAGAAAGCGGCAGCGGAACTGAATTTCGAGGCGGCAGCAGAGCTGAGAGACCAGCTGATTGCATTTAAGAAAAAACTGCAGGAGATTGAGGAATAGTAAAGACAAAGAATAGAAGAAAAGAAGAGGTAGGAAATGGCACGCAAAGCAGAAAAGAAGCAGTACATTAAGATCAGAGGTGCAAATGAGCACAATTTGAAAAATATTGATGTGGACATTCCGAGAAATGAACTTGTCGTATTGACAGGGCTGAGTGGTTCCGGAAAGTCTTCACTGGCATTTGATACGATTTATGCGGAGGGGCAGAGAAGATATATGGAGTCTTTGTCCTCCTACGCGAGACAGTTTCTTGGTCAGATGGAGAAGCCGGATGTGGAGAGTATCGAAGGCCTTTCCCCGGCGATCTCGATCGATCAGAAGTCTACGAACCGAAATCCGCGGTCGACGGTCGGAACCGTGACGGAGATTTATGACTATTTCCGATTACTGTACGCGAGGATTGGTATCCCACACTGTCCAAAGTGCGGGAAGGAGATCAAAAAACAGACGGTAGATCAGATGACAGATCAGATCATGGAACTGCCGGAAGGAACGAAGATCCAGTTACTTGCTCCGGTAGTCAGAGGGCGCAAGGGAACTCATGCGAAGCTGTTTGAGAAGGCGAAGAAGAGTGGGTATGTCCGTGTACGCGTAGATGGAAATATGTATGAACTGACAGAGGAGATTGTGCTGGACAAGAATATCAAGCATCATATTGAAATCGTTGTGGATCGTCTGATCGTACGGGAAGGAATCGAGAAAAGACTGTCAGATTCGATAGAGAGTGTACTGGCGCTGGCGGAAGGGCTGCTCCAGGTGGATGTGATCGGCGGAGAAACATTGAACTTCAGCCAGAGTTTTGCATGCCCGGACTGTGGAATCAGTATTGAGGAGATTGAGCCGAGAAGTTTTTCGTTCAATAACCCGTTCGGGGCATGTCCGGACTGCTACGGTCTTGGGTATAAGATGGAATTTGATATCGACCTGATGATCCCGGACAAGACACTCAGCATCAATGACGGAGCAATCACGGTGCTTGGATGGCAGTCCTGCACAGATAAGGGAAGTTTTACAAGAGCGATCCTGGAGGCACTCTGTAAGGAATATGGATTTGATCTGGATACACCGTTTGAGGACTATCCGGAGACGGTGCAGCATGTGCTGATTCACGGAACAGATGGAAGGGAAGTGAAAGTATATTATAAAGGACAGCGCGGGGAAGGTGTTTATGATGTTGCATTTGAGGGACTTCTTAGGAATGTGGAACGCCGCTACCGGGAGACAAGTTCTGAGACAATGAAAGCGGAGTATGAATCTTTTATGAGGATAACACCGTGTCATACTTGCGGAGGACAGCGTTTGAAGAAGGAGGCTCTTGCGGTGACTGTCGGTGGAATGAATATCGCAGAAGTGACGGCATTGTCGATTGAGAAACTCCAGAAATTTCTTGAGGAACTTGTACTGACAGATACGCAGGAATTGATCGGCGGACAGATTTTAAAGGAGATCAAAGCCCGGACCAACTTTCTGATGGATGTCGGACTGGATTATCTCACACTTTCCCGGGCAACGGGAACACTTTCCGGAGGTGAGGCACAGAGGATCCGTCTGGCGACTCAGATCGGCTCCGGGCTTGTGGGAGTGGCATATATTCTGGATGAGCCGAGTATCGGGCTGCATCAGAGGGACAATGACAAGCTGTTAAAGACGCTGAAGCATTTAAGAGATCTTGGAAATACACTGATTGTTGTAGAGCATGACGAGGATACGATGAAGGAAGCAGATTATATCGTCGATATCGGTCCGGGGGCAGGAGAGCACGGCGGAGAAGTTGTGGCGGCAGGTACGGCGAAAGAGATTATGAAAAATAGGAAATCTGTGACGGGTGCGTATCTAAGCGGACGAAAGAAGATTCCGGTGCCGGAAGTGAGAAGGGAGCCGAAAGGATTTCTGAAGATCATCGGAGCGAGGGAGAATAACTTAAAGAACATCGATGTGGAAATCCCGCTTGGAGTCATGACGTGTGTGACCGGAGTCTCAGGATCCGGAAAAAGTTCCCTTGTGAATGAGATCCTATATAAAGCGCTGGCAAAAGAACTGAATCGCGCCCGGACAATCCCGGGAAAACACACGCGGGTAGAAGGCCTGGAACAGGTAGATAAGGTAATCAACATTGACCAGTCCCCGATCGGGAGAACACCGAGATCCAATCCTGCGACCTACACAGGAGTGTTTGATCTGATCCGCGATCTGTTTGCGGCAACTGCAGATGCGAAGGCGAGAGGCTATAAGAAGGGAAGATTCAGCTTTAATGTCAAGGGCGGACGATGTGAGGCGTGCAGTGGAGATGGAATCCTGAAGATTGAAATGCACTTTTTGCCGGATGTCTACGTGCCATGTGAAGTTTGTCACGGAAAGAGGTATAACCGCGAGACGTTGGAGGTAAAATATAAAGGGAAAAATATTTATGATGTACTCAATATGACTGTGGAGGAAGCACTTCATTTCTTTGAGAATGTGCCGAGCATCCGCAGAAAAATGGAGACGTTATATGATGTCGGACTGTCTTATATCCGTCTTGGACAGCCATCCACAACATTGTCTGGTGGAGAGGCACAGCGGATTAAGCTTGCGGCGGAACTGAGCAAGCGAAGCACCGGAAAAACGGTCTATATCCTGGATGAGCCGACAACCGGACTGCATTTTGCGGATGTGCATAAGCTTACGGAAATTTTGCAGAAGCTTTCCGCAGATGGAAATACAGTTGTAGTGATCGAGCATAATCTGGATGTGATTAAGACGGCGGATTATCTTATTGATATCGGTCCGGAAGGAGGAGACAAAGGAGGAACGGTGATCGCAAAAGGAACACCGGAACAGGTTGCAGCTTCGAAGTGTTCTTACACAGGTAAATATATTGCGCCGATGCTGCAGCAGGGTGAATAGACGAAAAACAGACAGACGAAGATGAGGAAAGGAGAATCGAGATGTCGGCAGATATCGGAATTGATCTGGGAACTGCAAGCGTGCTCGTGTTCATAAAGGGCAAAGGGGTCGTGCTAAAGGAGCCATCTGTCGTGGCGCTTGACCGGGATACGAAGGAGATAAAAGCGATCGGGGAAGAGGCCAGACTGATGCTTGGCAGGACGCCGGGGAATATCATTGCGATCAGACCTCTGCAAAAAGGTGTCGTGTCAGACTACACGGTTACAGAGAAGATGATCAAATATTTTGTGCAGAAGTCGCTTGGAAGAAGGACACTGAAGAAACCTAGAATCAGCATTTGCGTTCCATGCCAGATCACGGAAGTGGAGCAGAAGGCTGTGGAGGAAGCTGCATATGCGGCGGGAGCAAGAGAAGTCTGTCTCGTGGAAGAGCCGGTGGCGGCAGCGATCGGCGCCGGGCTTGATATTATGAAACCGTTTGGAAATATGATCGTGGACATCGGCGGGGGAACGACGGATGTGGCGGTGATCTCACTCGGAGCGGCGGTTGTCCATACTTCCGTGAAGACGGCGGGAGATGATTTTGATGAGGCGATTGCGCGCCATATGAGAAAGAAGCAGAATCTGCTGGTGGGGGACCGCACAGCGGAAGAGATCAAGATCAAAGTGGGAACCGTCTATCCACTTGAAGAAGAACTGGAGATGGAAATCCGGGGGCGGAATCTTGTGACAGGACTCCCTAAAACTGTGACCGTGACCTCCTCGGAGACAGAGGCGGTTCTGAGGGAAGTGGCAGAGCAGATCGTGGAGGCAGTCATCCATGTGCTGGAGCAGACACCGCCGGAACTGTCAGCGGATATTTTAGAGCGCGGAATTATGCTGACCGGGGGAGGCGCACTCCTTAGGGGGCTGGATGAACTGATCGAGGAGAAGACGGGGATCCGGACGATGGTAACAGAAGACCCGATGAAGGTTGTTGCAGTTGGAAGCGGGCAATTTGCGGAAGTTACCGGGATGAGAAGAAGCTCTTAGTCTGGTTTGGATTTTACGAAAAATGATAAAAAATGCAGAGCATAGGCTGCCGGGAAGTAAGGAAGTCAGAAGAACAGTCAGAGGAATGGAAAAGCCTATGACAAAGTTTGGATGAAAGATTTAGTTTACGGCAGTTTTTACATATATTTTTATGTGATAGCGGGAAAATGTGTATTTTCTGAAAAGCAATCTACAAAGGAGTTTCCATGGTTTTGAAAACATGGTACGATGGAAACCGATTTGAAAGAAAAGGGAAAGAGTAGAAGCATGGAGAAAATAATCGGATATGTGGAGCATATCGTGTTCCGCAATGAAGACAATGGTTATACAGTGTTTCATCTGCACAATGAAGATGGTGATCTGACTTGTGTCGGGATGTTTCATTATATCAGCGAGGGAGAGTTTATGGAAATCTCCGGGGAATATACGAATCACGCAGTGTATGGATCGCAGCTTCAGGTGCAGGAGTATCGGGTGAAAGAGCCGGAAGATCTCCATTCCATAGAGGTTTATCTTGGCTCCGGCGCGATCAAGGGACTTGGAAGTGCACTGGCAGGGAGGATTGTGAGAAAATTTAAAGGGGATACCTTCCGCATTATCGAGGAAGAACCGGAGCGCCTGGTAGAAATTAAGGGAATCAGCGAAAGACTGGCGAGGGAAATCGCAGTCCAGGTGGAGGAGAAGAAGGAAATGCGGCAGGCGATGCTGTATTTGCAGAAATATGGCATTTCGACGACGCTTGCAGCGAAGATTTACCAGCATTATGGGCAGAGTATTTACCGTGTGATCGAGCAGAATCCGTATCAGCTGGCGGATCATGTAGAGGGGGTTGGATTTAAGACTGCTGATGAGATTGCCGCAAAAGTAGGGATTCATACAGACTCTGATTTCCGGATTCGGAGCGGTATCTTTTACACTTTGCTTCAGGCTGTTGGGGAGGGACATGTCTATCTCCCGGAACAGACATTGCTTGCCAGGACAAGTCAGCTCTTGCAGGTGGAGATTGAAGATATGGAGCGCCATCTGATGGATCTGTGTATGGAAAAGAAGATTGTCGTCAAGGAAAAGTCTGAGGGAAAGCGAGTGTATGCCTCCCATTTTTATTATCTGGAACTGAATACTGCGAAAATGTTGTATGATCTGGATATCAAAAACGAAGTGGGAGAAGATTATCTTGAAAAGCGGCTGAGAAAGATTGAAGAGTATGCCGAACTGTCGTTGGATGAACTGCAGCGGACGGCGGTAAAAGAAGCGGTGAAAAACGGTCTGCTTGTGTTGACCGGAGGTCCGGGAACCGGGAAAACAACAACGATCAATGCAATGATCCATTTTTTTGAGAGCGAAGGGCTGAATATTTATCTGGCTGCACCAACCGGACGTGCGGCAAAGCGGATGACAGAGGCGACCGGCTGTGAGGCACAGACATTACACAGACTGCTGGAGGTTAACGGAAATCCTGAGAGCGATCAGGCAGGAGGATTCGGAAGAAATGAAGAGAACCCTCTGGAGGCAGATGTGATTATCATTGATGAGATGTCGATGGTAGATCTGTCTTTATTCCATGCGCTCTTGAAAGCGGTGATGGTCGGAACACATTTGATCCTCGTGGGGGATGTCAATCAGCTTCCGTCTGTGGGGGCGGGAAGTGTGCTAAAAGATATGATCAAATCCGAATGTTTTCCGGTTGTGCGGCTCAATAAGATTTTCCGCCAGGCAGGGGAGAGCGATATTGTAGTCAATGCCCATAAGATCAACAATGGAGAGAGGGTTGAGCTGGAAAATAAGGGGAGGGATTTCTTCTTCTTAAAAAGGCAGGATGCGAATGTAATCATCAGCATCATCATCCAGCTTGTAAAAGAGAAAATGCCGAAGTATGTAGATGCACCGATGCATGAGATCCAGGTGCTCACACCGATGAAAAAGGGACTGATCGGGGTAGAACGTCTCAATGTGATTTTGCAGGAATATCTGAATCCGCCGGACAGAAAGAAAGAGGAAAAAGAATATGGGAATAAGAAATTCCGGGTCGGTGACAAGGTCATGCAGATCAAGAATAATTACCAGCTGGAGTGGGAAGTCCAAACGAAATATGGATTGACGGTAGACAAAGGCGTCGGCATTTTTAACGGAGATATGGGGATCGTCAAGAAGATTGACCATTATCAGGAAATTATGACCGTGGAGTATGAAGAAGGAAAGCAGGTAGAATATTCCTTCAAAATGCTGGAGGAACTGGAGCTGGCATATGCGATCACGATACATAAATCCCAGGGGAGTGAATATCCTGCAGTTGTGATTCCGCTTCTGCCGGGACCGCGGCTGCTGTACCATAGAAATTTATTATATACAGCGATCACAAGAGCAAAAAAATGTGTTACACTGGTGGGAGATGAGCGTACTTTTTATGAGATGATCCAGAATCAGAGTGAGCAGAAACGATATACGAGCCTGGCAGAAGCAATCAGGGAGCGGTACGAAAGTGTCTTATAATACAGATGATAGAAAAAACAGAGAAACGGAAGGAAAGTAAAAGAGAAACGGAAGGAAAACGAAAATTGGAAATCGTCTGGCGCAAGATCCTGGAGATGCTCTATCCGACGACATGTGTATTTTGCGGAGCAGTGGCTTCGGAGGGGATTTGTGAAGAATGCAGGAAGGAAGTTAAGTTGATTCAGGAGCCGCGCTGCAAGAAATGCGGGAAGCCGGTTCGCTATGAGGAGCAGGAATACTGCTATGACTGTCAGAAGACGACACATTTGTATGAGCAGGGAAGGAGTTTGTGGCTCCACAAACCGCCGGTATCACAGTCGGTCTACCAGTTCAAATATAGTAACCGCCGTGTGTTTGCAGAATATTATGCCGGACAGATGGCAGAGCAGTTTTCTGATCTGTTAAGATTATGGCAGATTGAAGTGATCGTTCCGGTACCGATTCACAAGAGCAAGAGGAAGAGACGAGGATACAATCAGGCGGAGGTTCTGGCAAAGGAACTTTCCAGGCGGGTGGATATCCCGGTGGAGGTCTTTGCAGTTCGAAGAGTTCAAAAGACAAAGCCGTTAAAGACCATGAATCCAGATGAGCGAAGGAAGGCACTTTCCAAAGCATTTTCCGTGGAGAGTGACTGGAAACCGAAGCGAAATATACTTCTGATTGATGATATCTATACGACGGGAAGCACGATTGATGAGATTGCCCGCATCATGAAAGAAAAAGGGGTACAAAAAGTATATTTTCTGACTATAAGTGTTGGACAAGGTTTCTGATTATATGCTATACTAAAAATAGTGTTTGGCTGAAGGAAAAACAGAAACAGAGGTGACGAAATGTTAAATGAGGAACGAGTAAAGATGATGATAAAACTGGCCTCTTATGAAGAAGGACAGGGAAAAGAAGATTTTAAAGTGAACAGTTATTATAGAAAAGACTATGTGAGTTTTCATACGATTGTTACGTTGATCTGGACGACGATCGGGTACGGGCTGGCGGTCGGGCTGTTTTTCCTTGTGAATCTGGAGAAAATCTTTGAGGGACTGACACTTGCAAAGTTTTTTCTGCTTGGTGTGCTGGTCATTATCGGATATATTACAGTGATGATCATTTATGGAATGGCAGCCGGAAGCTATTACAAAAAGAAACACAATGAGGCAAAATTAAGAGTGAAGAGATATTACAGGAATTTATCGCGCCTGAGTAAGATGTATAAAAAGGAGAATATGTAGATGAATAGTTTATACGTGTGGAAAGAGGAGATGCAGAAATTATATGCGCGGTATGCAAAGTATATCGACAAGGTACTTCAGCTGATTCTTGGGATTCTTGTATTTGGGATGATCAACTCTAAGCTTGGCTATATGGAGCTGGCAGCGTCCAAATATGTGACGGCAGGTCTGGCAGTGCTTTTTACCTTTTTGCCGCCGGTGTGTATGGCAGTGGCAGCAGCAGTATTGATTTTACTGCATATGTTTTCGTTGTCGATGGCAGTGTTTGCTGTGACTGCGGCAGTATTTTTGATGATGTTCATTTTTTATTTCCGGTTTGCGGCGGGAACAGCGATGATCCTCTTACTGACACCGCTCGCATTTTTATTCAAAGTCCCATATATCATTCCGATCGTTTATGGGTTGATCGGTACTCCTGTTTATCTTGTACCGGTGGTATGTGGCACGGTTGTCTATTTTATGCTGCATTTCGTGGTAGCATCTGCGACTGCATTTAAAGGAGGCACAGGAGCGGAGAGACTGATGGAAGCGGTGACAGAGTTTACAAAGCAGATTTTTACGAACAAAGAGATGCTGATCTTTGTACTTGCATTTTCTGTGTGTCTGCTGATCGTATATGCGACCCGCAGAAGTTCTTTTGACTATGCATGGAAGGTGGCGATTGCTGCCGGAATTATTTCGAACATCGTACTTATTGTAAGTGGGGAACTTGTATTTGACGTACATATCTCCTATGGTTCTATGATCGGTGGAAATGTGGCTGCAGGGCTGATTGCTGTTGTACTGGAATTTTTTGTGTTTACAGTGGATTATTCCCGGACGGAACAGATTCAGTTCGAGGATGATGAGTATTACTATTATATCAAAGCGGTTCCGAAGATCTCGGTGCCGGCACTGAAAAAGACAATAAAAAAAATAAATGAAAGGCAGGAAACGACCTCGATTCCGAAGAGAGAAATTAGAGAAACGGAAAAAAGAAAAATAGAAGAAAGTCCAAAAGATAAACAAGAAGAAAAAAATTTGCAGAAAATGATAGAACATGAATTAGAAAAATAGTATACAGATTCAATCAGGGAGGTGAAGAAATGAAAGGGCAGATAGAAAGAATTTTTGAGAAATATATTTCCACATGGTATATACCTGAAATTAAGCTTGTAGATATCATTGAAATTATAATTATTGCCATACTTGTATATGAAATTATGGTATGGATTAAAAATACAAAAGCATGGATGCTGCTGAAAGGAATGATGGTTCTCTGTGTTTTCATTTTAATTGCTGCCATTCTTGAAATGAATACCATTCTGTTTCTTGCAGGACATGCAATTGATGTTCTGGCAATGGCGGCGGTTGTCGTTTTTCAGCCAGAGTTAAGGAGAGCATTGGAAAAGCTGGGAGAGAGAAATATACTGTCCTCGGTAGTTCTGATCGACAAGAAAAAAGAAAGTGTGCGGTTTAGTACAGAAACGATCGATGGAATTGTGAGGGCATGTTTTGAGATGGGGAAAGTAAAAACCGGTGCGCTGATTGTTGTAGAAAGAGCGATTAAGCTTACAGAATATGAGAGAACGGGAATAAAGCTGGACTGCATTGTGTCCAGTCAGGTGCTCATTAATATTTTTGAGCATAATACTCCTCTGCACGATGGGGCGATCATCATAAGAGGGGATCGAATCGTATCGGCGACGTGCTATCTCCCTCTTTCCGATAATATGAATCTGAGCAAAGAGCTGGGGACGAGGCATAGGGCAGCAGTAGGAATGAGTGAAGTTAGTGATGCTCTGACTATTGCGGTATCAGAGGAAACTGGCGCTGTATCAGTTGCAATGGGAGGCAGATTGGAGAGAAATGTGAATCCGGAAAGGCTGACAGAACGTCTGCTTGACGTGCAGGATCGCACAGTAGAGAGAAAAAGATTCAGATTATGGAAAGGAAGTCGGAAAGATGAAGGGAAGACTGATAAATAACATCGGGCTGAAAGTTATCGCTTTACTTTTTTCAATCGTTCTGTGGTTTGTTGTCATGAATGTGGAAGATCCTGTTGATACGGAAACATTCAAGGGAATATCGGTTCGGATACGGAATGATGATATCATTACATCAAAGGGGAAAACTTATTCTATATCAGGGGATCAAACTGTGGCAGTGACTGTCAAGGCGAAGAAATCTATCCTGACAAATCTGAAGGAGCATCCGGAAAAAATTACTGCATATGCGGATATGCAGAATCTTGAGAGCAGAACACTGATCCCGGTGGAAGTAAACATCAGTGGATATGAAGGAGAATATGAGGAAGTATATACCAATCCAAGAAATTTGGAAGTAGAGATTGAAAATTACTTATCGAAACGCTTTCCAATTGTGGCAGAAACGCGAGGGACTGTCAGAGATGGATATGTTCTTGGCCCGGTAACGCCAGATCCGGCATATATTACGATTCAGGGAGGTGTCAGCGCAATTAACCAGATCAGCAAGGTTGTTGCAAAAGCAGATGTATCGGGAATGTCAAATGATGGAACAGTTCCAGCAGAACTGATACTTTACGATGCCGGGGGAGGAGTGATTGACCAATTCCAGTTTGAGACAAACATTGGAGAAAAAGGAGTATCTGTCAACGTGGAGATGCTGGATACAAAAAATATTAAACTGGATGTCATCTATCAGGAAAAGATTGCAGAAAATTATTTTGTAGAAGAGGTTACTGTAGAACCGTCAGAGGTACAAATTGCAGGAAGACCTGATGTATTAAAAGCGATAGATAAAATTACGATTCCGGCAGAAGCATTGGAGGTAAATGAAATCAATGAAAGGACAGAAATAGGAATTGATTTGACACCATATCTGCCAGAGAATACAAAGCTGGTAGATGAGAGTCAGAGGAACATTGCAGTGACGATTTCTGTCAGTGAAGGGGGAACAAGAAGAATTCACGTGCCAGTATCTTCCATCATACCAAGAGAACTTGGAGATGGATTAAAAGTCAGCTTTGATTCAGAGCAGATTGAACTGGTTTTTACTGGCACGGAAGAAAATTTAGAAAAATTAGATGTAGATAAAATCAATGTTTACATTGATCTAAAGGACATTAAGCAGGCTGGAACATATCAGGTAGTTCCGATTGTGGAAGGATATGGAGACTGTCAGTATCAGGGAGAGAAGATAAATATTACAATAGAAAAGAAAAAATAAGGTGGGAGGAAAGATGATAAAACAGACAGTGAAAATCAAGAATCCAACGGGGCTTCATTTAAGTCCCGCCGGACTTCTGTGCAAGACAGCGATGCAGTTTGAAAGTAAGATTACATTTCAGACAAGAAACTCGAACGGGAATGCAAAAAGTGTTCTGAGCATTTTAGGGGCTTGCGTGAAATCAGGAGATGATGTAGAATTTATATTCGAAGGTGCGGATGAGGTGGAAGCAGCCCGGGAAATAATTGGAATGATTGAGAGTGGTTTGGGAGAATAAAAGAAAAAATAGTCGAGGTTAGTGCTCGGCTATTTTTGCAGAAGAAAAGGAGAAAGAAAATGAACAAAGCGACACTGGTAATTATGGCAGCAGGCATTGGCAGCAGATTTGGCGGTGGCATTAAACAGTTAGAGCCGGTCGGACCAAATGGAGAGATTATTATGGATTATTCAATTGCAGATGCAATGGAGGCAGGATTTGACAAAGTTGTATTTGTTATCCGAAAAGATTTGGAGAAAGATTTCAAGGAGACAATCGGGAAGCGAATTGAGAAGGTTACAGAGGTGGAATATGCTTATCAGGAGAGAGCGGATATCCCAGAAAAATACCGAGAGAGGTTCGCGGAAAGAACAAAACCCTGGGGAACCGGGCAGGCAATTTTATGCTGCAAAAATATAGTGAAAGAGCCGTTTCTTGTAATCAATGCAGACGACTATTATGGGAAAGAGGCGTATGAGGAGGCATTTCGCTATCTGACAACAAAGAGAGAAAAATCTACCAGACAGCAACTCTGTATGGTGGGATTTGTGCTGAAAAATACGCTGAGTGAAAATGGAGGTGTGACAAGAGGAATCTGTAAAGTGGACGAAAAAGGGATGCTGGCAGATATCGTGGAGACACACCAAATTGAGATGGTTCCAGAAGGGGCAGCAGTGAGGACAGAAGAAGGAATGCTGCCGGTCGATATGAATTCATCTGTGTCGATGAACATGTGGGGATTGCCACCTGATTTCTTTAGTGTTTTAGAGGAGGGATTTGAACAATTCCTTGCAAATGTGCCGGAAAATAATTTGAAAGCAGAGTACCTACTCCCGACAATTATCGGTGATCTTTTAAAAGAGCAGAAAGCAGAGGTAAAAGTCTTAAAATCTCATGATAAATGGTTTGGTGTTACTTACAAAGAAGATAAAGAAGCGGTCGTGAAAGCTGTTAGAAGTCTTGTGGAAGAAGGGGGTTATCCAGAAAAGCTATTTGCTTCACATTTGCAAGAGAATGACGGGAATAAGAAAGCAGAACGCAATGCAGGATAAAATAGTAAAAATAGTAAAAATTCTAGAAAGCGCCAGAATTATGAAAATAATAAAGGCGGTTGTTCTGATGAGTGTCAGTGCTTTAGTTATTTTACTCAGCGGAGTTGGTGTTGTATTGTTTAACGCCTCCAGATGGGTGATGGATACATGGGGACTGATCACGTTTGACGAGATTATTTTCCATTTGAAAGTGCCGATGGAAGGCACCAACACAGATATGATCTTTGATTTTATCAACCAGTGTCTCCCGGCTGCGGTTCTGGTAATGCTGTTAGAGATGGCGATTTTGATTGCTTTCAGAAAAAGAAAGAAAAAATATGCCATAGTCTGTATTGCAGGGCTCGTCGGGGCAGCAGCTCTAACGATCAGTGCGGCAAATTATCTCTGGGTAAATCTCGATATCGGAACCTACCTGAAAACACAGGGAAAAGATTCCACATTTATCCAGGACAATTATGTAGACGCAAAAAATACAGAAATCGTATTCCCGGAGCAGAAACGCAATCTGATCTATATTTTTCTGGAATCGACAGAGGCAACCTTTATGGGAAAAGAAGACGGAGGTGCTTTTGATCAGAATGTGATTCCAGAACTGACTGAGATTGCGAGAAACAATATTAGTTTTTCCAATTCTGACTTATTAGGAGGAGGGCATGCAGCTTTTGGGGCAACTTGGACAATGGGAGGAATGTTTGCACAGACATCTGGATTGCCGTTAAAACTTCCAATTGACGGAAACGCCATGTCAGATCAGGAAGTGTTTATGCCGGCGGTCACAAGTATTGGGGCTATCTTGAAAGAGCAGGGATACAGACAAGAGCTTTTACTAGGGTCAGATGCAGTGTTTGGTGGAAGAAAAAATTATTTTGAACAGCATGGAGATTATGAGATGCTGGATTATTATTGGGCGAGTGAAAATGGGAAAATACCACCGGATTATCGTGTGTGGTGGGGGTATGAAGACCAGAAATTATTTTCGATTGCCAAAGAGCGGCTAACAGAGATATCCGCTGCAGGAGAGCCGTTTAATTTTACAATGTTGACTGTAGATACACATTTTGAAGATGGATACTATTGTGAACAGTGCCAGCCGATTACAGGAAATCAGTATGCGGATGTGTACTTGTGTTCCAGCCATCAGTTGCAGGAATTTATTTCATGGATTCAGCAGCAAAGTTTCTATCCGAACACAACGATCGTCCTGGTAGGGGATCATCTGACAATGGACAGTGATTTCTGCTCAAATGTCGATCCGTCTTATGAGAGAACGGTATATAATGCATTTATCAATTCGGCTGTGATGCCAGTACAGACGAAGAATAGACAGTTTACAACGATGGATATGTTTCCGTCAACACTTGCAAGTATGGGGGTGTCAATTCAGGGTGAACGTCTTGGACTTGGAACAAATCTGTTTTCAGCGGAGCCGACACTGGCAGAGCAGTATGGAATAGAAATAATAGATGAAGAACTGGTGAAAGAATCAAAATTTTTCAATAATTTTGTCAGTGATATTGAAGTGGAGAAAGGAGAGTAATCTATGGAGAGAGCAGTTGGAACAGAGCCAAAATCAATGGGAAGAGTGATTGGGTTGCTGTGTATGGTCGCGGTGATGTTCATTTTGGGAATGAATGTAAAGGCGGCAGGGCAGGAAGAAATCGAGTATGTATATTTGGACGAAGATGTTGTGGGAATCTCAGGTGTGCAAAATATTGTTGTCGGTTTTCAAAATGAGGAAATGGTGATCGGAGGCGCGAGATTATTATATCAGACAGAATCCGGAACCGAAGGTACAGTGGAAGCCGCGCAAATCTTAAATAACACAGTTCTCTTTCAGAAGCAGACGATGGAAGAAACCGGCACATATCAGATCACGGGAATTGTATACATTGATGGAGAAGGTCTGGAACAGACTATTCTGTTTTCGGAAAAGGGAATCACAGTCTCTTTTCAAGTTGTACAGGATGAGGCATTGTCTGTTTCAGAGTCAGGTGCTCAGGTAGAAACATATTCTATGACAGATGACAACCAGCTGGTGCAGGCAGGAGCAGAAACAGCAGAAGAAGCGATCGCTGCGACACTGGAAGAGGCGGGGGTCAATGAGGAAGTTGCTCAGAACGCAAGAAGCGGAGAAAGAAAAGAAGTGGTTGTTGCCATTGGTGCAGGTCATGATGCAAATCACCCGGGAGCATCCGCAAATGGACTGCGGGAAGAGGTGCTGACTCTGAAAGTGGCAAGATACTGTCGGGAAGAATTATCTCAGTACAGCGGTGTCAGAGTTGTGATGCTTAGAGACAGTGAGAGCTGCCCTTATAATTCAAGTTCAAATTATTGTCTGAACCAGAGAGTATACGATGCGAAAAATGCAGGAGCAGATTTGTATGTAGACCTTCACTTCAACAGCGGCGGAGGAACCGGGGCAGAGATTTACTATCCAAATAAAAACTACCGCCCGAATCTGTCGGAAGAAGGACTCAGTGTGTCAAATAAAATTTTAGAGCAGCTGTCTGCGCTGGGACTTCAAAACAGAGGAGCCAAGATCAAGGACAGTACACTGGCAGGATCATCCGGTCAGTATCCGGATGGAAGCAAGGCAGATTACTTTACGACAAATGTACTGGCAAAAGAACTTGAGATGACAGGGATTATTGTAGAGCATGCCTTCCTCGACCACGGATCCGATGCGGCAAAACTTCAGGATGAAAATTTCTTGAGGCAGTTAGGTGTTGCGGATGCGACGGGGATTGCACAGAAATATGGATTGGTAAAAGGAGCAGGGGAGAGTGGATATATTGATGTACCAGATGGTGCATGGTACAGAGAAGCCGTAGAATATGTTAGAGATCAGGGGATTATGTATGGGATGAATGATACATATTTTGGGGCGGCAGAATTTTTGGAAAGATCTCACTTTGTGACCATGATTTATCGAATGGCAGGGGAACCTAAAACACAATTCAATTTCAAGTTTCCAGATGTTCCAGATGGAACGTTTTATTCCTTACCGGTAACTTGGGCATCTGATAAAGGTATTATTACAGGATATTTGAATGGAATGTTTGGACCTACAAATAGGATGACAAGGGAAGAACTTGCTACTATGATATATAGATATGCGAAAAATAAAGGAATAGATGTTTCGGAAAAAGCAGAATTGGATAAATTTCCAGATTATGGATCTGTTACAGATTTTGCACAAGAAGCGGTGTCATGGGCGGTTGAAAAGGGAATTATCACTGGAGATCAGGGGAAAATACAACCGCAGAAAGGTGCTAGCCGTGCTGATACTGCTACAATGATCATGAGATATGTAAAAATGTACGGGAAATAATGGAATAGTTCTTTTTGTACGAATAAGTAAAAGTGTAAAAGTCTAATAGTAAATAGGAATAAGTTTTTAATATTTGAGCTATTAAATGCTATAGGATAGGCTAAAAATTGAAAAAAGTGAGAAAGTGCTGCATTTACTGGGGATAGAACTGTAATGCAGCATTTTTCTTAAGGAGTTAGGGGGAAGTGGGAACAGCGTAATTTACGCACTGTTATAGAAATTTTAAAGATATATCTTTAAAACTAGAAAAAAAATGTTATAATGAAAAGGTTGACAAGATAAAAGAGGAAGAGTATCGATGAAAATGGTAAAAAGGGCATTATTAGGAGGGCACAATCCATCGTCTAGAGACGAAGTTGTTTGGAATGCAGTTGCCAGCACATTAAATGCAGGAATTAGTGCGATTCTTGTGTTGGTGGTAACTAGGATAAATGGTGAAAATGATGCAGGAATATTTAGTATTGCATTTGCTATTTCACAAATGATGCAAATGATTGGTTTTTGGGGAATGAGAAATTACCAATCAACAGATGCAGAGGAAAAATTTAATTTTAGTACATATTTGTATTCAAGAGTAATAACTTCAGGAATCATGGTTATTGTGAGTGTAATTTATATAGGAATGCAGAATTATCAAAAGGATAAAGCATTAGTAGTGGTGTTATTATGTCTGTTAAGGGTATCGGATTCCATGAATGATGTTTATGAGGGAATGTATCAAAAACACCATAGGCTAGATGTTGGCGGTAGGATATGGTCTTATAGAGTTCTTATATATACAGCGGTGTTTACAATATCGTTAGTACTTACAAATAACTTGATATTGGCATGCGCTTTGCTTACGGTTACGTCATCTATCACATTATTAGTGAGTGTATATGTGGTCAAAGATCAATTTGAATGTGCAAAAATTGACTGGCATGATAAAAATGTATATACGTTATTAAAAGAATGTTTTCCGCTGTTTATTGGAAGTTTTCTTCTTGTTTACATAAGTAATGCACCTAAATATGCAATAGATATTCAAATGGAACCGAAGATTCAGACATATTATACGGTTTTGTTTATGCCATGTTTTGTAATTAGTCTATTTGCGGGATTTATTATAAAACCACTACTTATGCCATTATCAGTGAAATGGTATAAAAAAGAAAAAGGAGGATTTTTAAGATTAAGTGGAGTATTGTTGGGGAGCACAATAGGTCTGACAATAGGTATTACGATAGTTGGATATTTGATAGGATGTGAGGTACTTGCATGGATCTATGGTATTGATCTTGTTAAATATAAAGTTGAGTTTACTATTTTGTTGATCGGCGGTGGATTTTCTACGTTATCTAATATATTGCAATTGCTTTTGACTGTAATGCGTAAACAAAAATTATTGTTGGATATATTTTTTCTGGCCAGCATAATCGCATATATTATTTCGCCTATATTAGTAAAAAGGGAAGGAATTACAGGGGCTGCTTATGCGTATTCGATAACAGTAGGAATTATGATGCTTCTCTTCGGAGGAATACTTTGTTTTTGTCTTATTAGACAAAAATGGGATAGTTAGAAGGAAAAGAAGGAGAAAAGATGAAGCCAATAGTTTCAGTTGTCATTCCAGTATATAATATTGAAGGTTATATAGAAAAATGTTTAAAATCAATAGTGAATCAAACGTATAAAAATATAGAAATTATAGTCGTAAATGATGGTAGTACAGATAAAAGTCAAAATATAATTGATTCATTTAAGGCCTTATATGGGGAGAAAATTATAAGTATCTGTCAGAAAAATGCAGGACAATCAGTGGCAAGAAATGTAGGGGTTAGCAGAAGTAGTGGGGAGTATATTGCATTTATAGATGGAGATGACTACGTGGAAAGTGATTATATAGAAAAATTAATTTTGACGGCAGAAAAAGAGCAGGCAGAGGTTGTGGTATGTGGTTACAAACGTGTAAATACTTGTGGACAAATTTTGTCTATTCATAATGTGGTGGGGAAAAAGGGGAAAGGGACAAATGGAAAAATAGGAATAGGAGTAGTATGGGGACAACTTTTTTCAAAAAAATTATTACAAAGATATAATTTTCGTTTTGCAGCTGGAAAGATATATGAAGATTCATCGTATAGTATAAAGGCTAGAATGTTGGCTGAAAAAGTCTATTTTATTGAAAATGTGAGTTATAATTATGTAATTCATTCAGAAAGTACTATGAATAAGTCGAGGGTTAAAAGCGCCCGTTTTCCGTTTAAAGAATTTGAGGAGGATATTAGAGAAATAAAAGAGAATATTTCTTCGGAGAGAGAAGATCTGTTTGAATATGAAATTATACAGTTTTTTGCGGGCTTTTTATTACATTTCTGTAGAAAAGCATCTATAGACGACATACAGGTATTATGTGAATATTGTAGGAGAATTTTAAAAGAATATTTTCCTTGTTATTGGAAAAATAAATATATAGGATTTAATCAGGAAGAAATAACAATGGTTCAAAGAGTAGCTGTTTTGCTTTTTGTCTTAATGTGCCGTTGTAGAATAGATATTGTGGGAATCGGTTTAATTACAAGGATATAGGAAGGTGTAAAAATGTATACAGGAAAAGATCATACATTTGTAATATGTGCATATAAAGAAAATCCATATTTGGAGAAAACAGTTAAAACGATTATAGGACAAAGTGTGAAAAGTAATTTGTTGATTTCTACATCAACGGATAATCATCATATTAGAGAAATTGCGAAAAAATATCAAATACCTATGATAGTTAATCCAGTTCCGCATTTGGCGGGAGATGACTGGAATTATGGATATGATCATGCGAAAACAGAATTAGTAACTATTGCACATCAAGATGATTTATATGAGAAAAATTTTTTGGAAGAAACATTAAAGGTATTGAACAGTGATAAAAATCTAATACTGACGTTTACTGATTACTATGAACTAAAAAAGGGAGAGAAAGTATTTAGTAATTGTCTATTAAATATTAAGAGGCTTATAAACTTTCCGCTGAGATTTCCCATTTTTTGGAATAGCAAATTCATAAGAAGAAGGACACTTTCGGTAGGATGTGCAATATGCTGTCCGGCTGTTACTTTTGTTAAAAAAAATGCAGGGAAGTCAATTTTTGATACTACATTTAGAAATAGTTGTGATTATAAAACATGGGTAAATTTGTCTAGGAAAAAGGGAGGATTTGCATATATACCGAAAAAACTTATAGCACATAGGATTTATGCAGAATCTGCAACTACTTTAAATTTGAGTGAAAATATAAGACAAAAGGAAGACTATAAGATTCTGTGTGAATTGTGGCCAAATTGTATTGCAAAAATGATTAATAAGATTTACGCGTTAAGCGAGAAGAGTAATGAGGTATAGAAATGAGAAAGATTTTAGTGACAGGGGCTTCGGGGTATATAGGAAGGCACGTTGTAGAACAATTAGTGAAAGATAATGTAGAGGTGATTGCGGTAGATATTAATTTAGGAAATTTACCGGAGAATGTCGAGAAAAGGGAGATTTCTGTTTTTTCCGGAGAAAAAGATATCTATAAAAAAATGGGAAGCCCAGATGTATGTATTCATCTTGCATGGCAGGATGGTTTTAGACACAACTCTCATGAGCATTTAGGAAATCTTTCAAAACATTATGAATTTATTAAAAATATGCTTCAGGGTGGGCTGAAGCATATTGCGGTTATGGGAACTATGCATGAAATAGGATATTGGGAAGGTGTTGTCAATGAGGATACACCAACAAATCCAATGTCATATTACGGAATTGCAAAAAATTGTCTTAGACAAGCAACAGAATGTTTGAGTAAAGAATTTGGAGCAGTATATCAGTGGATTAGAGCTTTTTACATTACAGGGGATGATATGCAAAATCATTCTATTTTTACGAAATTGATTGAAATGGAGAAAGCAGGAGAAAAGGAGTTTCCGTTTACGACAGGAAAAAATAAGTATGATTTTTTAGATATTCATGAATTGGCATTTCAAATAGCATCTGTGATAGAGCAAGAAGAAATTACTGGAATTATTAACTGCTGTTCAGGAGTACCGATTTCTTTAGGTGAAAGGGTAGAGCGATTTATAACAGAGAACAAAATGTCAATAAAATTAAAATACGGAGCTTTTCAGGAAAGAAAATATGATTCGCCGGCTATTTGGGGAGATGACAATAAAATCCGTGAGATAATTACAAGAAAAAAATATGGAGAAGATGATGAAAACTGTAAAAAAAATTAGTGAAGTAAAAGGAATTTGTCATAATCTTCATTTTGTCCGTTTCCTAGCGGCAATATGTGTTATTATAAGCCATTCATTCGCTATTTCAGAGGGATCTTTGGAACGGGAGTGGATGGTTAAAATTACAAATAATCAAATTACGTTGGGAAGTTTTGCTGTATGCATTTTATTCTTTTTTTCTGGAATGATGACAGTAAGAAGTTTACTGAAAGGAAAAACAACAAAAGAATTCTTTTGGGGAAGATTTGTGAGAATTTGGCCCGCTTTAGTTACTGTTGTGATGCTATCTGTATTTATGTTAGGTCCAATGATGACGAAGTATACATGTCGAGAGTATTTTTGTGCGGCACAAACTTATAAGTATTTTGGAAATGTTATATTATTTTTGCAACATGATTTACCTGGGGTTTTTACAAATAATGTATATTTGCCAACGGTAAATGGCTCTTTGTGGACGTTGCCAGTAGAAGTAGGATGTTATGTTGTATGCTTTTTCGCCTATAAAATGACACTTTTGAGAGAAAAAAGATTTTACCTAACAGTACCAATTGCGTTGGTAGGATTGGGCAGTTTATTTGTTTTATCAGAGCTTACAGGGAATGATCTTATTAAATCAACAATTCTGCCGTTGGGTATGTTTTACATGGGTATGTTTTATGAAGAAAATAAGGGAAAAATAAAACTAACAGGGAAGTATGCTTTAGTCTCTTTGGCAGGATGTGTTCTTTTTGGAATTTTAGGAGAATTATGGATTGGGATGTTATTATGCTTTCCATATTTTTTATGTTTTATGGTCTTTGGCTTAGAAAAAGCTGTCCCTGTGCCATGGAGGCTAGGGGAATTATCATATGCAATGTATTTATGTGGATTTCCAATTCAACAAATGGTGACACAGTTATTTGGAGGAAAGATGAATGTTATAGTAAATATGATGATAAGTATTCCGATAATTATAGGCATTTCGTTTATGATATATATATTAGTAGAGAAGCCTATATTAAATTCGAGAAGAAAGTAATTAGAAATTGAACCTTAATTATAGGAAAGGAATTATAGGGCTCAACATGGGAAAACAACTTAAAAGAACCAGTTATTATAGAAAAAATGTAATAATAAGTATATGCATATTGTTAATTCTAGTTGCTGTATTGGGCAGTATGTACTGTAATGAAATAAAGCCAATAGCAGAACAAAGAATGAAGTATGTAAAGAGCAGGACAAAAGGAGAGGTATTTGAACTAGAAAGTGGAAGAAAACTCTCACAAAAAGTTACAATGGAAAGTGACTCTTTTGAACGTATCGGTATTATGTATGATGAATTTCAAGGACAAGAATCGTCTATTCTAAAAGTTGAAATTAGCAATGAAGAGGGAAAAACCGTGCAGAGCTGGGAGTTGGAGTTGACAGACCAGGTTATTGATAAAAAAGCAGAAGGGGTTAAAATTCTGTATTTCAATACAAATGAAACAGTTCATGTAGAGGATCAGGGAAGATATACATTTAATGTAGAACTGATAGGAGGAGTAGGAGACTATTTCAAATTTTATAGTACGGATTCTTTAAGGGATAGAGCTGTTATAGATGGAATAGAAAGTAAACAGTCTTTAGCAATAGAAGTTTTAGGGGGAACAGCTGGAGGGATCAGGTACTTCTTCTTAGGCATTGCAGTACTGACAGTATTTGGAATGGGAATTGTTCTGATTTTGTTAATTAGAAGAGAACCTGTGGAAAAAATATTTGTGGGAACTGCACTTATATTTGGGTTGATATATATGTTAGTTATTCCACCATATGCGGTTCCGGATGAACAAGCTCATTTTATGACGGCATATAATAATAGTAGTGAGATATTGGGAGAGGAAACGGTAAAAGATGGTAATCGAGCAGTTTTACAGGAAAAAGAAATACTGTGTGATCCATCAGGATATTATCCAACGAAAGAACGATATATTGAATCTATGAATGGACTTTTAGGAAGAACATACGAGAATAATGGTGAGGCGGTCATAGGGGGAACAATACTAGATATGCCTAAAATTGCATATGTTCCACAAACGTTGGGGATTACTTTGGCGAGAATTCTAAATTTTAATGGAATTCAGCTATTCTATATGGGAAGAATTTTTGCATTACTTACTTATATAGTGATAACATACTGGGCAATTAGAATAATGCCGTTTGCAAAAATGGTGTTGGTTGTTACTGCATTGCTGCCAATGTCTATGCAGCAGGCAATGTCGTATAGCTATGATGTTTTAGTAAATGCGTTTACTTTTTTAATGTTGGCGTACTTTTTCTATTTAATTTATAAAAAAGATAAGGTGGAAACCAAAGATATTATTATTCTTTCTGTGTGTACTGCGATCATTGCTCCAATTAAAGTCGTTTATATCGTTATTATTGGTATGGGAATTTTAATTCCATATCAGAAGTTTGGAACAAAAGCGAAAAAGTGGGCCTGTGCTTTTACATTAGTTTTGGCGGGAGCAATTCCCACAGTTATAACTAGAATTGTGAGTATGTTGGATATGCTTAGTGGAAATCAAGGAAGCTCAGATTTGCTTGGTTATGAAGTGTACGGAGGAGTATACTTTTTTAAACATTTAGGGGAATTATTAGATATCTTCATAGAAACAGCACAAGAAATGACAAGCTATTATGTGGATACGATGATAGGAAAGCAGTTGGGATGGCTTGAAATTGAGATTCCACATATCATTATAGAAGGTTTTTTGGTGTTACTTCTGATTTCAGCAGCAAGAAAGTGTGGAGAGAAGGTAATGATTAAAACAGGAAGTAAAGTCTGGATGGGAACGTTGGCAGGCGTATGTTGCATTCTCACTTGCTTTGTGTTGCTGATTAGTTGGACGGAAGTAGGAGAACAGGTGATTGCCGGTGTTCAAGGAAGATATTTCCTCCCGATTGCACCTATGATTGTACTCTTATTTAGGACAAAATATATAATGGTAGATGATAAGTTCGACCGTGTAATTATAATGTCAGCGGTTGTTTTGGAAATTGCTACCGTCTTGTCGGTTCTTCGAATTGTACTTCCAAGATAAAAAAGGAGAAGGTATGAAAAAACTAGTAATTATCCCTGCTTATAATGAGCAGGAAAGCATAAAAAAAACGGTAGAGGATATTGTTGAAAAAGCACCTCAGTTTGACTATATTGTGATAAATGACTGTTCTACTGATAAAACAAAAGATATCTGTGAAAAAGAGAATTTTAATGTTATTCATCTGCCCGTAAATTTAGGAATCGGAGGTGCAGTTCAGACAGGATATTTATATGCGGCAAGAAGAGAATATGATATTGCTGTTCAAGTTGATGGTGATGGACAACATGATCCACAGTTTTTGAACAAAATGGCAGACCATATGGCATTAGAACATGCAGATATGGTAATTGGTTCTAGATTCATTGATAAAGAAGGGTTTCAGTCATCGGGAGCGAGACGTGTTGGAATCAAATATTTCACAATGCTGATCAAATTACTTACAGGTAGAAAAATAACCGATCCAACTTCAGGATTAAGAATGGTAAATAGGGAAATTATTGAGTTTTTTGCAGAGGAATATCCGAAAGATTATCCGGAGCCGGAAAGTGTCGTGGCTATTTTAAGGAGAAAGAAAAAAGTGTTGGAAGTACCTGTAATCATGCGGGAGAGAAGTGGAGGAGTGTCTTCTATTTCCATGAAAAAATCAGTGTACTATATGATAAAAGTATCACTTGCAATTTTGATTGAAAGAATTCGCAAATAGGAGGAAAGAAAGATGGACATCAAAATACAGCTGATTGTAGCCGTTATTATTATCATCGCAATGGGGATTGTGGTGATGATGATTAAAAATAAGCAATTAGAGTTGCGATATGCCTTGTCGTGGTTTGGGCTTGGTGTAGGGATTCTTATACTTGATTGTTTCCCGGGGTTGATTGCAGAAATGGCAAATATTATGGGAATTGGAACACCGATTAATATGCTGTTTTTCTTTGGATTCTGTTTTTCTTTAATGGTTATATTTGTGCTAACTGTTGTAGTATCAAAACTTACAGTGAAAGTAAAAAGACTTACACAGGAAATAGCAATATTTGAGGAAGAAATAAAGAAAAAATTACAAGCAGAAGGAGAGCAAAGCTAGAGAAAAAAGTGTTTTTACTTGAATCTCTAAAAAGCTAATGCTATAATCAGTAGTAAAATAGGGTAAGATGGAGGATAACTATGAGAACATATTTAGTAACAGGTGGAGCAGGCTTCATTGGTTCAAATTACATTCATTACATGTTTAAGAAGTATGACAATGAAATTCGTATCATTAATGTTGACAAGCTTACTTATGCAGGAAATCTTGAAAATTTGAAAGATGTAGAAGATAGAGATAATTATACATTTGTAAAAGCAGATATTTGTGATGCAGAAGCAATCAATAAGATTTTTGAGGAAAATGATATTGACCGCGTTGTACACTTTGCGGCTGAGAGTCATGTTGATAGAAGTATTAAGAATCCAGATGTGTTTGTAAAGACAAATGTACTTGGGACATTGGTAATGCTCAATGCGGCAAAGGTTGCATGGGAGTTAGAAGATGGAACATTTAAAGAAGATAAAAAATTCCTTCATGTATCAACAGACGAAGTATATGGTTCGCTGGAAGAAGAAGGAGAGTACTTCTATGAGACGACTCCTTATGATCCACATAGTCCATATTCAGCAAGTAAGGCTTCCTCAGATATGCTTGTGAAATCTTATATGGATACTTACCAATTTCCGGCAAATATCACAAATTGCAGCAATAACTATGGACCATACCAGTTCCCGGAAAAGTTGATTCCGCTAATCATTAATAACGCACTTCAGGGCAAACAACTTCCAGTATATGGTGATGGAAAAAATGTTAGAGACTGGTTGTATGTAGAAGATCATGCAAAAGGAATTGACATGGTTCAGGAAAAAGGAAGATTGTTCGAGACGTATAATATTGGTGGACATAATGAGAAGCAGAATATCGAGATCATTCATATCATTCTTGATACACTGCAGGAAATGCTTCCAGAAGGAGATCCTAGAAAAGAACTTGTCAGTGAAAACTTAATCACATATGTGACAGACAGAAAAGGTCATGACAGAAGATATGCAATCGCGCCGGATAAAATTAAGAAAGAAGTAGGCTGGGTTCCGGATACAATGTTTGAAGAGGGAATTAAACTTACGATTAAGTGGTTCTTTGAAAACGAAGATTGGATGAAAAATGTCACAAGCGGTGACTATCAAAAATATTATGAAGAAATGTATAAATAAGAATTAGAAGACCGTACTTTTGTATGCAGATGATAGCATGCAGAAGTACGGTTTTTAAATTAAATTTTTTTTCTGAGTTTATCTAATACGTGACGGACAGGAGATGTAATTTTCCATGAAGTAGAAGTAGTGATTGTGTTGAGTGATGACGATAACTGGAAAATATGATTCTCGGCTTCTTTTAAATGCTCCTTGTATTGTCTAAGCTCCTCTGTCAACGTTTGAACTTTCAATAAATCATTTTGAACAAACGAGTCGCAAAAAATATGCTGGCTGCTGATTTTATAGTAGGAAATCGGAGTAAAATGGTAGATAGCTTCAAGGACAGCAGCAGTTTTTGGACATGCCAAAAGTTCCTCAAGCTTCATGATTCCAAGAAGTGGATTTTGTTTTCCACCATATTTGCAATCGCAGAGTAAGAAAGCCTGTTCACAGAAAATTTCTTCGCTAGTGGAGGCATCGGGATTACGAAAATAAGATCGAAAAGTGCGCACAAATAGATCGGAATCCATATCTTCAAAAAAGTGCTTACGAATTAGTAAGTATTCATTTAAGTATCTGGTTGTGTCCGGTTCTGTGGTAGAACTTGTATTTAGTAAGGAAGAGTTTACAAAGCGTCGCATGGCTGTCAGTTTCTCCTCCATGACAAAAATAGGATATTTTTTTGCAATGCGGATCCAGTAGTCAAAGTCGTGAGCCTGACGGTAAGCTGGATTGAAGTCGCCTATTTCTTTTTGAATCTCAGATTTCATCAGTAATGAAGGGTGAGAAAGACAGTTTCCGTGAATGAAGAAGAACTCCAACCAGTGTTCTTGGCAGGAAGGATGTCTGCCATTGAATAAATTGTAAAGATCTTGTTCGGAATCGCTGAGATCATTCCCGTTTTCATCAATTAAGTCAGTCCATGAAAAGCAGACGCTGCAATCCGGGGTTTCCTGCATGAACTCCAGTTGTTTTTGTAGTTTATCAGGATACCAAAGGTCATCACTGTCGATTCTGGCAAGATACTCACCGGTCACTTTGCTGAAGCCAAAATTGGTAGCATGACAAATATGGCGGTTTTTCTCTAAAAAGTAATATTCGATGCGAGGATCCTTTTTGGCATAATCTTTTATGATTGTCTGGGAGCCGTCGGTAGAACCGTCATCGATAATGATAAATTGAATATTCTGATAGGACTGTGACAAAACACTTTCAATTGTTAAAGGAAGATGAGTTTCATGGTTGTAATTTACCATTAAAACACTTATTTTTTGGTTGAACATAAAACACCTCTCAATTCTGTTAGTAGTGTCAGCGTATCATGGGAAGAGAAGTTTGTAAAGTGGTATGAATATAAGAAGATGGGGAAAAGTAGAAAGAGTGAGGGATTATAGAAAATCTGAAGAAAGTATGAAAAAAATCTCAGAGATTGAAAAAGACAGAAGGAAGTGCTATAATACAACGTGACTTAATGTGCAGTTGCAGAAAATTGCAGATTGCCAGTACTAGGAAAGCTATAAGATTAACGCATATAAAATGTAGGAGGTACTTATTAATGAAAGGTATTATTTTAGCAGGTGGTTCAGGAACAAGACTTTATCCGTTGACAAAAGCGGTGTCAAAGCAGATTATGCCGGTCTATGACAAACCGATGATCTATTATCCGTTATCGATTCTGATGCTGGCAGGGATCAGGGAGATTCTTGTAATATCTACTCCAAGAGATCTTCCGGTGTTTGAGGAACTGCTTGGAACAGGAGAAGATTTGGGATTAAAGATGTCCTATGCGGTACAGGAAAGTCCAAGAGGACTGGCAGATGCATTTATTATCGGGGAAAAATTTATCGGAAATGACAGTGTGGCATTGATTTTGGGAGATAATATTTTCTATGGCCAGAGCTTTTCAAAGATTCTGCGCGATGTGGCAGCCAGAGAATCAGGGGCAACTATTTTCGGATATTATGTAAGAGATCCTAGGGAGTATGGTGTGGTAGAGTTTGATGAAAACGGAAAAGCACTTTCAATTGAGGAAAAACCGGAGCATCCGAAGTCAAACTATGCGGTTCCGGGATTGTATTTTTATGATAATGATGTGGTGGAAATTGCAAAGAATGTAAAGCCGTCTGCCCGCGGAGAAATTGAGATTACAAGTGTCAATAACGCTTATCTTCAGAGAGGCGATCTCCATGTAGAGACATTAGGACGTGGATTTGCGTGGTTGGATACAGGAAATCACGATGCACTTTTAGATGCTGCAGACTTTGTGGCGGCGTTCCAGAAGCGTCAGGGACTTTACATTTCATGTATTGAAGAGATTGCTTACAAAAGAGGATTTATTGACAAGGAGCAGCTGATCAAGCTGGCACAGCCGCTGTTGAAGACTGCATACGGAAAATATTTGATGGAGATCGCAGAAGGATTATAAGAACCGCCTGCAAATAAAAAGAAAGAAGGAAATTTCAATGGGAAAAATTACAGTAGAAACATGTGAAATCGAAGGATTGAAAGTGATTACCCCGACAGTGTTCGGAGATGAACGCGGATATTTTATGGAAACATATAATTACAATGATTATAAAGAAGCGGGAATTGATATGGAATTTGTCCAGGACAATCAGTCAAGCTCTAAGAAAGGAGTATTAAGAGGATTACATTTTCAGATTAATTTTCCGCAGGATAAGCTTGTGCGCGTAGTGAGCGGGGAAGTGTTTGATGTGGCAGTTGACTTAAGAGAAGAATCTGAGACATACGGACAATGGTATGGAGTGCTTCTCTCTGCTGAAAATAAGAAGCAGTTTTTCATTCCGAAGGATTTTGCGCATGGATTTTTAGTTCTTTCTGATACAGCTGAGTTTGCATACAAATGTACTGATTTTTATCATCCGAACGATGAGGGCGGACTTGCATGGAATGATCCGGATATCGGAATTGAGTGGCCGATCCTGGAAGGAATGGAACTGACAATTTCTGAAAAGGACCAGAAATGGACTGGAATCAAAGCACTAAAAAAAGACAAGTAATTGGAGGATAAACTGTGTCAGTATATATACAGAATTTTTTGAAATTCCGACCACTTTTGACGGAGCTGGTCACACGAGATATTAAGACAAAGTACAGACGTTCTATTTTGGGGGTATTGTGGACACTGTTGAACCCGTTGCTCATGATGCTTGTATTGTCGGTTGTATTTTCACATATTTTCAAGTTTCAAGTGGAAAATTATCCGCTATATATTTTGAGTGGACAAGTTGTGTTTAACTTTTTTTCAGAGTCAACTTCAAGTGCAATGTCATCGATTATCAATAACGCACCGTTGATTAAAAAAGTATATATTCCCAAATATCTATTTACACTTTCAAGAGTTGCATCGAGCATTGTAAATGTAATGGCTTCCTTCTGTGCATTGATAGTCGTGATGGTATTTTCTGATATTGAATTGAATTTTACCGTGTTGCTTCTTGTTGTTCCGATGAGTATTCTGATTGTTTTTTCAACAGGGATTGGTCTGCTTTTGGCAACGGTTGCTGTAAAATTCAGGGATATCATTCATTTGTATGGGGTCTTAATTACTGCACTGACTTATTTGACACCGGTTATTTATCCTATTTCTATTCTGCCTGCAAAAATACGTTTCTTTGTAGAATTAAATCCGCTGACAGGAATTTTAAATATGTTTAGAAATTTAATGTTCTATAACACACTTCCGACAGCCGGACAGCTTTTGACAAGTGTCACGATTGCAGTCTGCACATTTTTATTTGGGCTGTTTGTATTTTACAAGAATCAGGATAAATTTATTCTTAATATTTAGGAGAGAACATATGTCGGAAATTATGGTAGAAGTTTCAAATGTTTCTGTAAAATTTCATCTATCACGGGAACGGATTGACAGTATTAAAGAGTATATTATTAAAAAAATTAAAAACCAGATTGAGTATGATGAATTTATGGCGCTTCAGGATGTCAGCCTGACCGTGGAAAAAGGAGAGTCAGTTGCACTGATCGGTCTGAATGGCTGCGGGAAAAGTACACTGTTAAAAACAGTGGCGGGTGTTTTAAAGCCGTTTAAGGGCAGTGTGAAGGTTTTCGGAAGCGTAGCGCCACTCATAGAACTTGGGGCAGGGTTTGACCATGATCTTACAGCAAGAGAAAATGTATTCTTAAATGGAGCAATCCTAGGGTATGATAGAAAGTCTATGGAAAAGCATTATGAGGATATTGTAGAATTCTCGGAACTCAGAGATTTTATGGATGTACCGATTAAAAACTTTTCTTCAGGTATGCTTGCAAGATTGGCTTTCGCGATTGCAACAATCGGTACACCGGATATTCTGATCGTAGATGAAGTACTCTCTGTTGGAGATTTTCGTTTCCAGCAGAAGTGCGAAAAGCGTATTCAACAGATGATGAAAAAGGATACATCGATTTTATTTGTTTCCCACAGTATTGAGCAGGTAAAGAAACTATGTACAAAAACCTTGTGGATTGAAAAAGGAAAAGTCAAGATGATCGGGCCGACAGAGGAAGTCTGTGCGCTTTATGAACAGGCATACTAAAAGAAGAACAGAAGTGAGGTTTATTATGAAAAAAATAGTAAAAACAATCATCATGATACTTCTGATGGTAGCTGTCGGTGCAGTTCATGCATATGGGCAGTGGAAGCAGCCGGTATATGATACAACGGTAGATGCGGCCGAATATCAGAATGTAGGTGAAATCAGCGGGGAAGCAAAGATTGAGCAGGAATTCACGGCAGAGTACAATGGAATGAATGCACTTTTTATCAGAACATCTACATGGGGACGGGTAAATGACAGTGAAATGAATTATAGGCTTGTAAATACAGCAGATGATTCGGTAATTACAGAAGGAGTATTGAAAGTTTCTGAAGTGACAGATAATGAGTACAAAGAGATTACTTTTCCGGAGGTCAAAGAAAGTAAGGGAGAGCAGTACCGCTTTACAATCGTATCAGATGGAATAAAAAATGGAGAAGGAATCAGTATTTTTACAACGAAAAAGGCAGAGAGTGCAGAATCTCTTGAAGTAAATGGGGAGGAACAAGATCAGGCACTTGTAATGAAAGTGCAGGCAAAAGAATTTAACTGGGAAGACTTTATTGTTTTGATCGGATTACAGCTCTATGTCGTTGGCTTTGTGAAATTGTTGTACAGATTTTTGAAATAGAAAACAGAGTGGAGGAAACATGCAGTATAAAAGTTGTATTGATGTAATAAAATACCGGATTAAGCCTGATGAAGCATATATAAGAATCAATGGATGGGCATTTGAAAAAAGTGGACAGCCATTAGAAATGATTACTGAGATCAATGGAAATGTAGTGCCAAATAGACTAAAAAGCATCAAACGTCCAGATGTGGTAGAGAAGTTTAAAAAGGCGAAAGTGGATAAAATGTGTGGATTTCATATAAAAGTGTATGTGGATCCGGAAAAGACCATTGATGACTTTCGATTTTACATTCGGTCAGGGAACGAAAAAAAACTTGTAAAAAAACTTGATAGGCAGGAAATAGAAGCGATTATCGATCGCAGCACGATCTCACATAATATTGAGCAGTATTACATTGATCGTGAGAAAATTGTAGTATCAGGATGGGCATTCACAAATACAAAAGAAGGAAAAATGAAGATTCAAGTATTTGACAACAGTGAAAAGGAAGAGAAAGCAATGCTCCAGATACTGAATCGAGCGGACCTGATAGAAGCAGGCTTTGTATCAAAGGAAAATTGCAGATGCGGATTCCATTTAGAATTCCCATATGAGAAAGAAAAGATATATAAGTTACGGCTGGCGGACGGAATAAATGCGATAAATGTTCATTTGGAGCCACAGAAGTTATTAAAGAAGCAGAAGGTGAAGTCGACAGTTGGATTTGTGAGACAGGGAATTAAGAAGACAAATCCCAAAACTGTAAAAAAAGTATTCCGCTATGTAAGAGAAAATGGTGTTCGTGGATTAAAGTCATATATTATCCAGGGAGTGAATCGAACAGAGAAACCGTACTCTGAGTGGTTTGCAGAACAACTTCCAACAAAAGAAGAGTTGGAGATGCAAAGGCAGAAAAAGTTTGAAAAACAGTCGAAAATCAGTATTATTGTACCGACCTACCGGACACCGGAAGTCTTTTTGCGAGAGATGATCAATTCTGTTGTGAATCAGACTTATGGAAACTGGGAACTTTGCATTGCAGATGGAAGTGAAGGCGATCAGGTTGTGGAAAGAATTCTTGAGGACTATGCAAGGAAAGATTCAAGAATTAAGTACCGTCTGTTAGAAAAGAATCTGGGAATTGCAGATAATACAAATGCGGCACTAGAATTGGCAACCGGAGATTATATTGGATTGTTTGATCATGACGATATTCTGGCAGAAAATGCATTATATGAGATTGTCAATGCCCTGCAGGAAGATGATTACGATATTCTGTATACTGATGAGGATAAGATCAGCGGAGATGGAAAAGAACACAATGATCCTAATTTTAAACCGGATTTTAGTATGGATCTTTTCCGTTCGCACAACTATATTACACACTTTTTTGTAGTAAAACATTCGATTATGAGCAAAATCGGTGGATTCCGATCAGAATATGATGGATCACAGGATTATGATCTGATGTTTAGATGTATTGAAAACTCGGAGAAAATCAAACATATTGCTATGATTCTGTATCACTGGAGAATTCATCAGAATTCAGTGGCAGGTGATCCGGAAAGCAAAATGTATGCGTATGACGCAGGAAAGCGGGCGATTGAAGATCATTTGAAACGGATGAACATTGCGGCGAGTGTGGAGCATCAAGGATTGTGGGGAATGTACCACGTCAAATATGAAACAAAGGGGAATCCATTGATTTCCATAGTCATTCCGAACAAAGACCACACGAAAGATCTTGATGTTTGTATTCGATCAGTTCAGGAGAAGAGCAGCTACCGGAATTTTGAGATGATTATTGTAGAAAATAATAGCACAGAGACAGAGACCTTTTCTTACTATGAGAAAATTCAAGAAGAATTTGACAATGTAAAAGTGGTTACATGGGAAGGGAGCTTCAATTATTCTGCCATCAATAACTTTGGTGTGCAGTATACAAACGGTGCATACCTATTATTTTTAAACAATGATACAGAAATGATTTCAGAGAACGCGCTGCAGGAAATGCTGGGATGCTGCATGAGAGAAGAGGTAGGAGCTGTTGGTGCAAAACTTCTATATGAAGATGATACGGTACAGCATGCAGGAGTTGTTGTTGGCTTTGGAGGATATGCAGGACATGTCAATACGGGAATCGGCAGAGAAGATTATGGTTACATGGTAAGAGCAATGATCAACTGCAATTACAGTGCCGTGACAGCAGCGTGTATGCTGACGAAAAAGGAACTGTTTTTACAAGTAGGAGGTTTTGATGAGCAATTTGTAGTTGCATGTAATGATGTGGACTATTGCCTTCAGCTTCGGGCATTAGACAAATTGATCGTCTATAATGCGTTTGCAGAATGGTATCATTATGAATCGAAGTCAAGAGGATATGAAGATACACCTGAAAAACTGGCACGATTTGAAAATGAAGTGAAAAAATTCCAGAAGAAATGGCCGGAGATATTGGAAAAAGGGGATCCGTTCTATAATCCGAATTTTCCTGTCACACAGGCACCATTTACTTTGGGGTAAAACAGATTAAAAATGGAGGGCGCAGATGAAAGTATTAGTAACAGGGACAAAAGGACAGCTTGGATATGATGTCGTAAATGAGCTGGAAAAGAGAGGACATACAGCAGTTGCAGTTGACATTGAAGAGATGGATATTACAGATGCTGTTTCAGTTGAGAAGGTTATTACGGAAGCAGATGTAGAAGCGGTGATTCACTGTGCGGCTTACACGGCAGTAGATGCGGCGGAAGATAATGTGGAACTCTGTCGGAGAGTGAATGCAGAAGGAACAGAGAATATTGCAAGGGTATGTAAAAAGCTGGATCTGAAAATGATCTATATCAGTACCGATTATGTGTTCGACGGAGAGGGAGAGAGACCATGGGAACCGGATGATGAGAGACATCCTTTAAATGTATACGGACAGACGAAATATGAAGGAGAACTTGCAGTAGAAAAGCATCTGGAAAAATATTTTATCGTTCGTATTGCATGGGTATTCGGTGTGAATGGAAAGAACTTTATCAAGACAATGCTGAAGCTTTCGGAAACTCATGAAGAACTGAATGTTGTTGATGATCAAGTGGGTTCCCCGACTTATACTTATGATCTTGCGGTATTGCTTGTGGATATGGCAGAGAGCGACAAATATGGAAGATACCATGCCACAAATGAAGGGCTTTGCACCTGGTATGAATTTGCAAAAGAGATTTTCAGACAGGCAGGCGTAGAAGTGAAAGTAAATCCGGTTACAAGCGATATGTTCCCGGCGAAGGCGAAGAGACCTAAGAACAGCAGAATGAGTAAGGAGAAGCTGGATATCAATGGATTCCACCGGCTTCCGATATGGCAGAATGCATTGGAAAGATATCTCGGCGAGATTCGCTAGAATGAAGGAAGGTATTTTCATGAAAAGCAAATGGAAGCAAATGTGTATTTTTCTTGTATTGCTCCTGAGTATGACAGGATGTGGACAGAAAGAAACAGAGCCGAAGAAAGAGCAGGCTCAGACGGAAGATGCAAAAGAGGAAGAAAGTACACAGGAAACACAGGAGAAAGAAGAACAGAGTCAGACGGCAGAGCCAGGGCAGGGAGAACAGTCACAGCAGAAAATAAAAATTTATTTTGCAAATAAAGATGCATCTGGTTTTGAAACGGAAGAGGTGGCACTGGAAGAAGTATCTGCAGAAAAGATTTGGGAGCAGCTTGTAGTAAAAGGTGTCGTGCCGGCAGATACGCAGGTAATCAGCTGCACAGAAAAGATGATAGATGGGAAAAAGGCATTACAATTGGATTTGTCTGAAAAATTTTCCACATACCTGAATGGGCAGGGATCATCGGGAGAGTATCTGACGGTAGGATGTATCTGTAATACTTTTTTGGATGCTTTTGATGGAGAGACGATACGGATCACCGTAGATGGGAAGAAATTGGAGACCGGTCATGCAGAATATCCGGGATATATGTCAAAATATGAATCCAAATAGAAGGTTTTAGAAAAATATGAGTGAAAAAGAGACGAAGACATTTAAAATTAAATGGACAAAAGTCTTGAAAAAAGTATCCCCTTACAACATTAAGAAGGGGATACTTTATTTAAGACATTATGGTCCGAAGGAATTCTGGGTAAAACTTACGGAGCGGTTTCAGGCGGATGATGTTGATTATGAGCAGTGGTATGAGAATCACAAAGCTTTGCCGGAAGAATTGGAGAAGCAAAAGAATGAAAAATGGAAAAGGAAGCCATTGATCAGTATTGTGGTTCCGGTTTATAACACCCCGCAGGCATTTTTGCGGCAGATGATCGAGTCAGTCCAAAGTCAGTCGTACTCCGAGTGGGAGTTGTGTATTGGAAATGCAAGTCCGGAAAACAAAGAACTGAAAAAGACTCTGGAAGAATATAAAAAAGATACGCGGATCAAGGAGGTGGAAATTCCGGACAATAAAGGAATTTCCCAGAATACAAACAGAGCGATGGAGATTGCTTCCGGAGAATGGATCGGTCTTTTAGATCACGATGATCTTCTCGCACCGAACGCATTGTACGAGATTGCAAAAGCGGTAAATGAGTGTCCGGAGGCGGAAGTGGTCTATACGGATGAGGATAAGGTGACGACAGATCTGAAAGAACATTTTCAGCCTCACCTAAAACCGGATTTCAATTTAGATCTTCTCAGATCCAACAATTATATCTGTCACTTCTTCGTAGCCAGCCACGATCTGATCAGTCGCGTGGGAGGATTCCGCCCGGAATTTAACGGAGCGCAGGATTATGACTTAATTCTTCGCTGTACAGAGCAGGCAAAACAGATTGTGCATATTCCGAAAATCTTGTATCACTGGCGTGTCCATAAGGCGTCAACGGCCGACAATCCGGCGAGCAAGATGTATGCGTTTGACGCGGGAAAGCGTGCGATCGAGGAACATCTTGAACGCTGTCACACGAAGGGGGCGGTGGAACATACGAAGGATCTTGGATTTTATCGGGTAAAATATGAAGTATGCGGAGAACCGCTCGTATCGATCATTATTCCGAATAAAGATCAGTCGGAGGCCCTGAAAAAGTGTCTGGATTCGATCCGTGAGAAGACAAGTTATAGGAACTACGAAATTATCATTGTAGAAAATAACAGTGAGGAGCCGGAGACATTTGCTTTCTATAAGAAGATTGCCGGAGAGCGGATCAAGATTGTGACCTGGGAAGGAGAATTTAATTATTCTGCGATCAACAATTTCGGTGTCCGTCATGCGAGAGGAGATTATCTTCTGCTTCTCAATAATGATGTGGAGATCATCAACGGGGACTGGATGGAAGAGATGCTCTCTCACTGCCAGAGAAAAGAAGTCGGAATTGTCGGGGCGAAGCTATATTACCCGGATAATACGATCCAGCATGCGGGAATCATCATCGGGATCGGAGGCGTTGCAGGAAGTATTTTTGTGGGACTTCCGAGAGCATTCTCAGGCTATCTTCACAAGGCATCGATCCAGCTTGATCTCAGTGCGGTCACCGCGGCCTGTATGCTTGTAAAACGTTCTGTATTTGAGCAGGTAGGCGGGCTTGAGGAAAAACTGAAGGTGGCATTCAATGACGTGGATTTCTGCCTGCGTGTCAGAGAAAAGGGTTATCTTGTTGTCTATGATCCGTACGCAGAGCTATATCACTACGAATCGAAGACGAGAGGTGCAGAGGATACGAAGGGGAAGGTCAGAAGATTCCAGACGGAGATCGAATATATGAGAAGTCACTGGATCGGGCTTCTGAAAAAAGGAGATCCGTATTATAATTGCAATCTGTCACTGACAAAGTGGGACTACTCGCTGAAAAATAACCAGAGGAGCTAAGAGATGTACGATGTATCAGTCGTTATACCAAACTACAACGGAATAAAGTATCTGGATCATTGCCTGGAGGCTCTGGAAAAACAGAGAGACGTTTCTTTTGAGACGATCATCGTAGACAACTGTTCACAGGATGGAAGTGCCGGTCAGGCGCAGGAGAAGTTTCCGCAGTTCTGCTATCTGTCACTGGATCAGAATTACGGCTTCTGTCGTGCGGTCAATGAGGGAATCAAAAAGGCAGCAGCGCCGTTTGTAGTGCTTCTAAACAATGATACGGAAGTGGAACCCGACTTTTTGAAAAATCTGTTGGATTGCATCAGCCGGGAGGAACGGATTTTTTCTGTGGAGGCGCGAATGATGCAGTATCACAGAAGAGAGCTGATCGACAGCGCGGGAACGTCTTATTCCGCTTTTGGATGGGCATCGGCAAACGGGAAGGACAAGAAGAAAGAAAAGTTTATGACCTCCCGAAAGGTGTTTGCGGCATGTGCAGGAGCGGCAATCTACCGGAAATCGGTCTTTGATGAAATCGGATACTTTGACGAGGCGCATTTCGCGTATCTGGAAGATATCGATATCGGATATCGGGCAAGAATTCACGGATATTACAATGCCTATGAGCCGTCAGCAGTCGTTTACCATGTGGGAAGCGGGACGAGCGGTTCCAGGCACAATGAATTCAAGGTGAAATATTCATCGAGGAACAACGTCTATCTGATTTACAAAAATATGCCGCTTTTTCAGATTTTACTGAACAGCCCATTTCTGTTGATCGGTTTTCTTACAAAGACGGCATTCTTTGCCGCAAAAGGATTTGGAAAAATCTATGTAAAGGGGCTTGCGGAAGGGGTACGGCTTTCCCGAAACAACAGGGAGAAAAAAGTTGTTTTTCAGAGAAAAAATCTTGGCAGTTACTGGCAGATTCAGAAGGAGTTGTGGAAGAATCTGTTTGTGCATTTGATATGAGGAAAAGAAAAAATGACAAAAAGAGTATTTATACACGCATATGCAGCAGGAAATTTAGGAGATGATCTCCTTATTAAAATACTATGCGAACGTTATCCGAAAGTGAGATTTCGGATGGTTGTGGATGCAGAGTATCGACAGTATTATTCAAAAATAAAAAATTTGAAAGTGTATAGTCCGACAGACAGGATCGCTGTTATGATAGATAAAATGCTAAAGAAGATAAAAAATATTGAAAGAGGGTTCTGGAAAATTCTTGTAAAATCGTCGGATGTGACTGTGCATATAGGAGGGTCTGTGTTCGTTCAGCATTTGGAAGATTATAGTGCAGCTTTTCGATTAGATGAAACATTACGGAGGCTCAGCAAAAAAATAGTTGTGATGGGAGCTAATTTTGGTCCATATACAAATGAAACGTATTACCAGCAGTACCATGATTTGTTTAAGGGGTATGAGTCAGTCAGCTTTAGAGACACTTATTCAGCAGGGCTTTTTCATGATTTATCGAATGTAATTTATGCACCGGATATTGCATTCAATTTAAAAGTAAAAGAAGACAGTATTGCCAAAAAGAAAGTATTGTTTTCTGTAATAGATTTAAAAAGTCGTGGAGGGAAATTTCCAATCAATCAGTATACCTGCGAATATGAAAATTTTTTGATTAAAATGATAAAAATGTATATTCAAGACGGATATGAAATAGAGCTTCTTTCTTTTTGTTGTATGGAAGGAGATGAGGAGGCAATCAAAGAACTTATAGAAAAGCTGGACCCAGAGGAGAAAAAGAAGGTTGGAGCAAGTGGTTATAAAGGAAATTTAGATGAATGCATACAAAAAATTGCTGAGTCAGAGATTGTTATTGCAACAAGATTCCATGCAGTTATTCTTGGATGGCTTTTTGGAAAAAAGGTGTTTCCCATTATATATAACCAGAAGACAAAGAAAGTGCTAAATGATATGAAGGTAAGTTTCTGTATGACTATGGAAGAGATAGGGCATATGGATATAAATAAGGTGATCCAACAAATCAAAGAGTCGAAAGAAATTTCTCTAGATAAAACTGTAAAAATGGCAGAAAAGCATTTTGTCGTATTGGATAAAATTTTGCAATAACGAAAGGAGAAGATACACATGAAGATAAAACAAATTTGTGCAATATTTTGCGTTTGTGTAGGTGTTTTAGCAAATTGTAATTTGGTAAGTGCGGAAGAAACTGAAAATGGAATCAGGACAGAACAGAATATAAACTTTGAAGAAGAAAGTGAATGGAACGGTGAAAATCCTCTTAGCAATGAAAATATTACTCAAATGGATGAGCAAGGAAACGTAGTGCAGTCTGAGAAGGAGAATGGATATATTCAAGATGCGGCAAATGCTGAAGCGAGAGCAAATAATGGACAAATTGTGAATTTCAACATTGGAAATTCAGGAGTTACTAACTTTGTGAATGCTGAAACAGGAGAAGCTGGATATACCAATGGTGCCTATGGTGCAGACGCGGCATATCTTGGAATGGCTGGAGGAAAAGTAAAATTTATGCTGTCCGGAGTAGTTGGACTGGTTGACCCATCCAATGTACAGATTGTTAATAAGGCATCTGTGAAGTCGGTCAGTCATTACATTGTGCAAGGCGGAAAGCTGATTCATAATATTACTATAAATATGAACAATGGATATTATGGGAGTCGTCTGAACAATGGGAATGCTCCTTCATATTTAAGAGAAGGGGTAAAATATTATAGTTATGATGGACACTACTTCTATGAGGAAAACAGATTTTCTGAAATGCTTGAGGATTACATGAATGGAAACAGAAGCAGATCAGTAAATGCAGATTCTCCATATTATAATTACTATCAATTCCTTCCACTTAGAAGTCAGACAAGCTTAGGTGGAGCATTGACGGAACTGATCAATGCGAAAAGTGGGACATCTTCCAAGATGTACAACTCGGGTTCTATCTTTATTAACATGCAGAATACATATGGGGTCAACGCGTTGCTGATGACGGGAGTAGCGGCCAATGAAAGTGCATGGGGAAACAGTAGTATTGCCCAACAAAAGAACAATTTGTTTGGATTAAATGCTGTAGACTCAGCGCCAGGAGCAAGTGCAGATACATATACAAATCCGGAACATTGCATCAGAGAATTTGCAGATATATGGATGTCCCGTGGATATCTCTATGCAAATGATTGGAGATATTTTGGGGGATTCCTTGGGAATAAGGAAAGCGGAATTAACGTGAAATATGCTTCTGATCCATACTGGGGTGAGAAAGCAGCAGCGGTTTCATGGGGATTGAATGATAGTGCAGGAGGAAGTGACTGCAATACGTATACTCTTGCGGTAAAAAGTGGAAACACTGATGTAAACATAAGAGCGGGAAGTTCAACGAATACGGCAGCATTGTTCACAAGTGGGGTACAGAGAGATACCGCTTATATTGTATTAAATGAGAATACAGAAAACGGTTTCTTTAAAATACAGAGTGATTCTGTTATAAATCCGAACAGAACAGGAATAAGGAAAGACACGGGAACGTATGACTTTGGCAGTATGTTTGCATATATAAGTTCCCAGTATGTGACTGTTGTTTCTAAAGGAAATGGGAATGACATAAACGGACAGAGTGACTTTATAGATGTTTCTTCCGGAGACTGGTTTTATGATGCAGTACAGTTTGTAAAAGATAAGGGAATTATGCTCGGAATGAACAATAATTACTTTGGTGCTGTGGAAGAATTGAGCAGAGCACATTTTGTAACATTGTTATATCGAATGGCAGGAGAGCCAGATACCAGTTTTGAAGATAAATTTCCGGATGTTTCCAACGGCGCTTTTTATGCCATACCAGCAATATGGGGGAATAATGCAGGCGTTATAACAGGATATATGAATGGAATGTTTGGGCCGGCTGATGGGATTACAAGAGAGCAGTTGGTAACAATGATGTATCGTTACGCAGTTTATAAAAAATATGATATATCAATGAAGGAGGAACTGAACAAATTTCCGGACGCAATGTATGTGACAGATTTTGCGCAGGATGCGATGAGATGGGCGATTGGAGCAGGAATTATTACCGGAGACGGTGGGAAGATTAATCCACAGGGAAATGTAAGCAGAGCTGTATGTGCTACAATCATACAAAGATTTGTACAACAATACGAATAGCAGGGAAATCCCTTTTTGTAAGAATGCTATCTTACAAAAAGGGATTTTTATATATTGCCTCATAAAATGCAACCTTTTCCGCCTGCGGCACGTCTAATAGTTGAAGAGAAAAATCATTTACAAGAAAAACAACGGGAGGAGGGGCAAATGTGATACAGCTTGTCAGAAGGGCAAAGAAAAAAGACGATCAGGCATTTGTAGAGCTGATTGACCGATGTAAAGGGGAGCTTTATAAAGTGGCGAGAAGCTATCTGAATAATGAAGAGGACATTGCAGACGCGATTCAGGAGACGGTCATAGATTGTTACGAGAAGATAGGAAGCCTCAGGGAGGCAAAATACTTTAAGACATGGCTGACAAGAATCTTGATCAATAACTGTAATGACATTTTAAGATGTGGAAGGAGGGAGTGCCCTTTGGAGGAAGCAGCACAGATCAGAGGGGAGAGCAGGGAACTGGAGAGATGTGAGTTTGAGGAAGTCCTGGATGCGCTGGATGAGAAATATCGGATCATTCTCGTGTTGTATTATGGCGAGGGATTTAAAATACGGGAGATTGCGCAGATTCTGGAATTGGAAGTGAACACCGTAAAGTCAAGGCTTTCAAGAGGAAGAAAGCAGTTTGAACACATGTATTGTATGGAACCAAGTATGCAGAGGGGGTAAAAAAGATGAATAAAAATTTTGACGAAGAAGTAAAGAGAAAGCTGAGGGAAGATGTGGATGTGCCGGAATGTGTAGATGAGGGGATTAAGAGGGCATATGATATGATCGGGATTTCCGGTGAACGAAAGGTAATCCGGAGAAGAAAGAGAATCTGGCCGGCAGTTGCAGCGGTTGCAGCATTGACGGCGGGGCTTTCCATCACGGCGGCAGCAGTGAATTATTATCTGAAAGTTCATCTGGAAGAAGAGGGACAGGTTCTGAAATATTATATTGAAGTGGATAAAGAGCAGAAAGAAGCACACCAGATCGAAGTGAATCCGACGTATCTTCCAAAGGGATTTGAAGCAGAACAGGCAGAAGAGGGGGCGCCAAAGAAAACCTACGGGACAGTGGAGGGAGATAGTATTTCCATTATTTCTTATAATGCGGCAGAACTTTATCGAATGTCGCAGCTCGAGGAGAATGTTTTTGCCGAATATCGGAAAGACAGCTATACTGCAGTTGAGGGAGAACAGAAGTTAGATCTGTTTACGAGAAAAAACGAGAAAGTAGACAGTGACAGGAAGATTACAGATGTATATCTGTTTAGTGAAGAAGAGGGATATGGAGTATGGATTTGGAGTGAGAGCAGTCTGGAGCAGGAAGAACTGGTGAAAATTGCAAACGGGCTGGAGATCACTGTCTTAGAGGAAACTGTGCCATATCCGTCTGAGGCGGAAATTGCAGAAGAACTGGAAAAAGACAAAGATGCAGCCAAGAAAGCCCAAGCAGAGCAGGAGTATCGGAGCAGCAATGGGGTTTCAGAAGAATTGGTTTATCAGGTTGGCGAAGAAGTAAAAGATACAACGCGGGATGTGATGGCAGAGTCAGATCCGGATTATTCTAATGAGGTGGAGGATATCAGATTTACTGTTCTTAGTACAGAAGTGTCAGATACACTTCCGACAGATACATTTTCGCAGCAATATTTTACAACAGATATGGAAGGCTGGATGAACGAAGATACGTCGTTAAAAGCACACCAGAGATATCGGCTTGGAGAAGCGGAAGGACAGACGACTCTTGATGCGCTGGCAGACAAAGAGGCAGAGACGGTGAATTCAAAGTATGTCATTGTGAAGATGAAAGCGAAAAACGCATCTGCATTTCAGACAGACTGGAATAAGACAGAAGGTGTGTCGATCGCGCCGACACTTACCACGATGCATACAGGAGAAGAGGGAAAGCTTGTGTATCCGCAGGAAACATTCTGGTCGGCAAATGAAGGATATGATCTCCAATGGGGAGCAGAAAATGGAGGATCATTCCCGATTTATTTTGACAAGCCATATTTTACAGAGGGAATCGCGGGAGTCAAAGCAAGGCTGTTCTGTCCGCTTGCCCCAGGGGAGGAAATGGAATATACATTGGTCTATGTGGTAGACGAAGATCAGATTTCGAATATGTATCTGCATTTTTATCCGGCGAATGAGATGGAGATGAATGGAGAGTATCTGACAACTCCGTATGTGGACATCAGACAGTAAAGAAAGCAGACAGAAATCTGAATGAAAGATTCAGATGACAAAAAAGAACTTGTGTGGATGGGAGAAAAGAAAGAAAAATCTCCATCGCATAAGTTCTTTTTTTGTTACAAAAATATTACAAAGACTACACTTTTTCTTGTGATTTCTAAAACTTTATTGTATTATATATAGGATAATGGAAAAAAATACATATAAGATAACAAGAAATAAACCATAGAGGAGAAACGGGTGAACAAATTTTGATCAAAGATAATCAGAAACATTTTAATCGGATGCATGTTGTGCTGGATGCATGTGTGATAATTTTCTCGTATGTTCTGGCATGGTACCTCCGGTTTAAGAGCGGGCTGTTTCGGCAGGATCCGTGGTTTTTATCTCTTCATGAATATATGGGAGCGCTTCTCTACATTGTTCCGGGATACTTGCTGTTGTATTATTTATTCCAGCTTTATACACCGAAGCGGGTGCGTGGACGGAGACTGGAAGCATGGAATATTCTGCAGGCCAACACGATCGGTCTGATGGTGTTTACCTTTGTACTGTATATTATAGAAGAAGCAAACTTTTCCAGAAAGATGATCGCGATTTTTTTCTGCGTGAATATTGTGGCGGAGATTTTTATGAGAAATCTTGTGCGGCATTTTCTGCGGAATATGCGAAAGCGCGGGTATAATCAGAAACATATGATCCTGATCGGATACAGCCGTGCGGCGGAGCAGTACATTGACCGAATCAAGGTAAATCCGGAGTGGGGATATACCATTCGTGGAATTCTGGATGACAATCATCCGAGAGGGATGGAGTATAAGGGGGTAAAGGTGATCGGTACCATTGAAAATCTAAAGATCATCCTGCCTCAGAATCGCCTGGATGAGATTGCGATCACACTTGGGATCAATGAGTATTCCAAGTTGGAATCCATTGTTGCGATGTGTGAAAAGTCGGGAGTACACACAAAGTTTATCCCGGATTACAATCACATCATTCCGACGAAACCGTACACGGAAGATCTGCTGGGACTTCCGGTAATCAATATCCGGCATGTGCCGCTCAGCAATACGCTGAACCGCTGGATGAAGCGGTTGATGGATATTTTCGGAGCGATCGTGGCGATTATTTTATTCTCGCCGATCATGCTGATCGCGGCAATCCTTGTCAAGGTGACTTCGGAAGGGCCGCTGATCTTTAAACAGGAGCGGGTGGGACTTCACAACAGACCATTTTATATGTATAAGTTCCGATCAATGGTTGTGCAGGATAAGGCAGCAGAGAAAGGGAAATGGACCGTGCAGAACGATCCGCGGGTGACGCCGATCGGGAAGTTTATGAGAAAGACAAGCATCGATGAACTTCCGCAGTTGATTAATGTCCTGAAGGGAGAGATGAGCCTTGTAGGACCAAGGCCGGAGCGACCGTTTTTTGTGGAGAAATTTAAAGAGGAGATTCCTCGTTATATGGTCAAGCATCAGGTACGTCCGGGGATTACCGGGTGGGCACAGGTCAATGGATACCGGGGAGATACTTCTATTATGAAGCGAATCGAATATGACTTGTATTATATTGAAAACTGGACAATCGGGTTGGATATTAAGATATTGATTTTGACGTTTTTTAAAGGCTTTATCAATAAAAATGCATATTAGAAGGAGATTATAAATGGGAACAAAGAGACCGTCCGGGAGACGATATCCGGAAGAGGAAAGAGAGATGAGAAGAGCGAGGACAGCTTCGGAACGAAGACGGCTTACACAGGAAGAGAAGAGACGGGCGAAGAAGAAAAAGAGGAGAAGAAGAATCAGCATTTTAGTGGCTGAGGTTCTTGTCCTCAGTGTATTATGTGTCTTTGCATATGCGACAGTAAAGATGGACAAGCTTGATTTCAATTTTCTGGATGAGGATAAACTGGAAGTGTACAAGGATACCGGGCCGTATACGAATATCGCACTGTTTGGTCTTGATGCCAGGGAAGGCGAGAGTATCGAAAGCGGTGTGCGAAGTGACAGTATGATGATTGCCAGTATCAATAATGAGACGAATGAGGTAAAAGTCGTCTCTATTTTCCGGGATACATTGTTAAAACAGCAGGACGGTACGTTTGACAAGGCGAACGCGGCATATTCCTATGGAGGACCGGAGGAGGCGATCGCACTTCTGAACCGCAATCTGGATCTGGATATTAAGAACTACATGAGTGTGGACTTTAAGGCGCTCTCTGATGTGATCGATGCACTCGGAGGACTGGAACTGGAACTGACAGAGGAAGAAGTCGTACATATGAATAACTACTGTGTGGAAACGTCAGAAGTGACCGGAAAAGATTATGAGAGAATCGAGCCGGAAGTGGCAGGAACATACCACTTAAACGGAGTGCAGGCGACATCCTACGCAAGAATCCGCGCGACGGCAGGAGGAGATTACAAGCGGGCAGAGCGCCAGCGGCTTGTGATTCAGAAAATCGTAGAAAAAGCACAGAAGGCAAATCTCAAAACACTGGATAAAATCGTAGACGTAGTATTTCCGCAGGTATCTACCAGCTTTTCTTCCAAGGATCTGATTGGGATTGCTGCAAACGCCCTTTCCTATAAGCTGGGTGAGACGCAGGGATTCCCGTACAGTATCGCAGATACAGATGTAGTGGAGGGATATGAAGGATCTTATGTAGTTCCTTCAGATTTTGCCGGAGATGTCAAAAAGCTGCACAAATTTCTATTCAATGAAAAAGATTACCAGGTGTCAGACACCGTCAAGGAAATCAGCCACGAGATTGATGTGATGTCCGGGGCAGCTTTTGAAGACGGATATACCGATGAGTATGGGACGGATGCATCCGGAGGATACGATGACGGGACAGATACAGGATATTCAGGGGATTCATACAGCGGATACGAGACTGGCGGAGATGGGACGGATGTCTATGGAAGTGAAAATTACGAAGAGCCTTATTACGAAGAGCCTTACTATGAATAGAGTGGGGGAGTATTAGAACAGACAGGGGACGCAAATATAATGATGTTAGAAGAGAACAGCAAAAAAGTTGACGTCATCATTCCGGTCTGCAGGCCGGATGAAAAATTGAAAAAACTGCTGGAGGGGTTGAAGAGACAGACCCATCCGGCGGAGCACATTTTTCTGATTCATACAAAGACGGAAGGTGTCAGTCTGGAGTGGTGCAAGGAATACACGGCGGTACAGATCAGAAAAATCAGACCGGAGGAGTTCGATCACGGAGGCACAAGGCGGTTGGGAGCAGAACTGTCTGACGCGGAAGTTTTGATCTTCATGACCCAGGATGCAGTGCCGCAGGATCAGTATCTGATCGAAAAACTGCTGGAACCTTTTCAAAACCCAAAGGTCGGAGCCAGTTATGCAAGACAGCTGCCGGATAAAGACTGCCGGATGGTGGAATGCTATACACGAAGCTTTAATTATCCACAGACAGGAAGGATAAAAACTGCTGAGGATGTGGATAAACTTGGAATTAAGACGTTCTTCTGTTCAAATGTATGTGCCGCTTACAAAAAATCGGTCTATGAGGAACTGGGGGGATTTGTACCGCGGGCGATCTTTAATGAGGATATGATTCTGGCGGGGACGATGATAAAGGCAGGATATGGAATTGCGTATGTGGCAGATGCAAAAGTCATCCATTCTCATAATTACAGTGGGAGACAGCAGTTTCACAGAAATTTTGACCTTGCAGTTTCCCAGAAAGACCATCCGGAGATTTTCTCCGGAATCTCTTCGGAGAGTGAGGGGATCCGGCTTGTGATCTCAACAATGAGATATTTGCTTAAAAATAGGAAAGTACTGGAAATTCCCGGCCTGATCGTTCAGAGCGGATGCAAATTTTTTGGATATAAACTGGGACTGCATTATGAGAAGCTGCCAAAATGGCTTGTTTTGCGCTGTACGATGAATAAAACTTACTGGAAATCACAAAAAAACGCATAAAGTCATTGTAGTTCGCCGCTAAGTGCGATATGATAAAAGGTAGCTTACGGATAAAAAACATAGAAGAACAGTTGTAAGAAAAGAAGAAAGGATACAATTATGGCACAGAGACAGTCTAGAAAAAGGCGTGCGAGAAGAAGACGAAAACAAGGATTTTCCACCTGGTCACTGGGAAAGAAGATTTTATTGATTTTTGTCATTGCATTACTTTTGATGATCACAGTAGGTGTTGTCTATGCGGCAGATAAGCTTGGCAAGCTTGAGCAGACGAAGCTGGACACAAAGAAATTGAGTATTTCAGATGAGGTTGATCTTGGAGACGGGTATACGAACCTTGCGTTGTTTGGATTAGACTCCAGATACGGAGAACTGGGAGAAGGTGTCAGAAGTGACAGTATTATCATTGCGAGTCTGAACAATAAGACAAAAGAGATCAAGATGGTCTCCTTGTATCGGGACACACTGTTAGAACTGGAAGACGGAAACCTGAATAAAGCGAATTCCGCATATGCATTCGGAGGTCCGGAAGAAGCAGTAGCGATGATCAACAAGAATCTGGATCTGAATATTGAGGATTATATTGCGGTAAACTTTAACGCCCTTGTCGATGTGATCGATGAACTTGGCGGGATGGATGTGACGTTGTCTGACGCGGAAGTGGTCCATATGAACAACTATTGTGTGGAGACTTCGGAAGTGACGGGAAAATCTTACACAAAGATTGAGCCGGAAGTTGCAGGAACGTATCATCTGAACGGAGTGCAGGCAACATCGTATGCACGTATCCGCTATACAGCCGGAGGAGATTTTGAGAGAACGGAGCGTCAGCGTTTTGTCCTTGAGCAGATTGCAGAAAGTGCAAAAAAGGTAAGCCTTTCCTCGCTGAATTCCATTATGGACAAGGTATTCCCACAGGTGGCAACGAGTATGGAACTGGGTGAAATGTTAAAATATGCAAAAATAGGAACCAGTCTTAAGATTGGTGACACGAAAGGGTTCCCGGAAGCAAATACAAGTGATACATTGAGTGGTGTTGGAAGTGTTGTAATTCCGGACAGCTTGATCCAAAGTGTCAGAGAACTGCATGAATTCTTATTTCCGGATTTGGAATATGAAGTGTCGTCTACCGTGACGGCAATAGATGAAAAAATCCGAAATAAGTCCTTAGACAGATCGGAAGGATCTGATTTTACGGAGGATGAAGTGAACTTCTATTCAGAGCCGCAGTACTATGAGTACGGAGGCACGGAGCAGAATACCTGGACCGGAGGCGGAGAGATTCAGACACCGGATTACGGAACAGGAAATCAGTCAGGAAATACCGGAGCATCGGGAAATGGACAATCCGGTGTGACGGGAAGCGATGGAACACTTCCACCAGATGGTGGAGGAAGTGATCTTGGCGGTGGAGATGCAGGAAGTGGTGTAGGCGGCGACAGCAGTGGAGAGATCGACGGCGCTGACACCGGAACCGGCCAAGAGGTGACGGAATAAGAAGAAAACACATGATAAAGAGGATAAGAGGATGAAGATAGCAAAGAAAACAGCAGCATTTTTACTGGTACTATTTCTGGGAATCCAATGTATGTCGTTGACAGCACTGGCGGCGGACGGAACATTGTCATTCTCAGATCCGACTGCGAAAGCAGGAGAGAATCTAGAAGTAACTGTCAAGATCAATACGGCAGAGGGACCGATTGGGGACGGACAGGTACAGGTGACTTACGATCCGGCATATCTTGAGTTTGTAAGCGGAGTCAATGCGACCGGGGAAGCTGGAACAGTTACACTTTCTGCATCAGGAAATGGAACGGATTCCGAACTGGCATACAGCATGACATTCAGGGCGCTGGCAGAGGGAGAAACGACTATTCAGGCAGTCGGATATACTGCATACACATTTGGCGGCGAGGAGCTGAATCTGACACTTGGGACATCCGCAGTCAAGATCGAAGCGGGAGACGGAACGCAGACTGCCGCTGCACAGCAGCCGGGAACACAGACAATGATCGAACTGGACGGAAAGCAGTATTTTATTACGGATGATATTCCGGAATCATTGATTCCGGAAGGATATGAGAAGAGTCAGATCACATATGAAGGAACTCCGCATACAATTCTTGTCCATACCGGCAGCGGACAGAAGATGATCTATTTGACGGATACACAGGGCGAAGCAAGTCTGTTTTTATATGACAGCGAAACAGATCATTTTTCGGCTTTTGAGAAAGTGGATCTGTCAAGTGATTCCTATATTCTGATCACAGATGACAAAGAAAGTGCGAATATTCCTGAGGATTATGAGGAGACAACAATCCAGATTAACGGAAAGACATTTCCGGCATGGCAGAATGTAGTTGATACAAAACTGTCGGATTTTTGCCTTGTATATGCAGTAGATAATGCAGGGAAAAAGGGATTGTATCAGTATGACAGTACACAGAAGACTTACCAGAGATATGTTACGCCAACGGAAGACAATGAGAAGCAGGATGGTTCTGTGGTAAATAAAGTGACAACATTCGTGGAAGAAAATCTTCCGAAAATCATCGTGGGAGCCTGGGGAATATTCTTGCTAATGCTGCTGTTTATCGTAGTTCTTGCTGTAAAACTTCGCCACAGAAATGAAGAGCTGGACGATTATTATGATCAGGAATATGATGAAAAGCCGCGCGCAGGCAGAGGTTCTGTTCCGGATGATTACGAAGATGACTATGACGATGATTACGACGAGTCAGACGATTATGAAGATGACTACGAGGATGACTATGACGAGTCAGATGATTATGAAGATGACTACGAGGATGATTATGACGAGTCAGACGATTACGAAGAGGATTACGAGGATGATTATGACGAGTCAGACGATTACGAAGATGACTACGACAGTGACTATAACGAGTCAGATGATTACGAAGATGATTATGATGTAGAAGATTCTTATAACGACGGTTCGGGATATTATGATGATGACGATGATTATGAGCTGGGGCATGGGATCTATGAGGAGATCATAGACGAAGATGAAGGATTTTTCGATAAGAGAAGTGGGAAAAAGAGAGGGATAGATTTAATCTGATTATTGCAGCAGAAAGAAATTTTCACTGAAAGGGGAGTGTAAATCATGAAGATGAAGAAAATAAAGGCGGTTCTGGCGGCATTAGCGTTGGTTGCAATACTGCCGTTCCAGACAATGGCGGCAGATGGAAGTATTATGTTCTCGGATCTGACAGAGGAAACAGGAAGAAGCGTAAAGACAGGTGAGACAGCTGAGATTAAATTTGCGGTAGCTTCCACGGCCGGTGCGATCGGGGAGGCGAATGTCACTTTGACTTATGATGCCAGTGCATTACAGTTTGAAGGTGCTGAAGGTGTCACAGAAGGAAGTGAAAAAGGTTCACTGGTCTATACCGGAAAAGGGGACGGAACAGCTACAGAGTTAAGGACAACACTGAAATTCAAAATATTAAAGGCAGGAGATCTGTCCATCAATGTAGCATCCTACCAGGTGACTTCCAGTGCAGGAACCGAACTTACTGAAGTAGAAGCGGGAAGTTCCGCAATTACGGCACTTCAGGGTGAGACAGAGACGGCAGAAGGAACAGCGGACGGACAACAGGGGGAAGCTGCAGGAGATGTGGTCGAGATTTCCGATACATACAAGATCACGCTTCTGACGGAAAGACCGGACACAAAACTGCCGGATAATTATGTGGAAACAGAACTGACACTGAATGGAAAAACTTATCCGGTATGGCAGGATGAGAACAAATCGTCTTACTATATTGTCTATGCAGAGAACAGTGATGGAGAAAAGCAGTTGTATCAGTATGATTCCAAGGAAGGAACTTACCAGCGGTTTATTGCGCCGGAGACAGAACAAGACAGCACATCTGGAATCCAGGGAAAGATCAAAGGACTGTTGGAAGGACATCTGATGCAGGCTGCTATCGGAGCGGCAGCGGTTGTCGCATTCCTTCTTCTTCTGGTGTTGATTCTTGCAGTTAAACTGCACAGACGTAACCGGGAATTAGATGAGATGGAGATGCTCGGCTTACAGGAAGACGATGACTTTGAAAATACCCCTTCGGATTACGAGACGGATCCGGAAGAGATTGATTTTGATGACGATTACGAAGATGGCGATTACGAAGATGACGACGACTATGAGGATGAGTACGACGAAGGCGATTATGAGAATGACGATTATGAAGAGGATTATGAAGAGGATTTCGATGATGACTTCGACGACGATGATGACTACTATGACGACGAGAAGGATCGTTCCAAGACATTTTCGATGGATTTCATCGATCTTGACTAAAAGTACTATATAGTATGTGAATTTTATATTGCAAAATCATAGCAGGATAAAAGCTGTTGTGGAACAAAAGTTTTACGAAAATGTGTGCACAGATAGAATTTGTGAGCGGTTTTCTGATGGAATTTTGTTCGGCGATGGCTTTTCTGTTTTATAAAATACTTTACAAAATTCAATATTCTTGCTACAATACAACACGAAAATGCAAAAAAAGCGGATGTTTGTGCAAAAAAGGAGGACTTGTACAATGTGTGGAATTGTAGGATATATAGGAAATGAACAGGCGGCACCGATTCTGCTGGATGGGCTGTCCAAGCTGGAATACCGCGGATATGATTCGGCGGGAATTGCTGTCTATGACGGAGAGGAGATAACAGTTGCAAAGTCACAAGGGAGACTGAGTGTTCTCAGGGAGTTGACACAGGAGGGGAAAAGCCTTCCGGGAACAAGTGGAATCGGACATACAAGATGGGCGACGCACGGTTCCCCGTCAGACCGGAATGCACATCCACATGTCAACAGCGAAGAAAGTATTGTGGTAGTTCACAATGGAATTATTGAGAACTACTTAAAGCTTAAGAAAAAATTAGAGAAAAAAGGATATGAGTTCCAATCGGAGACAGATACAGAGGTGATCGCACATCTTCTTGATTATTATTACAAAGGTAATCCGTTAGAAGCGATTACAAAGATCATGCACCGGATGGAAGGATCTTATGCTCTTGGAATTCTGTTTAAAGATCATCCGGGAGAACTTTACGCAGTGAGAAAAGACAGTCCGCTGATTGTAGGGCGCACAGCAGGAGGAAATATTATCGCCTCAGATGTTCCGGCAGTTCTGAAATATACAAGAGATGTGGTATTTATTGAGAACGAGGAAATTGTAAAGATGACGAAAGAAGAGCTATCATTCTTTACAGTGGACGAAGAACCGATTGAGAAAGAAACAACAAGAATTGAGTGGGATGTAGATGCAGCGGAAAAAGGCGGATACGAACATTTTATGTTGAAAGAGATGTATGAGCAGCCGAAGGCGATCACAGATACATTTGCACCGAGAATCAAAGGGGAACAGATTGTCATTGAAGAGCTGGGGATGAGCGATGAGGAGATCAAACGCATTAAAAAAATTATGATCGTTGCCTGTGGGTCGGCGTACCACGCAGGAGTCACGAGCAAATATATCTTTGAGGGGCTGGCAAGAATCTCGGTCGAGGTGGATGTTGCATCGGAATTCCGTTATCGGGATCCGATTCTTGAGGAGGGAACCCTTGTACTGATCATCAGCCAGTCCGGGGAAACAGCAGACTCACTGGCGGCGTTGCGCGAGGCAAAGAGAAAGGGAAACAAGGTGCTTGGAATCGTCAATGTCGTGGGAAGCTCTATCGCAAGAGAAGCAGACAATGTGATGTATACGTGGGCAGGACCGGAAATTGCGGTTGCTACCACAAAGGCATATTCCTCCCAGCTGATCGCACTTTATCTTCTTGCAATCAAATTTGCAGGTGTTCGAGGAAAAATGACACCGGAATTGCAGGCGGAGATGCTGGCAGATTTAAGAAAACTTCCGGAGCAGGTAAAAGAGCTCTTAAAGCAGCAGGAGAAAGTCCAGAAATTTGCAAATAGATATCTGGCGGCAAAAGATATTTTCTTTATCGGACGCGGAATTGACTATGCGATCTCGATGGAAGGATCGCTGAAGCTAAAAGAGATTTCATATATTCATTCAGAAGCATATGCGGCAGGCGAACTGAAACATGGAACGATTTCCCTGATCGAGGAGGGAACACTCGTGACTGCGGTGCTGACACAGGAAGATCTGTACAAGAAAATGATCAGCAATATAGTCGAAGTGAGGACGAGAGGAGCTTTCGTTCTTGCGATCACCAATGAAGACAATACGGAAGTAGAGAGAGCAGCCGACTATGTCCTCTATATTCCGAAGACAAACAAGTACTTTACGAATTCACTTGCGATCATTCTGCTGCAGCTGTTTGGCTACTATGTGTCAGTTGGAAGAGGATGCGATGTGGATAAGCCGAGAAATCTGGCGAAATCGGTAACAGTGGAATAAACAAGATCTGAAAACACTTTTTTTTAACGAAGAGAACACAATTCCATCACAAATATCGCTTATACTAATAATCACAAAAGCGAAAGAACATGTGAAAAGGAAGGGAGACTTGTTTATGGATAACCAATATAATTACAATACACCAAACGACCAGTTTCAAAATCAGACAATGGGAAATGGAGAACCGGATATGAATTTCGGACAGCCGGATCCGGATTTTTCTCACAGAAAAAAGGAAAAGAAACCGCACGATCATAAAAAAGCGGCGAAAATCGCAGGAGGGCTTTGCTTTGCAGTTGCATTTGGAGTGATTGCAAGTGCAGCGTTTCAGACAACAAATCTTGTGGGAAATACTCTTTTCGGAGAAAAAGTGAAGACAGAAAGTTCTTCAGATAAGAAAGTCGACAGTACTTCTCTTACAAGAACATCAAGTACAGTGACATCCGATGTATCGGAAGTAGTGAACAGTGTGATGCCGTCGGTTGTATCCATCACAAACATGAGTGTACAGCAAGTGCAGAGCTTCTTCGGAGGAACAAGCAGTCAGGAAGTAGAGAGCAGCGGTTCCGGAATCATCATCGGACAGAATGACACAGAACTTCTGATCGTGACAAACAATCACGTTGTGGAAGGAAGCACGACATTGACTGTCAGCTTCATCAATGAAGCAAGTGCAGAAGCAAAGATCAAGGGAACAGATGCATCTAAAGATCTTGCAGTCATCGCAGTTCCGCTGGAGAACATAGAAGACGAGACAATGAATGAGATCAAAGTGGCAACACTGGGAGATTCCACAAAGCTTCAGGTAGGAGAGCCGGTAATCGCAATCGGAAATGCACTTGGTTATGGACAGTCTGTGACAACCGGAATTGTCAGCGCATTGAACAGACAGATTGATATGGAAGGATTTGATGCAGAGCTGATTCAGACAGATGCAGCAATCAATCCTGGAAACAGTGGTGGAGCTCTTGTCAATGCAAATGGAGAAGTGATCGGTATCAATACAGCGAAAGTAAGCAGTGATGCGGTAGAAGGAATGGGATATGCGATCCCGATCTCTGATGCGAATGAGACGATCACAACATTGATGAACAAGGAAACAAGAGAGCAGGTTCCTGAAGATGAAAGAGGATTTTTAGGAGTCGAGATCACAAACGTAGAGTCAGAAAGTGCTGAATTATATGGAATGCCGACAGGTGTTTACATCAGAGATGTTATTGAAGGAACCGGGGCAGAGAAAGCAGGACTTGTGCGCGGCGGAGTCATCACAGAACTTGACGGAAGCAGTGTGGACAGCATGGCGACACTCCAGAATTTACTTTCTTACTACCGTGCCGGAGAGACTGTGACATTGACAGTGGAGATGCCGGGCAAAGACGGATCATATCAGGAGAAAGAAGTAGAAGTTGTTTTGAGTGAAAAACAGGCTGAAACAACAACTCCGGAGAGATAAAATATAGATAGACAGAGAAAATCTGTTATAAAGCAGGGCGTATGAACTGGAGCAGAGATTGCTTTGAACCTTCTAAAAGAATAGATGAGAAATGATGATCAGGGAAAAGACGGGATAGGGTCTTTTCCCTGATTGGTGTCACATAGAAATTTTACGAGATTTGTGCAGATTATTACTGATTATCGCATTTATAGCAGGATTTTATATCAAATTCTGGATTAAAAGCGTAGAAGTTCTTACTATCCAGATGATCCTGAACGATTCGGAGACTTTCACCGAAACGCTGATAGTGAACAATCTCACGCTCCCGGAGAAAACGGATCGGTTCACAGATTTCAGGATCTTTTACAAGACGGAGAATATTGTCGTAAGTGGTTCGCGCTTTCTGTTCGGCAGCCATGTTTTCATGCAAATCTGTGATCGGATCACCTTTTGACTGGAAATAAGTGGCAGTAAAAGGGGTACCTCCGGCTGACTGTGGCCAGAGTGCCAGCGTGTGATCAACATAATATTTGTCAAAGCCGGATTTCTCGATTTCTTCCGGGGAGAGATTGCGGGTCAGCTGATGGACGATGGCGCAGATCATTTCCATGTGGGCGAGCTCATTAGCACCATTATGTTATATATGAAAACTTTAAAAATTAGAAGTCATTTAGATGTATTTCTAAACGAGGTTCACTCGTATCCCACTTTGTGCGATTTTCAGATTCTCTATAATAATCAATACGGCTGATAATGTTTTTTAGCAGATTGTTTTTATACTTTGCGGGTACATCATCATTTTTAAGTGCGTCTATTACATCACTAAACATTAATATCTTTTGCTTGTAGTCGATTGGTTCAATTGTGTTTAACTTCAAAAATTCAATTCTCTTTTCAACCTCCTCACGCTTTGCATTTAACTTTGCTGATCTATCAAGAAAAACCTCTTTAGAATATATTTTATCTTCCAAAAAGTCATATAGCTCTTCTTGTTTTTCGTCAAGTTTCTTCAACTCTTCTTCGGCTTCTTTCAACATCCGGGTTTGAATGTTATAAGCTTTATAATCATCGTTATCAATCTTGACTTCAAAATCTTTCACGATGTCTTCTAATATAGCGACCACAGAATTGTATATCTCACTAAATGTTGCGGATTTTGTCTTACAATACACTTGATTCGTGCAGAGCAAACGCGGGGAACTTCTAAAACTCCCGTCCTTGTTCTTGTACGTCCGATAAGCCATAGCACGTCCACAAGTGCCACAAAAAATCAAACCGGCAAAAGGATTCACAAGTTCAGATGATGACTTTTCGCGCGTATTTTTTCCGACCTTTTCAATCAACTTATTAAATAGCTCGACATCAACGATTGCGGGATGTTTGCCGTCTACATAAATGACATCATTTTTATTGCGTGGACGTTTCTTTTTTAATTTCCCATCTTCAAAAACTTTCACTATCTTGCGCGTGTTCCATTTTATTTTCCCGATATTAACGGGATTGATACAAATATCCCTTAAAGTATACGGAGCCCAATGTTCCCCTTTGCGCGGTTTATATCCCATACTTTCCAAATCTCTACATATTTGCGTCCAGCCTAGACCGTCATACACAAGTTTTTTTATTGCAATATTAATAGCTTCGGCTTCTCTTTCGTTTGGTTTTAGTGTCGGAGACTTCTCCACAAAAGTTTTATCATATCCATACGGAGCGACACTGCCAATATAATTTCCGGCATTGATCGAGGACACGCGACCGCGCATTAAAATCTCCTTGATATATTCTAAATACTCATTCCCTTGACTTAATTCCATTTTGAAAAATTTATAATCAAATTTATTATTCAGATCATATGTTTTTGGTGGTGTCAAAATAAGTGTGTTACTGTATTTGAAAGTTGATAGGATTTTCCCACCATCTTCCCAGTCTCCGCGGCTCAATCGTTGCGGATCAATCACTAGCACACCTTTTATGTCATCGGACTCGATGAGGGAAAGAACTTTTTGAACTTCCGGGCGATCCTCGATTGTTTCCCCGGAAACAACTTCGCGAAAGATATTTTCTTCGGGAATTTTCGAACCAAACATTCTAATAGAAAAATTCTGCAAATCTCTTTCGTGTTTGAAAAGAACTTCTTCGATTGTTTCATTATCTCCGTCAGCACGGGATTTTCTAAGATACATTAAATAGTTCATTATATCATCTCCTACTATGAATATTATTAAAAAAGGGTACAAAAAATACACCCTACACAAATCAGCGGATGTATGATATAATACTCTTGTCGAGAGAAAATATTTCATACCGAGATTGTGTGAGTGAATGCAAAGCCGTCCTTGTTAGAGCAGGGGCGGCTTTGCTATTTTTAGGCTTATGCCGCTTTATTATAATCTACTACGGCGATTTCTGTAAGCATACTTTTGAGCTTTTCTAAAATTGATTCAATTTTCTTTAATGTGACACCGTTCAAATACTCTTCTCCGCATTGGGTGCATTTTTTACAAGGAACATTCTTGATGATAATATAGCAGTTATTATATTCTGTCATATAGGTCGTTGTAGTTTCCACTACATTGCCTTTGCACAAAAAACACATCATTCACGATTCTCCTTTCTTAATTCAAAATTGGATTCCCATTTTTCGGGATCGGGATAATATGCAGTTACAATCCAAAGTGTTTCCGAATTGCTTCCGACTACTACATGTAAATATTGATTTCTGACGGAAAGACCGAGAATCAGACAGCTGGGGAATGGATAGTCATCCGGGTATTGTTCAATTATTTTACCGCTTTTAATACAATTTATAACATCGTCCAATAAGATAGAACGCTGTTCCAATCGCTTCGCCGCATGAAGAGTTATCTCAATATTTTCCAAAGAACATATATTTTTTAGGGATTCAATAGTTAGTTGCAATAATACACCTTCTTTCTGTTGCATCAATACTCTTGTCGATAGAGAAAATATTCCGTACCGAGATTGTGTGAGTGAATGCAAAGCCGTCCTCGTTGGAGAAGGAGTGGTTTTTGCATTGCTTGAATATATTTTATTATTGTGGATAGAATACACGGTATGAAGATATTACTCGATCAAATTATGTATTCTAAAAATCTTTCTGTCCGTCAAGTATCTATTTTGACGGATATACCCAAATCGACCATTCAAAAGATAAAACTAGAACAGAAATCTCCTACAATGGACGAAATGGAAGCGATAGCAAAAGGGCTAAAATTAAGAATTAACGATCTTTTTCTATCGGATTTTCAATAAGTGTCCACAGATAGGGACGATTCCCAGTTTTTGGATAAGTTTTTTGTGTTTCCCATGTTTACTCTAATGTAAGATAAAACATAGAAGAACAAATGTTCGTAAAAGTGTTGAAATATAGAAGGGGGTGTAGTATCATCTATATTATAGAAAAAACGAACAGATGTTCTGTAGAACATGGGAGGTACATATGAGTTACAAAAAAATTATCATCGAATTAGTAGAAAAACTGGAGGAATCGGACGAGCGTTTTCTAAAACAGCTATATACCATCATAAAAAAACATCTCGAAAGGAAAGAGGGGATCTAGTCTCCTTTTTCCTTTTTTAAATTTTCGACCAATTTATTGATCGCATCTCTGAGAATCTCTTGTGACTTCGGCGATAATTCGTTGTATATACACATGATTGACTTTATTAACATGATTGACTTTGTTAAGTTGTAAAGCTCGCTATCGCTGTTGTCTGATAGCAAGTATTTAATATAAGCCGCGATCGCATCTTCTTCAGAAGCAGGAACAAACATTTCCCCTTCGCCAGTGCGGAGCCACTCTTGATTCACATGAAATTCTCTGCATATAGAAAGAAACATTTGCTCTGTTAGATTGTTTTCGCCCTTCTCAATTTTTGAAATAGCGGACTTATGAACACCGAGTTTTGCGCCGAATTTGTCAAGAGTATAACCGAGTTCTTTTCGCAACTTCTTAACTCTATTTCCTTGAGTCAAAACTTCAACATGAGACGCAACTCCATCCTCTCCGGGAATTGTAATAAACATTCTTCCTTTGCCGGTGCGGAGCCATTCTTGACTCACGCGAAACTCTCTACATATAGAAAGCGATAACTGTTCGGTTAAGGAATTAACACCGTTTTCAATTTGACTGATAGAATTTTTTTTCAGTCCTAACTTTTCGCCAAATTCCTCTTGGGTCAAACCAAGTTCTTTTCGCAATTTCTTAACTCTATTTCCTTGAGTCAAAACTTCAACATGAGACGCAATTCCATCCTCTTCGGGAATTGTAATAAACATTCTTCCTTTGCCGGTGCGAATCCATTCTTTGCTCACGTTAAATTCTCTACAAATATCCGAAATAGTTCTGTTACTAGGTTGTTTCGCGCCGGAACATAGTTGAGAAACAAAAGCCTGAGAAAGATTTAAGCGTTCGGCAAAAACAGTTTGTTTGATTCCTAAATTGTTGATTACAGAGTTTATGCGCTCGTTTAATTTTTCCATGCCAAACCTCCTACTATCATAAAAACTCTTGAAAGAAGGGATCTAATCTCTTTTCTTATTTTTTAAATTATCGACTAATTTTCTACTTGCATCTCTGAGAACTTCTTGAGACTTCGGCGATAATTCGTTGTATGTACGCATGATTGATTTTATTAAATTGTAAAGTTCGTTATCGCCATTATCTGATAGTAAGTCTTCGACATAAGTTGCGATCTCATCTTCTTCGGGAGCAGGAACAAACATTTCCCCTTCGCCGGTGCGGAGCCATTCTTCGTTCACAGTTTTTCCATTCCAATTCTCAAGACAGATCAGTTTTATAGTTCTTTCGGATAGATTTTTTCTACTGTTCTCTATGTCTGAAATATGTCCTTGTGTTGTGGAAATCTTTTTGGCAAAGTCGCCTTGCCTAATACCAAGTTTACTTCTTAGTTGTTTCAGCCGTTCGCCTTCCGTATTCATTAACTCACCTCGCTTTCTAGTTATACAATAACACAAAAAAAATCACTATGCAACAAAAAAGTAGTAAAAAGTGATTGACAAAATTAATCTAAGTGATATAATAAAATCACAAAACAACAAAAGGAGGCAAACACAATGAGCAAAAAGAAGAAAAAGAAAAGCCGCAAGCAACACACCACCAAAATTGAAAAACTCGTGTTACTTACGGCACTCGCACAGCTCATCAATGAAATACTAGATATAGTTAAAACACTGATGGACTGAATAAAGCAGGGGTAAATACCCCTGCTAAAAGGATAACTTCTTTATGACTCATTGTCAATATAAAAAAAGGAGGTAGATCATGGATATTGTAGATGCTATTACCATTTTTGCAGACGTGATTATTATTGCGGTAGATATTGCGATAATTATTACGATTTTAAAAAATCGGAGAGACCGAAAGAAATAAGAAAGGAGAATGACTATGACAGAAGAGATGAAAGCTTTCATCAGAGAAACAGTGAGCAACATGAAACAAATGAACAAAGAGAGTCTTTTAATTATGAAGAGCAATTCAGAAGTATTGCGGGCGAGAGACAATATGGATAGAGAGATGCAACATGTGTGCAGAAAGGTTGGATAGGGCAAAATGAAGACGTTGTCATTGCAAATAAAAGAAGGAAAATTGTTCTTAGATGGAATGAGGTTATATGGAGTAGAAAAATATGAGATAAAAATGAGTTCAGATCTTCCAATAGGAAAAGCTGAACTCGAGGTAAAACTTATTGTATCATACCTTGAAAATAAGATAGAGCAAGATCTTTCGCAAGGTTAAAGAGCACTGGTATTGAGAGACTGGCAAGTGATTAACAAAATAAAACTGAAATAGGACAAACACGAAAGGGAATAAACTTTTGTAAAGACGTACAGAGAGGAGAAAAGACAATGAGCGTTATGAGATTTGAAACAGATAAAGTAATTGCGAATGTACATTATACTAATCTTCCAACGAAAGAAAATCTCGAAGAAGCATGCGCGATATTTTTGAAAAAGGCGATGAAGGACATAGAGAGAAAGGCGCTGAAAAATGAAAAGAGAGCTTAGAAAAAAAGAGAGAAACACACATATCTGTGAACTGTGCAAACGGGAGATTCTGCCGGACTTAGAGCCGGAACCGGTGTATGTGAGGACGAAAAGAGGTTCTGATATTTGGATGCACAAAGGCTGTTACTATGCGCAGGTTGGGAATAGGTGCGAGTGAATTTATACCCTATGGGGTATTAAAAGACAATTAAAAAAGACTTTCATAAGCGCGGCAACGCTGAAAGTCTTTCGTCAATTAAATGTTACAAAAAGAATAGATTTGTAGATCAAAGTGCAAATGACTTGCCTTTTGATATACATATTCTAACACGGATAAAATAATTTGTAAACGTTTTGATTGATATTTTAGATAATTTTAAGGGTTTTAATGTCCTTGTTATAGATATTAACAACTCAGAGAAAAACAGATACAAGGAGTTAGGATATGAGCAAGAAGAAAAGAAGGACAAGCTATGTAAAATACAGCTATGATGACACCTTCCTTGATCCGCTAGAGCAAGCAGAAGAATACAGAATCGAACGGATGTTAAGAGAAGGACTGGTAAAAAGCGTATATGCAACAAAGACAATAAAAGCAGGGGATCAGTTTGAAGTAGAGATATACCCGGAGTTTACGAGGAAGGAAGCGGATGCCGCAAAGCTGGTAAAGACAAACAAGGCACAGAAGAATTTGAACAGCAAGAACGCAAGGAAGAGACTAGAGCGACTCATAAACAACAACTTTACTGACGGCGATCTGTGGATCACACTGACGTACTCGCCGGACAACCTGCCACAGAACATCGAAGAAGCACAAAAGAACATGCAGAACTTTATCGGTCGGATCAATTACAGACGGAAGAAGGAAGGACTTGAAAAAGCGAAGTACATCTATGTGACGGAGTACAACGAAAAGAAAAAAGTGCGCTGTCATCATCATTTGATTATGGATTGCGGACTGGGTATGGACACTGTGGAAAAGCTGTGGAAAAAGGGGAAAAGAAACAACGTCCGCCGGGTTGCTGGGGATGAAAACGGCTTGCTCGGTCTTGCTCAATATCTCACAAAAGATCCGGCAGGGCGGAAGCGTTGGAGCAGTAGCACAAACTTGAAAAAGCCAAAGGAAAGCAAGAGTTACAGTGCTTTTAAGGCTTCGCACGTCAGAAAGATCGTGGAAGGTCGGACAAGCATTAAAGAGCTGGTTGAAAAGAAATACAACAAAATGATCTATACATACGAAGAGATAAAATACAACAAATTTAACGGGAAATTTTACATCTATGTGCGTATGAGAGAAAGGAGAGGGCATGGAGAAAGCGACATTGCAAAGCATGATCGAGCCGTTTCTGCTCGAAGAAAAATTGAATGAAAAAGCACCAAAGACGCTGGAACACTATAAACACGTTGTTGAAGTGTTTGTCGGATCGCTGACGGGAGAAGAGGTTACAAAAAGAGAGATCATGCTTTTTAAAAGTGAGTTGATGGAACGATACAAGCCGTCGACGGTAAGTAATTACATAACAATCGTAAACAAGTTTATAAAATATTGCGAGATCATAGACTCAAACGGCGAGTACGATCTTGAGGAGATCAAAAAGCACAAGTCAAAAATGACGTTAAAAAACATTAAATTGCAACAAAAGGCATCACTGGAGGAAGTGCTGGAGCCGGAAGAGTTTAAGCGCATGCTTAGAATTGCAAAGAAACACGGCAAAACCGAAATCTATCTGATTATGAAGATCATCGCGTACACCGGCATACGGATCGCGGAGCTGAAATATTTTACCGTGGAAGCGTTGGAAACGAACTATATACGCGTAGACAACAAAGGGAAGATCAGAAACATTATCTTGCGGCAGGACTTGCGGAAAGAATTAATCGAATATTGCAAAAAAGAAGACATCAAGGAAGGTTACATCTTCCGGGGCAGGAAGCAAGGGCAAATGTTACATGAATCAACGATTTGGAAGCGAATGAAAGAGATCGCGGGGATGTGCCGGGGAATAAAGAAAAGCAAGGTACACGCGCACAGTTTTAGACATTTGTTTGCAATAAAATTTATGAGTGAGGGGGGAGACATCGGGGAGCTGGCGGACATTTTAGGTCATGCGTCTGTGGACACAACAAGAATCTACACGCGGACAACGGACTACATGAAGAGAAAAAGACTAGAGAAAATGAAGTATTAGAAAGGGAAAAAGAAATGAAAAAAGAGTTTAAAATTACAAAGAAAAAAATGTGCAAATTTGCGCTGATCTGTCTGATGATGCTGTTAATTGCTTTTGCAATCGCGGGGGCGATGGGTGTATTTGGTATAACTGGCGGAATGGTAATCATCGCCATGCTATTAGCAATCATCGTACTATTGATCGAAAAATATTAAAAAGAAAGGAAAAAAAGGAATGATATTGATTACGATCGCGTTAATCGGAATTGTACTAGAAATAGTAGTGCTGGCACGGCTTATTAAAAGTATGATCCAAACATGCAAAGAAATCGAACAAATGAACGAAAAGAAAGGAGGGAAAAGCGATGATGGATTTATTTGTTGAAAGAGAGGACGGAAGAACAGAAGTGATCGTGCATGTGCAGGAATGGGGGTGGCAACAGTCCAGCGGCGATCTGTACTACCGGAAAGGCGGGGAACTGTATCATGTAAAAGCGAAAGCGGTTAAAGAGTATAAAAGACAGACTTTTAACTGGGAAGGAGAAAGAGCAAATGAAAATAATCTTTGACAGCGAAGAGGAGAAAGAAGACTTTATGGAGGAAGTGAGCACCTATCTTTGTCCTAGATATTGGGGGCTTGAAGAATTGAATCGGTGCGATCCGCCTATTGACTGCCGCAAATGTTGGGAAAAAGCTGTGGAAATGGAGGTAGAAAATAAATGAAAAAATATGAATTAACAGAGGAAAACATAACAACAAAAAGAGGGGTAAAGTTGTATCGAATAAAGGCTTTGAAAACATTCGGAAATGTTGAAGCCGGAGAACTTGGAGGATACATAGAAAAAGAAATGAACCTAAGTCAAGACGGCAATGCTTGGGTGTACGGCAATGCTTGGGTGTTCGACGATGCTCAAGTGTCCGACGATGCTCGGGTGTCCGACGATGCTCGGGTGTGCGGCAATGCTTGGGTGTTCGACGATGCTCGGGTGTACGGCAATGCTTGGGTGTACGGCAATGCTTGGGTGTCCGACGATGCTTGGGTGTTCGACGATGCTTGGGTGTTCGACGATGCTCGGGTGTCCGACGATGCTCAGGTGTCCGACGATGCTCAGGTGTACGGCAATGCTTGGGTGTACGGCAATGCTTGGGTGTTCGACGATGCTCGGGTGTACGGCAATGCTCGGGTGTCCGACAATGCTCGGGTGTACGGCAATGCTTGGGTGTTCGACGATGCTCAGGTGTACGGCAATGCTTGGGTGTTCGACGATGCTCGGGTGTTCGGCGATGCTCAGGTGTACGGCAATGCTCGGGTGTTCGGCAATGCTAATGGAGATACAACAAAAAAGAGGAATAAAACGAATGAAAATAGTATTTGACAACGAGGAGCAGGAGGAGAAGTTTATGAGAAAACTATCCTTTGAAATGTGCGCCGGACAATACACAGAAGGGATAGAGTGTTGCAAAATGCTAAATTGCACAGAGTGTTGGTACAAAGCGATTGAAACGGAGGTAAGAGCGAATGAAGAGATGTAGATGCAAAAAAGAGTTTCTGCGCAGATAAATATGATCCGGACGGATTCTTGATTGAAAACGACAGTGAAGTGATTGTTAAAGGCAGGATTTACGAACTTGTTGAAAGTGGATATACAGTACTTGGTGGAGAAGTACGTCTTGATGCGGTAGATGATGGATCGTGGTTGGAAATCACAAAAGAAGATTTGGAAGAATGTTTTGAGTCAATGGAGGTAAGAACAAATGAAAGTAATATTTGATAATGAGAAAGAATTTGAAAACTTTAAAGGAAGAAGATGTCCGTGTAGTTTAGGACTGAACGAAAAGTGTATGATTTCCGTATACAAAGGGTGTGAAAAATGCTGGGAAGAATCTTTGAAAAACATACCGGAGAATATAAAAGTGGAGGTAAAAGAAGGATGTTAAATAAAAAAGAACTGCTCAAAGAGAGATTGGAAGAAATCAGAAAGATGGAGGAAAAAGCGATGCGCGAAGAAAACGAAGATCCATTCGGACTGGCATATGTATCAACAACGGATTTAAAAAAAGAATTAAGAAGAAGAAAAAGGTGGAAATAGAGGTGCAAAAAGTAGCAAAAGTTTTTTAATCAGAAAACGAGTGAAAAGCCTTGAAGAATAAGGGGCTTCGAGGGGTTGAGCTAATCAATATAATATAGGGTTAAATAGATAGATAAAATGCGGCAAACAGGAGGGAAAAGCATGGTAAAAGTAAAAAGATATATTGATATAAAAGGGATCAGACTAGGAGAACTAGCACCGGGCAAATATTACATTCTTGATTTTAAAAATGGAATAGTACAAGATATTTGCTTTATGCCATTGGACGAAATTGTGGCAATATGCAGAGCAAGAGGAAAAGATATATTTGTAGAGGTAGAGGAGGTAAAAGAAAATGAATAAAACAAGAAAAAGCAGCTTTTTTAGCATGGTTGCAGTAGATAGGTTAAATGAAGGGGAAAAGGTAACGTTAGAAGGTAAAGAAATCGTTATATTACAAATAGCAGAAAGGGAATCATACAAAAATATGAACGGTTATCCGGTTTATTTATGCGAAGTGATGTACAAAGAAGATTTCGAAAAGGAAGAGACGGGAAATGAAGCATTAAGCGAAAGGTTAAAAGAATTGCTTAATAAATACATGAATGAATTAGGAGTATAAGAGGTTAGACAGAATGAAAGAGACATATGACATTGTAAAAAACATTCTGCCGGATCAGAGCGCATATGATAGGATGCTGTACTTACTATATAATTACAGAGATTTAAAAAAGGGGGTAGAAATTAACGAAGAATCGCGGAATATCATGCGAATGATCGACAGAGCTGTCGAATTGATCGAAGAAGACCGGTACATTTGCATTATTAAAATGATGCTGGACGGAATGACGGTGGATCAGATGGCGGAATCAATACCACTTGAAAGGAAAAGTATATATAAACATAGGAAACGGCTTATAAAACGGCTCTCGATTGTAATATTCGGGGATGCGGCTTTATGAGCCGTTTTCTTTTTGCGCGTAAAAATGGGGCGAAAATTGATGCAAAATTGAGTGAAAAAGTGACTATATAACAAATTGTTTGAAAAGTATATGATTTTTGCATAAAGACGAAAGGAGGAAAAACAGTGGAAATGCTGGAAGCAGTAAAAGAATTTGTCAAACCGGAACTGCTCATTTTAATTCCGGTGCTTTACTTTGTAGGAGCAGGACTGAAAAGATCAGAGACAGAAGACAAGTATATCCCTTACATTTTAGGGTTTGCAAGTGTGGGGTTGGCGGCGCTGTATGTGTGCGGCACGGAAGGACTCACGCTGATCGGAGTGTTTACGGCAATCACACAAGGAATCTTGTGCGCAGGTGCTTCGGTCTATGTCAATCAGCTAATCAAACAAAGACGGAAATGAGCGACTAAAAAATGAAAGAAATAATTACAGAAACGTACTACATCGCTTTGCCAATCCTATTAGGTTATATTGTTTACATTTTAAAAAATCAGAAGAAAGATAGGGATGCGAACTGTGAAGGGACTATGACTCTACTTATGGTTAAATTAATCGAATATCACGACCGATACGTCCCGACCGGGAAAATTCCATCTTATGTATATTCGAATTACGAAAAAATGTACAAAGCATACCGAAAATTAGGCGGAAACGGTGTAATCGTGAAGATGAAAGAGGAAGTTGACAAACTGGAAATTGAATAGGAGGAACACATGAAAATTTTGTTGATTAGTGGACACGGCGCGGGAGACGTTGGAGCTGTCGGCTGTGGATACAGAGAAGCAGATTTGACAAGAGAACTTGTGAATCTGATCGCACCGAAGTTACGGCAATACGCGACGGTAGACATTTACGATCAAGCGCGCAACGCGTTCACAGACGTAAATGCAGGCGCATTTAATATCGGAAGATATGACTATGTACTGGAGGTACATTTTAATGCGTTCAATCTTTCTGCGCACGGTACAGAGTGCTATGTACTGCCGGAAGAGGGCGGGATCACGGTAGAGCAAGAAATTATGAAGAATATGTCAAAATTCTTTGCTTTGAGAGACAACGACAACATCTTTGATGGAGTAAAGAAGACAAGATTTGCAGTAATCAATCAAGTGAAACGTCTTGGAATGTCCGGGGCGCTACTTGAGACATGCTTTATTGACAATCAAGCAAATATGAATACGTATCAAGCGAAGAAAAACGAAATCGCGCAGGGGATCGCTGACGGTATTGCGGTAGGATTTGAACTCAAAAAAGGGACTGGCGGGGGAGGAACAACAACAACACCGCCGCAAATTCAGCAAAAACCGACACCGGCAGAAAAACTCGTGTTTACTTATGCAGTAAAAGCTGGCGGAAGAGAACTACCGGAAGTTGCGAACTTATCAGACTTTGCAGGAATGGGCGACGGAACACCGATCACAGATATTAAAATCAAGTGCAATTTTGGTCATGTGCGTTACAGAGCACATGTAAAAGGCGAGGATTGGTTGCCATGGGTAGACGGATATGACTGGAACGATCATCAAAACGGATACGCAGGAAATGGAAAGCCGATTGATGCGATCCAAGTTTATTATGATACACCGGCGGACTACGCGTCGAAACACGGATACTTAAAAGCGACATACCGCGTATCGCCTACTAACTCAAACGGCTACTACTCATGGCAGAATGATACAGAAACGGGCGGCGGGCAGGATGGATATGCCGGATGTTTCGGTGTTGCAATCGACAAATTCCAATTACATTAGAAGGAGACAAGAAAGTATGATTTGATGTCAAAAGCTGGTAGAAAAAGCAGTTACGAAACTGTAATCTTGCCGAACAAAGAGCGAATAAGGGAACTTATTGCAAATGGTTACAGTGAAAAGGATGTAGCGCAGAAAATAGGTGTCTCTTATTCGACTTGGAAAAAATATAAAAGTCAGATTAAAGACTTTTCGGCTCTAGTTCTGACGGCAAGAGAAAAAGATATTAAAGAACTTGAAAAAAGCATGTATTTACAAGCGATAGGCTTCACAAAGACCGTGCGAAAGGCGATGAAACTGAAAGTAATCGAATATGACGAGAGCACGGGGAAAAAGAAGAAAGAAGAGGAAAGAATTGAATACTACGAAGAAGAAATATATATTCCTCCTTCGCAGTCTGCCGGTGCTTTCCTGCTCAAGAACTGGGATAAGACAAATTATTCTAACAATCCGGCAGAATTGGAGCAAAAGAAGGAAGAACTAAAATACAGACAGAGTTTGGAAGAGTGGTAACACATATGTCAAAAAGGAGTAAAAAGACAGAAGAAAAGTGCTTTGCTTTTACAGAATCCAAAAGCAAAAAAGAAATATATAGCAAAACTGCAATCGATGTGAAGTTTGATACAGCAAAAGAAGAGAATAACAAACAAATCAAAAACGTCGAAGAAAAACTAAAATCCCGCGACGTATATTGCTTTAATGTCGGCGATATGGGTGCAAAAGGAATATACGATTTTTTGCAAGTAGGATTTGAAAACGGAGTAATGAACGAGAAGAACGCGAGAATGACGTTCGGCTTCAACAGTTCCAATAAGGAAGAATATAAAAACATTCCGACTGTCGCGCAAAATTTAAACACATTTATCGGAATGAGGGAAGTTATATACAAAGCCGGAACAAGTGCGAGCAATGCACACGTTCTTGTGAAATTAACGGAAATGTACCCGGAAGCTGGGAGGATTCATTTTTGTTTCCTGAATTACGGCAAATGGACATCGTGGAAAGTGATAGCACCGGAGTTTTCGCTAAAAACGATAGCGACAATGGGAGTAAATGCAACAACTAAAACAAACTCACTAAGACGTAACAACAAAATTGTAAAATTTAATTGCGTAATGGGATTGAAAATAACATTAGGTGGAAAAGAAAGCATTGAAGCTGGAACTATAACAGAAGCATGTAGACCGATGGGAGACAATATATACACAAGCGCGATCACAAAATCGGGAATGATTGTAGATGTAATAATTAAAACGGACGGAAAAATTATCATTGAAAATCCGTCCGAAGGGATAAAACTAAATCCGGCAGATTATTTTACGATCAATGAGACGTGGATAAGGGATTGAGAAGATGTTTACATTATATAACTTCTATCGCTCAAAAAAGTGGACGAACCTTTTAGAAGTGATAAAAAGCGAACGAGAGAATGAGAAAGGACTTATCATATGTGAGTATTGCGGAGAGCCGATCACGAAAGCGTATGACTGCATCGGACATCATGTAATCGAACTTACCGAGGAAAATGTGAATGACTACGACATTTCCCTAAACGAAGAGAATGTGAAGTTAGTGCATCATAAGTGCCACAACATTATCCACGATAGGTTTGGACATGAAATGAGCAGGCGCGTGTACATCGTGTATGGATCGCCGTGTGCAGGGAAACACGAATATGTCAACGAGATCGCAGGGAAGAATGATCTTGTACTTGATCTTGACAACATATACGCGGCACTGTCCACAAACAAAAGATACTGCAACAGTAAGAGATTAAGCCGCAATGTGTTCGCTGTCCGCGATTGTATCCTTGATATGATTAAGACAAGGACGGGCAAATGGAACAAAGCATTTGTGATCGGCGGCTATCCGTATGCGAGGGAAAGAGAGAGCCTTGCGGAGACACTGGGAGCAGAGATTATATACATCGAAAGCACAAAGGAAGAGTGTTTGATGAAGTGCGAAGAAGAAAGAAGAGGACAAGAAGAATATATTAAGAAGTGGTTTGATTCTCACATAGAATGATGTTGCTCACGGATTCTGTGAGCGAATTAAAAATTGTTTCGCGTATCTTTGTGCGATTCATTTCATTTCTCTGCATACCCCCCGCCGCAAATTTTACGGCGAGTATGGAGAGGACTGCATACGAGTCCTATTTCTCGCGGAAAGTGGAAAAATGAGATTTTCCGAAAAAAGAAATGAAAGTTTGAAAAAATCTAGGAAAGGGGCTGAAAAATGGAGAGAAAAGAAGAGGTATTGAATATCTGCAAAACACTTGACGCTGAAACGCTGAAATTAGTCACTCCTTTAATAGATCAGTTGGTTTTCCTTGAAAAACAGCTTGAGTATTTGAAAACACTGCCGTTTATCATCGTAAAAGAAGATGATCCACGGAAACAAAGGGTAACACCAGCATACAAACAGTTTAAAGATTTGTCGCAGTCTTACTTGAACGCTCTGAAAGTTGTAAACGGTGCACTTGGAATCGAAAGTGAAACAGTAGAAAGTCCGTTGCGGGTGTATATGCAAGAGCGATTGAAGAAAAATGAAGGAACTTAATGTACATCCGAACTATTTAATCGCATACCGGGAAGCGATTCGAACGGGCGAGATCATAGCAGGGCGGGAACTGATCGACGAATTAGATCGACTAATTGACGACTTGAAAAATCCCCGATATATCTACGATACAACGGGAGCCTACGAGCGCATTGACTTTATGGAAAATTGCGTAAGGCTGACAAAAGCGCCTTTTTACAATAAACCGATGAAGCTCATGCTATGGCAGAAAGCGTTTATCGAAGTTGTGTACTCTTTTAAAATGGCAGATACCGGCTTTGAACGATTTAAAAAAATCGTGTTGCTGATCGCGAGAAAGAACACAAAAAGCGAAACATGTTCCGCACTGGCACTGACAGAGTTAATCATAGGGGAGCCGGGAAACGATATAGTTTGCTCGTCGAATGACGATAATCAAGCAAGTATCGTATACGATGCGATCGACTTGATGCGCATGCTGATTGATCCCGATGATTTGGACACAAAACGAAATCAAAGGTACATATTGAACCGGACGACAAATTCAAAAGTGTTCAAAATGTCTGACCGGACAAGAAATAAAGAAGGAAGAAATATCGGCTTTGCGATCGTTGATGAAACGCACGAAATGAAAACAAACATCATAGGGAAGTCGATCGAACAATCGCAGTCATTGAAGGACAATCCGAAATTTATCAACATCACAACGGAAGGGTTTATCAATGACGGATACCTTGATGAAGAGCTGAAAAAGTGCCGCGCGATTATCAGTGGGGAAGATGACGGAATCATGGCAGAAAGGACGTTGCCGTGGCTGTACACGCAGGACAGCGAACGGGAAGTTTGGGAAGACGAGAAAAGCTGGATGAAGTCAAATCCTTCGCTTGGGATCGTTAAAAAGTGGGACTATTTAAGAGAGCAAGTGGACGCGGCAAGGACTTCAAAGGCAGACAGAATGTTTGTTTTAAGTAAGGATTTTAACTTTAAACAATCAAATTCTCAAAGCTGGCTTGAAGAAAAGGACTATGTCTATGAAGCGAAATTTGACATAGAAAAATTAAGAGGAAAAGCAGTGATCGGCGCGGTCGATTTGAGTGAGACGACCGACTTGACATGCGCAAAGATCATGGCTTTGGATGATGAAACAAATACAAAATTTGTTCATACGATGTATTTTATTCCGGAAGGAAAATTGCTAAACAGTGATGATAAGAGTTCCGGTGCAAAATACAAAGAATGGGCGGAACAAGGGATACTGACGATTCTGCCGGGGTTAGACAATGATCTGACAAAGGTTGCAGATTGGTTTTACGAGCTTTACAGAGATTACGACATTAAGACATTCAAATGCGGTTACGACCAGCGATTCGCAAGGGATTTTCTCGAACGAATGGAGTACATCGGGATCGAGTGTGAAATGGTCATACAAAACAAGGAAAACATGTCAAATGCAATGAAGCTATGCGAACAAGAATTAAAAGCGAAGTACGTCAATTACAACGAAAACGAGATTGATCGCTGGTGCTTGGGTAATGCTTCAATGGAGATTGATAATTTGGGACGCGTTCTTTGTGTAAAGATCAATAATCAAGCAACAAGAAGAATTGACGGAGCTGTCACGCTCATTATCTTGTACGAAATGTACAGAAGATATAGAAGTCAATTAAAACAGTAAGGAGGTTGTATGGGCTTATTTGACAAATTAAAAAATAAAATAAACGGTTTGCGATACGCTCACATGTTGAATAGTGGACAGCCTATTTTCTCACAGTTTGGCGATAACATATATGCAAGCGACATTGTGCAGTCCGTCGTCGATTGCATCGTGTCGGAAATGACGAAACTGACACCGCACCACATACGGAGAAAGGACAGAGACAGAGTGCCGGTCAGAGATTCGATTAAAGAAGTGCTGGACAATCCGAACGAATTAATGACAAGAAGTGATTTTATGTCAAAGATCATTTGGAATCTGTTTTTAAATTATAACTCGCTCATTTATCCAGTGTACCGGGAAGTGAAAGGAAAAGACGGGAAAATTACAAAGCAATATACAGCTTTATACCCGTTACAGCCACGATATGTGGATTTTTTGGAAGACGACACCGGGATGCTGTTCATAAGAATGCGGTTTAAAAACATGCAAGAATTTACATTGCCGTACAGCGATGTGATCCATATTCGATATAAGTTTTCTTTTAATGATTTTTTAGGAGGAAACGAAAAGGGACAGCCGGACAATGATGCGCTTTTAAAGCTCTTGTCAATGAATGAAAACATGCTGGAAGGGGCACTGAAAGCGATGAAATCCTCTTTTAATGTAAACGGAATCATTAAAAGCGGCGGGATCATGGACAGAGAAAAAGTCGAAAAAATGGTTGCGGATTTTAACGAAAAGTTAAAAAACAATGAGTCGGGGATTTTGGGAGTAGACGGGAAGTCAGACTATATCCCGATCACGAAAAAAATACAGATCGTAGATGCGGACACGCTGAAATTTATCGACGAAAGGATTTTAAGGACTTTCGGGGTAAGCATGGCAATATTGACCGGAGATTATACAAAAGAGCAGTATGAAGCATTTTACCAAAAGAAACTCGAGCCTTTAATTATTGCAATTTCACAAGCGTTTACAAAGACACTATTCACGGAACGTGAGAAGCAAACGGGGAATGAAATCATATTCCTTCCGAAAGAGCTTATATTTATGAACACTTCGCAAGTATTGGAAGCATTGCGGATTCTTGGGGATGCCGGGGAGCTTTACAGTAATGAGAAAAGAATGTCGATCGGTTTAGAACCTCTTGAGGAACTGGAAGGGGTGCGGATGCAGTCGCTCAATTATGTAAATGTGGAAATTGCGAACAAAGTGCAGTTAAAAGATCAGAAAAGTAAGGAGGTGGCAGGATAATGGCAAACAAAGAATTGACAAGCCGGTCTTACAATTTTGAAATGCGGGCAGAGCAGGACGAAGCACAACGATACATGATCGAAGGAAGGGCAATCATCTATGATTCTATGACGGATTTGGGATGGTGCAACGAAGTGATCGAAGCCGGTGCGCTGGCAGAAACGGACTTGACAGATGTTCGATTCCTCGTGAATCACGATATTAGTAAAATCCCACTCGCACGATCGAGAAGAAACAATGAAAACTCGACAATGCAATTAATTGTAGATGACGAGGGGATGAAAATCCGGGTTTATTTGGACGTGGAAAACAATACGGAAGCAAGAAACCTATACAGCGCAATCCAGCGCGGCGACATCACGGGAATGAGCTTCATGTTTTCGATCAGTGACGAGGAGTGGGAAGAGCTGGAAAGCGAAAAGCCTACCCGAAGGATCAAAAGTATATTTAGTGTTGTAGAGGTGTCGGCGGTAACATTCCCGGCATACGAAGACACCGAAATATATGCGCGAGACAAAAACAATTTGGAGAAATTGCGGGAAACGCTGGAGAGTGAGAAGCGCAAAAAGTCATTGGAGAATGACAGTAAATTAAGTTTTGAAACAAGACAAATTTTGATGATGTATGGAGGAACAAAAAAGTGAACAACAAAGAAGTGAGAGAATTTTTGGAAAAGCAGGTCGAGGAAAAAAGAGCGCAGGTGGAAAACTTGCAAAACTCGATGATCGAGTGCGACAACAAAGAAGAGCGCGCGCAGATCGGAGAAACTCTGAAAAAAGTAAGAGAAGAACTGGAAGAAGCTGAAAAGATTTTAGAGAAAGCAGACGAAGACGGCGCGGGAGACGATGGCGGCACAGACGGAAAAGACGACGGCAGCACAGCACAAAGATCGTTAATCATGCGCGGTACATACGGCTTAGGAATTGGAACAATGACAAATGAATTTGAAGAAAGAGAAAAAGAGCTGAACAAAGAGTTAGAAGCAAGAGGAAAAGCATTAAAAGAGAAAAGAAGTGTGACGGTAAGCTCCAGCAATCTTGTACTTCCAAAGCATACTGGAAATGTGCTGAATGATACGTTTACACCGGTTTCAACATTGGTTGATCAAGTGGCTTCCGACAATCTGAACGGCGGGGAAAGCTACGAGGAAGCGTATGTGAAATCATACGGAACGGGTGGAATCACGGAAGAGGGTGCAGACTACACCGAAACAGAGCCAACATTTGGGTATGCACCGATCAACAAAATCAAAGTGACCGCATATGCAGAAATCAGCGAAGAAGTGAAAAAGCTACCAAACATTGATTACGCACGAAAGGTGCAGGAAGCGTGTGAGATCGCGCTGAAAAAGAAATTGTCACAGCAAGCACTTGGCGGAACTGGATCAAAACAGATCACAGGTATCTTTGCAAGTCCAGTCGCAATCGACGCAGGAAAAGACGTGGAAATCTCTGCGATCGACATCAACACGCTGAATACTGCCGTGTTTAATTACGGCGGAGACGAGGACGTGGAAACAGAAGCGGCACTGATCTTGAATAAAAAGACACTGAAAGAGTTAAGAGAAGTCAAGAAAGCAAACGGCGATCCAGCTTATGACATTGATCTGAAGAAAAAGACAATCAACACAATCCCGTATGTGATTAACAGCAATGTAAAAGACTTTGCGACAGCGGGGGCAGGAGAGTTTGTCATGGCATACGGAGATTTAAAATCCTATAAGATGTCAACATTCTCGCCGGTGGAAATCGTAGAGTCAAGCGACTTTAAGTTTAAGCAGGGTATGATCTGCTTCCGTGCTTCCGTGTTTGTCGGAGGTAACGTCATCAAGCAGGACGGCTTTTTGAGATTAAAAAAAAAGACAGACTAACTAAAAAAGGAAGAACAAAGGCAAAGACAGAGCAATAAGGGGAGGGAACATGGAAGAGTACAAATATCTTGAGAAGGTAAAAAAAGCGATTGGAATAGAAGGAACGTATCAAGACGAAACCTTGAAAATCTTAGTCGCGGAAGTCATCGAAGATATGATCGACAGCGGTGTGCATCGCGCAATCGCAATGAGCGAGAAAGCGATCGGAGCGGTCGCGATCGGTTTAAATGATATTTGGACAAACACAAGCGGCAAGGTCGTGCACTCCCCTTATTTTGTTGAGCGTTGTATCAAATTAAGTTATGAGGATGTGACAGAAAATGTATAGACCGACAAAACCGTTCACGGTGGCTTTCATGCTCTTAAATCCGACCTACGAAAAGATACAAGGAAAAAATGTGGCAACGTACCCCGAAACTGGCGATCAGATCAACTGCTCGTTCTTGAGTTTCGGGGGTACGGAAAGCACAGAAAACGGAATCTTGAGCATAAGAGACACGGCGAATATCGAAACATGGTACAGACCGGACATCCGAAGCGACAGCCGACTGAAAAGACTGGAAGATGGGAAGGTGTTTAGCGTGATGGGAGAACCGGAAGACATTGAATACCGACACCAGTTTTTAAAATTTAAAGCAGAACGATTAAGGGGGACGAATGGGAAAACCTAATTGCAAAATCACATTGACTGGATACGATGACATCATTCGAGACTTGGAAAAGATCGGAGAAAATGTGCCGGAACGAGTTGCGGAAGCATTGGACGAAGTGGAAAAAGCATCTTACGAAGAATATAAAGATGTAATAGACGATCATAGATATTCGGGACTAACAGAAGAATCGCTTGTACATAAAAAAGCGGAGTATGACGGAGAAAAAGTAACGCTACAAACTGGCTTTGATGTTAAAAAAGGCGGACTTGCGGCAATCTTCCTTGATCGCGGGACACCGAAGCAAAGACCGGTCAAATATGTTCAAAAAATTAAGAGCAACAAGAAAATAAAAGCGGCTATGAAAAAAGCCTTAAAAAGTGCGTGGGAAAGGGGGATCAGATGAAAGAGACACTGTGGAAAGAGCTGGAAAGTTTGGGCTATGAAGTGTATGAGCAGGGATCAATCACAGACGGCGAAGCGTACCCGGATCACTTTTTTACCATTTGGAATGATGAAACATCATCGGAATACTACGACAACGTAGAAAAACAGTGCATATGGGAATTTACGATTGATTTCTATTCCGTTGATCCTCGCCTTGCCGTGAACGCGCTGTTAGAAGCAAAAAGATTATTGATCTCGAAAGGCTGGATCGTGCCGGGGAAGGGCGAAGACATATACAGCGATTCAAAAAGTCATTCGGGAAGAAGCATAAAAGCGAGATTTATAGAAAAGGAGAAAGACAATGTTTAAAAATTTACGTGGTGTAAGAAAATTAATGATTGCAACCTTAGTAACAGACACGGACGAAGCACTTGAATATGATACACCGGTTGCGTTTGCGGGAGTAAGGGCGATCGAAGGAGAATCCGAAGAAAGTACATCAACGGAATATTACGACAATCAAGCGGCGATTACAGTAACAGCGGAAGGAGCCGATACATACAGCTTGACTACTTCGGTGCTGGAAGATGCGGTAAAAGCAAAAATCGAAGGAAGAAAGCATGACGAAGCGAAAGGAATTTACTTCGGGACACCGGCAAACAAGCCTTATGTAGCGATCGGATTCATCGGAGAAGACACAGACGGGCAGGAATGGCTTTACTGGATTTATAAAAACAAAATCACGGGCGGAGCCGAAAAGCATAATACCAAAGATGACGGAACAGAAACGACAAATCTTGAGTGGGAAGCGTCATCCATTTATACACAGCACAAATTTACAAGCGCAGACAACAAACCGTTAAAATTTATTAAAGTAAAAGCGAGCGAAACGATCACGGAAGAAAAATTCTTCGAGAAAGTCTATGATCCGGACGCGGTAGCGGCGGCAAGGGAAACAAAAAAATAGGAAAAAGGAGTAAAGAAACATGCAATTAAAATTAAATATTTACAACGAACTGGACGAAGTTGTGAAGGAATACACAAGACAGAGCTACTCAATCAGAATGAGACAGCTCAAACAGATCATCGAAACATTTGAGCTTGACAAGCTGGCAGAACTTTTGACCACAAAAGGAACGGAAAGCAATGCAAAATTAATCGAAATTGTAAGCAGGTTTGTAATGCGAAGCTATGGACAAGTGCAGGAATTAATGAAAGACGTGTTCCCGGGACTGACTGACGAGGAATATCTTGACACACATGTTGACGAAGTCGTGCGTGTGGTCATTGATCTTGGTAAATATTCGATCGCGACAATCGGAATTATCGGCGGCGGAAACTCAAAAAACTAGAAAAGGGGAGCGGCGACGCTTCCCTTTTGGATTTAATTTTTGAAATTGAAGTGCTTTTGTGCGAACGTTTTCCGGCACTTGATCCACTTGCGCTGGATGAATATAGAGCAGTGGAAGTATTTAAACTTATAAAAAATCTAAATACATATGCAGGACGACAAGAAAATGATCAGAGGGGTCAGAGTGTAACCGGCGGAAAGAAAAAATATAGAATCAACGTGACAGAATAGGAGGTGGAAAAGTGGCAGATAAAGAAAGTGTTTATGGTGTCAAATACGAGGTCGACATTGAGGAGCTGAAAAGCTCGACAGCGCAAGCGAAAAAGAGCATCCAGTTGGCAAATGCAGAGTTTAAAAAGTCATCGAGTGCGATGGATAACTGGGCGACGTCGACGGACGGGGTAAGCGCGAAAATTAAGCAGTTAAACACGGTGCTGGAAGCACAGAAAACAAAGCTGGCAAATCTGAAAAATGATTACAATTCAAATGTCGACTCTGTAAGAAAATACGCGGATGAAATTGACGATCTGAAAGCACAGAAACAAAGTGCGATCGAGCAGTACGGCAAAGAATCTGAAAAAGTGCAGGAATTGAACAAACAAATCGCGGAAGCAGAGCGAAAACAGCAAGCGAGCATGAATGCGGCGGAAAAGCTCAATATTGCAATCATGAATCAAGAGAGCGCGATTAATAAGACACAGAAAGAAGTCGGGAAATACACGCAGAAACTGAACGAATTGCAAGAAGAAAATGCGCAGTCAGAAAGTGCGATGAACAAGCTAAAAAGCACAATATCTGAACAAGAAAGTGAATTGAAGAGCTTAAAAAACGAATATGCAAATGTAGTTTTAGAACAAGGGAAAAGCTCGGAAGAAGCGCAACAGCTTGCAAGCCGAATCAGAGCGTTAAACGGGAACTTGAATCAGAACAAAAGCGCGCTAAACGAAGTAGAAAACGAAACAAATCAGCTTACAAGTGCAATGCAAGAAGTGGGAGACAGCGCGGACAAAACGGGAAATGCAATGGACAAGCTGAAAAGCACGATTTCCACGCAAGAAAGCGAATTGCAAAGTCTCAAAAATGAATATGCAAGCGTAGTATTGGAGCAAGGAAAAAGCGCAAATGAAGCGGAACAGTTAGCGGGTCGGATCAAAGAACTAAACGGGAGCTTGAATCAAAATAAAAGCAAACTGAATGAAGTAGAAAGCGAAGCGGAACAGCTCGCGGACTCACTGGAAAAGACCGGAAACAGTGCAGAAAAAGCGGAAGACGGCTTTACGATTATGAAAGGCGCGATCGCGGATTTAACATCGAAGGCAATCGAAACGGCGATTTCAAAAGTTGGGGAGTTTGTCGGATCGCTGTTTGAATTGAGTGATGCAACGGCAGAATACCGGCAGATGACCGCGAAGCTGGAAGGCTCCGCGAATACATTTGGCTACTCGATTGACTTTGCAAAAGAAAAGTACAAAGAGTTATACGGGTATTTAAAAGACGATCAGATGGCTGTCAATGCGATTACAAACCTCATGGGAATCGGGGCATCTACGGAAACGGTAAGCAGTATTGTAGACAGCGCAATCGGGGTGTGGAGTGCCTACGGCGATTCGATTCCGATTGAGAGTTTGACAGAGAGTATCAATGAGACAGCACAAGTCGGAAAAGTAACCGGATCACTGGCGGACGCTCTGAACTGGGCGGGAATCAGTGAAGATGCGTTTAACGAGAAATTAGAGCAGACGAACGACACGAAAGCGCGGGCGGAACTGATCGCGAAGACGTTAAATGACCGATACGGAGAAAGTAAACAGACCTATGACGAGCTGACTGGGAGTATGACGGAAGCAAACGAAGCCGAACTGGAATTGAAAGAGACACAAGCGCGGCTCGGGGAAGCGGTCGAACCGGTCAACACAGCATTTACAAATCTAAAAACAAAAGCACTTGATAAACTCGCGCCAACAGTGGACGTGATCGCCGGAAAACTGGAAGAAATGCTGAAATACTTAGTCGAGCATCCGGCGGCATTGGAAGCTGTATCATCTGCGATCATGGGTGTGGTTGCGGTGCTTGCCACACTTGCCACAGCAATGGGAATTAAAAAGCTGATCGACGGGGTAAAAAAATCATTTGACCTTTTAAAAGTCAGCATGGCGGCGAATCCATTCGGAATTGTTGCGCTGGCACTGGCGGGACTAGCCGCCGCGTTTATGACGCTGTGGAAGACCTCGGACGAGTTTCGGGGGAAAATAACAGATACGGTAAATCAGATCAAGGAATCGTTTGCCGGATTTGGCGACGAATTTGTAAACAAAATCAATGAGCTGGGATTTAATTTTTCCAGTTTCACGGAAATGATGTCCGCCGCGTGGCAGTCGTTTTGTGAGATTCTCGCGCCAATTTTTACTGGCACATTTGAGTTGATCGCTTCGACGGTGGACGTGATACTGAATCAGATTTTGGCACTTACAGATATTTTTGTCGGTGCGTTTACGGGCGATTGGGAACAAGCATTTAACGGAATCCTTGACCTATTTACAAATTTGATCGCCGGATTTACGGAAAAAATCGGAACACTGGTCGCAATGATTGGAGAGGTCGGAGCAACAATCCTTGAAAAGTTGGGATTTGAAGAAGCGGCGGAGAAGTTTAGACAGTTTTTTACAATGCTGTCGGAAGGGATACAGAGTATCCCGGAAATGCTGGCGGCATTAGCGGAAATGATTGCTGTCTTTTTTACGGAAACGATTCCGACAGCATTATCAAATTTTGCGACAACAATAACAACGTTTTTTACAGTAACAATTCCGACAACAATCTATAATTTTATTGTATTGATACAGACATCAATCACAACTTTTGTGACAAATGTAAAAACGAGCTTTTTTGATTTAGTGACAAATATACAGACGTTATTTGCGAATTTGTGGACGGGAATCATCGAATTTTTTACGGCGACAATTCCGGCATGGATCGCGAATGTCATCAGCTTTTTCCAGCAAATTCCATACTATATCGGCTATATGGTAGGATTTATCATCGGAAAATTTGCGGAATGGGGAATGAATCTCGTCAACTTTGTTACGGTCGACATTCCAAATTTTATCAATACGGCGGTACAGTGGTTTAGGCAGTTACCGACAAAAATCAAAGAGTTTTTAACGGATGTAATCACACGGACAACCGAATGGGTTCGGACGATGATACAAAAAGCGACAGAAGCCGGGAGCAATTTTATTTCGAGAACGGTTGAGTTTTTCTCACAGTTGCCGGGCAGGGTATGGGACTTTTTATCTAATGCAATCGGAAAAGCAGGGCAATTTGTCAGTGACATGGCAAGTAAAGCGTCACAAGCTGGACAGCAATTTTTGAGCAATGTCACGAATTTTGTTCAAAGCCTGCCGGGCAGGGTATGGGACTTTTTATCAGATACGATCAGCCGGGCGGCTTCGTTCGCTATGGATTTGGCACAAAAAGGCATGCAAGCCGGGCGCGATCTTGTGAACAACATTACAAGCACAATAAGCAGTTTGCCGGGAGAAATGTTAAGTATTGGATCGGATATTGTTTCCGGTCTTTGGAACGGTATCAGCGACGCGGCTGGATGGCTGTACGATCAAGTTAGGAGTTTTGCGAGTGGTATTATCGACGGAATTGAAGGAGTTTTAGATATAAACTCGCCGTCGCGAGAAGCATATTGGCTAGGAGAAATGTTTGACACTGGCTTCGGAAACGCAATCGCAGACGGAACAAAAGCGGTTGTAAAAAAAGCCGGAAAAATGGCTACTGGTGTACTATCGACAGTAAAAGACAATTTGCAGGAGAAAGTACAAGTAGGTTTTGAAGTTGCGGGAAACTTAAAAAACTCAACGAAGAGTGCGATTAGCAAAATTGCATTGCTGGAATCTAGGGAACTGGCTTACGCGGGTAATACACAAAATGTGAATAATATCACGTTTAAGCAGTACAACACATCCCCGAAGGCACTTGACAGCCTTGCAATATATAGAAATACAAAGAAACAGTTAAAACAGCTAAAAACGTGGGAAAGGAGGTAAGCACTATGTATCGCTTGTTTGCAGAAAATGAAAAAAAAGAGAGGGTAGAGCTTACCAACTCGCCCTTTTTTGAAGTAATAGAAATAGACGGGTTATTGCCGCAGGATGCGACGATCAGCACGACGACATTTGCGAATACAGACGGGAGCAAAATAAACAGTGCGAGAGTCGAGCAAAGGGAAATGACAATAACAATTTGTCCACGATATCCAGTAGAAGAAAACAGACAAAAGTTGTATAAATACTTCCGGACAAAAAAAGAAACAACTCTTTATTTTAAAAATGATAACAGAGATGTAGTGATCGCAGGAGTTGTCAATAAATTTGACGGATCATTATTTGAGCAAACGCAGACGATCACAATAGAACTTCTCTGTGAAATCCCATATTGGCATGATAAATATAGCACGGTGGGAGATATGGCGCGGGTAGAAGATTTATTTGAGTTTCCATTTGCGATTGAAGAGGAAGGAATTGAGTTTTCGAGGATCAACAGAGAAATGACGCAAACTGTCCGCAATAATGGAGATGTAGAAACGGGAATGATTATAGAACTTTACGCTTCGGAAACGGTTGTAAATCCAAAAATATATAACGTGCAAACAAAGGAATATTTTGGACTAAAAACAACAATGCAACTAGGAGATGTCATACAGATCAACACAAACGATTTACGAAAAAGAGTAGAGTTAACGCGATATGGAGAAACAAGAAATTTGATAAACAGTATCGAAAAAGGGAATAAGTGGCTGAAATTGACACCGGGAGAAAATCAATTTACATACACTTGCGACAGTGGTGCGGAGTATCTGCATGTAAAATTTACATTTTCGAATATGTACGAAGGAGTGTAATATGGAACTATTTGTATTAAATAAAAATTTTGAGAAAATAGCTTTTTTAGATAACTACTCATCATTGGAATGGGTGCGGAGATACTGCGACACTGGAGATTTTGTCTTAAAAACAAGAGCAGACAAAGAAACGATTGAACTGCTAAAACAAAGAAACTATCTGATCAGGGAAGAAGACGAAATGATCTGTCAGATAGAGAAAGTAAATATCGTGACAGATTCGGAAAAAGGAAATGAAATCACGGTTTCGGGAAGGTCGATTGAAAAAATATTAAGTCAGCGAATTGTGTGGAATCAGACAAATTCCAAAAGTAGCGAAACGGCGGAAAATTTTGTAAGAAGGCTTGTAACGGAAAATGCAATAAGTCCGACGGACGCGAAAAGAAAGGTTCCGAGATTAAAACTAGGGAAGCCGAAAGGCTTCCCGGAAAAGATAGATAAACAGATTACCGGCGACAATTTGCTGGAAGCGATCATAAAAATCTGCCAAACATACGAGTACGGATTTAAAATCACGATGAACGACGCTGGCGATCTTGTGTTTGATCTGTACAAGGGAGAGGATCGGAGTTATAAGCAAGACCGAAATCCTTATGTCATCTTTTCGGATGACTTTGACAACATCGTAAACACAGAATACGAATACGACGAAACGGACATTGCGAACACGGCACTGGTCGGCGGAGAAGGAGAAGGAAAAGAAAGAAAATATCAGACAATCGGAACAAGCGCGGGATTTGAACGCTACGAAATGTTTGTGGATGCAAAAGACATATCGAGCAACAAAGGAGAAATTGCCTTGACGGAGTACAACAAACTACTTGTAGAGCGCGGAAAGGAAAAAATAGCAGAAAAGACATTTGTAGAATCGTATGAGGGAGAAATTGAAAATACACATACTTACATTTACAAACAAGATTACGGTCTAGGGGATGTTGTGCAAGTCGAAAATGAGTTCGGGATGCAAGCAACACCGCGGATCGTAGAGATAATAGAGAGTAACAATGAAAATGGTTATAGAGTTGTGCCGACGTTTGGCACATGGGAGGTGTAAACATGGCTATTTTATCGGGGTATTATGACTCGATCAACGGAGATCGAAAGTATAACGCAAGTACAATGTCGCAATACTTTACGGGACTTTATACAAGGGGAGTGCTACAAAATTATAAAGGCAAGTTTGTTGTAAAAGCAACGGAAGGAATGAGGATAAAAATTCCGACTGGAAAAGCATATTTTACAGACGGGAAATGGATTGAAAATACGGCGGACATCGTCTTGACACTGGACGCAAGTGATGTCGTATTAAACAGGATTGACAGCGTAGTGTTGAGGAATAACAAAAACGACGAAGTGAGAAAAGCCGAAATCGTGCTAAAGAAGGGGACACCGGCGGCAAATCCGACACCGCCGGGGGTGGTCGAAACAAGCAACTACATAGAAGAGATGTTGTTGTGTAATATTAGAGTTGACAAATTGACGGAAAATATCACGCAATCTAACATCACAAATACAATACCAAATTCGGATGTGTGCGGGTACGTCACGGGACTGATAGAACAAGTAGATACAAGTGATCTATATATTCAATATGAGACAGCGTATAAAGAATTTCAAGAGCGAAGCAAGAAAGAATTTGATGATTGGTTCACGAATGTAAAAGAGACGCTTTCCACATCGACTCTGATCCGAGAATACAAAAGCACATACATCACAAAAGTGCAGGACGAGCAGAATATTGACATTGCGATCCCACAGTACAATTCCGTGCTTGACATCCTGCAAGTGCTCATAAATGGCTTGCGATTAAACGGGCAGGAATACACTGTAAACGGAAAAACTATAACGTTAAAATATCCGGTAGATGTCGGAACACCGATAGAATTTGTCGTATACAAATCGGTAGACGGAAGCAACGCGGAAACGATCATTGAGCAAGTGGAACATTTGCAGGAAGTTGTAAACACGATCGCGAAAGGAATCTATGTTGCGACGGGGGAAAACGACAATATAAAGTTGTCTAATATCGTGCAGGAATTTCTAAACGGCGGAAATGATTATAAGCAATTAGAGATTGACGTGTACGGAGCATTACAGTGTACAAGCACACACAGCGGAAGTGGAACAGAAAGCGATCCGTCTGTTTGGTTTATGTTAGGGCAAAAGGCTTCGACGAGCCGACGAGTGCGGCTGAACTTCGCGCACTGTGACAGAATCAGCATTGACAATCAGAGTCGGGCAAACTCTGTACTCTTCGGAGGGAACGACATTTTTGTTAAAAACTGTCAAGCGGCGATTCACAACGCTTCCAGCACGTCGATTTTTAACGGCGAGCGAATTGACGCAGAGGAATGTGAGTTTTGGATCAATGCAACACCGGGATCAAATGCGACGATCATCGGCGGCGGGTGCTGTGGCACATTTACAAGATGCAGAATGTCGGTCACGGGTGGAAACGGCAGTACATACGGATTCCGGGCGAATGGTGGAGTCTTACAGCTAAAAGCGTGCGAAATCATTGTATATAACGAATCGTCATCGTCAAATGAAGCGGTCGCGGTCGCAGTGGAAGCAAATAAAACAGAAAACGTGCTGATTATGCACGGTTGCAATTTGCCAATCCGGGCACGAAATGGCTACAAACAATCGGAAACGATTAAAGTAAATAGCGGTTACTGCTCTCTTGCTTCAAATGTTGTCGGGAAAGCACCAAATTTATACAGTACAGATGTAAATAAATGCTCGAATATCGGAACACTTGTTATATCAAAGTGAAAAGGTAAGACGTGAGTAGGATTGAAGAAGAATGAAAAAAGCAAAGTGTATAACAAGGAGATGACAAAAGAGGATCAATGCTGATCCTCTTTTAATGTTACCCTATTCTTTTTCTAAAAACATTGTCTTTGTTGTTCCGAGCGCGGATGCTTCATAACTGATTTTTCCGTCTTTGTAAGTAAAATCTTTTGTATCGTCAGAAGATGCGGCTAACGCGGACGAGGTTTTGTCGTGATCGTTTTCAGATGTCCACGAATACTCTTTAACATATTCGGTCGGAGCTGTATAGCTTCCTGCCCAGTATAAAGATTTTGTATTGCCGCCATCTGATACCCAGTTGATTTCTATATAATCGCCGGAAATTGTAGCTTCTTGATAAGAGCCGTCGTTGTCTTCCGATTTCCATGTTCCGGTTAAGTCAGTAGGTTCCTTCTCTGTTTTAGTTGTTTCAACACTTGATTTGCTGTCTTCTTTCATAGTTTCATCGCTTCCCCCACAAGCCATCATTGTAGTGCTGACAGCAAGCACCAACACAAATGTCAATAATTTCTTTCTCATAACATTTGTCCTCCTTTAAATTTTTATTAAGCACATCCACTATATCAAAATAATGAATATTAATCAATATAGACATGAAAATAAAATAGAACTCAGCGAGTATGAAAATACTGGCTGGTTAAATGGCGAATCTATCGAGATAATAAATATATGGTGTTAATCTATATTTGAAATGTCGTAAAATACATCTTCTGAAATAACTTCAATATCTTGACCAGATAATTTTAATTTTTCAGCTTTCTTCTGTTTTAAACTTTTTCCGTCCTTGATAGCCTTGCAATAGTCATTATTTCCTAAAATTAAAAAGTTGGTCTTCTTTGTTACGCTGTCAGCAACAAAACCGCCAATATCAGCGACAATCTGCATAGCTTCCTTGCGCGTCATTTTCTCCAATACACCAGTAAACACGCATACTTTTTCATATAGCAAAGAAGTTTCATCCTTTTTTGATTCATCTGCAACAATATCATTCGCTTTAAAATGAACTTTTCGATTTGATTTAATGAAATTATCAATATTTTCAAAACGTTCATTGATTTCGTCTCTAATATGCTCATAACACTCAAATGTTGTATAGCAATCGGATAAAGCCCTATGTGCGTTAGAATTTGAAATATTATAACGCTTGCAGACATCCGATAATCTATGATGACGTTCGTCTTTTCGCAAAATCCTAGAAAGCCGCATTGTATCGACAAAATCATTTGAGAAATCTCGAAAATAGCTTGATTTATCATATATAAAATTAATGTCAAAATTAACATTATGACCAACTACTATGTCGTTACCGATGAAGCTTAAAAATTCGGGCATTACGGAAAAAATAGTTTTTGCGTGTTTCAACATTTCGTTAGTAATGCCGGTTAATTCTTCGATAAAATCATCGATTTCCTCAGCTGGCTGTACCAAAGAAGAAAATTCATCAACTACTTTAAAATCTCTAACTCTAAGAGCAGACATCTCGATGATTTCATCATATTCAGCAGAAAGACCGGTTGTTTCCAAATCGATCAAGGTAAAATTGCTAGGGAGTGAAATAAGGCTTTTTCCTTTGTGTGTTCTTTCCATATTAAATATTAAACCTCCAGTGTATTAAGATATTATAATAATGATATAAAAGTAAGAGAAAGAGAACTATTGACAAAATAGACAAAATATAGAAGGAAAATTAAGCAGTTTAAATAATAGAAGAAGTGATACAGAGTTTTTACTTATTTATATGTAATTGTTACAGATAACAAGATGGTGCTAATTCCTCGGTACCGATGTCTGTTAAAGTTCCGATCACTTCCCGGTATGGCATCGTATATCTCTGGGAGAGATAGCGCATAGATGCAGCGAGTTCTCCGTCAGGACCACCATATTGCAAAAACCTATAATATATCATAAATCCCACAACAGTGGGATTTATGAGGAATAAAGGTGGAAAATCATCTTTCCATTTTCTTTGTCATAAATAATATCTTCGACCAAGCTGCGCATAAAAGCACCTTTTGTTTCCATGTCAACATCAGGATCCTGAATCACATCATATACTGTTTTAACTTTTGCAAGTATGTCTTCTTTAGTCACTGGAGATTTAGCGGAAGAATTATTTAATTCATCAAGCTGCGATTGGATATCATTTCTAGCTTGCTTAATCCGTTCTCTATTCTGCTTGTATTCTTCGAGGGTGTCTATCCCATTTTCGTAGGCAGATCTTATGCGATCCTCTCGCATGGCAATTCTTTTGAGCTCTTGCAAAAGAGGCTCACGCTCAGAAAGAAACTCCGCAGATTTAGGTGGATGATAAGCATATTCAAAATCCATTCCGTCAAGGAGCTTTTCAAAGTATTCCTCGATAGCAGACAGAACTTTCTTTTCTGTAATGAAACAGGATTCCTTATGTAATCCTTTACTATACTTGTAACACTGGAATCCGGTAACAGATGCCCGTGCGCCATTAAAACACATAGTAGCACCGCAATAGCCACACTTCAGAAGTCCTGAAAGCCAATGCCGGCAGCTGGAAACCTCTCTGCGCCGTGTAGGAGTGTATTGAGACTGCATTTTCTGCATTCGTGCATCGAACCGCTCTTTTGTTATACGGACTTCATGAGGTCCGATGAAAGAGACTCCATTCCAAACAACTAATCCATAATAAAACGGATTCTGTAGGAGGCGTTTTATAGATCGTAGTTCAAAAGGTTTTCCGCGGCGGGTGTGAAAACCGAGGGCGTTAAGCTTACGGGCAATCGTGGAGACACTTGTATTGCGCAAATCATACTCATCAGAAATATACTGGTAAATTTTATATTCATCCTCGTTGATGACGAAAGGTTTACCACCGCCAACAGCTTGGTAGCCCAGAGGAGGAACGAACTGGTATCCATTTTGTTCTGCTTTCTCACGCATGCCACGAAGAACTTCTCCGGAAAGCCGAATAGAATAATATTCGTCCATCCACTCGATGATTCTCTCAATCAGAGATCCGAAAGGACCATCCACCAAAGGCTCAGACACGCTTACAACATCAACATTGGATTTTTGGCGCAACAGAGACTTATAGACAATAGATTCTTCTTGATTACGGGCAAAACGGCTGAATTTCCAAACAAGGATTAAGTCAACCGGATGATCGGAAGACTTCGCAAGTCCGATCATGGACTGGAACTCAGGACGCTTGTCTGCCTTACGACCAGAAACACCGAGCTCATAGAAAAATTTCAGAATTATGATATTATTTTTTGCAGCATATTCGCGTAGTAACTTTTCTTGCGAATCCGGAGAAAGCTCCTCTTGCTTGTCTGTACTTACGCGGATATAACCATAAGCATATTTTACCATGTGTATCACTCCTTGCTAATTTTATGTAAAAAAGGGTATAAAAATAACAGCCACCGAAAACATGTTTCGATTGCGATGACCGTTCGAAGATGATACAATATATGTGGTGAGTATTGTATGCATCTTTCGAGATGTGTGCGTTATATACGACCTCGTATTGATTACGAGGATTAAACACTATTGGCGTAGTGTTTAGTGATTTTGGACCGTTCCTGTTGGCGCAGGGGCGGTTTTTATTATTTGGACTGCTCGTTTCTGATCAACTCTTGAGTTTGACGATATTCTGCGGCAATAGGAACCCGGATGAATTCAACGGTATTATTAAAGTTCTCTTTTACAACAGATTCGATTTCGTCAAGACTGACGTTAAAAAATTCCTTTCTAAGATTAATTCTATTCACACTGTTTTTTTCAAAATGTTTATGTAAAACAGCCTCTAGTGCAGGAGCATCATCTGAAAAAATCATAGCATGCACATCGAATTGAAATGGAACAGAAGCACTGCTTAATTCGCGTATACGATCCATAGGCTCTAAACGTCTTGTCATACCAATCTTATAGATGTTTTCTCCGAACGAGCCTATATTCGAAATAACATATACGAAACCGGCGCGGGCGTTTGCCTCGCGTTCGAGAACGGTATCTTTATCTTTTTCTAATTCATTCATTTTCTGCTCTAGCTGATCGATCTTATCTTTGTATAATTGTTTTTCGACATCGCTAGAAGTGTTTTTCATATACGACATTAACTTATGAATCTCGTTGTTGCATTGGAGTTGATCTTTTTCAATTTTAGCTTTTTGGCGCTCTATTTCACGTCGTACTTTTTCTTCTTCAACCATTTGCGCCTTAATTGCTTGCTGCTGTTCGCGTTCTTGTTCTCTCTTTAATTCAAAAGTATATGCGAGATTCAATTCTTCAAGCTTTAGCTCCAACAGATGATGAGTCATACAAATACCGTCTACACTAAAGATCTTATTAAGAGATTCGAAAGAAGAAGCAATTTTGTTTCTCATAGAATCGATATTTTTAACAGAGAGATTCATCAAAATATTATCGCATTCCGCATTAAAACAACGAAGTATTTGCTTTGCATTATCTTTAATCTCTTTTTTCTTGCGATCAGAGGAAACTTCAAGGGCAAGATCACTTTTGATGTAATCTTTTTCCTGCTGTTTTAAGATTGCAAGTTTATTTTTACATTGCTCAGAAGTAATTCCGCTATAATCTGAAAAATTATAATGAGCAATCAGAGAACTTTTTTCTAACGATTTAAGTTCATTTTCAATACGTTGACACTCAAAACGAAGAGAGGATAAAGTTTCTTCAAAATTTTTACGTTTATTTTCATTTTCTTCCTTTAGCATTAGTTCTTTAACTGCAAAGGAGTTCTCTAATTCCCCTATTTTAACAGCTATATCGGTTTTCTTTCGTGCTAGGTCGGAATCTAAAATAGAACATTTCTCTTTAAATAAAACTTCTTTCTCGGAAAATGATTTTTGAAGTTCGACTTCTTTTTTTAAAAAGTTATCATTAAGAGTGCGTTGTCTGTCTTCGAATAAAACTTCTTTCTCGGAAAAAGATTTTTGAAGTTCGGCTTCTTTTTTTAAAAAGTCATTATCAAGAGTGCGTTGTCTGTCTTGATAAGCTGAGAATAAGGAATTCGTTTTATCTATTAGCGTTTCGTAATCACCGTATTTACTGAGAAATTTTTTACGCTCATGATAGTGCAGAACAAGTAAAATAATTCCAATTATACCAGGGATGATAAACGGCCATAATGCAAACATTAATGAGATAAACCAAGTTTGTAAGTACCATTTCTTCATAGAAATTTCCTCCATGTCTTATTAAATTATACGCCACACATATATTATTTGAATACATCCCCATTGAAATGGACAGAATACATACCATGGAAATTATATTAGATAAAATTATGTATTCAAGAAATCTTTCTGTCCGTCAGGTGTCCAGTTTGACGGATATACCAAAATCAACCATTAACAAGATACAATTGCAACAGAAATCTCCTACGATGGATGAAATGGAAGCGATAGCGAAAGGGTTGAAATTAAGAATTACAGACCTTTTTCTATCTGATTATAAATAAGTGTCCACACATAGGGACAATTTCCAGTTTTTGCATAAGTTTTTTGCGGTTCCCATGTTTACTTTAATGTAAGAAAAAATACAAAAGAACAAATGTTCGCAAAACTATTGAAATACAGAAAGGGGTGTAGTATCATCTATATTATAAAACGAACGAGTGTTCTTGCGGGCATGGGAGGTACAAATGAATTACAAAAAAATTATTATTGAATTTATGGAAAAACTGGAGGAGTCGGATGAGCGTTTCTTAAAACAGTTGTACACAATTATTAAAAAACATCTCGAAAGGAAAGAGGAGAATTAATCTCCTTTTTCCTTTTTTAAATTTTCGACCAATTTCTTACTTGCATCCCTGAGCACTTCTTGCGATTTTGGAGATAACTCGTTATATGTGCGCATGATTGACTTTATCAAATTATAAAGTTCATTCTCCCCGTCATCCGCCAACAAGTCTTCGACGTAGGCTGCAACCTCGTCTTCTTCAGGCACTGGAATAAACATTTCCCCTTCACCAGTGCGGAGCCATTCTTGATTTACATTAAATTCCCTGCATATTGAAAGGAGCATTTGTTCGGTTAGGTTATTCTCTCCTTTTTCAATTTTTGAAATAGCAGTTTTTCCGACACCTAAAGGTTTCCCAAATCTTTCAAGAGTGCAGTCTAGTTCTTTGCGTAATTTCTTAATTCTATCTCCTTGAGTCAAAATATTATCTCCTTGAGTCAAAATATTCACCTACCTTTCTAATACCGATTATATCTCGCGTGAGAGATAAAGTCAAGAATAAAAGTTGCTTTAAGGGACAAAAAATAGTTGACAAAGTAGATTAAAGGGAATATAATGTAGCTATAAGGAACAAATGGAGGTAAACACAATGGGTAAAAAGAAGAAAAAGAAAAGCCGCAAGCAACACATCACCACAATTGAAAAACTCGTGTTACTTACGGCACTCATACAACTCATCAATGAAATACTAGATATAGTAAAAACATTGCTTGAGTAAAAGTAGGGGCACAGCCCCTACTAAAAGAATAGCTTTTTTAAAACCCGTTGTCAATATAAAAGAAAAAAGGAGGAAGCGCATGAATATTGTAGATGCTACAGTCATTTTAGTAAATGTCATACTAATTGCAATAAATATTGCGGTAATTATTACAGTTTTAAAAAGCTGGAGAAACAAAAGAAAATAGGAAAGGAGTGAGAAAAGCAATGTCAGAAGAGATGAAAGCTTTTATTAAAGAAACCGTGAGTAACATGAAGAAGATGGATAAAGAGAGCCTTTTAATTATGAAAAGCAATTCGGAAGTGTTGCGCGCAAGAGATGCCATGGACAGAGAAACGACATCAAGAAGAAAGGCTGGATAGAAAGATGCTAGATCACTGGAGGGATTTGCTTTATGCGCAGAGCACATGTGCAGGAAAGCAGGATAGGAGGCGAGAAAAGTGGATGCAATGGAAAGCTATAAAAACGCAGAGCGTTTAGCAAAAGAGATTTTAAAAATGTGTACAGAAAAAGGAATCACATTAAAAGAATTGCAAATGCTAAAAACCGCTCTGCCGATCGTTATTGATCAGAAGGTAGAAGAATGTCTATCGAAGGAAAGATTATCGTAAGAAAAATAAGAAAGGAGTTGCAAAGGAACAACGAAGAAAAAGGTAGCAGGCAGCCTAAATGAATAATACATTTAAAAGCCCATTGTTAAATTTCCTTCTAAAATATACTCATACACATATTCACACTTCGTTGTTCCTTTGCAGCTCCTTTAAAAGAGAGCTGCATCGCCGGAGAGGAGAAAAATAAAAAAGCCCGGCAACATAAGCTGCCGGGACATAACGCAGGGTAAAAAAGAGATGCACAAAGTTTATCGCTACTTGCGATAATTCACTGCCGTAATAATGGCACAAACCATTATTACGAAAGTAAATAACGAATCATAAGAAACGTACCTTCGCAAACTCCTTTCTTAATGATTATTCCCTGCGTCCTTGATAAAATGTTACTCCTTAATAAGCTCCTTTCCGGCAAATGCCATTAGAAAATTATCTAAAGGTAACAAAGACATTGTAGCAAGAAATGAAAGAAAAGTCCATAGAGGTAAGAAAATGGTATATGAAAAAATAGAAAAATTAGCCGAAGAAAGAGGAATAAAGATAAGAACTCTTGAAAAACAGCTGGGCTTTGGAAACAAGACGATAAAGGGATGGAAAAAATCCTCTCCATCATTGGAAAACATAGCAAAAGTAGCGAAGTTTTTCGGGGTAACGGTAGATTATTTCGTGGAAAGGTAAAGAGATATGGGAAGAATCGCAATATTTGCATTAACAACATTGCTCTTCGCATCGGTTGGAATTTGCGTCTGGTGGGTGTGGAGCAGAGTGTACATTGCTATTAAAAGACAAGAAAGTGTCTTTGAAATAGAAAAAGAAACACATGAAAAGATTAAAGAAAAAGTAAAGGAGCAGGAAGAATGAAAGCAAAAATCGCAGGAGCCATCATCGCAGTAGCGGTTACTGTAGCAGGAGTTTATGTGGCAATGTCCGGAACTTATGTAGGACAAGGAGAAGTAGGTGTTGTATACACTGCAAAAAGCGGGGTAAAGGAAAAGACTTTAGGACCAGGATTCCAATTTGTAGGACCACTGGCAAAAGTAAAAGATTATCCAATCTCTCAGCAGCAACTTGTTTTAAGCAATAACGCAGCAGATTTTAACGAGAAAAAACTGGAGAAAGACACCCATGTAGATGCCCCGGCAGACGGTGGCATGGTAAAGATGAATATGACAGTAAACTACAATTTTATCCCGGAAAGAGTGACATCACTCTATGAGAAATTTAACGGGATGGATGGCGAGGAAATCGTAGAGTCTAAAGTAAAAAACTCTATTATTGCTTACATAAAAGAAGTGACTCCGAAGTTTTCTGTGATGGATATTTACAGCACAAAGAGATCGGAAGTAGGAGCAGAGATTACAAAATATCTGAACGAGAAGCTGAAAGAGGAGTACGGCATCGAGGTACAGTCCGCACTGATCATTGATGTACAGCTGGATAAAGAACTGCAAAAGAAAGTGCAGGCAAAAGAACAGGCGAAGCAGGATGCCGAGAAAGCAGAACTCGATAAGCAGACTGCTATTGCGCAAGGAGAAGCCAATAAAGCAAAAGCAGAGGCGGATAAAGCGGTTACGATCACAAATGCGGAAGCAGAAGCAGAATCTAACCGGATCGTGAGCCAATCCATTACGGATGAGCTGATCCGAATGAAAGAAGCGGAAGCGAGAAAAGAACACGGATGGGTAGAGGTGCAAGGAGCAGATACTGTCGTGACGGAAAATAAGTAAAATATGACCAGGAGGACGATGAATCCTCCTGGACAAGATAAATCGTACAAGCAGCAGCGCATAGAGTGTAGGGGAGGTGCGAAATGAAAAGATTAGAAATTGTAAGCATGATCAAAGTGAATGGAAAATGGGAAAATCAGGATGAAATGAATCCGGAAGAAGTTGCAAAGATCATAGAGGATAAATTTGATCAGACGATGAAGATATTACATTTTGAAAGGGAAAAAATTGCGTAAAGGAGAAAGCGAATATGGGCGTTTGGGGATTTTTTAGAAAACATGAAAAAATTGAAACATATGAGAAGAGAACAGAACCGATGGCAAAAATCATTCCATTTCCGGAACGGGAAAAGAAGGGATTGGAGGAATTGAAGCTGATTGATATTACTCACCCACCAAAAAAGAGCGCACGGTTGGGGAACCGATAATGCGCTCAAGTAATAATCCGATTTAAGTATAAAGGGAAAAAGAAGGAAAGTCAAATGATAAAGGAAAAGGCGGAAAAGATTTTGCCTGAAATGGGAATTGATATGCATTTGAAAGGTGCACAGTATATTGTATACATCATGGAACTATTTGAGGAAAGTTGGAAGTGGAAAACAGTAAAGACGATGATTCTCTACGAGAGAGTGGCCATGGAATACAAAGTAACATGCGGAGCAGTAGAGCGAGCAATCAGATACGCATTCAACGAGGCATTAAGCAGAGGCAACCTAAAAATGATATCCAAGTATTTAGGATGCGCTGAAACGCAAAACAGAAAGCTGCTGGAAAGCCTATATATAAATCTGAGCAGGTGCGAAACAAAAAAAGAACATTTGGAAGAGACAAGAAAAGAAACAATACAAATGCTGCGTTATGTAAAGGCAGAAGCAGAAAGATTGTTAGAAAGTCTGGAAAAAGGAAACCCCTACGATTTGGGAGAACCGTAGGGGCAAGCTATACAGCTTTGATTACCTACCTTTAGTATAAAGTTTGTATGGCAGGATGTCAAGAGAATGGGAGGGAAAGAACCTCTTTTTAAACTTGATTAGGATATTAAACTTACGACTAAGGGAGGACAGAAAAATGTACAAGAGGGATATATGGACTTTTAAGGATTCGCTGGAGGTGGAAGAGAAGCACACTGGGAGATATGGGGCGCCGGGACAGAGGAGAGAGAAGAAAAAGAAAGCCACTCCGGAGCAGATTAAGAAGCAGAACCAGTGGATGAAAGTGAGAAAGGTAAGAAGACTGATCAAGTGGAACTTTGGGGAAGGAGATTACTGGCTGACTTTTACATATAGACCATCTGACAGACCAAAAGACATGGAGACAGCCAGAAAGGATATGTCAAACCTCTTAAATAGATTAAAGTACCACTACAAAAAGCAGGACAAGCAGTTAAAGTGGATCCTAAAGATGGAGCAGGGAGCAAGAGGAGCAATACACGCGCATATGATCCTAAACCGGATTGACGGAGGAGATCTACTCCTTGCTAGGCAGTGGAAAAAGGGACGAGTCCACATGCAGCTATTGTATGAGGAGGGCGGTTTTCAGGATCTGGCAGAGTACATTGCAAAAAAATCAGATCAATCCCAGGGAGAACCGTATTCCAGATCCCGGAATATGATAGAGCGCGATCCGGAAACAAAGATCATGAAGCGCAGGACATGGCAAAAGGAGATAAAGCCTCCAAAAGGCTATTATGTGGACAAGACCTCCGTTGTGGAAGGGATCAATCCAGTAACCGGATACCCATATAGATACTACACATTAATCAAGATAGGGGGGGATACGAGTGTACAAGGTAAACATATACATCGAGGCGGATAAAAAAGCGCCGCAGCGCTTGGAAAGAAGATACTGCTTCCTCCTGGAGTACATACGCAAAGACGGGAGGACGGAAACAAGATTTACTCTCAGGTCAGTGAGATTAACCTATAACGAGGCGGTGTTAAAGGCGACAGTAGAGGCACTGGGAAAATTAAATAAAAATTGCCAAGTTGCGATTTATACAGACAATGACTATGTAAAAAGTATGTATGAGACGGAGCTGGACAAGTGGGAGCAGAAAGATTTTAAAGCAAGGACCGGAAGAGACGTCGCCAGCAGGGAAGAATGGCAGGCGATCAGTGCATATAGACGACAGCATGTGATCAGTTTTTTTGAGAGTGACTGGGAACGCACAAGCTATCTCAGGAAGGAGATGCAGAAATGCAAAGTGAACTAGAAATTGCCAAGAAAGAAGCCCGATCCATATATGACGGAGCTGATAGGGGCAGATACATAGGCGAGGAGCAGTTAAGGGGCACAACTTACTACTTTTATTACAATGGACACGAATACCTATACGAAACAGATTACGACCGAAAACAAGAGGAAAAGAGGAGAAAACGCGATGAAGAAAGAAGAAAGACTAAGACGAGAAGGTATGGCTTACGCGCTTAGAGTAGCGAAAGAAAAAGGAATTGAAGCATTGGAAAGTGACATGAAAGCAAGGGGAATCTTAGAGTTGCCCTTGGCAATGAAAAGCTATGACGGCATGAGAGAACTCTACAACATGCTGGCAATGCGGATTGTATCTACGATCAAAACAACGACTCTTTGGACGCTGTATGACAAATACGGCTGGAGAAAGAAGCGGATCGGAGACTTCGAAAAGGAATTAAACAGAGTCTGTGCTGACTGCCTGGAACTGGATCGCTTTGGAGAAAATTATGTGAGAGTGAGCGACTACGCAGCCGAACTCAAGGAAACATGCGATGTAGACCTTAATTTTGAAATCTTAAGCCAGATTGACGAGGAAAACACCAAAGCAAGAGGGCAATACATCTCGGTTGAGGCGGTAGCAGAAATCCTCCGCAATGCCGGATTGAATGAAGTGGCAGACGAAATCATCAGAAAGGTGGAGGAGAACAGATGAAAATAACGAGCATCGTAAATTTAAAAGGCGGCACTGGAAAAACAACGACCAGTGTGGCCATGATCGAACTCCTCTCCAGAAAAGAGAGGGTACTTGGAATTGACAACGACAAGCAGGGAAATCTATCCCAGGCATTTAAAAGATACACCCCAGAGCGCATGATCGGCAGCTCCGTTATGCTCTTGACCGGAAAAGCGCAGGGAAACATCCTACACACTGATAATCCTTGCATAGACATCATCCCATGCAACATTTATATGGAGCAAGCAGAAAAAGAAGTGTTACTCGGCAACGTAGCACAGCACGACCGATATCAAAAGGCATTATTCGAGCTGATGGGATACGAGCGCTGCATTATAGACAATCCGCCGGACATTGGAATGAACGTGATCAACGCGCTGATCGCATCAGACGAGATTGTGATCCCGATTAATCTGGACAACTACTCCTTAGATGGAATGATGGAAATGATGAATCAGATCCAAAACATCACAGAGATCAACCGGAAAGCCAATCTCACCGGAATCCTGATCACGGATTTTGAAAAGACCGAGGCAGCGCTGCAAGCCGAGGAATGGCTGCGAAAAGAATATGGCAAACGAATCTTTAGCATAAAAATACGGCATTCCCGGCAGGCAAAGGACGCTACACTTTGCCAAGTGCCGGTAACACAGTACTCTTCACGGTGCGGCGCCACCCAGGATTATAAAAAGTTTGTAGAGGAGTATCTAAGGAGGGAGAGATAATGGGATTTAATGTACTAGACACATTAAACAGCAAGAGCCGGCAGCAGGCACAGACCGGACAGTTAAGCAACTGGTACGCAAACATGACCTACGAGGAGACAAAAGCCGGAATCCGGGACGGGATCACAAAGATTAAAGAGTCTTTTGTAGAGGTCGGATATTATCTTCGCAAAATCCAAAGGACAGAAGAATACAAAGCGGACGGATACAAAGATATCTGGGAGTTTGCCGATCAAGAATATGGACTGCACCGCAGCACCGCCAGTCGGTGGATGAAAATGAACGAATTGTTTAGCCAAAATGGGGAAAGTCCCTACCTAAAAGAGGAGTATCAGCAGTTTGGAAAGAGCCAGTTACAAGAAATGCTTTATCTTGAAGAGGACATCAGGCAGCAGGTAACAAAAGATATGACAGTAAGGGAAATCAGAGAGCTGCGGAAAACAGAGGAAAGCATTGAAAATCCAATGCAAGAAGAGATCCAAGGGCAGATGGAAATCCATGATTATCCGGAAGTGACAGAAGGGGTAATCGAAGAACCTTTCCGGGAGCCACAAATAACTGTCAAAGAAGAACGTCAGGAAGAATCGAAAGAAGAAATAATCGAAGCGGAATACAAAGAAGTATTCCCGGTTTTGAAGAATAAAGAAGAGCGGGAAGCGTTTTTAAACGATTACCGAGAGTGGAGGGTATGGTGCAGAAACACCTACACCGAAGAAACGTTCTACCGATACGATCTGCCGGATGGATCTGCGATAATCGTAAAAGAGTATCCTTACACAAGTTGGCAATGGAAAGGCGAGGTACAGACGGAAAAGTATCTATTAAAACCGGACACAAAGCATTTTGCAGACGGAAAAAGTAATACCACCGCCCTGATCGAGCATCTAAAGGAGGTTGGAAAGTGTCGGAAATGATGTTCCCGAAGCCGGGAAAAAGGAAAAAGGCCAAAAAGAAGACAAAATCTATCATGCACAAGAAAGATGGAACATGTTATCTGTGCTGCATATCCGGAAATTACGGAAAACATGCTTGCGTGCAGGAGCACCATGTATTTCCGGGGGCGGACCGGCAAAACAGCGAAGAAACTGGATTAAAAGTATACCTCTGAGTGCGGCATCACACCGCCGGACCGGAGGCGGTACATAACAACAAAGAAAACGATCTGATTTTGAGGAAACTCGCGCAGCAGGTTTATGAGCATGATCATACCCGCGAGGAGTTTAGAGCAAAATTTCAGGAGGACAACTTAACCGGAGATGTGGATAACACCCCGGAACCCAAAGAAGAAAAGTGGACAGATGGATTTACTTTTCTTGACGAAGCCTTATGATCTAAGGATTTAATATATCACACAGTAACTCGTCAACCTATCGGAGGAGGGGCGGATCGCCCCTCGGAAAGGAGTCAAAATGAAACGAGAGAAAGCAGTAAAGAAGATCCTGGAAAAAGGAAAGCCCTGGCAGAGGCTGGTACTAATGCACCTGATGCGGGCAAGAATGGACTTTGCTCTCTCTGCGGAGGAAATAAAAGCCCAGGAAGAGATAGAAAAGGTCATAACTAAATTTATCAATAAGACAATAAAGGAGATCAACAGTGAGGCTTGATATACCACCGCATAAGAAACGCTGCGCAAAATGTAAATACAGTGCAAAGTTGCAATCAACAGTCTTCTGCGACTATCTGGAGAAAACCGGTCACAGAAGAGAATGTGATGCAGAAAACTGTACAAAATTTGAATCAAGAAGGAGAAAGAAAAATGATTAAAACAGAAAAAAGGATTATTAGAAATCAAAGGAGACTTATGTGAGACCTTAGCAGATTATAAAGTAATCACGGTAGAACTGAGGAAAATGCTGGAAGAAACTATAGGAAAAGAAAGGGCTGAAGAAGAGATGCAAGAAGCAATGCAATTATCCAAAATGAGTGAAGATGAAATAGATAAGTACTTAGAAAAGAAAATGGAAATGAAAATAGAAATGAAAGCGGAACAGATTGTAGAAGGTATCCGAAAAATAATGGCAGACAGGAAATGAGAAGAGTCAGACTGGTGGGAAGAGTCGTGTGGCTCTTTCCGAGCAGAAGTCGACAAGAAGCTACGGAGAGGAAGCGGGAAAAATGAAGAAATTTAATTGGGAAAATTTCGAAGCCATAGACAATAAAATTGCAGTACACTGTAAAAACCAAGAAGAAGCAAAAGATTTTTGCAGAAAGATGCATGAGCACGGGATGAAGTGGAGGCATGGTTGTAGATATTCGGAACGCACATACTATGAAAAATATTGCGAAGAAACATGCTACACAGGGTATGGAACGTTTTCGGATTGTGCTTTTTACAAAGAACACGGATATAAAATCTTAGAATGGAGTGATTACATGAAAAAAGAATTTACAAAGGCAGACTTAGAAAGTGGCATGGTAGTGGAATACAGAGAAAAAATGATTAAGCGAAGAATCGTCATAGGCAATGAATTGATTGGGGAAGACGGATACAACGATCTGAATATGTATACGGATGAATTAACAAACGAAAACGAAAAGAGACTGGATATACAGAAAATTTACAAGATAAAATCAGGCACAACGTTTAAATATTTGTTAAAAGATGAAAATTTGGAACTTATCTGGGAGAAAAAAGAACTGAAGAAAATGACTGTAGAAGAAATACAGCAGAAGCTAGAAGAACTGATAGGAGAAAGGATTGAAGTCATATAAAAGTAAGGAGCAGAAAATGGAAACAAGAATGGACAGAATCACAACGAGAATGATGGAACATATCTGCGATAATCTCTGCAAGTATCCAGATCGGCTAAGCGAAGAAGCCTTGGGAGACGAATGCGCAGGCTGCAAGATGGGAAAATATGTATGCGCCATCTTAAACCACCACAACAAATGCAAAGAGATCTGTGAGGAGTGTACAGATTGCAGATGGCAGCAGTTAAATGGCGGTACCTGCAAAGGCGGGAAGGCAAGATGCGGGCAATTTGTTAGAGAAAGGGTATAGGAAAATGGAGAGGATGAGGAAGAAAGGTGGCAGAAGAATGTATAAGCCGATTTTAGATGTTTGTTGTGGGAGCAAGATGTTTTACTTTAACAAAGATAATCCAGATGTGCTGTTTATGGATTGCCGACAAATAGAAGAAATTCTTTGTGATGGAAGAAAATTAGAAGTTAAACCGGACATAATTGCTGATTTTAGAAAAATCCCATTTGGTGACAATGCATTTAGCATGGTTGTTTTTGATCCTCCACATTTATTAAGAGTCGGAGAAAAATCATGGTTGGCCAAGAAATATGGAAAATTAAGCGAAAACTGGAGGGAGGATTTAAAACAAGGTTTTTCGGAATGCATGAGAGTGTTGAAGCCAGAAGGAACATTGATTTTTAAGTGGAATGAAGAGCAGATTAAGTTGTCTGAAATATTAAAACTGTTTAATGAAAAGCCAATATTAGGAAATAAAAGAGCAAAGACACACTGGCTCGTTTTTATGAAAAAGGAACTAAGTTGCTATGATTGTATGTGGCATGGCTTAAATGGCGGTACCTGCAAAGGTGGGAAGGCAAGATGCGGGCAGTTTGTGAGAGAAAGGGTATAAGAAAATGGATGAGAAGAAAGTTAGAGAAGCGATAGCACTTATGAAAATTCAAATCACTATCATAAAAAAAATACCAGAGTTTTTGGGATTAAAAGAAAAGACTGATGAGCAAATAAAAGAACGACAAACTATAATCGAAGCACTGGAAAAGCAGATAGCGAAGAAACCTAGAGAAAATGGAATACAGGATGGTTTGATTAGGAAAATCAAATATTACACTTGTCCTGCTTGCGGTAATTGTCTTTTAACTGAAATGATGAACGAAAGACAGAACACAAGTTATTGTTGGGATTGCGGACAGAAATTAGATTGGAGCGAAGAAGATGAATAGAGAAATCCTTTTTAAAGCAAAAGGAAAAGATAATGATGAATGGGTGGAAGGATATTATGTATTTTGCAGAAAACATCATTATATTCTTCCAATATTAACCGAAGGCATCGGATATGATGAAAGAGAGGATGAATGGATTGAAATTGACCCCGATACACTCTGCCAGCACACCGGACGGACTGACAAGAACGATAAGAAGATTTGGGAGAATGATATTGTAAACACATTCGAAGAACCATCAAAAGAGTTTTTGAGAAATGTAATTAAATTCGAAGACGGCTGCTTTAAGGTTTTTGCAGAGCATTATCTTTCGATGCATTTAGATAATTATATAAAATCAGATTTTGAGGTTGTTGGAAATATTTTTGATAATCCAGATTTGTTGGAGGTGGAGTGATGAAGTATAAATGCAAGAAGTCTTTTTGTGTAGATACATACGATGATGACGGATTTTTGGTTGAGAACGAAACTGTTGTAGTCGAAGAGGGAAAAATTTACGAGCCTGATGAAAGTGGATATATGCTGATTGGTGGAAAAGATCATGTTCATCTTGATTCGGCAGATGACGGTTCGTGGTTGGAAATTACAAAAGGGACGCTAGAAGAATGTTTTGAGCTGTTGGAGGTGGAGTGATATGGAAAAACAACTACATGAACTGAAAATATACCCTAAATATTTTGAAGCAGTTTTAAATGGGAGCAAACAATTTGAAATCCGGAAGAACGATAGAAATTTTCAGGTTGGTGATAATATCTTTCTTAGAGAATGGGACAACATAAAATATTCTGGAAGAACGATATTTGCAGAGATTACATATATCTTAAATGATAATTTTTTTGGTCTAGCAGAAGGTTATGTGGCACTCGGTATTAAAGTAAATGATTATAGGAAAATACCGTATAAAGAGATGACGGAGGAAAGAAAAGCATGAATGTACTAGAGAAGATTTTAGAAGAGATAAATGAAAAAATTAAATTTGCCGGGAGAATGATGGTGGAGAAACCGTGTGACAAGTTAGACGAAATTGCAAATGATACAGCGCAATCATTTATAAGCGCATACGAAGAATGCAGTGAAATCATCAGATCTCACATGGATGAAATCCCAAACTGCAAAGAATGCAGCAGGAGACAACAGTACATGAGGGGATACGAGGACGGAAAGAAAGACAATGACTGGATTCCGGTAGAAGAGAAGCTGCCGGAATCTGGGGAAATAGTAGAAGTTACAGTACACTCATCAGAATGGATTGCGGATTATGATTCAGATTGGGTTCCGGAGGAAGAAAAAACACGCCATGAAGAAGAATATAATGTATATTACGGATATTTAAACAGCGAAAGAGAATGGATGTTTTACGATGACGAGAATTCAGAAAATATTTGTGACAAAGAATTTGGAACAAACAAAGGGAAAATATACGATGTCGTGACAGCATGGAGATTAAAGTCAGAACCATATATCAAGAATCCAAAATAGACACACCTTTTGCATTATAAGCGGCCTGAAGGAATGTATGTATCATATCAGTAGTCATTACCATTCCTTCCGGCATCTGAAAAGAAAAAGGATTGTCCGGAATGGAAAGAAATTCCTGGTACAAAAGAAATGTTTCATAAGATTCATATTTTTGATAATCACACATAGAAATGTCTCCTTAAGATAAAAAGAATTGATATACCAATTATAACATCCGAGGAGGCAGCAGTAAAGGAGAGAAAAAGTGAATAAAGAAGGATATAAAGATCCAACAGCAGATAGAGCAATTGCGCATGCAGATCATATCCCAAAGCATGTCAGACAGGTATTGGATGTGTTGGAGCAGGCAGCAGGAATCGCCGGATTCCGGATCAAAAGCATAGAGATCCAAGATCGGGCGACAAAAGAAAGATTCAGGCGGCGCGGATGAAGAGGAGAGTATAAAGAGTTAAGTGTCGCGGAGTATTTGACAAGAAAGGGGCTAAACATTGGACAAGGCAATATTAGTTGAATACACGGCAATGAGAGAAGAAATAAAAGATATAAAGAGGAGAATAAGAACTCTTGAAAAAGAAATAGAAAATATAACAGTAGTGTCTGATTCTGTAAAAGGGACACGACCAGACGGAACGTATGGAAGCATTAAGATTACAGGTTATCCATTTCCGGAAGAAGCTAAAAAGAAAACGTACTTGAAAAGATATAAAAGGAAATTGGAAGAAAAGGAAGAAGAACTGTTGGAGCTGATGACAGAAGCAGAAGAGTACATTGAGAGTATTCCCAAAAGTGAACTCAGAATAATGTTTAGGATGTATTTTATAGACGATATGACATACATACAAGTAGCGGAATACATGAATAGAATATTCCCGAAGCGGAAAGTAAAGTACACGGATGAGAATGTAAAGAAAAGGATTCAAAGATTTTTCGAAAATTTTGAAAATGTCCCACAATGTCCCAAAGAAAAGTAGTAATATGTTATTGCTGCAAAGTAACTACTTCGCAAATTTTAACTCTTACCTGAGGCGACCGAGAGAAAGGTTGCCTCTTCTCACGTTATGGATACTTAATTCAGGGGCAGAAACACCAGCTCATAACTGGTAAGTCATCGGTTCGATTCCGATAGTATCCATTAAAAATTATTAAAAACTTTCCTGAAAAAGTATTGACATATGGTAAACCATATAGTATAATATAATTGTAAGGAAGGTGGTGAGAAGCTGATGAGCAAAAAGAAGCGCAAGAAAAAAGAGAGCTTAACAAGATTGATAATCGAATTGTTAATTGCGCTTGGGACGTTTTTAACTGGGATTGCAAATCTTATTGAAGCTCTCAAATAGGGAGTGGGGCGAAAGCCCCAACCCTTTAATAAAATTATAGCTCATCTGAGAAGAAATGAAAAGAGTAAAATTTAGGGAACTATTTTTATTATTTGCAGTGGTATCCTTTGTTGCATCTGATAGGGATATTTATTCCACCATTCTGCTTATTTTGTCATCTGTTTATTTATTGATGGATGTAGTGCCAAAATTATGGAAGGAGTGGAAGAAATGCCGATAGGAAAGCCGAAACCACAAACAATCGCATCAGAAAAGTATCAGAAGAAAGCGGGATGGATGACGAAAGGATTCAAGCTGAAAAGAGAATTAGTGGAACAATTTGAATCTGCCTGTAAGGAAGCAGGAGTCAGCCAAGCTGGAAAGATCAGCGAACTGATGAAAGAATTTATTGAAGAAGTGAATAGCAAATAACAGTGAAGCATCTGGCGAAAGCCGGGTGCTTTTCTGCGTCCTGAGCAAAGACGGTAAAAGGCTCTAGGCAAAAGCCTATTTTGCGCAAAAAAAGGAGTGCAGATAGCATTAAAGGAAAGTGCGGTTCGTGAGAGCGGGCGCGTTGTTAGGTTCGAATCCTAACCTGCACACTGTGCGATGTAGCACACATACATAGCAGGATAGAGCAGTTGGAAGCTCGCCAGTCTCCTTAGCTGGAAGTCGGAGGTTCGAGTCCTTCTCCTGCAACTCATCAAGGAGGTATCATGACAGAGCATGACATTGCATTTGTAAAAAAATGCATAAAAGAAAACGTACATAGATTCTACACATGGAGCAAATGGAAAGTGAAACGAGAAGAAGTCTTGAAGCTTGACAAATATGAATGCCAGATATGCAAGCAGAGAGGAAAGTATAAGAAAGCTACAACAGTCCATCATGTAAACTATGTAAAGAAGCATCCAGATAAGGCATTAGAAATCTGGTATTACTTTAAGGGAGAGAAGAAAAGAAATCTTATAAGTCTATGCCATGAATGTCATGAAGAAGTACATGGATACCGTAAAAAAGAAAAGAAGAAGCCATTGACAGAAGAGAGATGGTAAAAATGAGAGAGTACCCCCGGTCGAAAAAAATCGGGTTTTAATTTGGCCGTTAGAGACCGGTGGGTGCTCTTGACAAAAGAGATTTTTCCGCGCGCGCGTGAAGGAGGGGTGGTCTAAGGGCGAGAAAAACGAGAAAAGAAATATTAAGAGAAGAAATCAAGGAGGACCTTTTGGAACAGCTGGCCAGGAATGGGACCACTGGGAAATATTACATCGACCTGGTTGATAAATATATGGATTTTTGGGACTTGGAAAATGACTTGATCGCAGACATAAAAAGGAGAGGAGCGGTTGTCGAATATAACAACGGCGGTGGCCAAAAAGGACAGAAGAAAAATGACTCCATAGATCAGAGAATTAAGGTAAGCGCACAGATGTTAAAAATACTGGATAGCATTGGAATTAAGCCGGTTTCCGGAGATACGGGAGATGATGACGATGAGTTGTAAAATCCATCCATATATCCAGGAGTGGATTGACATTGTTGAGCATAAAACCTATGCAGTGTGTGAGGATCAGGAACTGCTGATTAAGCATGTAAAATGGTGTTTTGAGAATGAAGATATTTTCATAGATGAGGAGCAGTTTGAGAAGTATATGGGACTCACCAAATACTTCCCATTTGAGGATATTTTCCCGTGGCAGAAGTTCGTGATTGGACTGCATGACTGCACATATTGGAGAGAATCGGGGATGCCGAGATGGCCGGATTTGTTTTGCATGTTGGGGAGAGGAGCGGGGAAAGATGGTACGATTGCGGTAGAATCTGCGTGCTTAATGTCCCCATATAATGGTATTCGAGAGTACGATGTTGATATTTGTGCGAATAATGAGGACCAGGCGATGAGACCAGTGCAAGATGTTATCAATGCATTTGAGGAGCCTTCTGTTATGAAAAAACTAAAAAAGTTTTTTTATTGGACAAAAGAAAAAGTAGTGAGTCTGAAAACCAAAAGTGTTATGCGAGGCAGAACGAACAGCCCGAAGGGGAAGGATGGTCTGCGATCTGGAATCTGTATCTTCAATGAGATCCATCAGTACGAAGATTATAAGAATATTAACGTATTTACAACCGGTCTTGGAAAAAAGAAACATCCGAGAAGATCTTACTATACTACAAATGGTGATGTCAGGGAAGGACCACTGGATGATCTACTGGAAACGGCAGAAGAAATCTTACGGGGAGGAGAACCGGACAATGGTCTTTTACCTTTTATTTGCAGACTGAATAAAAAAGAAGATGTCGATGATGAAGCAAATTGGCCAATGGCCAATCCATCCCTTCCGTATTTGCCGAATCTGCAGGAGGAGATGCGAAAGGAATACCGGGAATGGAAGAAGAATCCAAGAAGACTGCGGGCATTTATGACAAAGCGAATGAATATTCCGGAAAATGCAGAAGAGATGAGCGTAGCAGATTGGGATAATATAGCAGCCACCAATATTATTCTTCCGGATTTGGAACGATGGAGCTGTACTTGCGGAGTAGACTATACGAAACTGAATGACTGGGCTTCGGTAGATTTACATTTTAGAGATGGAGATAAAAGATATGATATAAGCCATTCCTGGATGTGCCTCCAATCAAATGATTTGGAGAGGATAAAAGCTCCGTGGGAAGAATGGGCGGATATGGGGAGACTCACGTTGGTGGATGAAAATGAAATACACCCGTCAGTGATTACAGAATATATTCAGCAAGCGAAGAGAAAGTATAACATCAAAAAGCTTGCGGTTGATGATTTTCGGTTCGCGTTATTGGCCAAATATTTAAAGGAAATAGGGTTTGATCTGAAAATAAATAAAAATCTGAAACTAATCAGACCATCAGACGTTATGAGGGTTGCGCCAGTAATTGATAGCTGCTTTACAAATCGGTGGTTTAACTGGGGAGACGCACCGGAACTTCGTTGGGCAACGAACAATGCAAAGCTGATCAGGCATGGAAGAAAGCCGGGAAAAGAAGATGATGCTGATATGGGGAATTTTGTGTATGGGAAAATTGAAGCAAAAAGCAGGAAGACAGATCCATTTATGGCACTGGTAGCGGCAATGACCATAGAAGATGAGTTGCCACAGAAACGGCCAAAGCCAACCCCAGCAACAATGGTATACAGCTATTAAGGAGGTGAGAGTAGGAAGTTAAGCATAAAAGACTGGCTGATCAAGAAACTAGGAGTCGGAAATATCAGTATTAACATGCGGGATATCATGGAGGACAAAGAAGTGCAGGGAGCGATCTATGAGATTTATCTCAGAGAACTGGCTTTTTGGACTTGCGTAAATAAAATTGCAAATGCAGTGAGTAAATGTGAATTTAAGACTTATGTAAAAGGAAAAGAAGTTAAAGCTGCAGAGTATTATCTTTGGAATTATGAGCCGAATCAAAATCAGAATGCAGCAGGATTCGTGAACAAACTCATTGGAAAATTATATAGAAACAATGAATGCCTTGTCGTGGAAGTAAACAAAAAATTGTATGTAGCTGATTCTTACTGCAAAGAAATTTTTGCTTTGAAAGATTACAAGTTTAGCGGAATTGTCATTGACGGATATGAACTATCAGAAACATTGGAAATGTCGGATGTCATGTTTTTTGAGTTGAACTCAAATGACATGAGGAAATTGATGAACGGAATGTACGAGACGTACTCCAAACTGATCGTGTATGCGCAGGAAGCATACAAGAAATCAAGAGGGAAAAAAGGAATTTTAAAGATAGAAGCAATCGCTCAAGAAGATGATAATTTCAACGAAAATTTCGATCAGCTCATGACGGAACATTTCAAAAATTTCTTCAGTAAAGAAAATGCAGTATTGCCATTATTTAATGGATACGAGTATCAGGATATATCGGACAGCGGAAAGACGTATTCCACTGAGTCTACAAGAGATATCAAATCACTTGCAGATGATATATTCGAATTTACTGCCAGAGGATTTTCCTTCCCGCCGAGCCTTGCAAAAGGAGATGTACAGGATACCGGAAAAGCAATTGATGAGCTGCTGACTTTTGTCGTAGATCCATTGATTAAAATGTTGCAGCAGGAGATCAACCGGAAACGGAATGGGTACGAAGGATTTAAGCAAGGAACGTATATCAAAATTGAAACACTTGCGGTAAAACATATTGATATTTTTGACATCGCGACACCAGTGGACAAGTTAATATCAAGCGGAGCCTTTACGATTAATGATATTTTAGAAGTGCTCGGAAAACCTCGGATTGAAGAGGAATGGGCGAATCAGCATTTTATGACCAAGAATTACAGTAAGATTCAAGACCTGCTTGCAGGATTGGATAAAAATGATACTCAGTGAAAGGGGTGAGAAAAGGAAGAACATTACAAATTGGAGAATAGAGCCAGTGCAGGCAGAAAATAAAACCCTTCTGTACATCTACGATGATGTAACAGAATATGGAGAGTTTGACTGGAATGCGTGGGAATACAAAGACTCTGAAACATCTGCTAAGTATTTTGCGGAGAAACTTTCGGATATTCCAGAAGGACAGACAATAGAGCTGCATATCAATTCCAATGGAGGATCCGTGAAAGAGGGAGTGGCAATCTATAACCTGCTGAAACAGTGCTCGAACAAAAAGGTAGGCATTGTGGACGGGGTGGCACACAGCGTTGCATTTTTAATTTTGCAGGCATGCGATGAAAGAAAAATGTGTCTGGGAACAACGGCACTTGTCCATGATATGTGGATGTATTGTTCCGGAAATGCAGCGCAGCTTAGAAAGTATGCCGATGATCTTGACGACATGATGGAAGCAAACCGGCAGGTGTTTTTGGAAAGAGCGAATATCAGCGAAGAAGAACTGATTGAACTGATGCAAAACGAAACGTATTTGACACCGGATAAAGCTTTGGAATACGGTCTGATCGACGAGATCATGAATAAAAAAACAGAAACAGCAGGAAATGAAGAAATCTTGGAGAAACTGTCCAGCATGCAAAGGCAGTTGAACAGCCAGGAAAGCTTCCGGCAGCAGATCGCGAAAATGAAAGAGCGGCAGCAGGAAAAGCCGGAGAAAAATAAAATATTAGAACTTTTTAAAGGAGGAACAATACAAGGAAAAATTTAGACGTAATTGAAATGGAAAAGAAAGCAATCGTACAGAAAATGAACGATGCAATTAAAGACGGAGATACAGAACAGTTTCAGGCAGCATTTGTGGAACTGTGTGATAAGATCCAGGAGAATGTTTTAGAGCAGGCGAAAGCGATTGTAGAAGAAACAGATCAGAAAATTTTATCTGACAGAGGAGTCAGACAGCTGACATCGAAAGAGAGAGAATATTACCAGAAACTCTCTGAAGCAATGAAAGCACCGAATCCAAAGCAGGCAGTAGAAAACCTCGATGTTGTAATGCCATTTACAATCTTAGATAAAGTATTTGAGGATTTAAAAACAAATCATCCATTACTGTCCAAAATCCAGTTTACTTCCGTGACTGGGCTGACAAGAATGATGATGAATACCAACGGATATCAGAAGGCTGCATGGGGGAAACTTTGTGCGGAGATTATCCAGGAACTTACATCTGGATTCAAGGAAGTAGATGTAACATTAAGCAAATTATCTGCGTTCCTTCCAGTTTGTAAAGCTATGTTAGACCTGGGACCAGAGTGGTTAGACAGATATGTGAGAGAAGTGTTATATGAAGCTCTTGCGAACGGACTGGAAGACGGTATCGTAAATGGTACTGGAAAAGATATGCCGATCGGAATGACAAGACAAGTAGGAGAAAACGTATCTGTAAAAGGCGGGGAGTATCCGGAAAAGAAAGCAATCAAAATCACAAAGTTTGATGATATCCAGCTTGGAAAGCTGGCTGCGATTATGGCTATCAATGAAAAGGGGCAGTCAAGAACAGTGGATTCGTTAATCCTTGTAGTAAACCCGGCAGATTATTTTAGCAAGGTTCTTCCGGCGACACAGAGACCGGCTCCGGGCGGCGGATATGTGAGTACACTTCCGTTCCCGATCGAGATTATCCAGTCTCCGGCGGTGGCCGTAGGAAAAGCAGTGTTCGGAATGGCGAAACTGTATTTTATGGGATCTGGAATCGAAAACGGAGGAAGAATCCTATACTCTGATGATTACAGATTTTTGGAAGACGAAAGAGTATATCTGATCAAGATGTATGGACATGGATTTGCTATGGACGACAATGCATTTGTATTACTGGATATTACGGAATTGCAGCGTGCAAGATACGAAGTGGAAGTGGCACAGCCGGAAGAGAATGTTGAGAATGCGAATCTAGCAGATCTTAAGGTTGGAGGACATACACTTACACCGGAATTTGCAGAAGGAACACTGACATATACTTTGACTACAACAGATGCATCCAACACAGTGCAGGCAATCGCAGCAGACACGACAGCGGAAATCGAAGTGAAGTTTAACGACAAACCGATTGAGAACGGAAGCAGAGTAACTTGGCAGGAAGGAGCCGGAAACGTTGTGAAAGTAAAAGTAACAGACGGCAAGGCGACAAAAGAGTACCAGGTCACTGTAACAAAGAATAAGGAGTAAAGATGGACCGATTACTGGAGGATGTAAAAAATTTTCTGGACATCACTTGGGAAATGGAACTCGGAGAGCGAAAAAAGCTCTCCGGGATCATCGAACGTGGGAAAGCGTTCTTAAAAGGGAAAATCGGGCAATGTGATTTTGAAGGAGAGACACCGGAAAAGGATTTACTTTTGAATTACTGCATGTATGCGCGAGCTGGTCAAGTAGATGAGTTTGCAAAAAATTATAAACAAGAAATAATTGCATTACAGATCCATAACTGGAGGAAGAAAAATGCCGAGACGTAAGGAAACAAAATTTGTTACATTCAATGATGGGTGTTTAGAGGTATGCAAAGTCCAAGGACGGAAAATCGTGGAAACAAAGCAGGAACATGTGCGGTTCGGATATCGGACGGTTGGGATCAAACGATTTTATGAAGCAAAGGTACTATCAAGCCAGATTGATGAAGTAATAGCTATCCTGCCGATTGATAATATATCAACGATGGATGTGTGCATGATCCGGGGAATGCAGTATAAAATTGTGCAGATCCAGAATAAATATGACCAGACTCCTCAGTGCATGTTTTTGTCATTGGAAAAGATTACAACACTCTATGAGGATGTGAGAGAATATGGCTAAAATTGATATTGATGAATTGGCGATCGCAGTAATCAATGAGTTGGATGCCTATCGGGAAGATGTAATGGAAGCGGTGGAAAAAGCTGTAAAAGAAACAGCAAAGCAGACGGCAGCTGAACTCAGAACGACATCTCCGGAAAGAGATGGAGATTATAAAAAACATTGGACATACAAACGAGATGCCAAGCTGAAAGGCAGATACAAGTTTAATACGGTAGTATATTCTAAAAAGCCGTCTTATCGCATCACACACTTATTGGAGCATGGACATGCGAAAAGAAATGGTGGAAGAGTGGATGGAATCCCACATATCAGTATTGCAGAAAAGCATGCAAAGGAAATTTTGATGGAAAGGTTAAAACGAAGCCTATGACACAAGAAAAGATAGAGAGAATATTGCAGGAAATAGGAATTGAATATAGATATCATCATTTTGAGACGGAGGAAGCAGTCAATCCTCCGTTTATTTGTTGGTTGATTCCAGGAAGCAATAACTTTTCGGCAGACGGAAAAGTCTATTTTAAAAGTAACAAAGTAAACATAGAGCTTTATACGGATCAAAAAGACTTTGACCTGGAAGAACAAGTAGAGGAAATCCTTGACAAATATGAGTTGTTTTGGGAAAAAGATGAACAGTATATCAAGTCGGAAAACATGTATGAAGTTCTGTATGAAGTGGAGGGAAAGTAAGGAAAGAAAGACAGACACAGAAAAAAGATAAAGTAAAGTTTAATATCCGTAATGCGCATATTGCATTATTGCAGGAAGATGAAATGGGAGCTATTACATTTGATACACCTTTTGCGCTGCCAGGATCCGTGTCACTTTCGCTGGAAGCGCAGGGAGAGTTGACACCATTTTACGCTGACGGTGTGAAATATTATGTCTCTTCATCCAACAGTGGATATGAAGGAGACTGGGAAGTGGCAATGATCACAGATGAGTTCCGAGAGAAGATTTTAAGCGAGTATATCGACAAGAACAAAGTGATGTTGGAAGAGGCAACTGCAAAAGTGAAACGGTTCGCCCTGGGATTTGAAATTGACGGAGATGTGAGAGGAACAAGATTCTGGTTTTACTGTTGCACGTCAACGCGTCCTACAACGGAATCAAGCACCACAGAAGATACGATTGAGCCGACAACGGATACAGTGACTATCTCTGCATCAGCCGTATCAGTTGGAGCAGCAAAGAAAATGGCTGTCAGAGCAAAAACAACAGCGGAAACAGCAGATGAACTTTACGACAAATGGTTTGAAAAAGTGTACATTCCGGATCAGGAAGTAGCATAGGAGGAGATTGAAATGCGAAAAACATTAACAATCAATGGAGTAGAATGCAAATTCAAAAGCTCTGCAGCAATCCCACGAATTTACCGACTGAAATTTGGCAGGGATATTTTTACAGATATGCAGAAAATTGGAAAACAGATCAAAGTGCAGGAAAAACTTAAGGAAGAAATGAAGAAAAAATGCGAAAAGGAAGGAAAAGAATTTGATGAGAGCGAATTTGAAAGCAGCCTTCCAATTGAGTCGCTGGAAATGTTTGAAAATATCGCATTTTTGATGCACAAGCATGGAGATCCGGAACAGCCGCAGGATATTGACGAGTGGCTGGAGCAGTTTGAAACATTCGATATTTATGAGATCATGCCAGAAATCATGGATATGTGGCAGATGGAAAATAAACAAATGTCAATTCCAAAAAAAAAGAGCGGGAAATAGATAGAGAAGTCAATACCGCATTGTTCATGCTCCGGTGTGTGCAGTGCGGTATTTCCATTTCGGATTTGGAGCTATTAAGCATAGGAATGGTAAATGACATGTTTATTGAGCTAAAAAATGATGATTATGATTATCCAAAAATCGCAACACAAGCAGACATAGACGCACTGTAAAGGAGGAAACAAGGGCAAACAGAATAAAAGGTATCACGATTGAAATTGGGGGAGATACCACAAAACTAAATAAGGCTCTGGATGGTGTAGATAAAAAACTTTATGGAGTGCAGTCATCGTTGCGAGATGTCAATAAGCTATTAAAACTGGATCCCACGAATACGGAGTTACTGAATCAAAAACAGAAGCTCTTGCAACAATCTATACAAGAAACCGAGACACGGTTAAAGACCTTGAAACAGGCGAGTGAACAGGCGGCAAAAACGGCTGGAAACTACGATGCCTGGAAGCAGGCGTATACACCTATCCAGCAGGAAATTGAGAAGACCAACGGCAAATTAGACACGTTGAAGAAAAAAATGAAGTCTATGGAAGAGGCCGGAGAAATTGACACAGAAGAATATAAAGAGTTGAGCACAAAAGTAGAAGAATCTACGAAGAGCCTGGAAGAACTGAAACAAAAGAAGAAACAGGTAGATGAAGAATTCGGACATCCAATCAGCCCGGAAGGAATGGATGCACTGCAAAGAGAAATTGTTGAAACAACGAATGAGTATAAAGCTTTGAGAAAAGAAGTGGGAAGCGCAAATGCTGATCTGGCAAAAGTATCCGCAGTAACTGGAAAAGTTGGAGAAACAGCAACGGCAGCAGGAAAGAAGATGCTTCCGCTTACGGGTGCGCTCGGAGGCATCGGAGTTGCTTCTGTCTCTGTGGCCAATAATTTCGAGGATGCAATGAGCCAGGCTGCGGGTGCACTGGACAAACCAATGTCAGAAATGGAAGAACTGCGGCAACTGGCAATTAAAACTGGCCAGGATACCATTTTCTCCGCGACAGAAGCCGGGAACGCGATCACAGAGCTTGCAAAGGGTGGTTTGACGGAAGCCGATATCAAAGCAGGAGCATTACAGACTACAATGGATCTTGCAGCATCATCTGGTATGGGTCTGGGAAATGCAGCGAATGTAGTTGTACAAGCAATGGGCGCTTTTGGCCTGGAAGCAAATAGATCGGCAGAGGCAGCCAATGCTTTGGCCGGAGCGGCAGCAGCATCTTCGACAGATGTTGAACCTCTTACACAGGCATTGGCACAGTGTTCCGCGGGTGCGAAAAATGCAGGATGGACCATACAAGAAACAACAGCTGTATTGGGACGTTTTGCGGATGCAGGGATTGAGGGAAGCGATGCGGGAACGTCTTTAAAAACTATGCTGCAAAGATTGGCAGCACCAGCCTCTGACAAAGCAGCAGATATGATCGAAAATCTCGGGATCGAGACAAGAGACTCGAGCGGGCAGCTTCTTGGAGCCGCTGAGATGGCACAAGAGTTACAAAATAAGTTAGGCGGATTGGATACAGCGTCCAGAGATGCTGCACTATCTACCATTTTTGGATCTGATGCCATGAGAGCAGCCACTGTGCTTATGGACAGCGGTGAAAAAGGACTACAAAAGTACATTAAAGCAACAAATGATCAAGAAGCAGCACAGCGCTTGGCAAACTCTCAGATGGGAGATGGATCAAGAGCGATCGAAGAGTTAAAAGGATCGTTGGAAACGGCCGGCATACAGATTGGAGATACACTGGCTCCAATTATTCAAAAGTTGGCGGAGATTATCACAAATCTTGTAAATAAATTTTCTGCGCTTCCGGAAGGAGTGCAGCAAGCGATTGTAATTATAGGAATACTGGTAGCTGCAATTGGACCGTTACTCATTGTAATAGGCAAAATCTCCACGGGAATTTCCGCAGTGACTGGTGCGATGTCGAAAATATCCGGAATAGGTGGAACGATCATGGAAATGATCACGAAAATGAAGGGACTTGTGAAAAGTCTGTTTGGATTGATCATGGCGCATCCGGTAATTGCGATTATAACGGCGATCGTGGTTGCATTAGTTGTACTGTACAATAAATGCGAATGGTTCAGGGATGCTGTCAATGCTGTTTGGGATGCTGTAAAAAAAGGATTTTTTGCGGCTTGGGATGCGATTGTAAAATTTTTTACAGAGACAATCCCGGAGGCATGGAACAATACGGTAAGTTTCTTCCAGGGAATTCCGGAATGGTGGAACGGTATATGGACAAGCGTAAAAACAAAGTTTGAAGAGATCTGGACAGCCATGATGGCAAATCCGATCATAAACGCGCTTGCAACATACATTTCTCAAATGTTTGAAAATTTGAAAACAACTTTATCTGGAATTTGGGAAGGAATCAAAACTGCAGCAGCAGGAGCATGGGAGCTGATCAAAAATGCGGTACTGGGACCGGTACTGCTACTCATTGATTTAGTCCTTGGGGATTTCGACAAGCTGAGAGAGGATGCAGAAAAGATATGGAGCAATATGCAAGAGGCGGCGCAGAAATTCTGGAGTGGAATCGGGCAGATTGTAACGTCTTTAGTAGAAGGCATTGTAAATGCCGTGAAAATACGATTTGAAGCATTGAAAAATACAGTTTCTGCAATCTGGAATGAAACGAAGAATGCTGCATCAAATATCTGGAACGGAATCAAAACAACGGTTTCTGATCTTGTGAACAACACAAAAGATGCGGCTGTAAATGGGTTCAATGCCATGAAAGATGGCATTTCGAATGCGATTTCCTCTATCCCGGATTTAATCCGCGGAATTTTTGATAAAGTCAGAGATATTATCCAAAATATTATCTCAAGTGCATGGGAATGGGGATCTGATTTCATCGAAGGATTGAAAGAGGGGATTATGTCGGGAGTAAAAGGAATTATAAGCACAATCGAAGGAATTGCAGACAAAATCAGATCACTTCTTCATTTTTCGCGTCCGGATGAGGGACCATTGCGAGATTACGAAACGTGGATGCCGGATTTTATTGACGGTATGGTAAAAGGACTCGACAGAAATGTCTATAAAATATCGGATGCAGTAAGCCGCGTGGCGGGAACAATCAGCGATGGAATTGGCGGATCGTCAATACTTGCAGAGGCAGGAGGAATGAACATCAGCTTAAACAATGATGTGAGTGTGCAGATTGGGAACAAGAATTTTGACAACTACATTGTAAAAACGGCTCGAGCAGGGATTGGAAGTACGCAGTATGCAGGAAGCCGAGCGAGGGGGCGTTAAAGGTATCAGATTGAAATCAACAGAAGAAGGAACATGGAGCTTGGGGTGCTCGTAAGAGAAAGACCAAGCATACCATCTCCGGAATTTGAATACGAAGAAATTAACATTCCCGGAAGAGATGGATCTATCTTCCGGGAGACGAAAAAAGTAAGAGACATTACGATTAATGTGCCATTTACCTTTATAGATCACGAGAACTGGCAGGAAAGGCTACGGAATGTAAGAAAGTGGCTCTTGCAAAAGAAGGACCACAAACTCATTTTAAGTGATAATGAAGAGTATTTTTATTTGGTAAAGCATATAAAAATAAATGCGGTCGAAAGAAAGGTAAGAGAGTCAGGAGAGTTTGACGTAGACTTTATATGCGCAGGTCTCCAATATCGGAGGGATGGGGTGCTGGAACATTCTGTCGCAGAAGTGGAGTACAATCCGTATTACGAATCTATGCCGACTTATAAGATTATAGGAGCTGGAAAATGCACACTTACTGTAAACGGGAAAAATATGACCGCCAACGTAAACGGACATTTGATCATAGATACAGATAGGATGCTGTCATATCGTCAGGATGGAAAACTGGAAAATGCATCCGTAAAAGGAGATTATGAAGATCTGCATTTGGAAGAAGGAGAGAATATGATCCGAATCACACCGGGATTTGAATTGAAAGTAACACCGAATTGGAGGTGCTTATAAGGATACAAATTTATAAGCCAGAAAACACAAATTTTGAAAACAATGGAGATATGACTCTGATGCCGACCGCAGCAGAAGTGGAAGTGATCCTAAATGGAAGCTGGAGAGCGACACTGAGTCATCCGATTGACGATGAGGGACGATGGAAATACATCGAAGAGAATGCGGTTATAAAAATGCCGTCTTTTAACGGAGATCAACTCTTCCGAATGAAAAAGAAGGAAAAATCGGATGCGGGAATTGAAGCAGAGATGGAACCGATCTTTATGGATGCAAAGGATGATTGCTTTTTGGTGGATATCCGGCCAACAAATAAAACTGGTCAACAGGCACTGGATCTGATGACAGCTCCAAACAAAAAATACACCGGGAAATCCAATATCAAAGATCTATCAACAGCATATTACATGACAAAGAATCTTATCGAAGCGATCAACGGGGAAGACGAAAACTCTTTCATAAATCGCTGGGGCGGCGAGATTCTTTTTGACAATTACACTATTACAATAAATGACCATGTAGGACAAAACAGAGGAATGGAAGTCTTATACGGAAAAAATATTGCCCAGGATGGAATGAAAGAGGATGTGGACATCAGAGAAGTTGTGACGAGGATTATTCCGAAAGCTTACAATGGGTACATGATCGAAGGCAATGAACCCTGGGTAGATTCTCCTTTGATCCAAAAATACCCTACAATCCATTATGGAGTAATAGCATTTGAGGATGTGAAAATGGAGGAAGATGCTTCGGAGGACGATGAAAAGAACGGAGTGATCATCTGCAAAACCAAAGAAGAGTTAAAAAAAGCACTGACAGAAAAGTGTAAAGAACAATATGAACTGGGGATAGATAAGCCGAAAATAAACTTATCGGTAGATCTTGTGCTGTTAAAAGACACAGAACTGTACAAAGACGTGCAGGATTTGGAAGAGGTGCAGATTGGTGACACGATACATTGCAGGCATAAAAAGTTGGACATTACAACGGATGCAAGGGTAATTAAGCTGACTTATGATTCCATCCAGAAAAAAGTGGCAGAAGTAGAACTGGGAGATTTTAAGTACGACTATTTTGATGATGTGTCAAGTATGACGAATCGTGTAGAGAGTGCGATCCGCCCAAACGGAAGCGTTGTTGGAGAGCAAGTACAAGGAATCTTGGACGGAGTTAAGACACAAATGCAAATCCAAAGCAGCAAAGCGCATAAGACGACCAAAAAGGCATTTTTAGCAGAAGACATTGATCCGGACAGCGAAACCTACGGAGCGATGTGCTGGGGAAGCATGGGACTCATGATTGCAGAATCCAAAAATCCTGACGGAAGCTGGAACTGGTCTACGTTTGGAACCGGAAAAGGATTCTTCGCGGATTATATTGTTGCAGGGACAATGCTGGCTGATCGTATACGAGGAGGTGTTTTGGAGATAGGTGGGCTTGATAACAAGTCAGGAGTTTTCAAAATGCTTGATGGTCAAAATAATACAATGACATTAATGGATAATTCGGGAATCCTATCGAAAGGACGAATAAAAAGCGCTGACGGAGAAGGACGTGCTGTAACAATTTGGCAAGGAAAGATTTATACGGAGAATGAAAAAGGAGAGCTTTGTGGACTTATAGAGTACAGAGAAGATGGGATGTATTTACAAAGCTATGGAGGAATAAATTCCGCTATCCATTTAAAAAAAGACGGATCAATGACATTAGCAGCAAAAGAACAGATGCATATAACCGCAAAAAAAATAACAACAGCTGCTGGAGAAGGAAAAACTGGAACAGCGGTGTTTTCGAACGGAACACATCTGAAATTTGATAAAGGAATTTTAATAGGCGGAATAACGAAAGAAGGTGCGTTTTAAGGGCATGGACAATCGGTAACTTTTACTTGCAGATGTCGCAGATGCAGGGGAACGCCCAAGAGGTGCTTGTATTCCTGGAAGCGAGGGGATGGAGTTTAAATGCGATTGCGGGATTGTGTGGGAACATGCAAAGTGAGTCAAATATCAATCCTGGAATTTGGCAGAGTTTGGCAGAAGGGAATTATTCTGGAGGATTTGGCTTGGTACAATGGACACCAGCAACAAACTACACCAACTGGGCGGGGGCGAATGGATACGGAATCACAGATCCAAATGGGCAGCTCACATGGATTGATTCCGTAACGGTTCCGGCCGGGCAGTGGATTCCAACTGGGGCATATCCTTTATCATTTGACCAGTTTAAAGTAAGCGGAGAATCACCAGAATACCTCGCATCTGCATTTCTCAAAAATTTTGAGCGTGCAGGTGTGGAAGTAGAACAGGCGCGAAGGCAGCAGGCTCGCTACTGGTATGATTATTTGTCACAGTATTCTGGTGGATCGGAAAAAATCAATGCAGCAGTTGATTGGGCATTGCAGATTGCAAATGATAATAGTCACGGATACGATCAAGGCAGTCGATGGGGACCTGACTATGACTGTTCTTCGCTGTTAATCCAAGCATGGGAAAATGCAGGAGTGCCAGTAAAAAGCGGAGGAGCGAGTTATACGGGTAATATGTACGACGTATTTATTGCATGCGGATTTACAGATGTCACGTCAAGCGTAGATATACAAGGCGGCGGAGGAATGATAAAGGGAGATGTTTTGTTAAACATCCAAAACCATACCGCTATGCATATCGGAAATGGACAAGTTGTCCAGGCAAGCCAAAATGAATTTGGCGGAATCATAGGAGGACAGACTGGAGATCAGACCGGCCAAGAGATTGGAGTTACCTCTTACTACAACTATCCGTGGGATAGAGTTCTTCGCTATCCGGGAGGGACCGGCGGCGGAGGTGGCGGGGGAACCGGAGGAGTAATATTGCTAAGATGGATCCCGGGATAAGAAAGGAGAAAAAATGGAAGTGACAACATTTTTGGAAATAGATTTAAGGAGGCAGGGGATTGTACCAATATTAGAGGCGGTACAATGTGATACTGGACGTACAGTAAAATGCTATATGTCCGGGATTACAGAGGGTGCAAAATCAGCGCGTGTTTATTGCATAAAACCAAGCGGAAAAGAAACATACACCGAAGGAAAAATCGTGAATGAAAATTGCATCGTGTTTGAGATCAAAAAGCAAATGATAGCAGAAGAAGGGACTGCAATTTGCCAGCTACATTTGATGGATGGAGAAGAAGTGATCACATCATTTGAATTTGGAATTAAAGTAAAAAAGAACAGAATTGCTGAATCGAACATTACATCATCAGATGATTATGAGGCGTTGATAAAATTATTAGCCGAACTTGAAAAGTACAAAGAACTTATGATTACAAAAGAAGGTCATATATTATCAGCGGAAGATAAATTTGGAACATCTTTTGAAAAAGATTTATTGAATATAAGTTTAACAGAAGAACTGTCACCGACACATAAACGAGCATATTTTTCCGTGACAGCTGAAAATGCTACAACTTGGAAAAATCTTCCAAGTGGGTTTATGCGTGGCAATGTAGTAATAGGAGTCCGGGAAGTATTTTGGAGGAACACGGCACATGTAATGGTAAAAGTTACAGAGTTGTTTCCTGATTATGGAAAACAATACATTAATCTATATAATAACGGTAAATGGGGGCAATGGATTGTTAAAAGCGACGATAGAATAGGGATGCATATTTTAACCGCTGATGACATAGTTGGAAATAATTTTGATAAAAATTTTCTAATGGTAAGTTTACAAGACAAATTTTCTTCAAAAAATAAGCGGGCATATTTCTCCATAAAACAGTCCGAGTTTTCGTCGTGGGCGAATATCCCTCCGGGAATGAAACAAGGAGAAGCTACGATAATTGGGGTTAGAGATGTGTATTGGAGAAACTCTGGATGCGCACTTGTTAAAGTGACGGAATTCTACCCGAGCGCAGGAAAACAATATTTAAACATGTATAATGCTGACAAATGGATGGGGTGGCAAACTGTACATACAGAAAAAAACTCTGTAACAAAAACAATGATGGCAAATCAGCATGTAAATGATGTAAATAAAGTGCCTACAAGTGCTTTGGTCTATTATATGCAACAAACAATTACGGACTTAGAAAATGAATTAAAGGGAGACAATAGTTGGAAGTCGTATACTGATAATGGATGGACGGTGAAATATAGAAAAATTACACAAAAACAAATGCGAATAGAAGCAAAAAAAACATCCAATGGAAATAACGAAGCGCACACAGGAAATTTAGAAATTGCCGGACTCCCTTTTACACCTGCTTATGATCAGAGAATTACATGCATTATGCAAGTATCAGGGACTATTGTAGGTTATGGATATGCCACATTATCAGCAAATAAAGGAATGTATTTATTTAGTGCTCCATACGGAAACAGCGTGGAATATATTTGCTTTGGAGAAATTGAAATATAAAAAAGGAGATAAAGATTGAAAATGAAAAGTAGAGGCTATCCATTACCTTAATTGCATAACAACAAAGCCATCTTACGGTGGCTGCTTTGAAAATTGAATATGTAGACAAAGTTACAGG
>URCR01000001.1 GCA_900546325.1 uncultured Lachnospiraceae bacterium | reverse complement strand
TGAAAGAACGTAAGAAATACGGTCTCAAAGCAGCTCGTAGAGCACCACAGTTCTCTAAACGTTAATTTGGAGCGAAGCGACAACGAGGAAAAGCAGAGCTTTTTCGAGTTATTACAATTTCAGAAAAGAATTTCAAACCTCTCAGGGAGAATTCCTTGGGAGGTTTATATTTTGATAAAATTGTAGAATTATATTGATTTTTTAGGAGAAATTGCATATACTTATTTTAGACAAAGAATTGTCTTAGGTGAGTTTCTACCATAAAGTGGAAACCTAAAAAAGTAGGTGAGTCTCCACCATAAAGAGAGAACCTGAAAAAGAGGCGAGTGATATCGTCTCTTTTTTTGACAGATGAGGAAAAATGAAATTTTATAATATCAAAGATGAATACATCAATTATTTGAAAAAATATGATGCTAAGGTGGTAGATAATAAAAAGGGAAAGCGTCCGTATGTAGGAGTAGTGCTTGAGATTGATGCACTGGAAGACTCAAAATATCAGCGTTTGCTTCAAAATCAATATAAGTGTATTAAAGCTGAGCGGAAATAGATTCAGTTGATGGCGAAAAGATTAAGAGATACGCTTTTTAAGGATAGGGTTTCATAAATTTCAATTGAATTAACACAACGAGTTAATTCATGATAATACAGGTTAAAGAGGCGGGATGTATCCCAGTTGAATAGCCTTAGTCACCGCTTCTACTGCCGAGGAAACTTCTAATTTCTCAAATATATGCTGCAAGTGATTAGAAACGGTTCGCTCACTCATAAAAAGATGTTCGGCAATTTCTTTCCTTTTCATACCACTAGCCAGCATACGCAGAACCTGTTTCTCGGTCTCTGTTAGTTCCTCTATATAGGTTCCATCTTTTTCAAAGTAGGTGGAGCCATTATTTATTGCTTCCAGAATGTGCAGCAGTTCTTCTGGTTCAATATCCTTGTTGATAAAACCTTTTGCCCCGAGCTTTTCAGCTTCCTTCCGGTAAACAGGCAGATCATATCCTGACAAAACTATAATTTTTTGCTCAGGATACTTTTGTAAAAGATTTTGTGCCAGGAGCAGACCATCAACCTCGGATAGTTTTCCGAGATTGATGTCCATCAGAAGAATATCCGGCTTATCCCTTTCGATAATTGTCCCTATTTCATCAACGGATTTGATATTTGAAAACTGTTCAACGGACGGAAAGTCTGATAAGACAATCGCCAAACTTTGAGAAAAAAGCGCGTGGTCATCGACCAACAAAAGTCGCATAAGATTCATCTCCTTTCATGGGAATTAAGATGCTGATATTTGTTCCACTTCCTGAATTTGCTGTGATTGTCATTTCGCCATTCAAAAAGGCTGCCTGCTCTTGAATAGAAGCAAGGCCGTGATGAAGGAAGTGATCGTCAGGAGCTGTTGAAAATCCAACTCCGTTGTCTGACACCTGCAGGGTAATCATGTCATGTTCCTGTTGTAGTCTCACATCAATTCTTGACGCATGAGAATGCTTGAGGGCGTTTACAGCCAGCTCTCTCGCAAACCGACAAATGAGCATCGTGTATGGTTCTACCAAAAAAATATCGTCCTTGCAATCCAGAGCAATCAAGGTGTTACTGTCATTGGTAATAGAGTCCAGAACACTTTGAAGATTCTCTTTGAATGTCAAGTTCTTTAATAATTTCGGATGGTATGCCTGCATCTGGGACCGTATGGAAACTGTAAGTTTCCGCAGCGTCTCTTCCAGTAATTGCTGAATTTTGATCTGATCGGCCTTGCGCACCAGATTCTTTATGGAAAGAAGATCCTGTAAAATATCGTCGTGCAGGTAATTGGTAAACTCTTTTCGCAGTGCTTCTTCATGCTTAAGCTGCGCTACGGTGTATTCATAAAAGGAAGGAACTGATTCTGAGGTGTTATCCTCCAATTTTCCTGCTTTCCAAAACAACAGCAGGCGATAAAGCAGCCCCCAAAACACGAGCAGATAAATCAGTGCAATCGCTGCTAAAATGGGCAAACCGAACAACCATACGATCAGCAGGAAGCTGGTCATGCACATCAAAAGAAAAATAGCAGTTACAGGACCGCTTAATGAAAAAAATGGCTTTTGTTGATGATTCGCCCGAAAAATAATGCTGTGGATAGTGATAAATGTAAGCATGACAACTAGGTATAACCCCATCTGTTTGACATAGTTCTCTTTCCTGGAAAAAGCTATCATGTAGCACATAAATGGGAGTAGAACAAAGAATACTGAAAATAATAGCTGCTTTCTTTGACTCCTTAAAATAAACCATACCCGCTTACGATGAATTGCGGATATGGCAATGCACCAGACAAAGGAAAACAGAAACTGAATGTTATAGAGGATATAAAACCATCGCCTATCAAGAAAAAAGCTTATAGTTGCTGTAAAACAGAGTATCGCTATTCCAGATAGGAATATCTTTCTTCCTTTGTAATTGACGCCTTGAAAAAGAAACGCTTGTACAAAGTTCACCAGCTGATACAAACAAATCGGAAGAATAACAACTGATGCCGTGTCTGCAAGGGAATATGAACCAAACAAAGATAATCCAAAGTGCCAGCCAAATAGCACGAGGAGAATTGCAAATTGTGACAGGATAGGATTCCCTTTTATATTTTTACCGGATATGTAGTATCCGTCCCAAAATAGAAATGTCAGAAGTACAATATGAACGATATTTTCTGTCGGTATTGTAGCTTCGATCGTATTCATTAGGCACAGAAACACGATAAGCAATAGATGATTGAGTATCATCAAGCCTTGCCTTGCCATATATTTTCGTTTCACAGCAACACCTCCTTGTCTCTCTCTATTTTACTCTACTTGTGCCATATCTGCAAGAAAGCGAAATGGAGTAATCACCGTAGGCAGCCGGGATTCATACGGGATGCCAGCTGCCTACGGTGATATTAGCTTATCGCTGCTTTATAGCAGGAGTATTTTGTCATCTGATAGTAGAGAAAGTAAATGATAGAAAAAATTCCAATAGCTGAGGCTATGGGAAAGATAACCTCGCTTGCCTGACCCAGCACATCATCCATCAATGCCGATTTGTAACATATGATGGCAAAAATACTGTGCAGCATACCCATCACATAAGGGATCACAAAGTAAATTTGTATTTGACGACGGACACATCGCTTTATCATATTCCTGTTGTAACCCATACGCTGAAGGATGTTGTAATCGTCCCGATCATAGGAGACGGCAGACAGATTTTGAAAGTAGAGGATGCTGCCGGTTGCGATCAGGAAGATAATGGTGGCAAATGCGATCAGCAGATAGGTGGAGCTGTTCAGTTGGATGATTTCAGTCTGCCGCTGCCATGCACTTGCAAGATAGATGTTCTCAGGCATAGCATTTTTCAAGATCGTATAGGCAGTCCCATCGGAGCGGGTCGTTCCGCCGTTGATGCTGACAACAGTGATTTGTTCAGGCTGCCCGCTTGCTATGGTCTGATAAAGCTGGTCGGAGACAAGAAGCGTAGCAACACTATTTGCAAACCCGATAGGGTTATCCAAGGTAGTCTGAATAACTGTCACATCCGTTGTGGCTCCATTACCAATGTCCAGGTGATAAACAGCACCAACATCCGTGTTTTCAGGGTCGGGGCGGTATTTCACCAAAACGCATTCGGTATCACTAAGCGCGGAAATCCCGCTTTCTTTTCCCTGGCTGTCCAGTAAAGCGTTATAGTCGGTCAGACTCATACACTCAAATCCAGGTGTCCGTACTTCTTCGCTGCTAATGCTGTATTCATCTGGAAGATGATCTGATGTGGCCGCGATTTTCAGCAAGTTGGTTTCGTGCAGCTGATAGTTCTGTCCATTTAGTCCTTCAGCCAATGCCTTCAGCGCCTGTTTGCTCTGATCCTCGTCCTCAACCCGATATTCGATTGCAGACGGAATGATTCGTTCCACAGCTCTGTAAGGATACCAGACCGAAAGTGTGGCTGCCCCAAAAACGGAAAGTGTTCCGGCAGCCAGCAAAATCAAAAGAATCAGTGACTTTGCATTGGAGCGGATGCGGTGCATAAATTTGGGAACCACAATAATCGTGTTTTCCCGGTACAGAATGCTATGATGATTCTTGACACACTGGTATACAAAGGGGACAAAAGAATCAACGGACAATACTGTGCCAACGATTACCAGCGCCAGCGTCAGCAGTGCAATAGGATAAAATCCAATCGTTGTCCAAACAGATTGAGCACCCCGGACCATGTCCAGTGCCAGAGCATACCCTCCGAGCAGAGAAACAATTCCAATGATGGAGAAGATGATATCCGGACGGACAGGTTTCTCCACCTTCTTCTCCAGGCGAACCAGATCCAAAAGGGTTGATTTTAGGAGCAATACTGCATTGGAAAGTGTAAGGGTAAGCAGCACAACAAGGATAAAAAGGAAAATCGAGCTGACGGCCTGAAGATTGATAAACGGAATTGCCCCCATATCAATCGTCAGACCAAGCAAAGCAACAATTCCCGCCGTTACACCGATGTGCAGCAGGCTGCCCGCCAAAATTCCAACGAACATTCCACCAAGGCAGATGAAAACATTTTCGATGGTCAGCAGACAAAGCATATCTGCCTTGCGGTATCCAAGCAGAGCATAAATCCCCAATTCTTTCATTCGGCGGCGCATAAAAAAGTTGTTTGAGTAGAACATATAAAACACAACAAACGTCATGATGAATACTGCGGCTACGCTGCACATCATCTCTACGCGGCCATCCGATGAGATTTTCTCCAGGATCAGTTCATTCATGGAAAAAGAAGTAAAGCAGAAGTAAATCATCAAAACAAAAGAGACGGACACAAGATACAGTGAATAGAAAGAAAAGTTCCGTTTCAGATTTTTTAATGCGATTACCGCTAAATTCATATGCTCACCTCCAGTCACCGTTTCGCGTCCTGACGGGCGGATTCTTGCATGATAGTCTCATAGAAGTGCCGCCGTTCAGCATCGTGGCGTTGCAGTTCGGAGATGATCTGTCCATCTTTGAAGGAAAGGATGCGGTCCGTATAGCTGGCGGCGTAGGGATCGTGCGTTACCATGAGAATTGTGGTTCCCAAGGTGTGGTTGACTTCTGTCAATGCAGTAAGCAGTTCCGTGGCGGAACTGGAATCCAGTGCGCCGGTGGGTTCGTCTGCAAAGATCAGTGGAGGACGTTTCACCATTGCACGAGCCGCCGCCACACGCTGCCGTTGGCCGCCGGATAATTCGCTGGGATATTTTTTTAGCTGGGAGCCAATTCCAAACAGTTCGGCCAGTTCCTGAACTTTCCTGTCAATTTCCTGCGATGGTTTGTGCAGCAAAGTCAGCGGGACAGCAATGTTTTCGCGCACAGTCAGGCTATCCAAAAGGAAATATTCCTGGAAGATGAAGCCCAGATTGTTTTTGCGGAAATCAGCGGCCTGTCTCTGACCAAGTTTTTCAATGTGGGTTTTCCCCATGATAATATGGCCGCTGGTCGGAACGTCGATTGTAGATAAAATATTCAGAAGGGTTGTTTTGCCAGAGCCGGAAGCCCCCATAATACCCAGGAACTCACCATGCTCAACTTGAAACGAGACATGGTCGAGGCCGGGTTTGGGCTGGTTCTTATAAACTTTGGTTACATCCATAACTTGTAATAATGTACTCATATACATTCGCTCCTTTCGTGGTACAAATTCAGTATAGTTGTCCTCGAAGAAAAAAGCATGAGTAATTCACGCAGTTTATACTTGTGTGAATTACTCATGCTTTTCAAGGATGTTATGATGTAAAATAGATTTCAGGAAATAGAACTTATATCACTTTTTGATCGCAGCGGTTGGAAGATTGCTATTCCAACTGCTGCGATCATTTGCTTTAGTGTACTGTATCATTCATATTTCGCATAATGACTTGCCTGAATTCCACTCTACTGCGTTGTCGTCAATCGACGATGCCACCGCATCGCCTCATTCCTCCGCCTTGCAGACTGAAAATTCATTCTGTGTCATTATGCTGAAAGTGAATGAGACAGTACACTAGGAATGTTTTTTTGTATAAATTTTCAGGCACAGGCAGTAGCTTCCAAAAAGGAGCAGAAGCGATATGACCAGTCCAATCAGGAGCAGGAGCCTTGCATCCAATGTGAAGATGGACATGAAATCAATGCCGTGATAAGTAAGCGCATAGCTGACAGCGCAGAGGACAACAAGGATGAAGTAAAGGATCGTTCCCTTTTTGTTGCCAAGGGCAAAGAATCCGATGTTGCCGATGGCGAGGAATGCAAGGGATAGGATTAATCCACCTGCCCAGACAAGAAGTCCGGTTTTTAAGTCCGTTGTATGATGAAGGTACACATAAATAAATACGGTAAGTAGTGAAAGCATTCCTGTAATTCCGGAAAAAGAAAGGCAGGATAAAAAGTGGGAGCGCACAATTTCTTTTTTTGTCAGCGGATATGTCAAAAGGATATCGTCAAATTTGCAAATCTCATTTTGCTCTATCGCATACTGAAGTGGAGTGGAACCCATAAATGGAAAAATAATCATAGTTGCGAGGCAGAATACATAAAAATCTGTCCCGAATATTACCATAATTCCCATCGCCCCAAAACCGAAAATCATTTCAAATAGATTTTTTCCAATTCGGAATGTTTCAAAATAATTTTTTATAATAAGTCCTGACATGGCACGTGTTCTCCTTTCACCTGGAAGAGCATTAAGTCTTCGATGGATGCGTTTTCAATCTCCAAATCCGGGAAGATTTTCCGAAGTTCCTGTTTGCTCTCAATCATTACCTTGTAACCATAAGATTCTCTGCGGTAGGATAGGATATCTTCCGGATTTAGACTGTCAAAAAGTTCTTTTCTACAGTTGATAATTCCAAAATTCTCCTGAATTTCATCATAAGTCTTTACAAAGAGAAGCTGTCCTTCGTGAATGAAGGCAATGTAGTCGGCAATCTTGTCTAAATCACTTGTGATGTGGGAGGATAAGAGGACGGTGTGGTCTTCGTCTTCTGTGTATTTGCGGATAATATCCAGAATCTCTTCACGGAAAATCGGGTCTAACCCGCTCGTGGCTTCATCCAGAATGAGAAGCTTAGGAGCATGGCTGAATGCGATCGCGAACTCCAGCTTCATTTTCATTCCTTTGGAGTATTGTTTTAGTTTTTTTCGTTTTGGAAGATGGAATTCTTCCAGATACTGTTCGTATATTGTCATGTCCCAGTTCTTATACACTCTGGATAACATTTTCCCGATAAACGCGGGAGTGAACTCCGGATTATAGTGAGAGACATCGAAAATAACGGCGATATCTTCTTTGATTTCCTTTTCCTGTGTGCGTAAATCTTTTCCAAAGATACGAAGCATTTTATAATCTGAGTTTACAAGTCCGAGGATGGAATTGATAAATGTAGATTTGCCCGCACCGTTGGCGCCGATAAGTCCCATAACCGTTCCGGTTGGGATGTTAAGAGAGACGTCCTGAAGCCGGAAGTCTTTATATTCTTTCGATAAATGTCTGATTTCAATCGCGTGTTCCATTATGATTCCTCCGTAAATATCACTTGAAGCGTGCTTTGAAGTTCTTCCAAAGTCAACCCGTTCTGTCTGGCAAGATTGCTTGCCTCCGCCAGTAAATTTTCGATTTTCCGCAGGTTCTCTTCCCGTATAAAATCCTGATTCTCCGTGGATACGAAAGTACCCTTTGCCGGAATTGTGATGATGAAACCGTCTCTGGAAAGCTCGTCATAAGCTCTCTGCGTTGTGATGACACTTACATGGAGTTCCCTGGCAAGCTTCCGCATGGAAGGCATGGGAGCTCCGGGTTTTAATTCACCGGTCATAATCATTTCCTTAATCTGGGAAGTAATCTGTTCGTAAATCGGTTTTGTACTTGTGTTTGTCAAAATAATTTCCATTGTGAACCACCTTAATATGCGCATACTGTATATGTTTTACAAGTACAGTATATACGACAATGTACTTGCTGTCAATATGGAATATGTACAGTTTGAAAATGTTATCCAATGGAACCGATGATGCTGATAGGTTTTATCATTCAGCCGCCGAAAATAAATATTGACTAATCGGTCTATAAATGCTACCATCATTTTATGGACTGATCGGTCTATAAATGTCGGTATAATTTATCCGACATAGGGTGGAATGACCGATCATTAAAATAAGGAGGGAAATATGAAAAAAGAAGAGAAGACAAAGCGTACTTATGAGAGAATCCTGGCTGCTGCAATTGTAGAATTTGGCACAAAGAATTATGATACTGCCTCATTGACGACACTTTGTAATGAGAATCAGATTTCCAAAGGACTGGTATACCACAATTTCAAAAATAAGGATGAGATCTATTTAAAATGCGTGGAAGAATGTTTTGGAAAAATGACAGAATATTTAAAAGGCAGAGCGTACAAAGACGAAAGTGTACAAACAAGTATCCACAATCTTTTTCAGGTGCGCCAGCAGTTTTTTAAGGAAAATCCGTATTACTGCAATATCTTTTTTAATACGGTGCTGCAGACTCCTGCGCATTTGCGCGAGAAAATCCATGAACTTCGGAAGGAATATGATCAATTTTATGTAGACTGTTTTCGAGAATTATTACAGCAGACACAGCTCCGTGACGGAATAACGATAGATGCGGCGATGGAGTATCTTATGATATTTTTTGAAATGTTTAATGGGTATTTTCAAGATAAATCCTGTGAAAAAGAGGATATCCATGTACTAGCGGAGAATCATGAGGTAAATCTTTCAAAAATTCTGGACATTATGTTGTATGGAGTTGTGAAGGAGGGGAAGGAAAAAAGCGGGGAAAAGTAAAATCAAACGATTGAGAAGTATATTGAGTTGGAGGAAGAAAAGAAATGGTATTATTATTTGTAAGGCTGTTGGCAGCAATTGTACTTGCATTTTTTGCAGGAAAGCTGATATCAAAAATAAAGCTGCCATCAATATTGGGGTGGCTGATCGCGGGAATGATTTTAGGACCGCATGCGCTTTCGCTGGTGGACCGGCAGATTCTTGATGCGCAGTGGTATCAGACAATGGTTCACATTTTAGAGTGTGCAGTTGGTCTGATGATCGGTACAGAGCTTGTGTGGAATAAAATCAAGCGATCCGGAAAGTCAATCGTGATTACCACTCTTACACAGTCAATCGGAACCTTTTTATTTGTATCACTTGTTTTTGGGATTGTATTTTATTTTCAGGGGATTCCATTGTATCTGGCATTTTTATTTGGCGGAATCGCTCTGGCAACAGCACCGGCGCCGGCACTATCCATTGTGCGTGAATTTAAGACAAGCGGACCGGTGACAAATACACTGATTCCGATGGCGGCGCTGGATGATATTGTGGGATGTGTGATCTTTTTTACAACGATCGCAATTGTAGCGGGAAATCTTTCAGCAGGAGAACTGCCGGCATATATGATCGCGCTGGTAGTAATCCTTCCGCTGGTGATCGGTGCCGCAACCGGATTTTTAGCCGGACTGGTTCTGAAAAAGGAGAGAGATTCCAAGGCAACACTGATTTCTTTGATCGTTACGATCTTGATTGCATCCGGTGTGGGATTTTTCTTTAACAGTGTAGTAATGCCGAAACCGGTTTTAAACTTTATGCTGATCGGGATGGCATTTTCCGCAGCCTTTTCTAATATGGTTACAGAAAAAAGGCTGGAGCAGATCATGGACGTCTTCAATCCGTTTCTCGGAATTGCAATGATCATTGTGATTCTGAATCTGGGCGCTCCGCTGGATTATCATTTGATCATGGGAGCAGGAGTGTTTACGGGTATTTATATCATTGCCAGAGCGCTTGGAAAATATTTCGGCGCCTATTTTGGGGCAAGCATCACAAAATCACCGGAAACAGTGAAAAAGTTTCTGGGATTTACGCTTTTGCCGCACTCGGGGGTGTCATTGGTATTTACCGGAATCGCAGTCTCTGTTTTAAGTGCACCGGCACCGGAATGTGCCCGGATTATCCAGGGAACCATTGCGGCGGCAGCAGTTATCAATGAAATTATTGCGGTGATCGCTGCAAAAAAAGGGTTTGAGTGGGCCGGTGAATTTGACCGTGATGCTGCCGCAAACGGAGCAGTTGAGCAAAGTGCAAATCATGTGATTATTACTATCAGCAGACAGCATGGAAGTGGTGGAAGAGAAGTGGGAAGGCAGTTATCTGAACGTCTGGGAATTCCGTTTTATGATCATGAAGTGATCGAGATGGCGGCTCAGTCCTGCCCGATAGACAAAACATTCTTTGAACATGCAGAGACGAAAGGAGCCGGAGGGTTCTGGCAGGAACTGGGGAAAGGTGTCCATCACGATCTGTCGCTGAGTGATAAGGCATTTATGCATCAGGCATCCGTGATCCGGGAAATTGCAGACAAGGGCGGATGTATTATCGTGGGACGGTGTGCAGACTATGTGTTAAAAGATTACAAAAATGTATTAAAGGTTTTTGTTTATGCAGATTTGGACAGCCGCAAAGAAAGAATTGAGCATATCTACAAAGAGGCTGATGAAAAGGCGCTCAGTAAAATTGAAAAAACAGATAAGAAACGGGCATTTTATTACCAATATTATACGGGGCAGAATTTTGGAGAAGCGGCTAATTACGATCTTTGTCTGAACAGCAGCCTCATAGGAATTGAGAAATGTGTAGAGATCATAGAGAATGCCTGTTCACGATAGCTTTTTTTCCGCTTTGTGAGCCTGTGCGCATTATGGTATAGATTTCTTTTGTTTTCGCATAAAGTTTATGGCAAATTTATGAAATAGGTATTGACCTAAAGCCAGGTTTAGGTGCTATGATGAAGCTATCATAAATGCGAAGAAAGTCAATCTGATACAATCAGTCAGAGTGACTGGAAGCGTGCCGAAAAAAATGTATTGTGTGGAAAGAAAGGAGAAACTATGTTAGGAAATTTTCAGTATTGCAATCCGACAAAGCTTTATTTTGGGGAAGATTCCCTGGTATCTTTACAGGAAGAATTAAAAAAATACGGACCGAAGGTGCAGTTAAGTTATGGGAAGGATTCGATTAAGAAAAATGGAATCTACGATCAGGTCATGAAGTTGTTAAAAGAGGCCGGGAAAACAGTTTTTGAAGATCCGGGTGTGATGCCGAATCCGACCGTAGAGAAATTGTATGAGGGATGTAAGATTGCGCGGGAGAATCAAGTGGATCTGATTCTTGCCGTGGGAGGAGGTTCGGTGTGCGATTATGCGAAGGCCGTCTCCGTCTCTGCATATTGCGAGGAAGATCCTTGGGAAAAATACTATGCAAGAATGGAAGAGGTAGATAATCCGATCATTCCGGTTGGATGTGTGCTGACGATGGTAGGAACCGGATCAGAGATGAATGGCGGTTCAGTCATTACTAACCCGGAGAGCAAACGGAAGATCGGACACGTATTTGGTGAGCAGGTGTTTCCGAAATTTTCTATTTTGAATCCGGTATTTACCTATACACTGCCAAAATATCAGATGGTAGCAGGTTTCTATGACATTTTCAATCACATTACCGAGCAGTATTTTTCAGGAGAAGATGACAATACGTCCGATTACATTATGGAAGGACTGATGAAATCGCTGATCCACTCTTCAAGAATCGCGATCGAACATCCGACGGATTATGAGGCTCGCAGCAATATTATGTGGACCGCGACATGGGCGCTGAATACCTTGGTTGCACAGGGAAAGACAACCGACTGGATGGTTCACATGATGGGACAGTCTGTGGGGGCTTATACGGATGCGACTCATGGTATGACGCTGGCGGCGGTTTCTATGGCATATTACCGTTATATCTGCCCGTACGGATTGAAGAAGTTTGTGCGTTTTGCAGAAAATGTGTGGGATGTCCGGCCGGAAGGAAAGCGTGAGGAGCAGATTGCAGAGGAAGGTCTGGCGAGAATGGAAAGCTGGATGCATGAGATCGGTCTTGTTATGAATCTGAGGGAGCTTGGAGTGACGGAAGAGATGATCGAGGGAATCGCAGAAGGCACATTTGTCATGGACGGAGGGTATAAGGTGCTCTCGCACGAAGAAATTGTTGCGATCTTGAAGCAAAGTATGTAACTATTTTCGAAAAACAAATCCGGAATGATTTGACTTTGTATGTCTGCTGTGTTACTATTTTCGTGAAAAAAGTAAATAGCCGGGGAGCTTGTAGACAGGCTGAGAGGAAGGTGTGAACTTCGACCCTGATACCTGATTTGGATAATGCCAACGTAGGGAAGAATGGATTTCATTACGAAGTTTGACGGAGTACCAATGGGGTACTCCGTTTTTTAATGATAAGAGATTAGCCGCTAACGGCGATGCTTGAGAGTTCTGTCATAGAAAAATTTCCGGCGCAAAGCGGAAGACAAATGTTCGGAAGCAGTCACAAGAAAGAAGAGGTGCATCGTATGTCAGAGAAATACCACACACAAATGGAAGCAGCAAGAAAGGGAATTATCACAGAGGAGATGCGGGCGGTTGCGCGAAAGGAATACCGCACAGAGGAGGAAATCCGCGATCTGGTGGCGAAAGGCCAGGTGGCCATCTGTGCCAATAAAAGGCATAAATGCCTGGTGCCAAATGGAGTAGGCTCCATGCTCCGCACGAAGATCAATGTAAACCTGGGCGTGTCAAAGGATTGCAAAGATTATGAGATTGAGATGGAGAAAGTCATGGCGGCGGTAAATATGGGGGCGGAGGCGATCATGGATCTTTCCTCCCACGGAAATACGCAGCCATTTCGCAGAAAGCTGACACAGGAATGCCCTGCCATGATCGGAACGGTTCCGGTCTATGACAGCGTGATCCATTATCAGAGAGATCTCGCCACACTGACGGCAAAAGATTTTATCGATGTTGTCAGGCTTCACGCAGAAGACGGAGTGGATTTTGTAACGCTTCACTGCGGGATCACACGAAAGACGATCGAACAGATCAAGAAGCATAAACGGAAGATGAATATCGTATCAAGAGGCGGATCGCTTGTGTTTGCGTGGATGAGCATGACCGGAAATGAAAATCCTTTCTATGAATATTTTGATGAAATTCTCGAAATCTGCCGGGAATATGATGTGACAATTTCTCTCGGGGATGCATGTCGTCCCGGCTGTCTGGCGGATGCAAGTGATGTGTGTCAGATTGAAGAGCTGGTGCGTCTCGGAGAACTGACCAGACGCGCATGGGAGAAAGATGTGCAGGTGATGGTAGAAGGACCGGGACATATGCCGCTTGATCAGATTGAGGCAAATATGAAACTGCAGCAGACCATCTGCATGGGTGCGCCGTTTTATGTGCTGGGACCGATCGTGACAGACATTGCACCGGGATATGACCATATTACAGCGGCGATCGGAGGTGCGGTTGCAGCTTCGGCAGGGGCAGCATTTCTTTGCTATGTGACACCGGCAGAACATCTGGCACTTCCGAATGTGGAAGATGTCAGACAGGGAATCATCGCTTCTAAAATCGCAGCACACGCTGCAGATATTGCAAAACATATTCCGCATGCAAGAGAGATGGATGATAAGATGGCAGATGCCAGAAGAACTTTTGACTGGGAGGAACAGTGGAATTGTTCCATCGATCCGGAGACGGCAAAACAGATTCGGGAGGACCGCAAGCCGGAGATTGAGGAGAGCTGTTCGATGTGCGGAAAGTTCTGTGCAGTCAGGAGCATGAATAAGGCGCTAAACGGAGAGTATATCGACATTCTGTAGTAAAAATCCGAAACAGCAGAAAAATCGGCGGATGGAATCGGAACGATATTGTGTTTTTGATGTACACAACGTATAATGAAGCTATCAGTATCACAGATTACAGCGAAGCACGATAAGGAGGAAGAAAGCGATGTATAGAATCTCTAATTTTACGAACAATGATGATATTAAAGTGTTAAATTCTCTCGGACCGTTTACGGTCATAGAATACCAGCGGGATTTAAGTGTGATGCCGAACAATGCTGCGCTGGCATATTTCTGTAACGAGATGAATGTGAGAAAGCGGCAGGTCATCTGTGACGTCAACCAGGCCAATATTACACTTCAGGCAGGAGCAATGCAGTGGACCGTGGGCAATGTCAATGCGACAACCGGAGTAAAAGGTGTGGGAGATTTCCTCGGAAAAGCAGTCAGAGGAAAGATGACCGGGGAATCTGCGATCAAGCCGGAATATACCGGAAGCGGAATCCTCGTATTGGAACCGACTTACAAGCACATTCTTCTGATAGATGTAGGAGACTGGAACGGCTCGATCGTGCTGGATGACGGATTGTTCCTGGCATGTGATGCAAGGCTGAAACACAAAGCAGTGATGCGCTCCAATCTTTCTTCTGCTGTTGCAGGAAATGAAGGGCTGTTCAACCTTGGAGTGGTAGGGGAAGGAGTGCTTTGTCTGGAGGCACCTTGTCCGAAGGAGGAACTTGTGGAGATCACCCTTCAGGATGATGTACTGAAAGTAGATGGAAATATGGCAATTGCATGGAGCGGCAGCTTAAACTTTACCGTAGAACGGTCTGGAAAGACACTGGCAGGTTCGGCAGCTTCCGGTGAGGGGCTTGTCAATGTGTACCGTGGAACCGGAAAAGTTCTTCTGGCTCCGGTGCTGGACGGGGCGGTATAACATAGACGCGTTCTGAACTGAAAAATGAAATTTGTGTAAAATATACAAGTAACATATGGCGTTTTTGTACAAAATAATGATATAATTGATCACGTAAAAGTTTTTACACAGAGAGGAGAATTTTATTTATATGGTAGATTTAAAAGCAAGACCGTATTATCTGTCAGAGGAAGACTGTAAATGGGTACAAGATACAATTGCAAATATGAGCCCGGAAGAGAAAGTAGGACAGTTATTCTTTCAGCTGACAGCTTCACACGATGAAGAGTATTTAAAAGAACTTATGGAAAAATACCACCTTGGTGGATGCCGTTACAATCCGGCACCAGGAAAGGCAATTCAGGAGCAGAACAGAATTCTCCAGAAATACGCGAAAGTTCCGGTATTCATCGCATGTAACACAGAAGCCGGAGGAGACGGCGCATGCGCAGATGGAACACATATCGGGGCAGGGGTTAAGATTGCAGCGACAGACAAGGAAGATTATGCGTTTGCATTAGGAAAGATGGCAAATGAACAGGCAGCGGCGATCGGATGCAACATGGCATTTGCACCGGTAGCAGATATTCTTTATAACTGGGAAAACACAGAGATCGTGACACGTGCATTCGGCGGAGACCCGGAGCGGGTTGCCAATATGAGCAAGGCATACTTAAATGGAGCACATACCATTCCTGGATTTGCATGTGCAGCGAAACATTTCCCGGGAAATGGACAGGACTTCAGAGACGCACACATTGCAAACAATGTCAACTATTTTGATGTGGAAAAATGGGACGAGACTTACGGTCACGTTTACCGTACATTGATCGAGAATGATCTGGATGCGATCATGGGAGGTCACATCATGCTTCCGTCCTATGCGAAGGCAATTAACCCTGAGTTAAAAGACGAAGATATGATGCCGGCGACATTAAGCCCTGAGATTATGACAGGTCTTCTGAGAGACAGACTTGGATTCAACGGTATGGTTGTGACAGATGCTTCCCACATGGTAGCGATGACAGACCGCATGAAGCGTTCTGAGATGCTTCCGGCAAGCATTAATGCAGGATGCGATATGTTCTTATTCTTCAATGATCCGGAAGAAGATTTTGCGACAATGCTCAATGCATATCAGACAGGAATCATCAGCGAAGAGAGAATGACAGAGGCCCTGACACGTATTTTAGGACTCAAAGCACACCTCGGACTCAACAAGAAGAGCAAAGAGGAGCTGGTACCTCAGCCGGAGACAGCAGAGGAAGTGCTTCAGAGAGAAGAATACAAAGCAATGCAGAAGTCGATCAGTGAAGACTGTATCACACTTGTAAAATACAAAGACAAAGAAGTTCTCCCGGTGACACCGGAGCGTTATAAGAGAATTATGATCGTGCACATCAAAGGCGCGGAGAACAGCATGTCAGCTCTGATGAAGATGCTCGGAGGCGGAAAAGGAAATCCGGCAGAAGCATTAAAAGAAAAATTATGTGCAAAAGGATTTGACGCATTTATCTATGAAAGTCCGCTCGATGTGATGAAGAAGCAGATGGAAGCAGGGGAGAAACCAGACTTAAACATTTACTTTGCAGGAAAGAATGCGATCGCTGATTTCGTATCCGATATGGATCTTGTGATCACACTCTGTGATGTACCGAACGGAAGACCAAGCTTTGGAATGTCAAAGGGAGGCGGAGAGATTCCGTGGTATGTATTTGAAGTTCCGGTTGTTGTTGTCGGATGCGGACAGCCGACAATGCTTGCAGACATTCCGCAGGCGCGGACCTATATCAACACTTACGACTCTAAAGACACAACATTTGACGCGTTGGTTGAGAACCTTATGAATGGGGAAGAAGCATTCAAAGGAACAGATCCGATCGACAGTTTCTGTGGATTGTTCGATGCGAGACTGTAAGAAGAAAAAACCGGCAGAAACGATCTGCAATCAGATAAAATAAGTGGAATAGCCCCTTTCCTTTGAGGAAAGAGCGAAAATGGGAGAAAAGATTCACAAAAGATGTGAATCTTTTCTTTGTATAAAAAAAGCAGTATAATAAAGTGGAATCTTAAGAGAGCAGATTGTCAGAAGGATGGAGGAAAAAATGGAATATAAAATATACCGCATAGCGGACCGTGCGCAGATCGATCAATGTGAACGGTTTGCGATCGACCAATATTTGTGGAACAGTTTACAAACGCCGAAAGCATATGGCAGAGCCGGATATATAGAAGGGCAGGGAATTTATCTGGAAATGACTTGCGAGGAGCAGAATCCCAAGCGGGTCTGCAGCAAGGATAAAGAACTGGTCTACAAAGACAGTGCGCTGGAAGCATTTTTTGCATTTCCGGAGGGAGAGATGGATCAGGAGAAGCCTTGCATTTACATTAATTTTGAGATGAATGCAAATGGAGCATTGTATGCAGAAAAAGGATATGCGAAAGAGAACCGGACGCTGATTTCAGATCAATATTATCAGGAGGCGGATTGCAAAGCGAAAATAGAAGCAGATCGATGGAGCGTATCTGTACTCATTCCGGAAGCGCTTCTGAAAGAAGTCTGTCCATTTGAGGAGGTAAAGGAAGGGAAGGAATTTTACTGTAACTTTTATAAGATTTCGGAGGATGAGTCCATCCAGCATTTCGGGTGTTACAGTGCAATCCAAAGTGAAAAGCCGAACTTTCACCTGCCGGTTTACTTCGCAAAGGCGGTGATCACCAATGTATAATGAGCTGACGAAAAAGGATATTCAAAAAATGAGAGAAGAGATTGAGTACCGGAAGATCGTGCTTCGCAAGGAACTTCTTGAAGATGTCAAAGAGGCGAGGGCACATGGTGACTTGAGTGAAAATTTTGAATATCATGCTGCGAAAAAAGAGAAAAACAAAAATGAGAGCAGGATCCGCTATCTGGAGCGGATGATCAAGACTGCGAAGATTGTATCCGACGAATCAAAAGAAGATGAAGTGGGATTAAATAACACCGTACACCTTTATTTTGAAGAGGATGACGAGGTGGAAGTATTCAAGCTGGTGACGACTGTGCGGGGGAATTCTCTGAAAGGATTGATCAGCACAGAATCTCCGATCGGAAAAGCGATTCTCGGGAAAAAAGCAGGAGACAGAGTCTTTATCAGGGTGACCGGTGACGATGGGTATTATGTGGTGATCAAAGAAATAGAAAATACAGTCGATGACGGAAGTGATCAGCTTCGGAGTTATTAAAAAAATGTCTGCATAAAACTGCCGGATCTTCAGATACTATCCTTTGAGGTGAGTGTATGGATAAGAAACAGCAGGAAGCAGTAAATCAGAAGAAAAATAAGGAAATGTTCAACAGCATTACACAGAAGAAAAAACCGGAAAATCAGAATCAGAGACACAATGTACGAAAAGAGGCTATTTTAGGGAAGCATCAATAAGACAATGAAACAACTCTGCAGAAATGAATAAAATAGTAAAAAAGAAAGGGAGTCTTTGGACTCTCTTTTGCTTCGCCAAAAGGAGAATACATTTATGAAAGTAATCGACGTATCAGAACATCAGGGAACAATCAATTGGGAGCAGGTAAGAGGACAGATTGACGGGGCAATTCTCCGAGCAGGGTATGGAGATGACATCGTGAGCCAGGATGATAAACAATGGAAGAGAAATGCAGATGAGTGCACACGTTTAGGAATTCCATTCGGAGTTTATATTTATGCTTACGCAACCAATGAAGCGATGGCAAGGAGCGAGGCGGCGCATGTGCTGCGGTGCATCAAAGGCTATCACTTAACATTTCCGGTGTATTATGATGTAGAAGGTGTAGGGATGGAAGGGTATGCAAAACAAGCGGCGCAGATTTTCGGTGATGTGATTGAGAAAGCCGGATACTGGTGCGGTGTGTATGCAAACTTGAACTGGTGGAATCACTATCTGTCTGGGCTGGAAAGGTTCACAAAATGGGTTGCGCAGTACAATTTCCGGTGTGACTATACAGGAGCGAATAAGGATATGTGGCAGTACACACCATCCGGCAGCATTGCAGGAATCCATGGGGCGGTAGACATGAATGAATGTTATCGGAACTTCCCGGCTGAAATCGGAGAAACATCCGGAAGCAGACCAACTTTGCCGCCAACGAATCCGACACCTTCCGGAACAAAACATCAGGTGGGAGAGCATGTTGTATTTAGCACCTGCTATGCAAGTGCCTCAGATCCAAACAGCAGGGTAATTCAAGCGGCGGATATGGCACGGAATCACGGAGTGATCACGTCCATTCAGGCAGGAAGTAAAAATCCGTATCTGCTTGATAATGGTCTGTGCTGGGTAAATGACGGAGACATTAGAGGTATATATGGAACAAGTGCATCGGCGCAGCACTATACGATCCGGGAAGGAGATACACTGTCGGGGATTGCTCAAAGATATGGAACGACAGTCAGTCAGCTTTGCGCCTGGAACGATATCACAAATCCCGATCGGATTTATGCAGGCACGAAGATCCGGGTCAGATAGCACAAAAACATCCTCCCTTCACACGCGAAAACCGCAGGCTCATATTAATTTTTTTTTAAGAAATTTTCGCTTTCTTTTAGAAAACAATCATACTTTAGACACATTTTCCTTTTATACTAAGAGTCAGATAGTTGATTAAGTAATCACTATCTCCCCCCTCTTAAAGTAGAGCGTTGAAGAGAAGACGCATACTTTACTCTCATTCCTTTAGATAACTATAAAACAACGAAACCCGTTAGCCCTTGTGGTTAGCGGGTTTTCGCTGCTAGAGCATCTCTCGAAAATACCTTTTCTCAACCAGAAGCGATGTAAAATCTGTTCCATGCTTGCTATTCTGCTCATATTCCTTTTCATAAAATATCAATCCGAAATTGCCGGCTGAAATAATTTTATGCCTTATAAAGTTACGCTCTCTAACGGAAATGTAACACTCCAATCCCCTTTGATGTGCACATTACTTGTTGTAAAATTTCCATAGAGAACATAATCTGAAATATCCTTGTCTGATAAATCAAAAATATATTCACTGTACATATCTTTTTGTTCTTCATCTACAGAGAAAGAAATACCTGCATCACAGCCAAGAATATCTCCATTACTATTTTTCAAATAAACATATCCATGATTATCCGTTTCAAGTATAGAATCATATCTGATTTGGATATGAAGTTTTTCTTCCACATATCCTATCGCAGTAAGCGTAACACCAGCAACAGGCGAAGTTATATCTCCGTGAGATACAAGAGCTTGAAAATCTTCTATATACTTTTCATAATCTGAACCGCCCCCTCCCGAAACACTATACGGAACAAAAGTGTCAGCAGAACGGCCAATCTCATCCAAGTTTAATGTCGGCATTGCAGCATCATATGTTTCTTTTTTACTCAATATTTCTCGAGCACGGAAAGTAATTTTTTCGCCTGCAATATCATGCTTATTCCATTGCGATATAGAAATTAGGAAAGTCGCTGTTTTCGTTTCTGAATCATACTTTATATTTTCGCATGAACTATTGCATTCAAACGGTGTATTGATACTAAAACTATCAAATAAATCTGTTGTTTCATCAATTCTATCCCCCGCTAAGTCTTGTACAGAAATAAGTATTTTTGCCTCATTGCCCTCTACAGAAGCAGAAACAACCTCCATTCTAATACCATTATCCTCACTTATCATTCTAACAGGCTTTAACTTTTGAGCCACTGACGGAGATAGTCTATAGAGAAATTCATAAGCAGGCATAAAATCTGCCGCTACCAATGTCGAAATAGATAAGCTAAATACTAATATAAATGAAGCTGCCGCGGCAATAATTTTTTGTATAATAGAATGTTTTTTAAGTCTTTGTTTTTTCACCTGAAAATCCATTGCTTCTTCAATATATTGACTATTGATATTGCTAATCGCCTCTGATATATTCTTCTTTTTCATATTTCAACATCCTCTCTCTTTAAATATCGTTTTAATTTTTCTCTAATTCGTGAAAGTCGAACGGATACATTGTTATTACTTATTTGAAACCGTTCTGCAATATCTGAAATACTATCAGAATACCAATAACGACGAACAAACATTATTCTACTTTCTTTATCCAATGTTTCAAGAAAATTGTCAATCAAGTTAGATAATTCAGTTACTTCTATTTCCTGTTCAACAGTCATTGAGGCCGTAAGACAATTCTCCAATTCCTGCAATGCCACATCATAGTAACTATTTCGCTTAACACAAGTGTTCTTATGGTATTTTGCAACAGATATATTTCGGGTAATACGGAAAATATACGCCCGTAACGGATTTGGACTTTGGGGAGGTATTGTATTCCATATAGCAAGGTATGTATCATTTACGCATTCCTCTGCATCACGATGATTCTTTAAAATATTTCTTGCAATACGCTCACACGCCGCTCCATATTTTTCCGATAATTGTATCAGTGCCTGTTCCTTGCGTGCAAAGAGCAAATCAATAATTTTACTATCTTCCACCAATATATCAGCCTCCTCTCACCTATAGACTATAGATTTTTCTAAGAATCTTACGTCTGAAAACGAAAAACTTGAAACTTTCTTAAACATTAAAAAAAGTATCAACGATAATGTTTCCCTCATCTATGCCATTTCTCACTATACTTTGGAATTTTTAATGGACGATATTTCACAATAAATATGTCGTCATAAAAGAAAGACTTTGCTAAAATGAGAAAAAGCACTACATGAGAAGAGTAGGAGGTTAGTCCTTCAACAGAGGGACTGAACCCTCTGATTGCATATATAAATCAATCAAAAAAGTAACCGCCCCTGGCCCAAGGAATGCGGTTACTTTTTTAAGTAATTAAATAATTGGGACTAACCAACTATCAGTAGTGCCTTATTTACATCTTCATTCTAACGAAAGACGTTTGAATTGTCAAATTTAGCATTCTGAAAGATTTTCTATCCGGGAACCGTTTTTGGATAGTTTTGCATAGCAATATATAAACTATTCAGACAGTATCGCGCTCCTTTAGATAACTATAAAATAACGAAATCTGGTAGCCTTTGTGCTGAAATAGTTCTTCTTTCCGTTCTCCAAAATCGTGAAAAATATTGACAAACTGAGAATTTACTCAATATCTCGATTTGCCGGAGTTTTCAATGTAATGCCATATACAGTATTGATTTGTAACGGGGCACTTTCTGCGATTTCGCCATTGTAGTACACAACAACTTCATCGCCAACAGAAACATCTGTATAGCTGTCATCATTTTCTACATCTAATGAGACTTTACAACTCGCTCCATTCGGATAACCCTCTGTGTTGATATAAATCATAATAAAGTTCTCTTCGACTTTTTCAACAATTCCGGTAATACTCGGCTCATGTTCGATGATATAATCCATAGTTCGATGGCTGCAGCCTGCTAATCCGAATACGCAGACCAATATTAAAATGAATGATATACACCTTTTCATATTCATACCTCCATAAATTTAACGAGAAGCTGAGGAATTCTATACTGGAAAAGTTTATATTATGTTACATATGTGACCGCCGATATTCGCTTGGTGAGACACCGGTAGTTTTCTTGAAGACGAGTGAAAAATACTGCGCCGTATCAAAGCCGGTGGCGGCTGCGATATTTTGCATGGAATCGGATGTGGTCACAAGCAGATCTTTGGCTTTGTTAATACGCTCAAGGGAGATATATTCGGAAATCCCCATTCCGTTAATCTGTTTAAAAAGCCGTGAAATATACGCTTCATTATAATTTACAATTCGCGAAATCGTAGTGAGTGTCAGTGACTCGGAAATGTGATCGCGAATATAAGTTTTGATTTTCTGGACCAGCTGTTCATTGCGGTCCAGTTTTTTTGAATGCAGGATGTCAAAAATCTGGCCCGATAATTTTTCCAGATAACGGAATGCCTCTTTCCAGGAGGAAAAATCGTGTATGTAGTATAAAGGATAAAGTGCAATTTTGGAAGCGATTTTTCCTTGCAGCTGATATAAATCAATGTACTGCATCAGCAGCAGAGAAACAGAGGTATATGTCTTGATGGCAGAGATGCTGTGCATACTGCGGATGCGGGTGCACTCGGCACACAAACTTTTCAGAGTATGTAAATAATCTTTCTCAGCGCCCTGATAAAGATAGAAAGAAAGCTCCTGCAGCTTTTTCTCAAGAGAAACTCTGTCTATGGAAACTTCGGCGGGTAAAGTGTCTACCGTATTATCCTCATGCGTGGAGTCAGAAGGGTAGATGAGAGGAACCGCATCGCCGGACAATTCGGCATATTGCTGCATTTTATGAAAACGGCTGCAGACCTCGTTCCATTCGGAAACTTCCGGATAGAGAACGGTTGTGACACGCCTTCGGTATTTCGTAAAGTAGTAATCTCCAAAATCATTTGCAACAGACTGCAAAAACGCATACTCGGAAGAGAATGGCTGCAATGGCTGGAAAAACAAGAGTAACGTTCCTTTTCCAAAGTCCAGCATGGAAAATTGAAACTTTCCTTCCAGAAGCTTGCGGATCAACTGAAGATATTGCAGTGTGTAAGTAGAATTGGTAAGGTTTGTCTCATCCAATGTTTTATAGTGTACCTGTGTATACATCAGATAAACAGGTCGGTGCAAATCTAGCGTAAAGTCCGAACCGGCAATTTTTAATTCTCGTTCCAGTTTTTCAATGGAATGTCCGGCTACAATCCCTTTTAAAATATTCTGCTGAAGAAGATGAGAAAGCAGAAAAGCTTTCTGCTGAGCTTCCGACAGAAGAAGGAGCTTATTACTTTCTTCCTCCAGTTCTTCTAAAGTGTGAGAAATCTCCTTCAGAATGACTTCATCATCCTCCGTTTTCAGAAGATAGCGGGTATGCTCTAATTTGTTAGATTCATAAATGTGATCAAAACTGTCATAAGCTGTCAGAAAAATGATACGGCAGCGCGGCAGTTGTTCCGAGACCTGAGAGGCTACTTCAAGCCCGGACATTCCGGGCATATGGATGTCCAGCAGCATCAGATCGATCAAGGAAGTCTGAATCAGGGAGAGCGCCTCTTTGCCGGAATAGCATTTGTAAATCTCCAGATCAGGAAAATGCTGTTCCTCAATAAGATCGGTCAGATAATTTACAATATAATGTTCGTCATCTACAATTAATAAACGCATAGAGTACCTCCTGAAATCAATCCCGCAGGCATATGGAAACACAAAGTCCTCCCATGTCTGAGCGGGAAATATTAAGTGAATAAGTATAGTCTGAGAAAATGGCAAGTCTTCGCTGGATATTTAGAAGACCGGTCATTTCATAATCGGTTGATGTATCTTTTGCAGCATTTAGTTTCTCCTCTAATGACTGTAACAGTTCATCTGTCAGTTCCTCTCCGTTATCTTCTACAATAATTGTCAGAGAGTCTTCCGAGTGAAGGAAATGTACTTTTAAAAGACCGTTTTCCATTTTGTTAGTTAATCCATAATTGAAAGCATTTTCCAACAGCGGCTGAAGAATCAGCTTTGGAACCGGCAAATGTTGAAATCCGGCGGGGAGATCTTCGAATTCAATCTGGATCCGCCCTGCGAATCGCAATCCTTGAATGTATGCGTAAGTTTTTGCGTGCTCATACTCGGTCTCTAATGTGACATTGTCCATACTGTTTCGAGTGAGATAGCGAAAATATTTTCCGAGTGCGCTTGCCATTTCCTGGGATTCTTCAGATAACCCCATCTTAATCATGCGCTGCAGCATGAAAAAACTGTTATATAGAAAGTGAGGATTGATCTGCGCCTGAAGCTGTTTTAATTCGGCCTTCTGTAGCAACATTTTCTGGTTATAATCCTGCTCGATCAGACGGCTTAGTTTGGAGGTCATGTTGTTAAATGAATGATATAGATAAGCAAAATCTGGGCTGTTAAAATCAGTGATTTTGGTATCAAAAATTCCTTGTTCTACACCATTGAATGCATTTAAAAGATGGACGTATGGTTTGTGAATGATCTTATAAACAGCAATAAAGAATATGATGCAGACAAGTGATAATACAATAGAGAATACAAACATAAAAGTTGGAAGAATCCGTGTACTATTCAAAATCGCATTCGTAGGGACAAGGCGTATGTATCGCAATGAGGTATGTGATAATTCATACGAAAAAACATAATAATCAGTAGTATCCACTTTGACTACAGGATATCCCAAGAAAATATCGCTGTTTTTTATTGTTTTGTAAATAAAATCTTCATAAAATGTGCGTTTATTACTTTGAAAATTTGTAAGCAAGAAATTCCTTTCGTTGGTGAAAAGAAATTTCTCTCCGGGATAGGCTATGTTGTCTTCTAAGTATTGGGTGAGTTCTTCTTTTGAAAGAACAAAACTGATACCGTAACTTGCGTTGGAGGAAGGCATAAGCAAATAAGATAATTCTTTCTGATTGGTCAAAGGATTATCATAGTTATGTAAGGCACCCTTTTCTTGCACACTACTTTTGAACTGAGAAAAATCTTCTTTTGAGAGTTCAGAAAAACTCCCTGTTTCATAGCCCGAAGAATTATAAATTTTTCCCAAATCTCTAAAATAAATGTGGGTAGATTCACAAAACGGAAGTGAAGATTGGGCGGTAGACAATTGCTCTCTCAATAGATTTGCTTGAAATCCCTGCTCATAAGTTGATAAACCAGAGTGATTGGTAGCAAATTTTTGGAGGTTCGTCTGAGTAGCTAAATTAAAGGCAGTAGTATAAATGGTATACATGGAATTATCTAAATGTGAAATATATGTTGTACTATTAGAGTCAATAGAGGAAAGGGCCTGCTTTCTTAAAATTTGATTTCCATAGTAAAGTGCTGTGAATCCGATTAGCAATAAAGGAAGTAAGAGTGCTATAAAAAGTATAACAATTTTTTTTAATAATGTATTTTGAGCATGCATAAAAATTCCCCTTACAGTGAATATTTTTTTGTAATTTCTTCTAAATAGTATATCGTTTGGAAGCAGAAAATTCAATTGAGAGAGTTATAAAGTTTTGCTTTTTTTATAAAAATTTATAAGAATGTATTGACTATGTAAAGATATTATAAAAAATGAAAAAATTCATATGGATTTAGATACAAAAATTTATAATAATGAATTTAACAAATTTCAGAAAGTATGAAAATAAAGGAGGAGAAAAATGAGAAGAAGAATTATTTCGGTCTTATTGGCTGCTACTATGGTGGTTGGAGTGACTGGATGCATGAAGAGTGGAAACGCTGGTGGAAATGCAAAAGACAAAAAGCCGCAGAAAGCGGTGGAAGTGCCAGAGGGATTATGGGATCCATATGAAGAAGAAGTGACAATTAGTACTGTGCTTCCGGAAAATGCGGGAATTCAATGGGATGAAGGGGATAGCTACGATGATAACCCTTGGTATCGTGCATACAAAGAGCAATTTAATATTAAAGTAGTAAATGACTGGGTAAGCAATGATTATAGCACAAAATTAAATTTATCCATTGCAGATGGAAGCATTCCAGATGTGTTTTTTGTTAATTCCCAGCAACTTAGGGAATTACAAGAAGCAGATTTGATTTGGGATTTGACAGAAGTGTATGATAAATATGCTTCAGACTTGATCAAAGGATACATGGAGCAAGAAAGTGATACATTTGAAACTGGAAAATTAAATGGAAAGCTGTATGGGATACCACAACTTTCTTATGGAATCATTGATCAACCGTCACAGATTTGGATTCGTAAAGACTGGAAAGAAAAGTTAGGTCTTGCAGATCCTAAGACAATGGATGATGTGATTAACATTGCAAAAACATTCCAAAAGGAATATGGTGGATATGGTTTGACAGAGAACCAAGATTTGATTGGTCTAAAGGTCTTAGCACCTGCATGGGGAGCTTATCCAAGTATTTGGGTAGAATCTGAGAATGGGGAATTGGGATATGGCTCTGTACAGCCAGAAATGAAAGAAGCATTAGAAGCATATTCTGAATGGTACAAAGAAGGAATTGTGGATCCGCAATTTGCAACAAAAGATTTAGAAAAAATGCTTCAAGGTGAGTTGAATAGTGAAGTTGGTGTAAGTCCATATTATCAATATTGGGGATATGATCCAGGCCCGAATATGGTATCAAACAATGGAAAAGATTCTATTTTTGAAGCATACAAAATTCCTTCTGCAAATGGTGAAACTGTAAAAGCACCGGTAAGTTTTGCTAATTATGGTTATATTGTAGTAAATAAAAATTGTAAGAATCCAGAAGCAGTTGTTAAACTTCTTAATTTTTATGCGCGGTGTATGGATGAACCAGATCAGGTAAGCAAAGAGATGATTAATGATCTGTTTAAGAATGCATATACGAATATTCCTTATGCACTACGTGTTATCAATCCAAATACAGACTATAATCAGTTTGTGAAAGTGACAGATACATTAAAGGTAGGATTGGATGAAGATCCAACAGCACTTGGAAAAGATGGAATCAAGTATAAGAATAGTGTGGATTTTATTAAAAATGGTGCTTCGACAGGAGTAGGCGATTACTGTCAGCAGGGTGGTCCTAAAGCGGCATATAAAATTTCAAAAGAAATGATTGATAATGAAGAATACATTAAAGATGCTATGTGGGGACCAGCTACGGAAACACTTTTAAGTTCAGGTAGCACACTGGATGATATTCTTACAGAAGGTTTCACAAAGATTATCGTAGGAGATAAGGATATCGATTATTTTGATACACTTGTTGAAGAGTGGGAAAAAGCAGGTGGAGCAAAGGCAACAGAAGAAATCAATGAAATGTACGGAAATAAGTAAGAGGATGTTGATATGAAAAAATTAAAAAAACAGTGGCAGTATCATCTAATGTTATTGCCAGGAGTAATCTTAATCTTTATATTTGCGTATGTTCCACTTTATGGAGTTGTGATTGCGTTTCAGGATTACAATCCTGCGCTCGGTTTCTCTTCACCTTGGGTAGGTCTAGAACATTTCAAATATGTATTTAGCCAGCCTTCATTTGTGAGGACAATATGGAATACATTTTATATTGCAGCGTTTAAATTGATTGGTGGAATTGTTGTGCCGGTAATTGTCGCGTTGCTATTGAATGAACTGATTTCAAATAAGCTAAAACGTATTTTTCAAACGTTAGTTTATATTCCAAACTTCTTGTCTTGGGTTATTATGGCGGGAGTTCTGATGGATATTCTGGCTAACAATGGTATTATAAACCAATTTCTTGGTTTATTTGGTGTTGATCCAATAAATTTTCTTGGAAGCACAAAGATTTTTCCGTGGACAATGATTGTGACAGACGTTTGGAAAGGGTTTGGATTTGGAACAGTTGTTTATTTGGCAGCATTGACAAGTATTGATCCGGGCTTGTATGAATCGGCGATTTTGGATGGAGCGACTAGATGGCAGCAAATTCGTTATATTACACTACCGCTTTTGATGCCGACGATTATTTTGATGTTAGTGTTATCACTTGGAAGTGTGTTAAATGCAGGATTCGATCAGATTTTCAACTTATATTCTCCGATCGTATATGAAACCGGTGATATTATTGATACATATGTATACCGACTTGGTATCCAGCAGGCACAGTATTCAGTAGGTGCAGCCATAGGGTTGTTTAAGTCAGCAGTTTCCGCAGTGCTTGTCTTAGTCTCTTATGTCCTTGCAGATAAATGTGCCGGTTATCGGATTTTCTAGGAGGTAATAAGATGCATTATAAGACAAAAGGAAACAAAATTTTTAATGGGATAAATATTATTATACTTGCAATAATATCTTTGACATGTGTATTACCGTTCGTAAATTTGTTGGCTATTTCATTTAGTGATGCTTCGGCAGTAGCAGCAGGGAAGGTAGGATTCCTACCGGTAGATTTCACTTTGAGCGCATATGAGTTTGCGCTCAAAGGTGGAAAATTTATAAGATCACTGATGATTTCGTTGGAAAGAGTTGTTCTTGGAGTTGGATTAAATTTAATACTTATGGTGTTGACCGCGTATCCATTGTCAAAAACGAAGAAAAAGGTAAGTGGAAGAAATATTTATATGGTCTACTTTATCATTACAATGTTAATCTCAGGTGGATTGATTCCTACATACTTAGTAGTGACAGGGTTAGGATTAAAAGATACGATTTGGTCTTTAATTCTTCCGGGAGCATTACCGGTTTATAATATGATTATTCTGATGAACTTTATGAGGGGAATTCCAGAAGAAATTGAAGAAGCAGCAGCAATTGATGGTGCAAGTCCAATTCAGATTTTAGTTAAAGTACTGCTTCCGATATTAAAGCCTGCGCTTGCAACGGTTGGATTATTCTGTATTGTGTCGCATTGGAATGATTGGTTTAGTGGAATGATTTATATGAATAATCCAGATAACTATCCGCTTCAGACATATTTACAGACTTTGTTACAGAATTTTGAACAATTACTGCGTACACAAGGTTCCCAGGATATTCAAGCACTTTTGGTACAGATGGACGCAAGAACAGGCCGAGCCGCACAACTTTTCTTAGGTGCACTTCCGGTTATGCTTATTTATCCATTTTTACAAAAATATTTCACAAAAGGACTTGTCATAGGAAGTGTGAAAGGTTAACAGAAAAAGCGGAAGTTGCAATAAAATTAATTTAAAGATGCAACTTCCGTTTGTTATTTAACAAGTGAGAAGGTAGATGAAATTTTAGTGGGAGGCTATTATGAAACAAATATTCGTAAGAGAGTATGGAATAATTCCGAAAAATAGGAAAGAAAATGCATGGAATCTCAGGAAAATGCTACAGGCAATTCGGAATGAGCATGACATAGAGATTATTTTTGAAGAGGGTACATATCATTTTTATCCAGATTATGCAAATGAGAAATTGCTATATATTTCCAATCATGATGAAGACACGATAAAAAAGGTTGCTTTTGATCTGACAGGAATGAGACGGGTGAGTATTCTCGGGCAGAACACACAATTCATGTTTCACACAGATATTATTCCATTTCATATAGATCAGTGTGAAGAGATTAAAATAGAAGGAATTACGATTGATTATTGGAGAACAGGATACTCTGAAGGAAAAATCGTAGAACTTTCTGATACAAAAATGGTTCTTGAAATAGATAGGGAGAAATATCCATATAGAGTGGTTCATAATAAAATTTATTTTGAAGAAGAAAAAGGACTTAGTGAATTATATTGCGGCTGCCTGGAGATGGATGGAGAGAGAAATGCACCTGTTTATCAGGGACATGATATCAGCTTTAATAAACCATATGCATCTTCATATGGTGCGTGCTTTAGGGAAGCTGGAGAAAATCTACTTGAAATTGAACTGACCGAAGATCAGAAATTTTTAAAGACATCTAGAGTTGGAAATTATATGGTTTTACGCCATCACTGGAGGACACATCCTTGCTTTTATATTACAAATAGCAAAGATATTTCTTTGAAAAACATTAATATTTATCATTGCACAGGTATGGCAGTAATTGTACAGTTTACAGAGAACATTGTATTAGATGAAGTAAATGTATGCATAAATCCACAGAAAAAGAGATGCTTTACTGCCACAGCGGATGGCTTTCATTTTGTCTATGCAAAGGGAAAAATACACATCAAAAATTGTCTTTTAGAAAACCAACTGGATGATCCGGTAAACATACATGGTATCTATGGAAGAATTCATAAAGTGTTAAATAAAAGAGAAGTCCTTGTAGAATTGGTGGAAGGTATGCAAAAAGGTGTGAAACTAGGAGACCAGGGCGATGTATTCTCAGTTATCAATAATGTTAATATGATGGAATGTGAACAAGGGAAAATACAGAGCTTAGAAATGTTGAATAAGGATTACATGTTTGTTGTATTCGAAGAAGAAATGGAATATTTGAAACCTGGATTTGTTGTAGAGAACAGATCGTATGTACCAGATGTTTTAATAGAAGGCTGTATATTCCGTAACAATAGGGCAAGAGGTTTACTTCTTACAAGCGCAGGGGAAGTTGTAGTACGTAATAACTATTTCTCAACGCCTGGATCAGCAATTCTGGTGGAAGGAGATTCTAACTACTGGTTTGAATCAGGAGCGACAAATCATATTGTGATTGAAGAGAATGAATTTGTAGACTGTGCCTATGTCAGTGACTGGGGAAAGGCTCCGATACAAGTGTCACCAAGTGCGGAAGTATGGGAAGAAGAGGAGAGATATCATCAATGTTTGGAAATAAGGAAAAATACGTTTAAATGTTTTGATGAGCGGCTAGTAAATGCAATGAATTTGAAGATGCTTATTTTTGAACAAAATAAAATTGAGAAGACAGGAACATTTCCGAAAATTCCGGGAAATGCGTTGGAACTGGATGGAATTCTGGAAGTGAAAACAGATTTAAAGGAGAAATAGCAAATGCGACAAGATAAGTTGAATGTGGGAATAATTGGGTTTGGAGCGAGAGGAACATTGCTTTTGAGAGACATTATTCTTCCATTGGGAAAAGCGAATATAGTAGCTGTATGCGATTGTTATGAAGACCGAACAGAAAAAGCGGCAAAAATGGTGGAAGAAGCGCAGGGAAAACGTCCGGCTACATCAGAGAATTATAAAGATGTGATTCAAAATCCGGAAGTGAATACAATTATTATCACCTGTGCATGGGAAGATCATATTCAAATTGCGATAGAGGCAATGCGTGCAGGAAAAGCAGTAGGAATGGAAGTCGGCGGCGCTTATACAGTAGAGCAATGTTGGGATCTTGTTAAGACATATGAAGAAACGAAAGTACCAATTATGATGTTGGAAAATTGTTGTTATGGGCGGCGTGAGATGATGGCAATGCATATGGCAGAATTGGGAGTGCTTGGAACAGTTGTGCATTGTAAAGGCGGATATCACCATGATTTGCGTGATGAAGTGAGTGGAGGAGAAAAATATAGACATTATCGGTTGCGTAATTACTTGAATCGTAACTGCGAGAACTATCCAACTCATGAATTAGGACCCATTGCACAACTCTTACACATCAACAGAGGAAATCGTATGGTATCTCTAACATCAGTATCTTCTAAAGCAGCAGGGTTACATGAATATGTAAATGACCGACTTGGATCAGAGCACTCTCTTGCAAATGCACAATTTGCACAAGGTGATATTGTGACTACTGTAATAAAATGCGCAGGTGGCGAGACAATTACATTGACATTGGATACGACACTTCCAAGATATTATAGTCGTGATTTTACAGTGCGAGGAACAAAAGGAATGTATGAAGAAGCTACAGATTCGGTATTCCTTGATAAAGTACATGAAGAATACGACTTTAAATGGAAAGAACAGTGGGGAAATGCAGAGAAATATAGTGAAGAATATGAACATCCAGTTTGGAAAGAATATAAGGAAGAAGGTGTCAGAGGATCGCATGATGGAATGGACTGGCTTGTATTCAGAGAATTCTTTGACAGTATTTTAAATGAAAAGCCATGTCCGATAGATGTATATGATACTGCGGCATGGATGTGTATTACGGCACTTACAGAGAAGTCGATTGCATTAGGAGGAAAGCCTGTCATGGTCCCAGACTTTACAAAAGGTGCATGGATTACAAGATAATATTGATTTAGTATGTGTGGGCGGAAGAGATGCAGAATATATTTGAAATTAAAGAAGACGTTTATATGAATGGTGAAAAATTCCAGATTATATCCGGAAGCATTCACTACTTCCGGGTAGTTCCGGAATACTGGAGAGACCGTTTGGAAAAATTAAAAGCAATGGGATGTAATACGGTAGAAACTTATGTTGCCTGGAATGTGCATGAGCCAAAAGAGGGAGAATTCTGTTTTGAAGGGGATGCAGATCTTTGCAGATTCCTTGATATTGCACAGGAACTTGGATTGTATGTCATTTTAAGACCGTCACCTTACATTTGTGCAGAATGGGAATTCGGCGGATTCCCGGCGTGGCTTTTGACAAAGCAGGGCATCCGTCTCCGTTGTTATAATAAAGTATATCTGGACTGTGTAGCACGTTATTATGATAAATTAATTCCGCTGGTAGCACCTTATCAGATTACAAATGGCGGACCGATTCTTATGATGCAGATTGAAAATGAATATGGTTCTTATGGAAATGATAAAGAATATCTGAACGCATTGAAAGAGATGATGGTGGAAAGAGGAGTGACAGTTCCGTTTGTAACATCGGATGGACCTGGAAAGCAGCTTATGGATGATGGCTGTCTGGAAGGTGCATGGCGTACAGCAAATTTCGGTTCCAAAGGTGCAGAGCGCTTTGAAACAGTGAAAAAGATCATTGGCGATCAGCCGTTGATGTGTATGGAATTCTGGGTAGGATGGTTTGACCACTGGGGAATGAAAGATCACAGTGTAGTGGATTATGCAGAACATAAGAAATCTCTGGAAGAGATGCTGGAGAGAGGACATGTAAACTTCTATATGTTTCACGGGGGAACAAACTTCGGATTTATGAATGGTTCCAACTATGATGATAAAGTAGGGGCTGATGTTACATCTTATGATTACGATGCACCGCTGACGGAAGATGGACAGATCACAGAAAAATATCTGGAATTTCAGAAAGTGATTTCCAAATTCCGTGAAATTCCGAAAGTAGAATTTACAACAAAGATTGCAAGAAAAGCCTATGGAACACTGCAGCTACAAGAAAAGGTCGGATTATTCGATACATTGGATACACTTAGTACTCCGGTGAGAGAATCTATGCCGTTATCTATGGAAGAACTGGGACAAAATTACGGTTATGTTCTTTACAGAAGTACGATCACAAGAGGAAAAGAAATTCAGTCTTGTAAAATCCGTGGAGGAATGGACCGGGCAATCATTTTTGCAGATGGAAAACAGGTTGAAATCCGCAATGATGATGAGATGGATAGAACAACCGGTTTTGAATTGAAAGAGGAACAGGGTGTTTTAGACATTCTCATGGAAAACAGAGGAAGAGTTAATTACGGACCGGAAATTGACCTGCAGAAAAAAGGAATTACACATGGGGTTCAGATTAACGGGACATTCCACATGGGATGGGATATGTACTCCCTTCCATTAGATGATGTATCGAAAGTAGACTATTCCAAAGGATATGAAGAAGGATTACCGGCATTTTATAAATTTACATTCCAGGCAGATGAAGTTGGCGATACATTCCTGGATGTTGACGGATTCGGAAAAGGATGTGCGTTTGTAAATGGAAGAAATATCGGGCGATTCTGGGAAATCGGACCGCAGAAGAGACTTTATATTCCGGGACCGATGTTAAAAGAAGGTGTCAATGAAATCGTGATCTTTGAGACAGATGGAAAAGCAGCAGAGACAATCTGCCTTGTGGATGAACCGAAGTTGGGATAAATGATGGATATGGATTGACATATTAAAAAAACGGGAAAAATTGAACAGGTAGTTCAAGGACAGGAAGGCTGTGGCTAGTTGAGGGCATAGACTTCCTGTATTTATGCTGTTTTATGTGGTTATACCGAATATTTAGGAAATTATGGTCTTTCCATTGGACAGTTAAAAGTAAAGGTAGAAAGTATCCGGGAAATCAACGGAAAAAGAAGTCTGGAAATAGACTAGCCAAAGGCCTTTTTATCTGTTACTATTATTTTATAGAATTCCTCTGTATAATGGAGGAATACAATGAGAAGAAAACATTGTTTAAAGGAACTTACAATCAAAGATAACTTTATGTTTGGCGCAGTGATGATGGATGAGAATAACTGTAAGGGATTCTTGGAAAGAGTTTTGGAGATGCCGATCGATCGGGTGGAAGTCAGCCGAGAGAAGAGTATCGTATATCATCCAGAATACAAAGGTGTCCGACTGGATGTGTATGCGAAGGATGAGTACCGAACTCATTATAATGTGGAGATGCAGATAGAAAAGAAGGCAGCGATTGGGAAAAGAAGCCGTTATTATCAGAGCCAGATGGATATGGAACTGCTGTTGACGGGAGAAGATTACAGTGAACTTCCGGATACGTACGTTATTTTTATTTGTGATTTTGATCCATTTGGAAAAGAAAAATATCGGTATACATTCGCGATGAAATGCAAAGAATCTAAGGAGACAAATCTGGAAGATGGAAGAAAAATTCTATTCCTAAATACGCATGGAAAGAATGAGGGTGAAGTTCCAAAAGAACTGGTAACATTTCTAAAATATGTAAAGGCAGACCTTGCAGGAAGTGAGGAAGAATTTCATGATCCATATGTGGAACAGTTGCAGAGATTCATCCGCAGAATTAAGGAAAGCCGGGAAATGGAGGAGCGCTTTATGATTTTTGAAGAGATGTTAAAAGAGGAGCGTGCAGAAGGGAGAGAAGAAGGAAGAGAAGAAGGAAGACTGGAAGGATATGTCAATGTTTTGATCAATGTTCTGCAGGATATTGGAGAAGTACCACAATCGCTTCGAGAGAAAATAGCATCTGAAAAAAAGGAAGAGGTTCTCATTGCGTGGGCAAAGCTGGCTGCGAAAGCTGCATCTATAGAAGAATTTATACAGAAGATGTAGGCACAACCTATTTCTGATGGAGAATCAGATCTGAATTTCTGGAGATTTCACTGTTCTTGTGAAATTTCCAGGGAGATGAAACAAGTCGATGCCGTTTCAGGCAACTATTCAAAAAAACAGGGGAATTCTATACTGGAAAAAATAATATTATAAATTCTTAGTTATTTTTTGATTTTTTTACTTGTTATACAAGGATTCTTTACGTGTTCAAATGGATTCGTTATAATTCAGATAAGCGAAATATTTGCACGAGAAAGGATGATATTATGAAAAAGTTATTTTGTCTGGATAACAAATTTTTCAGTTTTATGACAAAAGTGGCGGATGTAATGATTTTAAATATCTTGTTTATCATTACATGCATTCCGGTTATTACAATCGGTGCATCTCTGACGGCATTATATTCTGTGACGTTAAGGCAGAGTGCTGGAAAATCGGCATATGTAGCAAGTGAATACCTGCATGCATGGAAAGCAAATTTTAAGCAAAGTACAATGGTGTGGTGTTTTCTGATGCTAGTATTTACATTGCTCTTTATGAATCTGAATATGCCGTTAGAGGGAACCGGATACGGAATCATGCGTGTGCTGTTGGTTGTTTCGTGTGTTCTGACTGTAATGATTTTCCTTTATCTGTTTCCGCTTTTGGCAAAGTTTGAAAACACGATAAAGCATACGATTGTAAATGCGTTTCTGATGTCGGTACGTCATCTGCTGACGACTTGCATTTTATTTGGAACAGCCACATTTTTTGTATTGATCACTTTTTTCTATCCGGCAATGATTGAAATCAACGCAATGTTGTGGTTCCTCTTTCTATTTGCTGGAATTGCACGGATTCAGGCAGATTTTCTAAATAGAGTTTTCAATCGTTATATTGCAGAAGAAGCCGAATGCTGTTAAGATGTCTATTTAGAATGAGTTTTACTGTTTTGATGACCGGATTCTATGGGCGCAGAACATGGAAGAGATTCGGATGACTGGCAACAAGATCTATCGGACAGAAACATTTCCTCCGATTGCGGGAGAACGGTTCTGTCTGCATGGCATATTAAAATTTCAAGAAAAGTAAAAAGGAGAACTGACATGAAAACTGACACAGTGAAGCGAGAGAAATTAAACGTAGGGATGATTGGCTTTGGAGCAAGAGGAACATGGCTTTTACAGGACGTTATCCTTCCGCTTGAAAAAGCAAATGTGAGAGCAGTCTGCGACAGCTATGAAGACAGAGCCGTGAAAGCTGCAGATAAGGTAGAAGAGGTGCAGGGAACCAGACCGGCAGTGACAATGGACTATCAAGAGGTCATTGCAAATCCGGAAGTAGATACCGTGATCATTACTTGTGCATGGGAAGATCACATCTCCATCGCGATCGAGGCAATGCGTGCGGGAAAGGCAGTCGGCATGGAAGTAGGAGGAGCGTATACGGTGGAGCAGTGCTGGGATCTTGTGCGTGCTTATGAGGAGACGAAGACGCCTATCATGATGTTAGAGAACTGCTGCTACGGACGCCGGGAAATGATGGCGATGCATATGGCAGAACTTGGGGTATTTGGAACGGTTGTACACTGTAAAGGCGGATATCATCATGATCTACGAGACGAAGTGAGCGGCGGAGAGAAGTACCGCCATTACCGTCTGAGAAATTATCTGAACCGAAACTGTGAGAATTATCCGACACATGAGCTGGGACCGATCGCACAGTTGCTTCACATTAATCATGGAAACCGGATGGTTTCACTGACCTCTACTTCCTCGAAGGCAGCAGGGCTCCATGAATATATTACAGACCGTCTGGGAGAAGATCACGCGCTTGCCAACGCAGCATTTGCTCAGGGCGATGTTGTTACGACTGTGATCCGCTGTGCCGGAGGGGAGACGATCACACTGACACTGGATACAACACTTCCGAGATATTACAGCCGTGACTTTACAGTGCGCGGAACGAAAGGTATGTATGAAGAAGTGACAGATTCGGTATTTCTCGATAAACAGCATGAAGAATATGATTTCAAATGGAAAGAGCAGTGGGGAAATGCAGAAGAGTACAGCAAAGAGTACGAACATCCGATGTGGAAGCAATACAAAGAAGAAGGTGTGCGTGGTTCTCATGACGGAATGGACTGGCTTGTGTTCCGGGAGTTCTTCGACAGTGTTTTAAATGGCACTCCGTGCCCGATCGATGTCTACGACACTGCAGCATGGATGTGCATCACAGCACTTTCGGAAGAGTCAATTCTTGCAGGTGGAAGACCTGTAATGATTCCGGACTTTACAAAAGGAGCATGGACGACAAGATAAAGAAAGGGGGGGCCTCGCCTTTGCGATACGCCCCCCTTTTGAATATTATTTAACAACACCGCTGAAAAAGTAGTAAACGCGGTGATGCTCCTGCTTCCAAGTAGTTGCGAAGAATAACGACACATGTTAAATTTATACAAAAAACAGAGGCGAATTTTGTGGAAGAATGTCCCAAAGTTCTTTTTTTGTCCCTTATGTTAAAATTTGTGGATTGTTATAATAATTACTATACTATTTCATTTTAAAAATAGGAGGGAAATGATGAGTCGGACAATTCAATTAAAAGAAAATGGACTTGAACTTATTCGTCAGATGGATTCTAGATTAGTATCTTACAACATTGAAATGACTGAAGTTACAGGTGGAACATTTTGGAAAGCATACACAGATGCGCAGATTGATGGAACAGAAGAGTTCCCGGTAATCAGTGACTGGAGAAACATGGGAAAATTACAGCAGATGTATGAACCGGTTGATTTATATCATCCACGTCTCCGTAAGCTGGCAAAAGAACTTGGTTCTGCATGGGTACGTGTTTCGGGAACCTGGGCAAATAAAACATATTATGACTTTGACGGACATACCAATGGTGTTGTTCCGGAAGGATTTCAGAATTTATTAACAAAAGATCAGTGGACAGGTGTTCTTGACTTTGTAAAGGCAGTAGACGGAAAATTATTAATTTCTGTTGCAAACTGTCCTGGAATTCATAGTGCAGATGAACCTTGGAATCCTGAACAGACAAAATTAATCTTTGATTACAGTCGAAAATACGGTGTTCCGATTGAAGCGGTAGAATTTACCAATGAACCGAATATGATGGCAATGAGCGGACTTCCGGCAGGATATACAACAGATGATTTCTGTCGCGATCATGATTTGTTCTGTGCATTTGTACGTGCAAATTATCCGGAAACATTATTGGTAGGTCCATGTACCTGCGGAGATATTCCGGCAGGAATCCTCAACACAGGTGAAGATAACGTAGGCGGTGGAATTGCCTCTGCCTTAGAAATAGTAACTACAGATCAGTTAATTGGTAATGGAAAAGAAAAATTAGATGTATTTAGTTACCACTATTACAATGGAATTTCAGAGCGTGGTGCAGCGATGGGAGGACATTGGAATTTCGAAAATATCTTAACGGATAAATATTTGGGAATTGCAAAAGAATGTGCAAACTATTACACTGCAGTTCGTGATAAGTATGTTCCGGGTGGACAGATGTGGGTAACAGAATCCGGTGATGCCGGATGTGGCGGAAACACATGGGCGCCTACATATGCGGATGTTCCACGTACATTAAATGAATTGGGAGATTTCTCAACAGTGACAGACGGCGTGATTTTCCATAATACATTATGTTCTTCGGCATACGGATTCTTAAATCACGGGGACTTTATGCCACGCCCGAACTACTTTGCGGTATTATTATGGAACCGCCTTATGGGGCAGGAGGTATACTGTACAAATATAGCAGAAGAAGGAGCACATGTATTTGCACATTCCAGAAAAGATGGCAAAGAAGGGTTCGCTTACTTAATTATCAACAATTCAAAAACAGAAGCGGCAACGGTGGAACTTCCAAAAACTGCAGAAGTTTTTGTACTGGAAGGGCAGGATAAATTCCGTTCTCGTGTGATGACATTAAACGGAACTCCACTTGTACTTGGAGAAAATGATGAACTTCCAAAATTAGTTTCAGTAACAGTAGAAAGCGCATTTGACTTAGCTCCGACCGCATGTGCTTTTGTAATGGTGTAGAAGGATTTGGGAAAAAGATTTATCATTGCATAAATAAAAGAGATGGAAGCTATCGGAAAGCAGAGAGTTTCAAAGAGATTTAAACAGTGGCAGATGTGACTTATATAAAAGCACATCTGCCATTAAAATTTCCCAATGGAGATAGGAAAAGAATGAAGCATTCAGGGGAAGAAAGGAAGCCTGAATCGTTAGTCAACTGCCCCATTTTCCAAATCCATTTCTTTGGAAGATATTCTGGTACTGATCCAGTTGTATCCAGTTTCAAAAATATTGTGGAAGAGCAGTCCGTACACAGAGCCGAGTGCATTTGTGAGAACACGGAGAATAATTGCTCCGGCAACTCCAAAGGTGTTCATGGCGATGGAGAGTGCTCCGAACGAGTTAAATACTGCCTGCCAGCCGTAGGTGGCAGAGAGGCCGACGCCGATTCCACCGATCATACCGATATAGCCGTAACAGCTCTCCGGGAGCAGGTAGTAGAGGCAGAGGAAGCAGAGTCCACCGAGTATATTTCCCGGCGCACGATATTTGACACGTTCCATCAGATCATTTTTAAATGGAAGCAGAACGGACATTGTGGCAATCCCGACCCACATCACTCTCGGAAGACGAATCAGAGAGGCGAACAGCATCGCAGTAGAAACACCAAGTGTCAGGCGAATCTGCCACCGTGTCCGCATAGAGCGGAGGTCAAATTCCTGGAAAATATGGCGGACGGTGCGTTTGTAACGGACTTTCCGGTGATTTCTCCAGAGGATAAAGCAGGTTGCAAATGCTCCCACAGAAAGTCCTGCGAGACGCAGGAGGTAAGAGGTTCCTGTCGTATCATAGCCCTGGAGAAGCAGATAGCCGAGGACGAATGTCGAATGGTTGGACATGATCACGTTGTGGCAGCCAAGTGACATCAGCGTGCCGATACAGATCACGTTGATAAAAAATGCCGGAAATGGTCCAACCATGTTTGTGAGCCGCGGCCCGAAAGCAAGGATTCCGTAAATGCAGGCAAGCAGAAGGACCCCGTGTGAGTTCTTGATGCCAAGGTCTGCGTTGCGAAATACCATCACAGCGAGAAGCACAACGACCCCGACAATACTGTTGTCCGCTCCGAATAATTTGGTGTAAATGGTCACAAATACGACGCAGAATGCCACGGTCAGTAAAATCTTAAACAGGTAGATACAAATGTGCCGGAATTTTTCTTTTGGATCCCCGGTCTTTCGGATCAATGCTTTTGAACCGGCTTGATTTAGTTGTAATTCTTGATAAAAAGTCAATAGAAATCCCTCCTAGTGTTCGGTGTCCTGAAGGACATCATTTGTTTCGTGAATCAGTTCCATAAGTTTCAGAAAATGTGCTTCTCCAAGCCTGCGCCGCATCGTGTAAATGGGTGAAAGGTAATATTCATAAGTCTCCTCAAGAGCTTTTTGTCCGCTTTCTGTGATCAGAAGATGGTAGCTTCTCTTATCCGACAGGCTGGGTTCTTTTCTAAGCAGTTCTTTTTTCTCCAGATGTTCTATCAGGCGGCTGACAGCAGATTTGCCAAGTCCCATGCAGATGCATAATTCGTGCGGCGTCAGCGGCACGTCGGACAATGCGAGGCGGGACAGCAGGTCAAGCTCCTGGGAAGTTGAGATGCTCCCTTTTCCGGTGCGCCGTACATTTCTGCTGCAAAACTGGCGCAGGTTCTGCATATAGTTCATCATTTCAATCCAGTTGTACTCCATCACGGTTCTCCATTTCTGCAAAGTGATATAAAATGCGGCAGAATGTTACAAAAATCGCCGCAAATAGTTTACAAAGTGAACTAGTTACAGTTTATGTCGAAAAACTTTAATTGTCAATAGATAAAAAAACATGCTATAATCAGAAGGATACAAGTTGAGAAGGATTTTCAAATAGGTTCATGTCAGACAGTCTGTCCGGCATAAAAATGATGGGAGGAGAAGAATCGAAATGAACTTATTCATAGACGTACTGATGGATGCAGCGATAGACAGTATCAGGATGCTTCCATTTTTATTTGCAGCATTTTGTTTTCTGGAGGCGATGGAAAGACATGCGGGGCATTTCAGTCAGAGAGTGCTGACAGGCATCAGAGGAGTGGGGCCGCTTCTCGGGGCGGTACTTGGATGTGTGCCGCAGTGTGGATTCTCGGTGCTTGCGGCAAATCTGTTTTCCGGGGGAATGATTTCAGCAGGGACACTGCTGGCAGTCTTTCTGTCAACCTCAGATGAAGCAATTCTGATGATCATGGGCCGGCCGGAAAGTGCGGGGATTGTAGGGAAACTACTGTTGGTAAAGGTTGTGATCGCAGTTGTTGCGGGGTACCTGACGGATCTTTGTTTTCCGCAGCTTTTTGCGGGAAAAAAGGAAATTCATGATCTGTGTGAGAAAGAATCCTGTGGCTGCGGCCACTCCCACGGTGTGGTTTTGCCGGCATGGAACCATACTTTGAAATTATTTTTCTACATTTTTATCTTTTCGGCATGCCTGAATCTGGTTCTGGAAGTGGTTGGAATCGGAAAAGTAGAGAGTCTTTTCTGGAGCGGTTCCATGTTTCAGCCAATTTTGACAGCTTTGATCGGATTCATTCCAAACTGTGCGGCGTCGGTACTTCTGACAGAGTTATATCTGGAAGGCGTGATCAGCTTCGCAGCGGCAGTGGCAGGACTTTGCACAAGTGCGGGAGTCGGACTTGTTGTGCTTTGGAGAGTGAACCGTGATAAGAAGGAGAACTTAAGGCTGATGGGAGTGCTCTACGGAGTTGCAGTTGTGTCAGGAATTATTTTGCATTGGGTACAGTAAAAATGTTTGTTAATTAAAAGATTAAAATAAATTTTCAAGAGAATTGTGCGGTGTAGATTGTATTGAGAGAAAATAAGTGCTAAAATAAGAACAGATCATGTGCAGGAGGAGTGTATTTCGGACAGGGAGTACATAGAAATCCGGCATGAAATTGAAAAAGAAGATGGAGGGAACTGGTATGTTAAAAGGAAAAGTTGCAGTCATTACAGGGGGAACAAGAGGAATCGGATATGCGACTGTGAAGAAATTTCTGGAGAATGGGGCGAAGGTTGTGATGCTTGGTTCCAGAGAGGAGACGGTTCAGAAGGCGCTCGCATCTCTGAAGGAGGAGAATCCGGAGTATCCGGTTGAGGGATACTGGCCGAATCTGACCAAACATGAGGAAGTCAAAGAAGTGCTTGAGAAGGTCAAAGAGAAGTTTGGCTCTCTGGATATTCTTGTAAATAATGCGGGGATTTCTGCGAGAGATCCGCTTTATGACTATGATCCGGAAGCATTTGAGAAGATCATAGATTTAAATGTCAATGCAGTGTTTCACTGCTCTCAGGTGGCAGCATGCATCATGAAAGAGCAGGGGGGCGGTGTGATCCTGAATACAAGTTCCATGGTAAGCATTTATGGACAGCCGGCAGGATGTGGATACCCGACATCCAAATTTGCAGTAAACGGAATGACGAAGTCTCTGGCAAGAGAACTTGGAAAGGACAATATCCGTGTCAATGCGGTGGCGCCGGGTGTGATCCGCACCGATATGGTAGCAGCGCTTCCGGAGTCTGTGATCCAGCCTCTGATCAATACAATTCCGCTTCGCCGTGTGGGAGAACCGGAGGATATCGCAAATGCATTTGTCTTCCTTGCAAGTGATATGGCAAGCTATATCACGGGTGTTGTTCTGTCCGTAGACGGCGCGACAATAAGCTAAAGAAAAAAGAACGGACTGCCGTAAGCATCTCACAGGAGAAGTGCGGTGGTCTTGTTTTTTACCCGCAGAAAATAGGTCCGATACAAGAAAAATGCAAAGGATCTATAACCGGGCGTTATTAAGACTTATTAGTAAAATATACTGGTCAACAGTCCGGCATGTGGTCTATAATAAAATGGAAAAAAACGGTCAACAATGAACAGAGATAAAGGAGAGTCATTCATGGAAATGTTATCAATTGAAAAAGAATTGCAGGGAAATGCATATCCGGGAAGGGGAATCATCATCGGGAAGACACCGGATGGGAAAAAGGCAGTCACTGCATATTTTATTATGGGAAGAAGCGAGAACAGCAGAAACCGTGTATTTGTGGAAGAAGGACAGGGGATTCGCACACAGGCATTTGACCCTTCAAAATTAACAGATCCAAGTTTAATTATCTATGCGCCGGTGCGGGTGCTTGGCAATAAGACGATCGTGACGAACGGAGATCAGACAGACACGATCTATGAGGGAATGGACAAGCAGCTTACTTTTGAGCAGTCACTTCGCAGCAGAGAATTTGAACCGGATGCTCCAAACTATACACCTCGTATTTCCGGAATCATGCATATCGAAAATGGAACTTACAACTATGCGATGTCGATCTTAAAGAGCAACAACGGGAACCCGGACGCATGCAACCGCTATACATTTGCATACCAGAATCCGGCTGCGGGAGAGGGACATTTTATCCATACTTACAAATGTGACGGCAGTCCGCTGCCAAGCTTTGAGGGGGAACCAAAGCTGATCTCTGTCCAGGACGATATGGAGCAGTTTACAGAGATGCTCTGGAACAGCTTGAATGAAGACAATAAAGTGTCACTGTTTGTCCGCTACATCGACATTGAGACAGGAAACTATGAGACAAAGATTGTAAATAAAAATAAATAAGATGAGGAGAATCAGATCATGAGAGAGTTAGAATTAAAGTACGGATGTAATCCAAACCAGAAGCCTTCCAGAATCTACATGGAAGAGGGGGAACTTCCGATCAAGGTATTATGCGGAAAGCCTGGATATATCAACTTTCTGGATGCGTTTAACGGCTGGCAGCTTGTAAGAGAGTTAAAGAAAGCAACAGGACTTCCGGCGGCGACTTCTTTCAAACATGTTTCTCCGGCAGGTGCGGCAGTCGGACTTCCGCTGGATGACACGCTTGCAAAGATCTACTGGGTAGATGATATGGGAGAATTATCTCCGTTGGCATGTGCTTATGCAAGAGCAAGAGGCGCGGACAGAATGTCCTCTTTCGGTGATTTTATTTCTCTGTCAGATGTCTGCGATGTGGCAACCGCGAAACTGATCAAAAGAGAAGTGTCTGACGGTGTGATCGCACCGGGATATGAACCGGAAGCGCTTGAGCTTTTGAAACAGAAGAAAAAAGGAAATTATGCGATCATCGAGATTGACCCGGATTATGAGCCGGCTCCGATTGAGCACAAAGAAGTATTCGGAATCACATTTGAGCAGGGAAGAAATGAACTGGTTATCGATGATGTGCTTCTCTCCGACATTGTGACAGAGAATCAAGAACTTCCGGAGCAGGCAAAGATCGACCTTGCAATCGCACTGATCACACTGAAATATACACAGTCCAACTCCGTATGTTATGCAAAAGGCGGACAGGCGATCGGAATCGGGGCAGGGCAGCAGTCCAGAATTCACTGTACACGTCTGGCAGGTCAGAAAGCAGACAACTGGTGGCTGCGTCAGTCTCCGCAGGTGCTTGGCCTTCAGTTCGTGGACAGCATCGGAAGAGCAGACCGTGACAATTCCATCGATCTTTACATCGGGGATGAGTATGAGGATGTACTTGCAGAGGGAACATGGCAGAACATCTTCAAGGTAAAACCACCGGTATTCACCCGCGAGGAGAAACGGGCATGGTTAGACAAACTGACAGACGTTGCACTTGGCTCTGACGCGTTCTTCCCATTCGGGGATAATATTGAGCGTGCACATAAGAGTGGTGTAAAATACATTGCACAGCCGGGCGGATCTGTGAGAGATGACAATGTGATCGCTACCTGCAATAAATACAGCATGACGATGGCATTTACCGGAATCCGTCTGTTCCACCACTAAGAAGAGCTGGAAAAGTGAAACTTCTATAAAATCTAAATAAAAATCTAAAATTTTAGTTGCAGAACCTCCTGAAAAGCGATATAATCAGAGCCAGATTATTTCAATTACAGGAGGTTTTATTTATCATGGATTCAGGTGACCCTGCCGGGAACAGTATTTTATTTCAATTATTATTTCTTGCATTTCTTACTTTGGTGAATGCTTTCTTTGCGGGAGCGGAGATGGCAGTTGTGTCGGTCAATAAGAACCGGATCAAGGTTCTGGCGGACGAGGGGAGTAAGAGAGCAGCTCTGCTTCAGACATTGTTTGAAGACTCTACAAAGTTTCTATCAACGATACAGGTGGCAATCACACTGGCGGGATTTTTCTCGAGTGCTTCTGCGGCAACTGGTATTTCACAGGTGTTCGGCGAATGGATCGCACAGTTTGGGATTCCGTACAGCGGTACGATCGCGGTTGTAGTCGTTACAATTATTTTGTCTTATTTTACCCTTGTATTTGGTGAGCTGGTGCCGAAGAGGATTGCGCTTCAAAAGGCGGAATCATTCAGCTTATTTGTCGTGCAGCCGATTTATATTATTTCAAAGATTTTATCACCGTTTATTAAGTTATTGTCACTGTCAACCAATGGATTTTTACATTTGATTGGAATGAAGACGGAGAATCTGGAGGAAGCAGTCTCGGAAGAAGAGATTAAGAAGATGCTGGAAACAGGAAGTGAGAATGGTGTGTTCAATGAGATTGAGAAGGAAATGATCAATTCGATTTTCTCATTTGATGATAAGACAGCAAAAGATGTGATGATACCGAGGAGAGACGTATTTGCAATAGACATTGATGAACCGCTGGATCAGATGATGGATGAGATTTTAGAGACGAGACATACAAGAATACCGGTTTATGAAGAGCAGATCGATAATATTATCGGAATTCTTCAGGTGAAAGATGTGATGATCGAAGCAAGGAAGAAGTCATTTGAGGAAGTGGATATCAGATCCCTTCTGAAAGAAGCATTCTTTGTGCCGGATGGAAAGAATACGGATGAGCTCTTCCGTGAGATGCAGAAGACGAAGAACCGCATGGCTGTGCTGATCGATGAGTACGGCGGTGTATCGGGAATCGTCACAGTAGAGGACCTTGTGGAGGAAGTGATGGGAGAGATCACCGATGAGCATGAGGAAGAAGTGGTAGAACTTCAGAAGATCGGGGAGAAGGAATACTTGCTGGATGGATCGATTCTGATCGAGGAGCTGAATGAGAAGTTGAACCTGAAGCTTGAGACAGAGAATTATGATACGCTCTCCGGATATCTGATCGAAGAACTTGGCTACATCCCAAAAGATTCCGGGCAATGTGAGCTGGAGGCAGATGGGGTACAATTTAAGATTTTGGAAGTGAAAGAAAAGCGGATCCGGAAAGTATGGATGAGGATACCGGATAAGAGAGAGCCGGACACAGAAGCATAGGACGGGCAGAGCGAGAGCTCCGGATAGCTCTGTGGAGACCTGTGCACGATCGTAAGGAAGGCAGACAAAAAAGAAGAGAAAAGATAAAAATACCTGAGCAGTCAGATCCAAATGGATAGGTTACTGTTCAGGTATTTTTGCTGCAGCTGTTATACTGGACAAAACTTATTGTGCAGTAGTTCCGCTGTTGTCTGTGGAAGCATCCGGCTCTGTTGTACCGGAGTTGTCTGTGCTGTTGGAGTCGGATCCGTCTGTACTGTCAGTGCCGGTTGTATTGTCAGTTCCGTTAGTGCTGTCAGTTCCGCCGGAGAGATCTGAGTTTGTAGTTGTTCCATCCTTGTCGGTTTCCGGAGCAGTTGTATTGCTTGTTGTTCCGCTGTCTGACTTGTTGGAAGTATCCTCTTTTTTGTCATTCTCATCAGTTCCGTCTGTATGGTTTAAGATTTTTTCCTTAAGATCGTTGATAAAAGAAAAATCATATCCGATATAAGTTCCGTAAGCGAAAGCACCTCCGCCTGCAAGTACCAGAATCAGGAGGAAGATCAGAAACGGTTTTAAGCACCCGCCTTTTTTCTTCTTAGACAGTGCACGCTTTTCGGTAGATTTTACCTTACTCGGCTGAAGGTAGTCGTAATCGTCATCCTCGTCAAAATCAAAATCGTCCTCACGGTAACGCTTCTTTGCAGGCTTCTCAGACTGGCGGGAGCGGGACGTATCGGATTTCTTCTTTGGAGAAGAAGATTTCTCGGATTTTGGTGCAGACTTTTTCTTCGGGCGATCGGAAGAATCAGATGAGGACGTGCGGGAAATGGCGCTCTGGGAAGGCATCTCCTGGGTTCTTGCTGAGACATGTACCGGAGCCGTAGAACTTTTGGCTGCATCGGATCGGGAAGATTCTTCTCTCTGAGCGGCTTCTCTTTTTGTGGCTGCGAGCTGCTCGGCCTCTTTTCGTTCCCTGGCAGCTTTCTTTAATTTATCAATATTGACCTTTGTCTTACAGTGATAGCAAAAGGCATACAGATTATAGACAGGATTGCCGGCGGAATCTTTTCCGACTTCAATCTCTTTGATTTTCATTTCTTCATGACATTTGTTACATTTCATTATAAAACACCCCTTAATTCTTTTGTGTATATTTTCATATACGATATTGAAATTTTTATACCTCTTCTATCATACATGAAAATCAGCGATTTGTATAGACTTGTTCTTGTGAATTTTCCGTGATAACAGGAAAATATTTTTGCGGCGGCAGAAAAATATTTTTACGGTAATTGAAAAAAATAGTTGTATATTTGATAGAAAGTCTATATAATGTAAAAGAATAAAGAGTTGATTGTATAAAAAAAGTGGACAATAGAACAAACTTCGAATAAAGGAGAAGAAACATGGGAAAATATTTTGGAACAGACGGATTTCGCGGTGAGGCAAATAAGGTTCTGACGGTAGAACATGCGTTTAAAGTCGGAAGATTTCTTGGATGGTATTATGGGAAGGATCACAAGGCAAAAGTCGTGATCGGAAAGGATACAAGACGGAGCAGCTATATGTTTGAGTATGCACTGGTCGCAGGGCTGACAGCGTCCGGTGCGGATGTCTACCTTCTTCATGTGACGACGACACCGAGTGTTTCGTATGTGGCGAGAACAGAGGATTTTGACTGTGGAATCATGATTTCTGCAAGTCACAATCCATTCTATGACAACGGAATCAAAGTGATCAACGGTATGGGACATAAGCTGGAGGCAGAAGTAGAAGCACAGATCGAGGCATACATCGACGGCGAACTGGGAGAACTTCCGCTTGCGGAAAAAGAAAAGATCGGAAGAACCGTAGACCATGCAGCAGGAAGAAACCGCTATATCGGACATCTGATCTCACTTGCCACACGATCTTTTAAGGATAAGAGAGTCGGTCTGGACTGTTCCAACGGAAGTGCTTCGGCGATCGCGAAGAGTGTGTACGACGCGCTGGGGGCAAAGACTTATGTGATCAATAATGAGCCGGACGGAACAAACATCAATACGAACTGTGGATCTACGCATATCGAAGTGCTTCAGCAGTTTGTGAAAGAGAAGAAGCTTGATATTGCATTTGCATATGACGGAGATGCGGACCGCTGCATCGCTGTGGATGAGAATGGAAATGTTGTGGACGGAGATCTGATCCTCTATGTCTGCGGAAAATATTTAAAAGAGCAGGGAAGATTAAACGGCGATACGATCGTGACGACAATTATGTCTAACCTGGGGCTTTACAAAGCATGCGACAAGGCAGGAATACGCTATGAGAAGACTGCGGTCGGAGATAAGTATGTGTATGAAAATATGCTCCAGAATAACTATTCCCTTGGGGGAGAACAGTCCGGACATATTATTTTCAGCAAATATGCAACGACAGGAGACGGAATCCTTACCTCTCTGCTTCTGATGGAAGTTGTTATGGAGAAGAAGCAGTCGCTCGCAAAGCTTGTGGAGGAAGTAAAGATCTATCCGCAGCTTCTGAAAAATGTCCGGGTAGCAGATAAAAAGGAAGCGAGAGAAAATCCGGCTGTCGTAAAAGCGGTGGAGGAAGTGGCAGAAAAGCTTGGAGATGACGGACGAATCCTTGTAAGAGAGAGCGGCACAGAGCCGGTGATCCGCGTGATGGTCGAGGCTGCGACAGATGAGCTCTGCAAAGAGTGTGTCGGCAAAGTCATTGATGTGATGGCGGCAGAAGGACTGGTACTTTCATAGGCCGGTACAAATTCCTTGCAGGAATTCAGATAAATAAGGGGAGAGTTCAATAGAATAATAGAAATGAAGGCTTACCAGAGCTGCCGGAAAATAGAGGTTCTATTTGCAGCAGCTTCTGTGTAAGCCTTTCTTTTCTGTTCTGGCGCCGGTCTTATTTCCGGAAGAAGTTAGAAGGAACCCAAGGGCATTTTGCGGCAACTTCCTGGTTGTACTGTTCCAGATCTTTCATCTGGCTGACAATATGTGGGAGATCAAGGAGCTCTACGGTCTTTTCAATGATCTCTACACCTTCGCTGGCGAGCTTTTCGCGGGCTGCTTCGTCCGGAATTGCAGTTGTGCTCATGTGATCTTCTTTTTCTCCGAAGTAGTAACCGATCGAAGCGCTCTGGTAAGCGAGCCCGAAGATATCGTCAAATTTCTTGCAGGACTGTGGCTTGCTGTGCTCATACTTTGTTGTGAGCGGCACATCTTCCAGACGGTTCATAATCTTGTATGCTCCGGTTGTGATCGCATGGAAGCTGTCCATCGATTTGAAAAGATCAGCAGCATTTTTCAACATCTGCATGGTCAGATCCATGTAGAGAATCGGAATGCCTGTCTCATCAAAGAAATCACGGACCATCGGGCTGCATGTCATATGTGCAGGTCCATGGAAGCTGATGTAGATCTGGCGCTTGAAGCCGAGGCGGAGCAGGTTTTTGGCGATCGCAGTCAGGTAGTCGATTCCCTCGCGGATACTTACCTGAACCGTTCCGCGTCCGCTTGCAGTTGCTCCGGCATAGAAATACGGAAGTCCGGTCAGGACGAGTCCGTCACATGCTTCTGCCATTTTTAAGGCATAGGCTTCACTGATCGTTGTCTCGGAGTCAAGTGGAAATCCGCCGTGCATTTCTACCGTTCCGACCGGAACGATAATGATATCATTCCGGGATAAATATTCTTCTACTTCATCATTTAACATCTTTGGTAATATTCTTGTACGCATATCTGTTTCCTCCATTTCTAATGCAGCCCGAAGAGGGATTCTGCATTTTGATAAGCGATTTTTCTGTAAACCTCTTCTTTTAATTTACCACACTGGTACATTTCCTCCAACCATTTTCCGAGTGGAAATTCCATGTCGACGTTGACCATGTCTGTGGCGAACATGAGACGGTCACAGTATTTCTCAAGGAAAGAAAGACCGAATGTTTCGTCGCGCATGATCGCGCAGCCTCCGCTGTTGGCGGATAGGTCCCCGTAGAGGTTTGGGTAGGTGTCGAACAGGTAAGAAAGTCTTCCGCCCGGGGTTACTTCTCCTTCGCCCCATTCCATGCGGGAGGAGAGATCCCCTGCGGCATCCCCGCTGATCTCGTGCCAGAAAGGCTGGCTGTGGCCGATGAATTTCAGGTTTGGATATTTTTTCAGACTTTCTTCTAAAAGGGGAAGTCCGGCATCATCGACAATGCCGTATTCATATCCGACTTCCGGGCTCATGTGAAACAGGACCGGAAGGGAAAGTGTTTCGGCAGCAGAGAAGATTTCCTGGATCATAGGATCATCGATTCTGCGGTTGATCATCAGTTCTCCGATTCCGACAGCGCCCTGTTCTTTGTAAGTTTTGAGACGCCCGAAAATATTTTCTGGATGTTCATCCAGATTGCACATCCAGAAATAGATTCCCGGAAAGGCTGCGGCAATCTGTCTGCACTCCTCATTACTTCCGAATGGAATGGCAGAGTGCCCTTCCCCGGAGGACATTAAAATTCCTTTTTCAATGGAAAGCTCCCGAAGATGCGGGAGCATATGTTCTGCGCTTGACACAAACATTTGCCCAGTCTTCGGGTGCTGTTTAAAAGTGAGGTGCAGATGGATATCTGTCTTCTTCATAAAAGATTACCCTCTTTCTTTTTTGCTTCTTCTCTCAGCAAGTTCTGCATACATCTGGTTTGTCTGTTTGTGGTTCAGATTGAAGATCAGTCCGATACCGATTAACTCGAGAACACAAGTTGCAACCGGAATCAGAGTAACTAAAGAATAGATTCCGTCAATTGTAGAAGCAGATTGCACTACATTTGTACCAGATACATATCCGATTGCACTCAGTGCAAACGAAATACCGGAAGAAGCAATTGTGGAACCGATTTTACGGCTGAATGTATAGATAGAGTACATGGAACCGTCGCTTCGTTCATGCAGTTTCCATTCACTGTAATCCAGGCAGTCTGTAACAAGTGCCCAAACTAACATTGAGAAGAACCCTTGCCCGATTAAACCTAAAAGGGTTAAAGCTGTAAATACATAGACATTCTCGAATTTGATTACAAATGTAAGGATACTAAAAATAGTACTACTAAAAATACCAGCTAATAAAGTTGTTTTCTTACCGAATTTTGCCACAAGTTTTGGAACAAGTGGAAAGCAGATCAGTGTGATTGGAAGGGTTCCTAGGCTTAAAACAGTCATCATGGAAGTATTATGATAGAATTCTTTGAATAAATAGCTTCGAACCTGTCCGGATCCTGTAATAAAGAGCATACTTCCGACTGTGGCAATCATAACACCAATCAGTGGACGGTTTTTTACAACGGCTTTTAACACATTTTTGTAATTGAATTTTTCAGGTTGTTCGCTCGTGTTTTCACGTACTCGTTCGATTGTTAAACGTGTTAAAAGAAGATAACTAATAATACAGCAGATACCGAAAATAACGGCTAGCATTGTAAATCTTTCTGGGAGAATGTTACTGTTCTTATCAAAGCAGATGACCGGAACAAAGGAAAGAGCGACCATACCGACTAAAGTTCCGCCGATACTTCTTGCACGGGAAAGTTTGCTTCGGTCGATCGGGTCTGTGCTGACAACACTTGCCATTGCACCGAATGGCATGGAAGTTCCGGTATAGCTCATTCCGTAGAGGACGTATGCAAATGCAACATAAGCATGGAGCGCAACACCTTCCAGCGGAACATTGAAGAAGCAAAGGACACCGGAAAGTGCCAGAGGTACCATAAAGATTTTAATCCATGGTTTAAATTTGTCACCGGATTTTCCAATCATCCAGCGGTCCGGGAAGGATCCCATGATCGGGTCGTTGATTGCATCCCAAAGTCTTGCAAAGAGGAATAAAGATCCCATCCATGCAGGGCTGATTCCGAGTACATATGTACAGAAGGTCAGGAAGTAACCGTCGATGAATAAGTTGACGAAGCTTCCTGCCATATCACCGAATACATAGCCCAGTTCATCTTTTTTCCCAAAAGGGCGAATTTTTTTGTCTGTCATAAGTTTTCTCCTTGTTGTGTAGTTTATTTTGGTGCTTACTATCATACTTCTTTGAAATTGCAATTTGAATTGCATAATTGGCATAAAATATTGCAAAAATCATACAATTTCTGATATGATAGAGAAAGAAATGAAATGATTTGTGAAAAGTTTCTAAAATGAGAGGAGGAATTTTGTGAAACTTAGCCAACTGAAAAAAACGACCTATGAAGAGATCAAGAGCAAGCAGTATGAGAAATTAAGAGAGACGATGGGAGAAGAGTTTGAACTGTATTTCAAAGAAAGCGGACAGTTTATCGGCTATCAGGAGATGGAGATGGACAGTAAATATCTGGATGTGCATGAAGACATCAGCTATTTAAAAGACAGCGTATCGCTTCACAGCCATATTTTCTATGAGATTCTGTTCTGCAGAAGCGGAAATATTCAGTATCTGATCGGAGATATGCGCTACCAGCTCCAGCCAAATGACATTATCTTTGTTCCGCCGGGTGTCAGCCACAGACCGATTTTCGGGGAACGGCTCACAGAACCCTATCTGCGGACGGCACTCTGGGTAAGTGCAGATTACTGGAAGAAATGCAGCGAAGAGTTAAATGCAGTAGAGTGGGAAGAAGGAAAAGAGCAGGGAGAGAAGTCCTATGTGCTCCGCACAAACGGGACAGTGCTTTACCAGTTTCAGAAAATTTTTGAGGAACTGCTCCGGGAGGAGAAGGAAGAAAAGCCGGGGGCAGAACTGTTCAGCCGTGGATTGTTCTTTCAGCTGATCTGTCTGCTGTACCGCAGCTGGAAGGGGCAGACAATGACGGAACTAAAGTCGGAAAAGGCGGCACTTCTCGATGAGATCATCAGCTATATTGAGAAGCATTTTGCGGAGGAGATCAGCCTGAAGACAATCGCGACGCATTTTCTGATCAGCGAATCGGCAATCGGACAGCTGTTCAAAAAGCAGATGGATGTCAGCTTCTATAAGATTGTGACACAGCGAAGGCTGATCGAGGCAAAAAAACTGATTGTGGACGGAGTCCTGCTAAAAAGTATCCCGGAGCTGTGCGGGTTTTCTGATTACTCGGTCTTTTATAAGGCGTTTGTCAAAGAGTATGGAATCTCGCCGAAAGAGTTCCGGACGATGGTGAGAGGAGAATAATATGATTAATCGAGACGATATGCTGGAGCTTACCAGACGAATGACACTTTCCCGTACATCCTTTACCAGGATTGCCGGATGCTATGTAGATGAAGAGGGGGAATATGACGGGAGTTTTAATACAAATTTTTTAAAACTTTCCGCACCGGAGAGAAAAAAACATCTTGAAATTGCAAAAGTGATTCCGTTTTCAGAGACGAATGTGAATCTGAAACAATTTCAATTTGAGCCGGAAGCGAGAAGGGCAGGCAGCATGTGGCAGCTTCTGATGGGACTGCGCCAGTGCGGACTGAAAAATGATGCACTGATGGAAACTTTTTATGACGTGGTAATGGAGAATTATTATATGGATTCAGAATATGCCATTTATATGTTTCACGACCGCTATGACATTCCGGCAAAGGGGGCAGACAAGGAGCGGTTAGGGGAATCTGAAGAAATGTTTGAGTATCTGATCTGCGCAGTCTGCCCGCTTCTTGGCAGCTATGAGCCCGGAAAACCGGAGTGCGGCTTTCTCTTTCCGGCATTTACAGACAGAGGCGGGGATTTAAATCATGTCAATATTTACAGCGCGGATCCCAAAAGTGAGTGTACGGATGTGCTGAAGAGGGTTCTGGGGATCCGGTAAACTTGTAAACGGATTGCTGTGATCTTGTTTTTAATGATGGAAGAGTGGTAGTAGAGTTTCCGAAAAAAGAAGATTGTCACGAAGCTGTCACTTTCGCTGACTAGAATGGGAGTATCAGGTATCAGAGATAAAAGGCTGATTCCAAATTTATGACATCAGGAGGGAACGATACATGGAAGTATTACGCTGTGAACATCTTACCAAGACTTATGGAGCCGGGCAGAGTCTGGTGACAGCACTTGACGATATCAACTTATCGATACAGAAGGGAAGCTTTACGGCAATTGTCGGAGCATCCGGTTCCGGTAAGTCAACACTTTTGCACATGCTTGGAGGGGTAGATCAGCCGACCAAAGGGAAAATCTTTGTGGAGGATACGGATATTGCCACAATGAATCAGGAGCAGCTGGCAGTGTTCAGAAGAAGGAAGGTCGGACTCATCTATCAGTTTTATAATCTGATCCCGACGCTGGATGTGCGAAAAAACATTCTGCTTCCGGTGCTGTTAGAGGGAAAGAAGCCGGATGAGGCATTTTTTCAGGAGCTTGTAAGGGCGCTTGGGATTGAGGAGCGGATCCATCATCTGCCGCGGGAACTGTCAGGAGGGCAGCAGCAGAGAGCAGCGATTGCGAGAAGTCTGATCTACCGTCCGGCGATTCTTTTGGCCGATGAGCCTACCGGAAATCTGGACCGGAAAAATTCAGAGGAGACGATCGAGCTTTTGAAAATGTCGAACAAAAAGTATCATCAGACGATTCTGCTGATCACCCACGATGAGCGGACAGCGCTTGAGGCAGACCGGATCATCACACTGGAAGATGGAAGAATCTGCAGAGATGAGGTGAATGGCCGATGAAAATCTTACAGGAATATACATGGGATGCAATCCGGCGCAATAAGAAATCCAGCGCGGCGATCATGGTTGCGATCTATCTGATGACGACGATGATGTCCTGCCTCTGCGGATTCTTCTATACGATGTGGACGGACAATATTCAGATGACAAAGAGAGAGAGCGGCAACTGGCACGGAGAATTGTTTGATGCAACATATGGGAGAGAGTTGGAGCAGATTGAAAATTTTGAGTCGGTTTCCGAAGTGATGATCAAAGGTCCGTGGCAGGTCCTGAAGGTTTCGGATGAGGAGAAACGGCCATATCTGATCACGCGCGGCGCCGATCAGGAATACTGGGATTCTATGGCAGAACAGTATTCGATCATTGAAGGAAGCGTTCCGGAGAAAGCAGGGGAGATTGCACTGTCGAAACAGTATTTTTCCAGCCACCCGGAGGTGAAGATCGGTGATACTTTGACACTTCCGTCCGGGGAGCGGAGAAACGGGACAGAGAAGATCGATGCAAACGTGGCAAGAGTGGACGGGGAAACCTTTTTCCAGACGGGAACGGAGACGTACAAGGTTGTGGGGAAACTGGATGTCGTCAGCGAATCGGTCGTGCCGGGCTATATCGGAATCCATTATCTTGACAGAAAAACAATAAAGCCGGACGATCAGATTACCGTCTATCTGCGGTTTCAGAATATCCGTGAGACTTACAGAGAACTGCCGAAGATTGCGGCAGCACTTGGATGGGAGAAAGATGAGTATGGAGAATATAACCTGAGATACAATACAGATCTTCTGATCAAGTATGGTGTCATATCGGAAAATCAGAGAAGCATGCTGGCGGAGGGAAGCATGGGAGTTTTTATCTCCATGGCGGGGGTCATGATGGCACTTGTTGTAGCGCTGTTTGTTCTTGTCATCCACAATGCATTTGCACTTTCTGCAAATGAGAGGCTGAGTCAGCTTGGGATTTTTTCCGGGATCGGGGCATCTCCGAGGCAGATTCGGAAATCCATCCTGTTCGAAGGATTTCTGTTGTCTGTGATTCCGGTCCCGCTTGGAATTTTTTCCGGATGGGGATTAGATTCTCTCGCAATGTCCCTGATCAATGAGGTCAATCAGTCGGACCGAGTGGCAAATCCGGTTGTTCTGACATTTGGACTTCCTGCGATCCTTCCGGCATTGATTCTCGCGCTGCTGACGGTCTGGCTGTCCGCAAGGATTCCGGCGAAGAAAATTGCAAAACTGATGCCGGTTGAGGCAATCTTTGCGGCGGCAGATTCTCTGAAAGTGCGAAGAAGAAAGAGAAAGCCGCTTTATGCTGTTTTATTTGGAACAGAGGGAGAGCTGGCGGCCAATGCGATTGATGCGAGGAGAAAATCATACCGGACTGCCACAAGTGCGCTGGTCATTTCCTTTTTACTGCTGTTTGGATTCCAGTATATCGTTACTGTGCAGGAGGCGGCAGCAAAGATTTATGAATTTGATTCAGAGAAATTCTGGCATGTGCAGGTCTGGTTTCAGGATGGAAAACTTCCATCGCCCGAAGTAACCGAACGGCTTGATGCGGTGGAGGGAGTGAAACATTCGCTGTACTACAACGGACTGGCATGTGCGACATGGCAGGAGGAAGACAAAGCATCTGAGGAGACAGAAAAATATATGGGAGGATTTGAGAAGATTGCCTCAAGCGGAAAGTATTCTACTTTTGAGCGGGATGGGAAATACCGGATTGCGGCGACCGTGATCGGGATGGATGATGAAAATTTCCGGTCATACTGTGAGGCGCAGGGGATCGACCCGGAACCGTATTTTTCAGATCCGGAACTGGCAGTCTTCTATAATCAGACAGAAGATCCATTTCACGGGACAAGGAAGCGTCCAATCTTGCGTGAATTTCTGGAGCTGCAGGAGGGTGAGGAGATTTTATTTACCGAGAAAAATGTAGACGGGATTGATGGAGATCATGAATTTTCGCTGAAGGTCGGTGCAGTTGCAGAACAGCTTCCGCCGCTTGAGATGGAACCTTCGCACTTTACGCTCATTGCCGTTGCACCGCTCTCCCATGTATTTGCGCAGGCGGAGCAGTGCAGCGAGACGAGAAGAAGTTCAGGGACGAGGGTAAAAGGATATTATCTGACAGACGATACGGACGGCATTTCCTATCAGACCATATCAAGAGTGGCAGATGAAATCGAAGAGATCATGGAAGAAACTTACGGTCTCGGAGATTACGATATGACAGACAGCGCCACGAAAAGAAACCTTAATGAAGAAAGCAGCAGGGTAATGAATCTGATCGTCGGTTTCCTGAGCGGAATGCTGGCAGTCATCGGAATCGCAAATGTGTGGGCAAGTATCACCGGGAATCTCTGTCAGAGAAAGCGGGAGTTTGCGATGCTGCGCTCCGTGGGGCTGACACCGAAGCAGTTAAGAAAGATGCTCTGGCTGGAAGGAATCTTTTTAGGGCTGCGACCGCTTCTGTTCAGTCTTCCGTTCCAGGCAGTCTTCCTCGGCGTCTATCTTCATTTCCAGGAAGTCAGTCTGATCGAATATCTGCCGTATGCACCGTACGGATTGGTGATCGGCTACACAGCACTGATTTTATTGACCGTGTCAGGCGCCTATATCGTGGGAGAGCGGAAGATACAAAAGGAGAGTATTATGGAAGGGGTCAAGGATGATACGTTCTGATCAGAGAATGAAAGTAGTCAGAAATGACAGGCATTCCCGTCATTTCTGTCAGTAATAAAGATGAATGGTAAAACGGGCATGTCCGTCTGCCGTGTTGGCAGCGCGGATGTGTCCGTTTTGCCGTTCGATGATTGCTTTTGCGAGGGAAAGACCGATCCCGACGCTTTCCGGTGCGGCATGTTCTCCGCGGAAGAAACGATCGAACAGATGGGGGATTTCCGCTTCTGCAAATCCACACCCGGTATCTTCGATGATCAGTTCTGCATAGAGCGGGTTGGAAGCGAGAGAAACGGTAATGCTTCCGCCGGGCGGGGTATGCTCCAGACAGTTTTTGAAAAGATTTAAAAGTGCTTCCGATGTCCAGTGAAAATCAAGAGGAAGGAAGAGCCCGGATTCCTCGCCGTCACAGATGGTGTGGAAGGAAATCTCTTTTTCCGCCATCCAGTCATGGAGTGGCTCGCAGGAAACCGTGATCAGTTCTGTCAGCTCCACAGGTTTCGGGGTAAATGTGATCGCATGAGAATCCAGCCTGGCGAGTGTCAGAAGATTGGAAGTCAATGTGCGAAGTCGGTCGATCTGATGATTCAGACGCAAGAGATATTCTGCGGTATCGGGTGTCTGATGCATCTCCAGAAGTTCTGCCATGAAGGACATGGAAGTCAGGGGTGTCTTCAGCTGGTGTGCCATATTTGCAATCTGGTCAGAGAGGGCGGCATGGTCCGCGACTGCGGATGTGCGGGCGGTGGACAGCTCTGTCACCGTCTTGTAGATTTCATCCTCCAGATAGGAAAGACAGTCCTCCTGTCTGGATAGTGCGGAGACTTCCCCTGCATTGGCAGCATGCAGGTAGGCAGTCAGCTCATCGATCCGCGTTTGTAGAAGGTCCCCCTGCTTCCGGGTACGGAGATAGAGCAGGATACCGCAACACTCAAAGAGAAGAATGCAAAGGATGCAAAAAAAGCAGAAAGCGGGCAGAAAGAAATCGAAAGGTTCATAGCCGTAATGTTTCAAAAACGAAGCTCCGGCAGAAAAATCCCCATGGGCAATCTGCCCCAGAGCCGCGGGCAGAGATGTTTTTGTAAGCATGTCTGCAAGCAGTGATAATTTTTGATAAGCAAAGAGGCAGGCAGACACCGATGCGGCAATCCCCGATAATATGCCGGGGATGAGCCAGAAGAGGAGGGTGCCTAAAAGGGAAGCGTTCTGTTTTTGTTTCATGAATTGTCCTCCATTCGATAGCCAATCCCACGGATCGTGCGGATGCATTCTGTGTGGCCTAATTTTTCCCGGAGCCGTTTCACGGTGACAGTCAGTGTATTGTCGCTGACGAAGTTTCCATCAATGTCCCAGAGCCGGTCAAGAATTCTGCCGCGCGGTAAGGTCTGGTTTTTATTTTCCATAAAATAGAGAAGAAGACGGTACTCCAGTGCAGAGAGAGCAATTTCTTCTTTGCCCAAAAAGACAGATGTCCTTGTGCGGTCGAGTGTGATGTCTTGGCAGGTGAGGACAGGACTTTCTGTCAGAGGAACTCTGCGCAGGACTGCGCGGATGCGGGACAAAAGTTCAGCAAGCCGGAACGGTTTGACAATATAATCATCTGCACCGAGATCAAGCCCTTTTGTGACTGCGGCTTCCTCGCCCTGCACGGTAAGAAAAATGACAGGAACATCCCGGATTGATTTTACCCAGCGGCAGAAATCATACCCGGTTCCATCCGGAAGATTCAGATCCAGAAGAATGAGCTGGATGGAAGACGAGAAGAGTGCTTTCCCTTTTACGAGGCTGTCTGCACTGATGATGGTATGTCCTGCGTGGGAGAGTGCCTCGGTCATGCCGAATACAATCGCCTCATCGTCTTCGATCAATAAAAGTTGTGCCATAAAGTACCTCCTGAGGATATCGTAATGCTTCTATATATTATATCACTTCGAGAGCCGGGGCTAAATAGAAAAATAGACAACCATTCAAAAAAGAATGATTGTCTGCGATATGCTCCCCTGCCGGATGGCAGAGAAATTTTTCAATTAAACACGGATCCATCCCATTGCCTCTGATACGGCAAACACGAGCACGAGTACTAAAAAGACCGGTGCGATCCATTTCAGCATAATGGTATAAAATTTCTTCATTTTAAATGGAGCATTTAATTCTACTTCATCTGAAATGACTTTCGCTCCGACAAAATGTCCGACGCAGATGCAGGTCAGGATCGCTACGATCGGCATCAGTACACTGTTGCTGATGAAATCGAAGAAATCCAAAAGCCCCAGTCCAAGGATCTTGATGAAGCTCAGAGGACCAAAGCCAAGAGAAACGATCGATCCGAGGATTAAGACATAGACAGTAACGATCAGTGTTGATTTTCTGCGGTTCCATCCTAATTTATCCCGGAGAATGGAAACATTTGTCTCCATAAGAGAGATGGAGGATGTGAGCGCGGCAAACAGCACCAATAAGAAAAATACAGCACCGATCACTCCGCCCAGTGTCATGTCGTTAAAGACTTTCGGAAGCGTGATAAACATCAGAGATGGTCCTTTGCTGAGCGCAGCTTCATCTCCGCCGGAAAAAACAAATACAGACGGAACGATAAGAAGACCTGCAAGGAAAGCGATTGCCGTATCAAAAAGTTCAATCTGACGCACGGAAGCTTCCAAATGGCTGTCTTTTTTCATATAGGAACCGTATGTAATCATGATCCCCATGGCAAGTGACATGGAGTAGAATAACTGCCCCATAGCAGCCAGTACAGTTGTAGCAGAAAATTTGGAAAAATCAGGAAGCAGGTAATATTTCACTCCTTCAGAAGCCCCCGGTCTGGTAATACAGAAAATACAAACACCTACAATTAAAGCAACAAGCAAAGGCATCATAAAGCGGCTTGCTTTCTCAATTCCTTTTTCGACTCCAAACAGTACAATGACAGAAGTCAGCAGGATGAAAACGGAAAACCAGATCACAGGAGAGACAGACTCACTGATAAATCCGGTAAAAAATTCGTCTCCTGCAGCATCGCTTACCTGACCGGTCAGGAATGTAACCAGATATTTAATTACCCATCCGCCAATGACACAGTAGTAAGGGGTGATGATGAAAGGAACGATACAGGCCAGGATCCCTACAAAACCAAAGCGTTTATCCAACTTTTGAAAAGCACCGATGGCGCTGACGCCGGTTTTTCGCCCGATCGCAATCTCTGTAAGCATAAGAGTGAAACCAAATGTGACAGCCAGTATTAAATATACAAGCAAAAAAATTCCCCCACCATATTTTGCTGCCAGATACGGAAATCTCCAAAGATTTCCAAGTCCTACTGCGGAACCGGCAGCAGCAAGCACAAAGCCCATTTTACTTGAAAATGATCCACGCTTCTTGTCCATAACAATCTCCTCCTCTAATTAAATTCAATAGTTTTCTGCTTTAGAGTGATATAACATTAATGTCTAAAACAGTATATTAGAAACCATTATGCCACCAGATGTGAGAAAAAACAAGATTTTTCTTTATAAAAATGAAAAAAATATAAAAAAGTATGAAATTACTTGACAGAAAGGAAGGGGGAGAAAAAAATCCCGGCAGCATCAAATACGATGCTGCCGGGAAGATGTGGCAAAATTAAATGGTATTGTGAAATCCTTTTCCGATGATCTCACTCGTGTTGGAAATCAGAATAAATGCAGTCGGCTCCACTTCTTTGATATAGTTTCGGAGGCGGATTGCCTGATGACGGTTTAGCACCGTGAAGACAAGGCTCTTCGGCTCGCCGGAGAAAGCCCCCTTCGCCTCACAGGTTGTGGCGCTCCGATGGAGTTCATGCATGATAAAATCACAGATCGGCTTTGGATTGTCGCAGACAACATTGAAATATTTGCAAAGGTTGAAACTTTCAATGACGTTGTCGATCATCAGTGAGCGGACGGCAAGACCAAGGAAAGAATAGAGTCCGGTCTCAATGTCGAAGACGAAACATCCTGCGATTGTGATCACAAGATCGGTGAGCAGAAGGGCTCTTCCGATGTTGAAATCCGAGTATTTCTTCAAAATCGCTGCAATAATATCCGTACCACCGCTGGAAGCCCCGATGTTGAACAGAATCGCGGAGCCAAATGCCGGCAGTGCGATCGCAAAGGTCAACTCGAGCATCGGCTGGTCTGTCAGTGGATGGCTCATCGGGTAAATCCGTTCTAAAAGGGAGAGGGTGACGGAGAGAAGTGTGCTGCAGTAAGCGGTCTTCAGTCCGAATTTTTTCCCAAGGACAATGAACCCGAGGAGGAGGAGAAGCATGTTTGTCAGAAAGGTAAAGTCACTGGCTGACATGACGCCTGTCTTGGCAACTAAAACGGCAAGACCGGTAATTCCACCAAAGGTAAAATTGTTGGCAAATTTAAAGAAATAGATTCCAACTGCCATGATCAGGATGCTTCCGGTTAATAGTAAAAAAGATTTCCATTTTGATTTTGTATTCATTTGTGCAGACCTCAGTATTTTATAAAAAATTAATAATCTATATGAATTGTACCGCGGGGGAAATGAAAAGTCAACGGATAGAAAGGAATTGTTCCGGCAATAATAAAATCTGAGAGGAGATAGTGAATATGATGTATAAATGTTTGCCGATTACGGACATTTACGCCAGAGAAATTATAGATTCAAGAGGAAATCCAACCGTGGAAGTAGAGGTACTTGCCGGAGAAGCATATATCGGGAGAGCTGCAGTCCCTTCCGGTGCCTCGACAGGAAAATATGAGGCTGTTGAATTACGCGATGGGGGGAAGCGGTACAATGGTCTGGGTGTACAGCAGGCAGTGGCAAATGTCAATGAGAAGATTGCTGAAAATCTGATCGGGGTAAATGTGTTTGAGCAGGCGAAGATCGATCAGCTTCTAACGGAATTGGACCGGACAGAAAATAAGAGCGGGCTTGGGGCCAATGCGATCTTAGGTGTGTCACTGGCAGCGGCAAAGGCAGCGGCAGCATCGCTTCAGATTCCCCTGTATTCCTATCTGGGAGGAACAAATGCAAAAAAGATGCCGGTTCCGATGATGAATATTTTAAACGGAGGAGCACACGCGGACAATACGTTAGACATCCAGGAATTTATGATCATGCCTGTGGGGGCATGCTGTTTTCGGGAAGGACTTAGCATGTGTGTGGAAATTTACCATGAACTGAAAAAATTGTTGAAGGAAGAGCAGCTGGCAACCGGAGTCGGAGATGAGGGAGGATTTGCACCGGATCTGCCAAATGCAAAAGAGGCATTAAAACTGATCGCAAAGGCAGTGGAGCGCGCCGGATACCGTCTGAAGAGAGATATCGTGATCGCGCTTGATGCGGCAGCCAGTGAGCTGTATGACAAAGATACGAAGAAATATTATTTTCCGGGAGAAGGGAAAATGAACTGTCAGAAAATCGCCAGGTCCCCGGAAGAGATGATCGATTATTATGAGGAACTGGCGACCGACTATCCAATCGTATCCATCGAAGATCCATTGGATGAAGAAGACTGGGAAGGATGGGAGCTGCTCACCACAAGACTTGGGCAGGATATGCAGCTTGTGGGAGATGATCTGTTTGTAACCAATGTAAAAAGATTAAAGAAAGGAATCGATAAGGATGTTGCCAACGCGATTCTTGTCAAAGTCAATCAGATCGGTACACTCACAGAAGCCATGGATGCGGTAAAACTTGCACAAAATGCCGGGTATCATGCCATCGTTTCCCACCGTTCGGGAGAGACCGAAGACTGCACGATCGCAGATCTCGCTGTCGCCCTGAATGCCGGACAGATTAAGACAGGAGCACCGTGCAGATCAGAGCGCGTGGCAAAATACAATCAGCTGTTGCGGATCGAAGAATCGCTGGGAGATGTGGCAGAGTACCAAAATCCATTTTCATTTCTCGCAGAACCGGAAGAATAGGAAGAAATAGATGAGAAGTTTCCCGAAAAATTTCCTGAAATCCTGAAAAATTGGAAACTTCTTCTAAAGTTATGGAGTTGAACTTGCAACCGGTTCTCTCTTGTGGTATAATGAACGTTGTTTATCCACGGGAGGTGTAAAAATGGAAATTTTGAAAATTGTATTAACTATTTTATTTGTAATAGACGGTATCGCATTGACAATCATTGTACTTCTTCAGGAAGGAAAGTCCGCAGGGCTTGGCTCGATCGCAGGTGCGGCGGAGACATACTGGGGACAGAACAAGGGACGTTCTATGGAAGGTGCACTTGTCAAATCTACAAAGTTCTTAGCATGTTTATTTATGATACTGGCAGCAGTTTTAAATCTCGGAGTATTTAATTAGTGCATTGTTTCCGTCAGCGCTGTTTGGCGGAATGTGAGTGATACAGTGCATTGACATTGAGGAAGAGTGACTGGGAAGCAGCCAAAAAGTCTGCCGAAGAAGCTGTCGGAAAAATCAGAAACAGACAGTTTGGAAAAAATTTGTAAATGTAGAACATACCTGTTTTCAGATGGGTATGTTCTTTTTCGATTTTCGGGGAAATTCAGGCAACCTTGCAGAAAAAATGCGATAGAGAAAAGGAGTGAAAAAATTGGAACAGACATTTGAGAAACGAAAAAAGATTATATATGATTTTATCTGCGATGATTTTTATGTGCCGATGAAGCTGAAAGAACTGGCAATTCTTCTTCAGGTGCCAAAAGATCAGCGGAAGGAATTGAAGAAAGTGATGGATGCTCTTGTGGCGGATGGAAAAGTTTCTGTCACGCAGAAGGGAAAATATGTCAAAGGTACCGCAAAGCAGCTTGTCGGAACCTATCAGGCACATGCGAGAGGATTTGGATTTGTCACGGTAGAAGGACAAGCCGATGATATCTTTATCTCAGAGGACGATGCAAACGGGGCATTTCACATGGATCAGGTGGAGGTTGTCGTAACAAAAGCGCCCGAAGGGAAGCGAAGAGAAGGAAAGATTGTGAGGATCCTCTCCCACGGAACGGTAAAGCTGGTCGGATATTTCCAGAAAAATAAAAACTTTGGGTTTGTGATCCCGGATAATGACCGGTTTGTCAAAGATATTTTTGTGCCGCTGGAGCGCTCAAAAGGGGCAGTGACCGGGCACAAGGTTGTTGTAGAACTGACTTCTTACGGAAAAGACGGCAAGAAGCCGGAAGGAAAGGTCGTTGAGATCATCGGGCATGTCAATGATCCGGGAACGGACATCATGTCGATCGTGAAAGGGTATGATCTTCCGGTAGAATTTCCGGAGAAGGTGTTAAATCAGGCAGAGCGGGTGGCAAAGGACGTCACGGGCGCAGATATGGCAGGGCGCATGGACATCCGCTCCTGGAAAATGGTAACGATCGACGGAGAAGACGCGAAAGATCTGGACGATGCCATCTCCATTTCCAAAGAGGGAGAAAACTATCTGCTCGGTGTGCATATTGCAGATGTGACAAACTATGTGCAGGAGCGCAGTGCACTTGACCGGGAGGCATATGAGCGTGGTACAAGTGTGTACCTGGTGGACCGCGTCATCCCGATGCTGCCACACGCACTGTCAAATGGAATCTGCTCGCTGAATGCGGGGGAAGACAGACTGGCTCTGAGCTGTATCATGACGGTTAATCCAAAAGGAGAGGTGATCGACCATAAAATCGCAGAGACAGTCGTCCATATTGACCAGCGCATGAGTTACACAAGTGTCAAAAAAATACTGGAAGACAGAGATCCGGAAGAGATGGAAACGTACAAAGAGTTTGTGCCGATGTTTGAACTGATGGCGGAGCTTGCAAAGATTTTAAGGGACAGACGACACCGCAGAGGCTCGATCGATTTTGATTTTCCGGAAAGTAAAATCATCCTGAAGGAAGACGGTACGCCGACAGAGATCAAGCCATATGACCGGAATACGGCGACGAAGATCATCGAAGACTTTATGCTGCTTGCCAATGAAACGGTGGCGGAGGATTATTTCTGGCAGGAAATTCCGTTTGTCTACCGGACGCACGACGTGCCGGATGAGGAGAAAATCCAGAAATTATGTACGTTTATCAATAATTTCGGGCATTCGATGCATGTGGCAAACAAAGAGGTAAGACCGAAGGAAATCCAAAAGCTGCTTGCCAAGGTAGACGGCACACCGGAAGGAGATTTTATCAGCAGGCTGGCATTGCGCTCGATGAAACAGGCAAAATACACGCCGGAAAATACAGGACATTTCGGTCTCGCAGCACAGTATTACTGCCACTTCACGTCGCCGATCCGAAGATACCCGGATCTCCAGATCCATCGGATCATCAAAGAGACACTGCGCGGCAGAATGAATGAAAACCGTATCGAACATTATGAATCCATTTTACCGGAAGTGACAAAGCATGCAAGCCAGATGGAGCGAAGGGCAGAGGAGGCGGAGCGTGAGACGATCCGATTAAAGAAGGCGGAATATATGGAACAGCATATCGGCGAGGTATTTGCCGGCGTCATTTCAAGTATCACAAAATGGGGAATGTATGTGGAACTGGAAAATACAGTGGAAGGGTTGATCCATGTTACAAATATGCATGATGACCATTACGATTACTATGAGGATCGCTTTGAGATGATCGGAGAGCATACACGCAGATCCTATAAACTCGGACAGAAAGTCTATGTCAGGGTACTTGACACAGACCGCCTGCAGCGTACAATAGATTTTGAACTGGTAAATAAGGGGGACGAGGAAGATGGCGAAAACATCGACGAAACTGATTGCCAACAATAAAAAGGCATACCACGATTATTTTATCTTAGACACTTACGAGGCTGGAATCGCGCTGCACGGTACGGAGGTAAAATCCCTCCGTATGGGAAAGTGCAGTGTCAAAGAATCGTTTATCCGGGTGGAAAACGGAGAAGTCTTCATCTATGGAATGCATATCAGTCCATATGAGAAGGGAAATATCTTCAACAAAGACCCGCTCCGCCCGAGAAAGCTGCTGTTACATAAGGCAGAGATCAACAAAATGCTCGGAAAGACAAAAGAAAAAGGAATGGCGATCGTGCCGCTCAAAGTATATTTCAAAGGAAGCCTGGTAAAAGTAGAGATCGGTCTTGCACGAGGAAAGAAGCTCTATGACAAGCGAAATGACATCGCAAAGAAAGACCAGCAGAGAGAGGCACAGAGAGATTTCAAGATCCGGAATCTCGGATAGATCAGGAGGAAGAAGGATTATGGTACCTACAACAAAAGAAGCACTGAGAAAACTGGTGACAGACAAAACAATAGAGATTTATGAAGACCTGACACCGCAGCTGATCCAGATGATCGACCAGACGAAACATGATGAAAAACTGACCGAGGCACAGAAGCAGGATGAAATCTCTTTGCATTTGCTCGGTTATGTAAAATCTTGCACGAATGAGATCATCGTCGACGTTCTTGCGGAGATTCTGGGGCTGGAATAAGAGCGGACATCGAAGATAATGTCTGATAAGAGGGAAAAATACAAAGTACAACAAAAAAGAGATCAATAGGAAAGAGTTCTCAATAGTAAGTGAAATAGAATTCCTCTGTAATAAAATTGTAAAATAGTTGTGAAATCAGATGAAATAATCGAATAAAATTCGTTTGAAAATTTGAAGTGAAATTTCGATGAGGCATATCGGGATCACGATGCATGTTCTGAGTTGTTCATGGAACAATCAGACAGAAGCAGTGGTGCCGATATGCCCTTTTTCTTATGTTTGTTCTTCTGAGACGGAATTAAAAAAATCATTCAATCTTTGATAAAAAATCCGAAAGAGATGCAGACTCGGCGGCAAACTGGATCCATTGAGTGGCAAGTTCAGGATCATCCATCGATTCTATCTTTTGGAGAAGATCATCAGGAAGTGTATCAAATTTTCGTAGAAGCGAAAGGAGAAGAGTAGTGAGTCGTTTGAGATTCTCAGTACGTTCTTCCGTGCGACCTTTTTCAATGCCTTTGCGCATTCCTTCTTCATGCTCTTCCTGCAGTAATTCTGCCAACAACATAAATCGTTCCTCCATTTCTCTGTTTTCTTTAATTTGGCTGATGGATAGTTGGAGCTTTCTGACGTACTCATTATGGAAATCGTTGCTGCTTTCCGATAAATCTGCTTTGACAAATTTAAGGAAAGAAACGAGTGCTTCCGGAACTTCTGATCCATTTTTACCTGCTGTACTTAGAAAAATAGTGTGAATCCCGTCATTGAAGTCGAGAGAACCTTCTTCTCTGCAGGCAGTATAGAAAGAATATAAGTATTTTCCGAAGCCAAATGGATCAAAATCACAAATGAAGATGACATAAGTATCAGGGAGTTCGCGGTAATCAGAACCGCTCAGCAACAGATCCATATCAATCTGACTGTGATAATAACGACTGCGCTTGCCGAGGGCAGATTTCCGAAGTACCTGCATTTCGATATTGTACCGGGTATTTGCATCATCCTTTGCATAGACATCAAGACGGACACCTTTGTACTCTGGGTGGTAGATCATACTTTTTTCGGTACTTACGATGATTTTGCCCAGCTTTTTGTGAAGCAGTAATTCCAGTAAGCCTTTGCAATTTTCCGGATCAGTCATTACAGCGCCAAACATAAAATTGTCTTTGATCGTAAGATCTTGTAAAGTTTTTTTCATGGGAAGTTCCTCCTTTACACAGAGGAATTCTATGAGGAAATTATAACATGGGAGAGAGTGGTGGGCAATAAGAAGTTCGATTCAGAATAATAAGAAAAACGTTTTAATAACAAAAGATATACAGTAAATATATCTAAAAACAAACAAAGGAATTTGTGGAAAATAGTTAGAGAAAAGAAATGTATTATATAAATTGAATAAAAATATAGAAAGTAAATCGTTATATTATACACATTGACAATCTTTTGGAGTTGATTTATCATCAGTTATAAGAACTAAATAAATCGATTTATTTTTTTTTACAGTTTAGAAAAACGTTTTACTAATGAATTAAAAGGGTTTTGCAAGGAGGAAGCAGATGAAAAGAAAAGTGGTAAGTATTTTGATAGCTGCAACAATGTGCCTGAGTTTAGTGGCATGCGGGAATGGTGGAACGGAAAAAGAAGAGACAGTGTCAGATGGAAGTAAGAAAGACAGTGGGATTAAAGTGGCAGTAGTATACTCAGGAAATCTTGGGGATAAGTCTTATAATGATTCTTGTAATGAAGGTGCTCAGAGGGCAGCAAAAGAGCTGGGAGTCGAAATTAAAAACCTGGAAGGAACGACAGCGGAAGAGTGGGAAGCAAATTTTCTGGCAGCAGCAGAAGGTGGATATGATCTTGTGATTTGCTCCAGCTCCAATTTGGAAGAGTATTTAAAGGAATATGCTCCAAGTTATCCGGATGTAAAATTTGCGATTATTGATTCAGTTGTAGAAGGAGAAAATGTACAGTCAATCAGTTTTGCTCAGAATCAAGGTTCTTTTCTGGCAGGAGCTGCGGCTGCCATGTTCACGAAGTGTACGGATATAGATGGTGTAAATGACAAAAACATCATCGGATGGGTAGGTGGAATGGATGTTCCTGTTTTGCATGATTTTTATGTGGGATATGAGCAGGGAGCAAAATATATTGATCCAGACATCGAGGTGCTTCAGTCATTTGCAGGAACATGGTCAGATCCGTTAAAGGGAAAGGAATTGACATTGGCACAGTATGATCAGGGTGCTGATATTGTCATGAATGTAGCATCCGGAACAGGAGCCGGAGTATTAGAGGGGGCAAAGGAAGCTGGAAAGTATGCGATAGGAGTAGATTTGAATCAAGACAATGACCAACCGGGATCTATTTTGACATCTATGGTAAAACGTGTGGATACGGCATCATACACAGTTATTGAATCGGTGGTGAATGATAAGTTTGAAGGGAATACAACAGAGTATCTGGAAGTTGCCAATGAGGGAGTAGGATTGACTGATTTTAGTGTGATGAAAGAGCATTTAGGAGATAAATTTCCGCAGGAAATTATTGACAAAGTAAATGAGCTGGCAGAAAAGATAAAAAATGGAGAAATCGTAGTAGACAACTATAAAGGTTTTGGTTCCAATAAATAAAAGACAAGGAAGTGGGCTGAAAGTTAGAGCTTCTAACCTTCGGCTCCTTTTGAATAGGAAGTGATATTGTGAATGAGTATGTTGTAGAAATGTGTGGAATAAAGAAAAGTTTCGGTGAAGTAAAAGCTGTCAGAAACGGAAATTTCAACCTGAAAAAGGGAGAAATTCATTCTCTGATCGGAGAGAATGGAGCTGGAAAGTCCACTATGATGAAAATGTTATATGGGATGTATGCCATCGATGCGGGAGAAATCAAAGTCAGTGGGGAAGTATTAGAACATCTCACTCCCAAAATAGCGATTGACAAGGGAATCGGTATGGTTCATCAGGAGTTTATGCTCGTAAATGAACTAACTGTTTTAGAAAATATTATTTTGGGGTTTGAACCGAGAAAAGGAATCACGATTGATTTTGAAAAAGCACGGAAAAATGTACAAAAATATATAAATCAATATCAGATGGATATTCAACTTAATAAAAAAATCAATCAGATAACCGTAGGAGAAGCGCAGAGAGTAGAAATTATTAAGACGTTAGCGCGAGGTGCGGAAATTATTATTTTGGACGAACCAACAGCGGTACTTACTCCGCAGGAGGCAAGAAGACTGTTTGAAATTCTTGAAAATTTGAAGCAAGATGGTAAATCAATTGTATTTATCTCTCATAAATTGAACGAAGTAATGGAAATATCCGACAGAATCAGTGTAATGCGGCAGGGAGAATACATAGGAACCGTAAAGAAAGAAGATACATCTCCAGTACAATTGACAAAAATGATGATTGGAAGAGAAGTCTTTTTAAATATCGAACATAAAAAGGCGAAAGTAGGAGCGCCTGTGTTAAAAGTAGAGGAACTGTGGACATCAGGAGAAAAGGAAATCTCTAAGATAAGAGGAATCTCGTTAGAGGTAAAAAGTGGAGAGATTGTTGGAATTGCAGGGATTGACGGAAACGGACAAAGTGAATTCATAGAGGCTTTGACTGGGCTGCGAAAGATAGAGAAGGGAAAAGTATTTTTGGATGGAAAGGATATTACAAATCTGTCAGTCAAAAAAATAAGGAAGGCAGGGATGACTCACATACCGGAAGACAGGAATACAAGAGGATTAAATCGAAATCTTTCTATAAAAGAAAATCTAATAGCAGTACAATTGGAGAAAAGGCCTTTTTCAAAGGGCATTCTTCTAAATGAACCGGGAATTGCAGACTATGCAAAAGAGTTGATCAGGAAGTTTGACATTCGTCCACAAAATCCAGATACCATTACGCAGTCTATGTCCGGAGGAAATGCACAGAAGGTTGTTGTTGCACGCGAAGTTTCAGTTGCAGGAAAGCTGTTAATTGCATCGCAGCCGACAAGAGGTGTTGATATTGGTGCAATTGAGTCAATCCGCAGTATTTTGCAGGATGTAAAGACAAAGGGACTGGGAGTGCTGTTGGTGTCAGCTGATCTGGAAGAAATATTGTCATTATCAGACCGGATTGTTGTAATGCATGAAGGAAAAATTGCAGGAAGTATGTATGCAGAAGAGGCAAATGAAGAGAATCTTGGACTTCTTATGATGGGTGGAAATAAAGTCAGGGAAGGAGAGGAAAAACATTGAATGGTATGATGAAAAATTTAAGAAAAGTATTACTGACACTGGGACTGGCGCTGGGGATTGGTGCAATTGTTATTCTTTGCATTGGAGAAAACCCGATTGATGCATATATTGCATTGTTTAATGGAGCTTTCTCCAGTAAAAGAGCTTTTGGGACAACGTTAGCGAGTTTTACGCCTCTGTTATTGACAGCAATTGCGTTTGCTGTAGCTGCGAAAGCAGGTGCGTTTAATGTCGGAGTGGAAGGAGAGGTTTTCCTGGGAGGAATTGTGGCTGCTTATATAGGAATCCACTGGACGTTTCTTCCGAAGCCGCTTTTGCTTGTGGTGTGCTTTCTGGGGGCAGCTATTGTCGGTGCAGTATGGGCATATATTCCGGGAATGTTAAAAGCATATTTTAATGTCAATGAAGTATGCGTAACAATTTTGATGAACAGTGTAGCATTATTTATCACTTCTTATCTTGTAAGTGGACCGATGAGCGCAGGAGTTGCAAATGCACAGTCAGATCCGGTTACAGTAACTCTGCCACAATTTATGAAACCAAGCAGTGCAAACGCAGGGCTGTTTATTGCAATTGTCTTTGTTTTAGGAATTGTGTGGATGCTTCAGAAGACGAAGTTCGGTTATCAGATCAGAACCGTAGGATTAAATCCAAAACATGCGGAATATGTGGGTATTAATCCTAAAAGAGTATTTATCAAGACAATGATGCTGAGTGGTGCTATCGGTGGAATTGCAGGCTGCATCGAGGTACTGGGTGTACATGGATATTTCTTAAATAATTTCGCAGCAGGACTTGGCACGAATGGGATGCTTGCATCATTGATTGTGAAAAATAATGTGGTACTTGCGCCGTTTATGTCTTTCTTCCTTGCAGTATTGAAATCAGGAGCAATGGGAATGCAGCAAAATACGGGTGTACCAAAATCAATCATAGACACAATCAGTGCAGTATTCATTATCATAGCGACGATGGAATTACTTTTTCAGTTTCAGAAAAAGCGGAAAAAAACAGCGGACCAGGAAGGATAAGGGGGCGAATTTATGAAATTAGATCAGATATTCAGTGTTTCGTTAATCTATGCAACATTCCGTTCAGCAACACCTATTATCTATGCGGCCCTCTGTGCAGCAATTACACAACAGGCGGATATATTGAACATTGGAACAGAAGGAATTATGCTGACGGGAGCTTTTGCGGCGGTTACAGTAAGTTATCTGTCGGGAAGCTGGCTGCTGGGAATTCTGGTGGCAATGGCAGCGGGATTTGCGATGGCAGGAATTATGGCAGTCGCACATATCAGATATAAGGCAGAAATCTGTGCAATCGGTATGGGAATCAATTTGTTTGCGCTGGCAATCACAAAGTTTATGCTCAATGTTATTTTTGAAACAAGCGGAACATTTTCAGATCCCGCAATTTCTCCGATTCCAAGAATAAATCTTCCGTTTTTAAAGAAAATTTCGATATTGGATCAGATTTTCAATAACTGGACAATCACAGAATGGTTTGTCATTGTATTGATCATCATAATTACGTTTGTCTTTTATAAGACACGCTGGGGATTGCGCTTGAGAGCTGTAGGACAGTTTCCGATGGCAGCGCAGACGGCTGGAATTAATGTAAATACGATGAAGTATCAGGCAATTTTAATCTCAGGTCTGATCGGCGGCTTGGCAGGGGCACATTTATCACTAGGATACAGTCAGATGTTCACGGAAAATATGACGAGCAACAGGGGCTTTATGGGAGTTGCGGCGATGTATTTTGGAGGAGCACATCCGGTGCTGACTGCAGTAGGATGCCTGGTGTTTGGATTTGCTGATTCAATCGGAGCAAGATTACAGGCATATGGAGTACCGTCTCAGTTTGTATTGCTGATGCCGTATGTGGTAACAGTTGTTGTTTTGGCTGTTTCGATGATTTCAAAGCAGGTATCGGAGAAAAAGAAGAAAAGTTCATTAATACATGTGAAAGGTCTGTAAGGAGGTACATATGGAGCGGCAAAAAATTATTTTGGATTGTGATCCGGGACATGATGATGCGATTGCGATTTTGCTTGCAGGAAAAAACAAATATATAGAATTGCTGGGAATCACAGTTGTAGCAGGAAATCAGACACTGGAGAAGACGACAAAAAACGCATTAAATGTCTGCCAGTATTTAGAATTAGATGTACCGGTCTATGCAGGGTGTGGACAACCGATGATTCGTGATAAGCAGGTGGTTTCAGAAGAAATTCATGGAAAATCGGGGCTGGATGGACCTGTATTTGAAACATTAAAAAGAAAAGCAGAAGAAAAACATGCGGTTTTGTATTTGATAGAGACACTGATGAATTCCGAAGGGGATATTACATTAGTTCCAACAGGACCACTTACGAATATTGCGATGGCTATGAGACTGGAGCCGAAAATAGTTCCAAAAATCAAAGAGATTGTCCTGATGGGCGGAACTTACCAGCTTGGAAATGTAACACCGGCGGCCGAATTTAACATTCTGGCAGATGGAGATGCTGCACATGTCGTGTTTACAAGTGGTTGTCCAATTGTTATGGTTGGGCTGGATGTGACAAGAAAAGTGCTCTGTTACCCGAGTATCATAGAACGCATGGAAAAAAATGATTCCAAAGCATCAAAATTATTTGGGGAACTTATGAGATTTTTTAACAAAAGCCAAAAAGAAGTATTTGGATGGGAAGGAGGTCCGCTTCATGATCCGGTAACAGTGGCATATCTGATTGATCCTTCTGTGTTAAAAACAAAAGAAATGTATACAGAAATTGATATTCGGGGAACACAGAGCTATGGAAGGACCAATTGCGACTTTTTTGGCAACTCCGGAAAAGAGCCAAACAGCAAGGTGGCTGTTGAGATTGATACAGAGAAATTCTGGGATATTATTGAAGATGGTATTAAGCAGTATTGTGCAGGATAACAGCGATGGTCTAAAGAAGAAGGTGTATATATGCAACAGTTGAGAACAATATTAAACGAACGGAAAGAAGAGTATCTTACCTATTTAAAAGAACTGATTGAAATCGATACACATGACATTGGACATGGAATTGAGGGTGGGTTGGAAAAAGAAGGACAGGAATATATGATCAGACTGTTCGAGAAGATGAACGCAGATTCCATTGAAAAAGATTATCTGACAGAACAAAAGGTTCAGGAGTGTATGCAAATCCACCATGAAGGAAATCCAGGCCATAATTATGAGGAAAGGTACAATGTTTACGCAACTTTTCAGGGGGAAGGAGGAAAGAGTATTCTGTTTAATGGACATATGGATACGATGCCTCCGGGAGATTTCGGACAGTGGAACAGACCACCGCATCAAGCTGTTTTAGAAGAAGGAAAATTGTATGGACTTGGAAGTGCAGATATGAAAGCAGGGTTGATGGCGGCAACTCTTTCAGTAAAATTATTGCAGGATGCAGGGTATAAACTTCCGGGAGATGTCATGATTACCTCTGTATGTGATGAAGAGGGCGGCGGAAACGGTTCGATTGTCGCAGCAATGAATAAGAAGACTGCGGATGGAGTTGTCGTCTGCGAAGGGACGAGTGATGAAGTGATTCTTGCACATATGGGATTCATATTTTTTAAGGTGCAGATTAAGGGAAAGGCAAATCATTCGGGTGCAAAATGGCTTGGTGTCAGTGCGATTGAAAAGGTAATGAAGGTGATCAGAGAGTTGGAGGAAGTAGAGCATAACTGGTTATTGAAATATAAGCATCCACTTCTTCCGGCGCCCAATCTTAACATAGGTGTCATACAAGGCGGAACAGCAGGATCCACAGTGCCGGGAGAATGTATGTTTGAGACGTGTGTGCATTATCTCCCGGAGGTAATGAGTTATGAACAAGTTGTCAGGGAATTTACGGAAGCGGTGGAAAGAGCCGCTGAAGGCGATTTGTGGATGAGAGAACACAGACCGGCAATTGATGTTTATCAGGCAGGCGGTGCGTTTGAAATGGAACAGGAGTCACCGTTTGTAAAGGCATTTCAAACAGCATATCAGGCGGTAGAACAAAAAGAGGTAAAAGCAGCAGGTTCTCCGGCTGGATGTGATTCGAGAATATGGAAAAATATAGCGGGATGTCCAACAATACAGTTTGGACCGGGGAATTTGGAACAATGTCATTCTCCGAATGAATATGTGGAGATTGAGGCATTTTGGAGTGCAGTTTTAATTTATGCAGAGTTGATTCTTACATGGGGAAATCAAAAATAGGAGGCAGAGAACAATGAGTAAAAAAGTATTATTAGCAGGTGAATCATGGATGAGTTACACAACTCATGTCAAAGGCTTTGACAGTTTTTATACATCAACTTACGAAACTGGTGAAAAATGGCTGAAAAAAGCCCTGGAAGCAAATGGATATGAAGTGACATTTCTTCCAAATCATATTGCGGCGGAGGAGTTTCCATATACTGTGGAAGCGTTAAGGAAATATGATTGTGTCATCTTATCCGATATCGGAGCAAATACATTGTTGCTTCCGGCAGAAACATTTACAAAGAGTGTAAAGAAGCCGGACCGGACAAAGATAATTCGGGATTATGTACTGGAAGGCGGAGCATTGTTGATGATCGGAGGCTATTTGACTTTTTCCGGTGTCGATGCAAAGGGAAAATGGCATGATACTGCGGTTCAGGAGATACTTCCGGTAGAAGTACTTACCGTGGATGACAGAATGGAACACTGCGATGGAGTACGGCCGGTGACAGTTAAAGCACATGAGGCACTGGATAAGATTCAGGGAGCATGGCCGGAAGTACTCGGATATAACCGGACAGTCGCAAAAGAAGAGGCAGATGTAGTCGCTCTGGTGGAAGGTGATCCATTTATCGCATTTGGAAACTATGGAAAAGGGAAAAGTGCTGTCTTCACGACAGACTGTGCACCACACTGGGCGCCTCCGGAGTTCTGTGAGTGGAGTCAGTATGACGAAATCTGGAAAGGAATTGTAGGCTGGCTTGTAAAGAAATAGCGGAAAATGCATGTTTCATGTGCCAATAAGATAAGGATGCTGCCGAAGTCAGAAGAAGTCTTATGGAGTCTGTCAGAGAACAGAGAGAAGGGAGGGGTCCGAACGTGATAAGAGATAGTATGGAAGAAAATGAGAGAATAAGCATGCAGCAAATAGAAAGAACAAAAGGAGGCAGGAAAGAAAATACAGAGGAGAGCAGCGTGGAAAGCATAGAGGAAAGTGTTGCCCTGCTCAAGGAGATACTCGCAATTCCAAGTGTGAATGGAAGAGATAATGAGGGAGCTGTTGCAGAATATATTGCAAATTATCTGCGGGAGAGAAATGTAGATGCATCTGTACAAAAAATAGATGAAACACATGCAAATGTTGTCGCGAAAGTAGAGGGAAAGTCTTCCGAAATAGTTGTCTGGAACGGACATCTTGACACGGTTCCATATGGGAAACTCAAGGAATGGAATACGGATCCCGCTGTTCCATCGGAGAGGGACGGCAGAATTTATGCAAGGGGAGCCAGTGATATGAAGAGCGGACTGGCAGCGATGGTATATCTTCTCGGAAGAATCGGAGAAACCGGAAAGAAACCGGAGCAGACGATTTTATTTTTGGGAACCTGTGATGAGGAGAAAAACGGTCTTGGGGCAAAGAACGTTTTGAAAGAAATTAATTTGTCTTCGGTCTCCCTTCTGCTGATCGGGGAACCTACTGGATGTAAGCTGGGAGTGGCGCAGAAAGGATGTGTATGGATACAGCTGAATGTAAGTGGCAAAACGAGCCACGGCGCTTATCCGGAGGAAGGATACAATGCAGTAGAGTATGGGATGAAGATTGTCCACAGAATAAAAAAGTGGATAATGACATATGAACATCGGATACTGGGAAAACCAACGGCGCAGATTACGATGATCCGAGGAGGGGTTGCTCCGAATATGACGCCGGATTTTGCCGAAATTTTACTGGATATCCGGATCATACCGGGAATTTCCACGGAGGATGTGGAGCGGGAAATTCAGAAAATATGCCGGGAAGAAGAAGCAGAGTTAAACGGAGCAGTACAGTTTGAAATAGTGGTCAAAAATGCACGCAGGGCAATTGAGATTGCTGATGAAGAAAAATGGATTCAGCGGTTGAAAGAATATTTCAGATTAAAGGGTGTGAAAGCAGAGGAGACAGGTATAAATTATTTCACAGATGCCTCTGTTCTGGTTCAGAAAGAAAGTGAAATTCCGGTACTGCTCTTTGGACCGGGGGAACCGCAGTCAGCACATAAGCCAAATGAATTTGTGGAATTGAAAAAGTATGGGAAATATATAGAAACCCTCGGTGAAATATTTTCCATAAACTACCAAAAGAAGAAAAAATCATGTATAATAGGAAGAAATACAGAGGCTCCAGAATGCATAGAGAATGGACAGCGAAAGTGTGGCGCAAGCATGCTTGTGGAGAAATAAAGGATAATGGAGAAGAAGTATATTGAGAACTACAATTAAAGATATTGCAAATTATACAGGGTTTTCCGTGACAACAATTTCACTGGTCTTAAACGGAAAAGCAGACAAAATTTCAAAACAGACAAAGGACACGGTTCTGGAGGCGGTAGAAAAACTGAATTACAGACCAAACCAGCTTGCCGTCGGGCTGGTAAAGAAACGGACAAAGACGATCGGACTGGTGATTTCCGATGTCAGTAACGTGTTTTTTTCCAACCTTGCAAAAGGGGTGGAAGATGAGTGCAGGAGAAACGGATGGAATCTGATTTTGTGCAATACAAATGATATGCACAAGCGGGATCTGGAATATATTCAAGTGTTGGCGGATAAAGGGGTAGACGGAATTTTGTTCTGCATGTCTCTGGACAGCGACAAGAAAAAAGCATTGGAAAGTGTAAAGCTGATGGAGAAACTGAGAGTGCCATTTGTGATGATTGACCGTTTTCTGGAGGAGGCTGACTGTTGTTCGGTAATTGTTAACCACAGAAGCGGAGGATATGCAGCGACAAAGCATTTGCTGGAACTGGGGCACAGACACATTGGATGTGTGGCAGGGCCTTTGGGATTGGAGGATTCCCGGTATCGTCTGAGAGGATATAAAGAAGCGCTGGAAGAGTACGGAGTGGAATTTGATTCGGATTTGATTTATGAGGGAAACTATGACAGAAAAAGCGGCATGGCAGCTATGGAGTACTTTCTGTCCATTCCCAAAAAAGTGACGGCAGTGTTTGCATTTAACGATATGTCTGCATATGGGGTATATAATTGTCTCAAAAAGCATAAAATATCTGTACCGGAGGAAATTTCTCTGGTCGGATATGACGACATTTTCTTTTCAGAGATTTTGGACGTTCCGCTTACAACGGTCAGCCAACCGGTCTACGACATGGGGGTGGAGGCGGTGCAGCAGCTGATCGGTGAGATAGACAGCGGTGTAAATTCTCAGAAGTGCATCACATTTCAGCCAAGATTGATTGTGAGAGAGAGCACAGCCGAACACTCAGAATAAAATATCCTTGACATTTGTGTTATATATGGAATATAATAATGACACGAATCGTTTGCAGTCATACCAGACAGAGAAGTCATAATCAGGGCTTGTACTGGTTTCGACGGGGGTTCTGAAGTTGAGGAAGCCATTCGCGGGGCGGGACCGCGTATCAATCCGTATTTAAATATAAACGCAGACGAAAATTTAGCGTACGCTGCCTAGTTGCAGCAGTCGGCCTTAAGTCACTCACTGCTTAAGTTACCGGCTTCAAAGAGGTGAGGCACTTCGTTTCCAAAGCTTTGAGGGAATGGAAGAATTTATGAAGCTACTAAAGTGAAGAGCCTGTCATTAGGCGATTCATGGAGGGAATGTTAAAATAATGACTGTAATGGGAGATGCCGCAATGGACGGGCTTTCGGACAGGGGTTCAACTCCCCTCAGGTCCACTAGAAACCTCAGTGTTTGCTGGGGTTTTTGTTATTAGAAGAAGGTTTGAGAAGAAGGTCTTTGGGTAGCAGCATCATTTGAGCAAATAGCAGAGAGGTTTATCATTTTATGGCGGGTGGTATTTAGAGAATCTGTGTTCGGAGTTTCTAAATACCATCCGCCATGAAAGTTTGTGGGAGTCTGTCTTACTGTCAGCGGTTCCAGGGGATCATTTCAGTTGGATCACTTCGTCAAACAGAGAAAGGATCTCACTGCTTGTATCGTGAGTGATGACAAGGATCATACCGCACTGAGAGCTTAAAATATATTTCATTACTTTATATGCTGTTGCTTTATCCAGGTTTGCAGTAGGCTCATCCAGGATCAGCACATCGGTCTTGTGGCTTAGCGCGCGGGCGATTACGAGTCTCTGTTTTTGTCCGCCGGAGATACGATCCCGGTTAGAGAGTTCGCCGGAGTCCTCGTCTAAGAAGCAGTCCATACTGAGATTTTTCATCTGTCCCTGCCAATGATCGGCAGGATCGGTTTTGCCAAGGTACACATTTTCTTTTGCGGAAAGTTTGAATAAATACGGTTCTTGAGAAACGTATTGGATATGGTAAGGCAGTTCATCGGCAGAGAGCAGTTCCCCATCGGTATCCAATATCTGCAGATGACCGGTATAACCTTCCAGTGCACCGGAAAGTACTTTGGCCAGTGTAGATTTTCCGACGCCGCTTTCCCCTGTGATCGCGTAGTGTCTGCCGTGGCGGAGATGAAGAGAGAGATTCTTTAGAACCGGCTGCTGCCCGTCGTAAGAGAAACTTACATCTTCCAGTTTCACCTCGGATACTTGCTTTTGGAAGGTCTGTTCTTCCGAAGGTGTTTCTTCAGCTGCATTGCGCACTAATTTTTTTGTCGCCTGAATCTGACCGACTGCACCGGAAATCTGCACGACTGGACCGATTACTGTATTCATCAGCTGGATCACTGCGATCAATGCACCAATGGTTGTCTGTCCTTTCAGCGTCAGATATCCGCAGTAGACAAGAATGGCTACAAAGGACAGTGTACTGACAAAGGAAGAAAAGGTATTGCTGAAAGAGATCCACATCTGATTTTTCAAACGCTGCTGTTCTGTTTTCTCATTTCTCAGATCATGCTTTTTCAAAAAGAAAGAAAAGGCGCGGTAGGTGCGGATTTCCTGCATACCGCTGAGAGAATCCTGCACAAAACTTAAGTAAGAATCAGCAGATTGCTTATAGTTTTCTGTACTTGCCTGAAGTTTTTTGCTGAACAGCATTGGTATTACAAAAGGAAGTATGGTAGTGATCAGGACAATGACAGCAATTTTCCAATTCAGATAAATGATTCCGACAGCCGACAATACAAGCTGGCTCATGTAGCAGGCCATCAAAGCGACATTGACGTAGTAATTAGAGTACAGTAATTCGATGTCAGTGGAAAATGCAGAGAGATCAGTGCGATCCGGAGCATTGGCGCACAATGCGTTTCGATACCGACAGATTTTTTGGGAAAGCAGGTTCCTTTTGCAGTACAGCTGCAACAGGTAGCGGCTTGCATTGCCCATAAGAAATTCAAATGCCACTAAAAGCAGTGTGGCTGCTGCGGACCACAGAAACAAATCCATATTTTTGTCTGTGGTTGAGTCGACAATGCCTTTCATAAAGAAAGCCAGCAGTACATTTATGGTTCCGTACAACATCATGGCGATCCAGACGATGGCAAGAAGTCCCTTGTGTGTGGTGTGAGTCTTTTTACTCATGTGTTCTTGATCCTTTCTATGTGTTTATGAAAAATTCAGGGAATTTTGCTCCGAGATAAAGCAATTCAGAATTTTTTTCTTATTTTTATAATAATATAGGAAAACATAATATTCAATGAGAAAAAAAGGTTATTATTTTGTGCATTTTACCTAAAAGTTTGTTGTGATTATGCATAAAGTCAAGACAAATCTATCTGTGGAGTGCGAAGTGCATTATTTGGAAGGAAGTGGAAAAAATTGAAGGTAATCGCATGTATGGGGGATAACAATGGAATGTTATTCAATAACCGCCGTGTCAGCAGTGACCGGGCTGTGACAGAAGATATTATCCGAATGGTGTCCAAAGAAGTGGAAAGTGGCAGAAAAATAAAACTTTGGATGAATGGATATTCTTCCAGATTATTTGAGACGGATCAGATTGATAGTTGTGTATCGGAAATGTTTCTTCAGGAAGCGGGCAGAGATGATTACTGCTTTGTAGAAAACGTATCGCTTCAAGAATATGAAAATAAAATACAGACTGTGGTATTATATCGGTGGAACCGAAAATATCCGGCAGATATCAGGTTTACGATGGATCTTTCAGAGTGGACTCTGAAGGAACAAATAGAATTTCAGGGGCATTCCCATGAGAAGATTACGAAGGAGGTTTATTTTCGTGGCAAATAAAATGAAACAGTTGTTCATCAGTATTGTGACTGCATTTTCAATACTCAGTATGTCGGCATGTGCAGGCAAAGCAGACCAGACAGAGGAATACACAAAAACAGCAAATGAGAAACAAGAGACGGTTCCGGTGTCGGGTACACAGCAATCGGACATTTCAATGGAGACGATTCCGGAATATGACGGGGAACCGTATGTTGTGATCGATAACAATGAGCCGGATTTTACAGAGGAAGAACTGCAGCCGGAGGCATATGAAGCGTACGGGACACTGGATGAACTTGGGCGGTGCAGCACCGCTGAGGCAAGTATCGGGGAGGAACTGATGCCGACCGGGAAGCGTGGCAATATCGGACAGGTCAAGCCGACCGGATGGCATACGGTAAAGTATGACACGGTGGATGGAAAATATCTGTATAACCGCTGTCACTTGATCGGTTATCAGCTGACTGCCGAAAATGCCAATGAGGAGAACCTGATCACGGGGACAAGATATATGAATACAGAAGGAATGCTTCCATTTGAAAATATGGTGGCAGACTATATCAAAGAAACCGGGAATCATGTCATGTACCGCGTGACGCCGGTATTTGAAGGGGAAAACCTTGTAGCATCGGGAGTGCAGATGGAGGCGGAATCGGTGGAAGATAAGGGAGCAGACTTGTCTTTTAATGTATATGTGTATAATGTACAGCCGGGAGTGGAGATTGACTATCAGACCGGGGAGAGCCGTGAGGCCGAAGAACTGGTGCCGGCTTTGGAAAATTCAGATGGGGAGGCAGATGCTGCTTCGGGAAATTCTGCGGATCAGGAAAGTTCGGATTCTGTAAGCGAGCAGACTTACATATTAAATACAAGCAGCAGGAAATTCCACAAAGAGTCCTGCTCCGGTGTCAAGTCGATGAAAGAGAAGAATAAAAAAATCTATACCGGAAACCGGGCAGATGTGATCGGGCAGGGATATTCGCCGTGCAGCAACTGTCATCCGTAATCGAAAACCTATCGAAAAACTTTAGAAAAATTTCATAATATACTTGCGTTCTCATTGAAAAAGTAATAAAATCAAACTACTTGGAGTGATTAATAATGAGAATGAACTATTTAGTATCTGTCTTTTATTTTTATAGATAAGTATCTTTCAACCCTGAACATTCGAGTTGTTTCTTTTGGGTGCGTGAAGAACTTATTTTATAAGAATAGGCAGATACTTTTTTACTTTAAATAGGAAAAGCGGAAGGAGAGTACAGATGGAGTTAGCAGTAAATCTGGCGGAACAGAAAAGCCGTATTATCATAGAAAGAGATTCGATGTTGCATCTGGCAGATTATATCGATTTAAACTGTAAGGTGATGATCATTACAGATGACGGGGTACCAGAGGAATATCACAGACAGGTGCTGAAGCAGTGCCCGCAGGGATATCTGCATGTGTGCAGACATGGTGAGGGAGCGAAAAGCTTTCCGGTCTATCAGCAGATCTGTGAGAAACTTTTGCAGTTGGATTTCTCAAGAAAGGACAGGATTCTTGCGCTTGGAGGAGGTGTGATCGGAGACCTCGGAGGATTTGTGGCGGCAACTTTTAAGCGGGGCATGAAGTTTGCTTCGATTCCCACAACGACTTTGTCGCAGATTGATTCCAGTATCGGAGGCAAGGTTGCAGTGAATCTCGGGGAAGTCAAAAATGTGATCGGCACATTTTATCATCCGGAGACGGTACTGATTGACCTGAATACACTGCGGACACTTCCGAAACGCCATTATTATAACGGGCTTGTGGAGGCGGTTAAGGCAGGAATGATTGCGGATCCGGAGATTTTCCGGCTGTTTGAGGAAGAAGACATCGACCAGGCGCTGGAAGAAATCATTACCCGCTCACTGATCGTGAAAAAGCATGTTGTGGAGGAAGATGAGAAGGAGCAGCATCTCCGGAAAATATTGAACTTTGGGCACACGATCGGACATGCGATCGAGAGCATCTACCATCTGCATGACTATTATCATGGAGAATGTGTGGCGATGGGCATGATGAAAATTTTGGAGAATGAGCAGTTAAAAGAGCGGTTGGAAAAGATTTTGAAGAAAATGGAGATTCCGCTTGAGGTTCCTTATCAGATCGATGAAGTGATTGCGTTTATCAGGAAAGATAAGAAGGCAAGCGGAGATGAGATCACGATCGTGCAGGTTTGTGAACCGGGGAAGGCACAACTGATTGATATGAAGATAGAGGATATGAGGAAATTTTGTTAGAATTGCAGGAGGAGACAGGATGCGGGCAGGACTTGTCGGGGGAAAACTTGGACATAGTTTTTCAAAACCGATTCACGAGAAACTTGCAGATTATACCTATGATCTGATTCCTCTGACGGAAGAGGAATTTCATGAATTTTTCAGAAAGAAAGAGTTTGACGCGGTCAATGTCACGATTCCCTACAAGGAATTGGTGATGCAGTACTGCGATGTGATTGATGAGAAAGCAAGTGCGATCCATGCGGTCAACACGATTGTCAACCGGGATGGAAAGCTGTATGCGACGAACACCGATTTTGCAGGGCTGAAACAGATGATGCAGCACAATGGAGTTGAGATTTGTGGAAAAGTCTGCTGTATTCTCGGCACCGGGGGGACAAGTAAGACGGCGGAAGCTGTTCTTCGTGACATGGGAGCGGAAAAGATCTACATTGCCGGGAGAAATAAAACAGCTCCGGTGATTTCCTACGAAAATCTGGAACAGTATCAGGAGATCCAGGTGTTTGTCAATGCGACCAGTGTCGGGATGTACCCGCAAAATGAGCAGTGCCTGGTCGATCTTCGGAGGTTTCCGAATGCAGAGGCAGTGGTCGATGTCATCTACAATCCGCTGAAGACAAAAATCTGCCAGCAGGCCGAGGAACTTGGGCTTTTGTCAGTCAACGGGCTGGAAATGCTGGTGGCACAGGCAAAATATGCGGTAGAGTTTTTCCTGGATACGGAGATTGCGGACAGTGAGATCCATCAGATTGTGGCGGAGATGGAAAAGGATATGATGAATCTTGTTTTGATCGGGATGCCGGGATGCGGAAAATCGACGATCGGCAAAAAGGCTGCAAAGGAAATCGGAAAAAGATTTGTAGATTTGGATGAGGAAATTGAAAAGGAAGCGCAGATGACAATCCCCGAGATTTTTGAGAAGCACGGGGAAAAGCGGTTTCGGGAAATCGAGCATGCGGTCTGCGGTCGGTTTGCGAAAGAGCATGGTCAGGTCATTTCCTGCGGAGGCGGGATCGTCAAGGATCGGAGAAATATGGAAATGCTCCGGCAGAATGGGGTTGTTTTCCATATCAGGAGAAATCTGAATGCGCTGGCTGTCGGAGGGGACAGACCTCTCAGCACGAGCAGGGAAAGATTAAAGCAGATGGAGAGAGAACGGATGCCGCTTTATCAGAAATACAGTGATATAGAAATTGAGAATAATACCGTATTTAAGCAGGCTGTGCAGAAAGTGAAGGAGGGATATGATGAAGTTTTTAATCATTAACGGACCAAACATTAACATGCTTGGAATCCGTGAACCTGGAATTTACGGGAAAGAGAATTACGAGGCGCTCTTAGACCTCTGTAAGAAAAGCGGGGAAGCATATGGGATCGAAATCGAGTGTTTCCAGAGCAATCATGAAGGTGCAATTGTCGATAAAATCCAGCAGGCGTACGGGAAAGTCGATGGAATTGTTATCAATCCGGCGGCATACACTCACACAAGCATTGCCATTTTAGATGCACTCAAAGCAGTACAGATTCCTTGCGTGGAAGTGCATACTTCCAAAGTAGAAGAAAGAGAATCCTTCCGGCAGATTTCCTATGCAGGACAGGCGTGCTTTTGCACAATTACCGGGCAGGGAATCGCAGGTTACCGGATGGCGATAGAAGCGCTGAAAGAGAAGCTGGAGCATTGAGCAGTCTGCAGAGCAAGAGACGGACGATAAGAAGATATTTTAGAAGATGAGGGAAGAAGAAAATGATTATTACATGTAAAAAAGGAGCTCCCCAGAATGAGGTGGAGAAAATCGTAGAAGGATTTGAGGAGAAAGGACTGGAGGTCAACACGATTCTGGGAGCAAATTATAATGTTTTTGGCATCGTCGGAGATACGACAGTCGTAGATGAGAAGATGGTACGCGCCAATCCGTGGATTGAAGATGTGACAAGGATCGCGGCGCCATATAAGAAGGTCAACAGGTTATTTCATCCGGAGGACAGTGTGATCGATGTGGCGGGAATCAAAGTCGGAGGAAAAGAAAATGTCGTTGTCATCGGCGGACCGTGTTCCGTCGAAGGGAAGGAACAGATCTGCGAGATCGCAGAAGAAGTAAAGCAGGCCGGAGGATGTATGTTAAGAGGCGGTGCATATAAGCCGAGAACATCCCCATATGCATTCCAGGGGCTTGGAACGGAAGGAATCTTAGATATGGTGGAAGCAAGAAAGCGGACGGGACTGCCGATCGTGTCTGAGATCATGAGCGCGGATAAGATTGATGAATTTGTAGAATATGTGGATCTGATCCAGGTCGGAGCCAGAAATATGCAGAATTTTGATCTGCTGAAAGCGCTGGGCAAGATAAACAAGCCGATTTTATTAAAAAGAGGGCTTTCGAATACGATCGAGGAATGGCTGATGTCGGCGGAATATATTATGTCCGGCGGAAATGAGAATGTCATTCTCTGCGAGCGGGGAATCCGCACGTTTGAGCGTTATACGAGAAATACACTGGATCTCAGTGTCGTTCCGATCGTAAAGAAGAAAAGCCACCTGCCGATCATCATTGATCCGTCCCATGCAACGGGGGACTGGGATCTTGTAGAATCCATGAGCCTTGCGGCAATCGCAGCAGGGGCAGATGGCCTGATCGTGGAAGTACATAATAATCCGGAGAAGGCATGGAGTGACGGGGCACAGTCGCTGAAGCCTGAAAAATTCAGAACGATGATTGAGAAAGGAAGAGTCATCGCACAGGTAATCGGAAGAGACATTTAAGGAAGAAAACAGAAACAGACCGGAGAGACAGAGGTTAGACAGGAGGAGAAAAATTATGATCATTACAGTGAAAAAAGGGATTCCCGAGGAGGAAGTGAAAAAACTGGTCCATGCATTTGAGGAGAGAGGATTTCAGGTCAATGATTCCCAGGGAACGGACTATCATATTTTAGGGCTGATCGGAGATACGACGAGTCTGGATGAGAAGATCATTCAGGCAAATCCACTTGTCTCCGGGGTGACAAGAATTGCAGCACCTTATAAGAAGGCAAACCGGATGTTCCACCCGGAAGACACGGTTGTAGATGTGGCAGGAGTGAAGATCGGCGGTCAGGAGAAGATCGTTGTCATCGGAGGCCCTTGTTCGGTGGAGAGCAGAGAACAGATCTGCGAGATCGCAAAGGATGTCAAGGCGGCCGGAGCAGACATGCTGAGAGGCGGAGCATACAAACCGCGTACATCTCCGTATGCATTTCAGGGACTGGAGACACAGGGAATTGAAGATATGGCGGAAGCGAGAAGACAGACAGGACTTCCGATCGTCAGTGAACTGATGGATGCAGAACATATTGAAGAGTTTGTGGAGCATGTGGATCTGATCCAGATCGGGGCGAGAAATATGCAGAACTTTTCACTTCTGAAAGCGGTCGGAAAGATCAACAAGCCGATCTTGTTAAAACGAGGACTTTCCAATACGATTGAAGAGTGGATCATGTCCGCAGAATATATTATGGCCGGTGGAAATGAAAATGTCATTCTCTGCGAGCGGGGAATCCGTACATTTGAAAAATATACGAGAAATACATTGGATCTCAGTGTGGTGCCGATCATCAAAGAGAAGACGCATCTGCCGATCATCATCGATCCGTCTCATGCAACCGGAAACTGGAAGTGGATCGAGTCTATGAGCCTTGCGGCGATTGCGGCGGGAGCAGACGGTCTGATCGTTGAAGTGCATAACAATCCGGAGGCGGCATGGAGCGACGGAGCACAGTCATTAAAACCGGAGAGATTTCAGCAGGTTATTGAAAAAGGAAGAATGATCGCGCAGGTAGTGGGAAGAGAGATGTAACTATGCAGGTACAAAAGCCAGACTATCAAAACAGTATTTTAAATCTAGTCAATTCGATTCTGAACAGTTATGGTGCGCCGTATCGCTATCGTACCCTTCCGGCAGTGGATGACATTCTGAAAAAGGATTACAGACATGTGGTGCTTCTTGTGCTGGATGGGATGGGCGTCAGTGTTCTTGAGAGATTCCTTACAAAGGACAGTTTCCTTCGCAGACATTTTCAAAGAGAGATCTCCAGTGTATTTCCGCCAACGACGGTTGCCGCCACAACAACACTGGAGAGTGGACTTGCGCCGGCAGAGCATGGATGGCTTGGATGGAGTATGTATTTTCCGGAGATCCAGGATAAGGTCAACGTATTTCTAAATACAACCGGGAGCGGTAAAGTGATTGAAGGAGAATTGCTGGCTTCGAGGCTGATGCCGTATGAAAAAGTGGGAAGTCAGATCATGCATGTCTGTGAGGCGAAGGCGTATGAAGTGTCACCGTTTGGGGATTACCATATAGATACCTTTGAGGAACTGATCAGCGGTGTGAAGACTTTATGCGAAAGAGATGAAAAGAATTATCTGTATGCATACTGGCCTGAGCCGGATCATGTGATGCACGAAGGGGGCTGCACTTGCAGGGAAGCCGGAGAATGGCTGGAGAAGATCGACCGTGAACTGGAACGGTTAAGTGCAGAGCTTTCTGATACGCTTCTGCTTGTGACGGCAGATCACGGGCATATCGATGGAAGAAATGTATCGATGGAAGCGTATCCGGAGCTGATGGATTGTCTGAAATGTCTTCCGGCAGTGGAACCGCGGGCGCTTTCCTTTCATTTGAAGGAAGGGATGGAAGAAGAGTTTCTTGAGATTTTCAAGAAACATTTCGGACAAGAGTTCCTGCTATTTTCCAGGAAAGAGATCACAGGGAGTCAGCTATTTGGGGAAGGAGCGTATCATCCGAGATTTCAGGAGGCGATCGGTGATTACTTTGCTGTCGCAGTCGGAGAACTCAATCTGTTTGATACAGATGAGGAGAAAGAGGCAATCATCGGAGTGCATGCAGGGATGACAAAAGAAGAGATGACAGTTCCGCTGATCGTAGTGGAAAAGCCGAAGAAGCGGAAAAATTTGTCCGCGTGATAGATTCAGGCTGCTGCAAAATGAATTTTCTATTTTGCAGCAGCCTTTGTTGTTAGTTGGATTCTGTCATTTTCAGATAAATAGCGGCATTCTGATGATCCGGTTCGATTGCCAATGCTTTACGGAAATTTTCGGAGGCACCTTTGTGGTCGCCAAGACCGAGCTTTCCAAGTCCGATCAGGTAGCAGCAGTGTGCACGGTTTTTTGCATCCATATCTTCCTTGAAAATTGCAAAATCAGGCATGGAGACTGCGAAGTAGTCCATCTTGAAAACGTCGCGGATATGCTGTTCCCCGTAGTCGATCATTTTGTAGAATCTTGCGTTTGCAGCATTGTTTTCTCCCAGTTTCTGCTTTGCAAGCCCCTGGTAGAGAATCATGTCGGCGGGCTGGTCATAATAATACATCATACCTGCCGGCTCCATCGCGCCTAAAGTTGCCTTTTCATAGAATTCCCGGGCAGTTGTTTCCTCACCGAGTAATTCGGAAGCAAGACCGAGGAGGTAATAAAGGTGATTATCTTTTGTCCCTTCGAGTCTGCCTTCACCGAGATTTAACGGGTAGGAAAGAGCTTCTTTTAAGAAAGAGACGGCTTTCTTAAATTCCCCTGCATGGATCGCAGCTTTTGCAAGCTCTGAGAGAGCTGTCTTAAATTGTGTAGTGATTTTCCCTTCTGCTCCTTCCCATGTCTGGAAAGTGTGTCTCATAATTTCATCGTAAGCTTTCTGATACTGGCCGGAGAGATTGAGAACGGTAATATATTCTGTATAGAGGTCATCCCGGCTTTCTGCCAGATGCAGATAGTTCTTATAGTTTTCCAGACGCTGTGCAGGAGTATAGTGTAACTTTTTATACAGCTGGTCTAATTCCAGAAAGATTCTTGCATCCGTGTCATCTAATAGGAATGCCTTTTCCAGGAGGCGCTGCGCCGCTTCTTTGTTCTGCTGTTTGTTATAATAAGCGATCGCAAGGTTGCGCAGGAGTGTCGGATAGGTGTCATCAAGCTGTGCGGAAGCTTCCCAAAGTGCAATGGATCTGTCAAACTGCAGTTTGTCATAGTACAGATTTCCGAGATAGTAGAGAGCTTTTGCATCGTTCGGGTAAATAGTCGTCATACATTCCAGTACCTGAAGATCTTCCAGTTTATTTGGGAACGTGTAGGCAGGATCCGCAGCTTTGGCAGCAGTATTTTCCATTTCGGCATCGGAGTCCTTACCGAGTTTTGTGAGATAAAAACTTTTATAGTAATGGATCAGCGGCTTATCCCCATTGAAATAATCCAGCACAGCAGCTGCTTCCTCATAAGCTCCGGCTTCTGCGAAATCTCTTGCAGTCTGCAGGAAGGTTTCATGGAAATTACGCATCAGATTCATAAGCATATCGGTTTCTGCCACAATATCCGTGCTGCCGTCAGATTTTTTCAGGAAGAGACGTACAAACATGGATACATAATCAAACCGGTCAATCTGAAGATTTTCTTCAATCCATTCAAAAGCATCTTTCGTGCGGCAAAGTTTTGCAAGGATCAAAGCTTTGAGTCCGCGGGCTTTGATATTGTGACTGTTTTTGACAAGCCCTTTATCGATCAACTCAAGGGCAGACTCGAAATCTTTTCGGCGGGCTGCAATTGCAGCCAGATAGTAGAAAGACATTTCCTGTTCCTCGCTCGTCCATGTAGCTTTGTAAAAAGTATCATAGGCGCCCTCAAATTTCTCCTGATAGAAGAGGGCTAATCCAAGATGATAAAAAGGTTCTCCGAAATATGGGTTTGGATGCATCTGCGTCAGCCTCTCAATGGATTTCCGGAAATATTTTTCTGCTTCGGAGAATAATCCGCGGCGGAAGAGAAGAAGTCCGTAGGCATCGTTGATGCGAATATCTCCGGGATCTCTTTTCAGCCCTTCGAGGTAGTAAGGATCCGGGAGCCATGTTGCATGCCGGTATTGTTCAATGTGCTGTCCGATCAGGTACAGTTCTTCTGTGGTCATTACCTTTTCAGGCTCTTCCGGTGCCTTTGCAGGCTCAGCCAGTTTTGGAATACCTTGATCGACAGGCTGATAGGAAACAAGTTCTTTCCCTTCGTAATGGATAGAAACTTTTACTTGAAATTCGTCTGCAATTTCCAGAGGAAGCATCCGTTCGTAGACAGTTACCGGAGAGATTTTGATGTTTTCTGAGTAGATTTCGGCTCCGGCATCCTGAACCGTCAGTTTTGCTCCCTCATATAATTGTGTCGCATAGGCGCAGAGGTACAATCCTTCTTTTTTCACTTCCATGTTCAGCATGGCGTGAATGGAGACATTTTTGACATATCCGACCGCTTTGTAAGGCATGAAGTATTGTTTGAAAACTTTTTCTTCATATGGTTTCAGCCATGTGAAATCCGGCTGGTTGTCACAGTACATTCCGGTCATCAGCTCAATGTAAGGACCATCTGAATCTGTCAGGTTGCGGTCCCATGCGCGGCCAAAATCACCGTTGCCCCATGTCCACTGTTTTTTCCCCGGGGATACGTGGTGGTCTGCCACATGGAGGAGGCCGGCTTTTTTCGCATAATCGTAGCCACCGACGAAATCATAGTCTGATTTTTCTGCCATATAGGAAGTCGGAACCGGGATATTTTTATAGCGGGAAATATCGACTCCTTCACTGTAATCATGTTTATAATATTCTCCGGTTGCAATCGGAAAACGGGAAACTGCCCGTTTTCCATGATCATAGACACTGTGGACATCCGGAGGAAAAACAGACTGTGTAAAGTCATTGACAGCAACAGCAGGGTTTGCCCACCACAGGAAAGTCTGAGGAATCGGAGTCCGGTTGTAGAGCTGTCCGGTAATTTCGATATAAGCCTTGTCCGGATATAAAGTGAAGATAGTAATCGCTTTTGTTCCATTTATCTGATCGACATCGTTGATCAGAAGCGACATACTGCCGTCGGGATTTGTCCGGATTTCATGATCGACAGGCATATAAGTAGTCGGTCTGTGGTGCTGAGGCCAGTTGAATTCGATCCCGCCGGAAATCCATGGACCGAGAAGACCGACAAGCGCCGGTTTGATCACATGATTATAGTAGACAAAATCATAATCGTTTGTCTTATCGTAGGCTCTTTGGATACGTCCGCCAAGCTCCGGCAGGACCATTACTTTTATGTACTGGTTTTCCAGATAGACAGCGTGCCAGGTTTTATCTGTCTTTATGCGGCTGATTTCCTGCGTGGCAGGATAAGGATAAATTTTACCGCTGCTTCCCTGGTAGACTCTGTTTTCCAGAAACATTGGATTTTTATCGGGAGCTCCGACTTCGTAGGTGGGAATTACAATTTCTTCTTCCCATATTTTTACATGGTTCATTTGGATACCTCCTGTGAATCGTTGAATTGCTTTTTGATGAAAATGACAAATAGCGTATTACCATTCTTAAAATAAGGGAACTCCGATAACTATTATCAAAAATTTGCGGTTTCAGGAGTTCCGGGATTTGTTTACAATTCACAGTATAGAAGATTGGTGAGTGGCTGTCATTAGAGAAATTTGCCACATTATTTATAAAAATTGCGCCTATCAGATGTGAGATTCAGGAAAAGAAATTCGGGTTAGGTACAAGTCCTTCTATACTGGGAAGGACTCTTTCCGGTACTTTTTTTGAAGGTGCTGCAGAAGGCACTTTCACAGGAAAATCCGGTGCGAAAGCAGATCTCTTTGACGGATGCGGGGGATGTCTGCAACAGATATTTTGCTGTATTTAGGCGGAGTGTGAGAATATATTCGTGCGGAGTGTAACCGGTATGCTTTTTGAAAAGGCGGATGAAATAATATTGGCTTAACATCGCTTTTTCGGCCAGTTCGCTCACAGATATATTTTCTGTAAAGTGTTCGTTGATATAGGCAATACTTTCGTCAATCGTGTCGGCGGAAGTGTTTTTTGTGCCGTGAGTGCTGTCTTCTGAAGTCAGGAGTGCAGTCAGAAGATCGGTCAAAAGTTTTGAGAGAATCGGTTCTTTTTTATTTGCGCCGGAGGTACAGGAATCATAGATGATTTCCAGTATACTGATAGTGGAATATGGGTTTGGAATCCGAAGAATATTCCCGGATCGCTGAACAATCATTTGATAATATTGGCCGGCAACGGGTCCGTCAAAATGGCACCAGATACTCTCCCAGCCGGTTGCGGAGTAGTAAACATGGGGTTCATAACAGTTGAGCAGGACAAATTCTCCTTTGGAGACGGTTGTTTTCTGGTCTGCATATTCTACGGTCAGTGTTCCGGAATAAACATACATCAGCAGAAAACTGTCGTAAGAATTCCGGCAGAGCCGGTATCCGGGTTCATAGAAAAACCGCCCTACACAGACCGGGTAAAAAAAGGCTGATTTTGCCATGGCACTTGGCAGGTAGACATAATATTCTGATTCCGGGCGGATATGTTCTTCATTGCTTTTCACGATCTGAGGCCTCCTCTGTCAAAATGTTTGTTTTACTCATAACTGAAAAATGTAGATCTCTTAAAAATAAGTATAGAATAGATCTCGGAAAAAGAAAAGGGAAACGAAGGCGGCAACTTAGAAAATGTTCCAAAACGAAAAAAATTTCCCCGGCTTTATAAAATCTTTAAATTTCGCAGTTATGCTTTCTATATCGGAAGGAGAATACCGATAAAAGAAATGAACTAAAAAGTAATGCAGGAAATGAGGAAAGGTCAGGAAAATGGAAATGAAACAGTTTGTGATTGAAACGAGGAAGCTGACGAAGAAATATGGAGAACAGACCGTTGTAAAGGAGGTTGACCTTCATGTCAGGAAGGGGGAGATTTACGGTCTGCTTGGCAGGAATGGGGCCGGGAAGACAACGCTGATGAAGATGATCCTGGGGCTTACCAAAGGTACTTCGGGGGAGGTGGAACTATTTGGAAGAACTTTAAAAGGGCAGGAAAAGCAAATCTATCCGCAGATTGGCACAATGATCGAGGCGCCTGGATTTTATCCGAACCTGACCGGGACAGAAAATCTTGAAATTTTTGCAAGACTGCGCGGACTTCAAAAATCCCGGGCTGTAAAGGAAGCGCTTGACGTGGTCGGACTTCCTTATCGGGATAAAAAGCTTTTTGGAAAATATTCGCTTGGCATGAAACAGCGGCTTGGCATTGCCAATGCAATTTTACATGATCCGAAGCTGCTCATTCTGGATGAGCCGATGAATGGACTTGATCCGATCGGCATTGCGGAAATGAGAGACTTTCTGACAGCTCTCAGCAGAGAGCAGGGGAAGACGATACTGCTCTCCAGCCACATCCTTTCGGAGATCCAATTGGTGGCGGATCGGGTCGGAATTATGGATCATGGAGTTCTGCTGACACAGAGAAGGATGAAGGACATTAAAAACGGCGAAGAAACACTGGAGACATATTTCAGAAAAGTGACAGGAGGTGTCGGGATTGCTTAAACTGGTTCGGACAGAATTTTTGAAATTACGGCGCAGAAGGCGGGTGTGGAGCATGTTTCTTGCCGCATTTCTCATGCCGGTATTATCGGTCTGCTATTTTGGATATCTTGGGCGGACAGAGGTGGCCCCGGCACAATTTTACAAATGGTCTGCCTTCGGATGGACGACATGGATCATTCTCCCGGTTGTTCTTGGAATTTTTGGAACGATGATTGTGTATGAAGAAAAGCGGCTGCAGATTGTCAGGCAGATCCGGCTCGTTCCGGTCAGTGGAGAAAGTTATTTTTTCAGTAAATTTTGTATGCTTCTGATCTGGTCTGTCGGATTTATGGTTCTGACAGCTGTGGCATCTGTCGTGTGCAGTGTACTTCCGGGATTTGTTTCGTTTCGGTTGGGAGGGATTGCATACTTATTTGAAAAATGTATGGAAATAGGATGTTTGCTCGCATTTGCAATGATGCCGATTCTGACACTGGCAATATCGCAGAGCGGTTATGTGTTTCCGGTCTGTATGACGATTGTGTATACACTGGCAGGATTTTTCCTGATGCCGGTCAATATGTATCTGCATCCCATTACAAGCATGGGAGCGATCCTTATTCGGAATCATGATATTCCTGGGATAACCGTGACACAGGAAATCAGTGTCATGAAGGCATTTTTGTGTATTGCACTTTGGGATCTTGTCTCCTTCGGAGTTGCGAGATATCAGTTATGCGGAAAGAAACAGGGGTGAAAGAGATGGTCTGGAGAAATTTACTTTGGGCGGAGTGGAGAAAGCTTCGCCGCTCAAAAATTGTGGGGATTGCTGTTTTTGCCGTCTGTCTGACTGTCGGGATCGTGCTTGCGGGCGGAATGGAAGTATATCGGGGACCGGAAGTACATTATGGAGTCAAGGCCATGAGAGATGGGATGCGGTATATTGAAAATGCAGGATGGTGTATGGATGAAGTGCAGCCGTGGTCAATGTTTTTTGTGCTTCCGGGCATGGTGGCTCTGTTTGGGAGCTATCTAAGCAGCAGGGAAAGGGAAGATGACACGATGAAATCACTTCTTCTGATCCCGGTAGAAGAAACAGATCTTATGAGAGCAAAGATGGTTCTGACATTGCTTTTTAGCATCGGGCTTTCCATGCTGCTATTTGGAATTACTTTTTTTACAGAGGCCATGCTGCATGCACCGGATCTGTCGGTTCCGTTAGTGGCTGCCTTGTGGAAAGAATATTTTCTCGGAGGGATTGGGGTATTTTTTGCAGTATTTCCGATCATTGCATTTGCGGCAAGACACCGGAAAAGCTGCTGGTCAGTATTTCTTTTCACGGAAATCTATTCTGTTTTTGGGTTGTTTGCAGGGATGATGAATCCAGTGAAAGATTTTTATCCGATTACAGCAGTGTTTAACGTGTCCGGATATCAGATCACAGAGATGAAAAGCCGGATCATCAGTGTGGTTGTTCTGATCTTGTGCGGATGTATTGGTATCTTTTGGATACGAAAAAAATGTGGTATGATAAGAGGAAAGAAAAGGGGGAGAAAAAATGGCGAAAATACTGGCGGTAGATGATGAAAAAGAGATGTTGGAACTGGTGAAAATGGCACTGGAACGGGATGGACATCAGGTCGATACACAAGAGGATGCGGCAGCACTGACTGCGAGGCGGTGCGGGATGTATGACTTGATTCTTCTGGACGTGATGATGCCGGGGGAGGATGGATTCTCGTGCTGCGGCAGAATCCGGGCAGAAGTGGACTGTCCGATTTTATTTCTGACTGCAAAGACAGAGGATGCGGCGCTTGTACAGGGCTTTGGACTTGGTGCGGATGACTATATCAGGAAGCCGTTTAGTGTTGCGGAATTGCGGGCGAGGGTAAGTGCACACTTAAGGAGAGAAGGACGGCAGCCGGTGCGGGCGATGACCCGCGGCGGGGTGCGGTTTGACATGCAGGCGAAGGAGGCGGCAGTCGGGGAGCAGGTGATTCCGTTTACCAGGGGGGAATATGAAATCTGTGAGCATCTGGCGCTGCATGCCGGACAGGTGTTTTCAAAGGAACAGCTGTACGAGGCAGTCTTTGGATTTGATGCGGAGGGAGACCCGGGGACGATTGCAGAGCATATTAAAAATATCCGCGCAAAATTAAAGAAAAGCGGGAAAAGCCCGATTGATACAGTATGGGGGATGGGATATAAATGGCAAAAAGAAAACGTACGGTAAGCCTTTCTTTTGTTCTGCTCAGATTTGCCGTGGGGATGCTTACCACAATGCTTTTCTGTGTCATGCTATGGTTCGTCGTCCTGTCCGGACTTGAACAAAAGGGGATCATCTGTTCCGGTTCGGAGATCAACCATCAGGTAGAAACGATGCTGGGAGAAAGCAGCGGGAAATTTACAGTGCCGGACAAAACGTTTCCGGGAGAATATGTGCTGTATGATACCGAAGGTCAGGTATTGCAGACGAATGTCAGAGAAGAACAGGCAAAAGACCGGGAAAGATTTTCTGAGCTTTCCGGTTATTCTGCCCACCTTTCCAGCCGCACTTACGCAGATGGAAGCACTGCTTTGATCCGCTGGCATTTCAGGAAAGAATTTACAGACCCGGCACTCCGCGAAAAACTGCCTCCGGCGGAAACGCTGGGACTGGTACTGTTGGGAGCCGGAATGGTGGCATGTCTGTTTTTTCATACGATGTGGCTTAGAAAATATCTTGCAGAAAAACTGAAGCTGTTCGGAGCGGTAAGCAAAAGAGTCGGAGCGCAGGAGCTTGATTTTACCGTTCCCCACGCGGGTATCCGTGAGTATGATGCGGCGCTTGATGCGATGGAAGAGATGCGGAAAGCATTGTATCAGGCATTGTCATCACAATGGGCGGCACAGCAGGAGCGGGAGGCAGAGATTGCCGCACTGGCGCATGATCTGAAGACACCGCTGACGCTTGCAGGCGGAAATGCAGAGCTGCTTCTTGAGGAAGAATTGCCGCAGGATCATGAGAGACTGGTCAGGAAAATACTGGAGGCAACTATCCGGGCAAAGGAATATGTCACAAGTCTTCTGGAGACTTCCGCGGGAAAAGAAGAAGTATTTGAACAGGCGGATCTGCGGGAATGGTTTGAAAGACTGCGGGAAAATGCTTTGGCTGCCGCAGAGGCAAAGGGAGTATCTCTGGAGACTGACAATGGACTGGAAGGATGCTGGACAGTTCAGGAGGAGCGTTTGCAGAGAGGCGTGTTTAACATTGTGCTGAATGCGGTTGAGTATACAGCCAAGGGAAAAACAGTATATTTGGAGGGAAAAATGACAGAAAACGGCTGGCAGATCCGTGTGAGAGATGAAGGACAGGGATTTGACCGGGCAGCGCTGCAACATGCAGCAGAGCGGCTGTGGCGGGGGGATCAGTCACGCAGGATGGATGGACACAACGGTCTCGGACTGTGGTCGGCCGCGCAGGCGATCCGCGCGCACAAAGGAGAATTGATCTTAGGAAACTGGGAAGCAGGAGGAGAAGTCCTTGTGCGGTTTTAGAAGGGAAGAATCAAAGCTCACTTCAGGCGACGGAAGGATGTTCTTGACAGCCGGGGAAAATTGCCTATAATCTGTAAATAAAGAAAAAGCAAGAGAAAGGAGCACAGGAACGATGGGAAATTATCTTTGGGCAGTGATTGGCTGTGGTGCCATTGCAACTGAGATGGCGGAGACGCTGGCAGAGCATGGGAGGATGTTCTATGGCGCGGCAGGGAGAAATCAGGAACGGACAGCAGCATTTGCGGAGAAATACAAAATCCAAAAGGTATATGAGAACATTACGGATGTGTTTGCGGATGAGCAGGTGGATATTGTCTACATTGCAACACCCCATAATACGCATATCCAATATTTGCGGGAGGCGCTGAAAGCCGGAAAGCATGTGCTCTGTGAGAAAGCAGTCACATTGAATGCAAAGGAACTGAGAGAAGCCAGACAACTTGCAGAGGAACAGAAAGTGGTACTGGCGGAGGCGATGACAATTTATCATATGCCGCTCTACAAAAAACTACGGGAAATGATTGACGCCGGAAAACTTGGAAAACTACAGATGATTCAGGTTTCGTTCGGAAGCTATAAAGAGTATGATATGAGCAACCGCTTTTTCAATCCGGCACTGGCAGGAGGAGCCCTGCTGGACATCGGTGTCTATGCGCTTGCATTTGCCCGGGCATTCCTGTCTGAGGCGCCGGATCAGATCTCATCCCAGGTGAGGACTGCGCCGAGCGGTGTGGACGAGCAGGTGGGAATTCTGATGGCAAATCCGGCAAAAGAGATGGCAGCAGTCACACTGACACTCCATGCAAAACAACCCAAAAGAGGAGTTGCCACATTTGAGAAAGGCTATATCGAAATCTATGATTATCCGCGGGCAGATCAGGCGGTGATCACTTACACCGAAGACGGCAGGAAGGAGACGGTCGCCTGCGGCAGAAAAGAAGAGGCACTGTTCTACGAGGTTGAAGATATGGAACAGGCGGTGTCAGACAGAGGGGATGAGATGAATCTGTCCTATACTTCTGACGTGATGGATATTATGACAGAAGTCCGAAATCACTGGGGACTTGTGTATCCGGAAGAAAAGATGGAATCAGAACAGGAAAAATAGAAAAAGAACAGGAGGAAACAAGAAGATGGAATATAGAAGATTTGGAAATACAATTGTTGCACGGATGGATAAAGGGGAAGATATTCTCGAACAGGTAAAGGCAATTGCACAAAAAGAGCAGATTACGCTTGCAAGTGTGCAGGCACTGGGAGCTGTTGACCGGTTTACGGTCGGTGTATTTAAAACAGAGGAAAAAGAGTATCTCGCCAATGAATTTACGGGAAGTTTTGAAATCGTGTCACTGACTGGGACGATCAATACAATGAATGACGAATTCTACTGCCACTTGCATATGAGTGCAGGAAATGAGAAAGGGGAAGTGTTCGGAGGACATTTAAACCGGGCAGTGATCAGTGCGACTTGTGAGATGGTGATCAATGTGATCGATGGGAAAGTCGATCGATATCGCGATGAAGAGATCGGGTTGAACTTGTTTCAGTTTTAACATCGGACACAAAGACGATCTACAATTTTGATGAGAGTAGAAAGAGAATAGAGCAGCGCAGGCAGTCTGGCCGGAAGATAAGGAAAATATCGCATAGATATACTTATCCGGCCGGAAGGGCCTGCGCTGTTTTTCGTGAAACTTTGAAATTTTAAAGAACTCCATGTTCCTTTTCGTGTTTTAAAATTGCCTGACGAATTAGATATAAAATTTCCCCGTTGATAGAACGTCCCTCAAACTCAGAAAGACTTTTTAACTTTGAATGAGTATCTGTATCAATTCGAAGTCCTAAGTGTTTATCTTTTTCCATATAATCTCCTCTAATAAAACATAATTTAATCTTGATATAAGTACATAATAAGTACATGATGTGATATAATGTCCAAAATGAACTTGTTTTAAGTACGTTATTTTTATGTAGTATGGAGGAAAAGATGAAAGATTAGTGGGATGCCGGGAAATTTGGAAAGACGCGAAATTTACAAAGTATATATAGAAGGGGGAAGAAGCAGATGATAAAAAAGAATTTTTTAAGAGGGAGGTGATCATTTTGAAAAAGCTGAAAAAAATCATAATGGCAGCAGTAGCCATCGTTTTGTTATTGCTTATGACAAGAGCTATGCTCTTGATGCTTTTCTAGTGGTAGATTAAGCGGAAGAGAAGACAGAGAAATAGTTAATATCGTGAAATCAGGAATTTTGTATAATGGAAAGGAAAAGAAAAAGTGGAGAAAAGTAAAAAAGAACAGGGAGAAAAAGTAAAGGTAGTAGGTTTATGGTCATGGAAAAAGAAGAAGATGCAGATAGGAATTGGAATGGTTCTGCTAATAGGATTAGTAGGAGCAGCAGCATTGTTTTTGTATAATGGGAAGGAAAAAGTGGATTCCGAGTATATTGTTACATTGTTAGAAAAATCGAGTGAATTGACAACTGCGAAATTGCATTATACTGGAATGAGCGAATATAAAGATACTGGTGTTCCTATTCTTAATCGTGCGGATTTTATTATGGTATATGAAGCAACAGCACGCATAGGAATTGATTAAAAAAATGTAGAGGTGAAAGTAGATGCCAGCAAGGAAAGAATATATTTGCCGATTCCAAAGGCGGAAGTAATAGATGTAAAAGTTAATCAAGATAAAACGCATTACTTCGATAACAAATTTGCGTTGTTGAATCTAAACGAGAAGGAAGATGGGAATAAGGCAAATGTACTGGCAGAACAGGAAGCTGAGAAAGAAATAGAAAAAATGGGAGTATTAGAAATGGCTGATACACAGGCAGAGACACTTATAAAAGGAATTTTGAAAGACGTAGTTCCAAAGGAATATAAATATGAAGTAAAAAGAAAATAGAGAGTTTTGAGAGTTGTTTTTATAGAAATTTCATATTTCCTTTATTGACAAATTTAGAATGAAATTTTACTATAAAATGGTATTTACTGTGCAAATGCATAGGAATTCTGCGAAAATGATTTTAAGGAGTTTGAAATGGAGAAAACAGCAACAGACCGCAGGACGGAGCGGACGAAGGCGAAAATATTGAAAGCATTGTTGGAATTATCGCAGGAGAAGAGTATCAATGAGATTTCCATCCGAGAGCTGACAGAGCGTGCCAAGATTCACAGAAACACATTCTATATTCATTATGCAGATATTTATGGAATTCTGGATGATCTGGAAAATCACATGTGTACCGCGGCGGCAGAAGCTACAGAACAGTTTACTCCGCAGCAGCTTCGTGAGAATGCCGGTGAGGTGTTGGAAATTATTTTTTCCTACCTGAAAGAGCGGAAGGAATGCTGCATGTTGATGATGGAGAACCGCACGCGGATCTCCGTAGGTCAAAAAGTGCTGGAAGCAGTCTTTGAGAAATATCTGACAGCGTTTGAAGATGCCTGTGATCGCCAGGCGTTTGAATTCCAGGTGCAGTTCCAGTATTGTACATCCGGCGTGATTGGAATTGTACTGTACTGGATTGAACGGGGCTGCATCGAGAGCCCGAAGGAGATGGCGGAGATTACCGGAAAACTGATGACAAGGGGGCTGGAAGGCGCTATTTTGGAGGTAACCGTATGAAGCGACAGGATCCATTGATTGAAACGGAACCCCTTGTAGAAGTTGCCGATGGCAAAGAGCTGATGGAGAATCAGCTTCGGGAGGAGCTTCCGATTGTAGGAGTAAAGATGAGCGAAACCGTCATGGAGGAGGAAAATTACCGGAGAATCGGGGCACGGCGGATTGTGTTTGAAAATTGCCGTTTCTTGACGTGTGACCTGGAAAACTGTGAGTTTTCCGATGTGATTTTCCGTAGATGTGATTTTTCAAATACAAACTTTCGGCGCGGCTACTTCAAACGGTGTCTGTTTGAAAACTGCAAAGGAGTCGGAGCGAAGATGACGGAATGTCTGATTTCCCATGTGAGATTTTCAGGATGTATGTTTTCCTATGCGAATCTGGATGGATCAAAACTGGAATATGTGGAAGTGGCAGAAAGCAGTTTTCGTGCGGCGGGTATGTCAGACTGTTTTTGTAAGGAGATCCGGTGGGATCAGGTGGAGTTAAGCGAAGTAAATTTCTTTAAGACTTCTCTACAGAAGATGAATTTTACAACTTGTGAGATTGGGGGAATCCTGATTTCGGATGACAATTCAGAACTGAATGGGGCAGAGGTGAATCTGCTTCAGGCGTTGGAACTGTCAAAGCGGCTTGGAATTATCATAAAAGAAGAAGGGACAGAAGATGAAGGATTTTGTAAAACTGGAAAATGTAAGAAAAGTATATCAGATGGGAGAAGTGGAGATCCGGGCAGTGGATGGAATTGATTTTGAAATCGGAAAAGGGGAATTTGTCGTGATCGTCGGTCCAAGCGGTGCGGGGAAGACGACGGTGTTAAACATTCTCGGCGGAATGGATACTGCCACGAGTGGGAAGGTGCTTGTCGATGGAAATGATGTGGCACAGTATACAAACCGGCAGCTGATCGGCTACCGGAGAGAAGATATCGGATTTGTCTTTCAGTTCTATAACCTTGTTCCGAACCTGACGGCTCTGGAAAATGTAGAACTGGCATTGCAGATCTGCAAGGAACCGCTGGATGCAAAGACGGTACTTGAGGAAGTAGGGTTGGGAGAAAGACTGAATAACTTCCCGGCACAGCTTTCCGGAGGAGAACAGCAGAGAGTGTCGATCGCCAGAGCGCTTGCGAAGAATCCGAAGCTGCTTTTGTGTGATGAGCCGACGGGAGCGCTTGACTACAATACCGGAAAAGCGATTCTGAAGCTGCTTCAGGATACTTGCCGGAACAAAGGAATGACTGTGATCGTCATTACACACAATTCAGCACTTGCACCGATGGCGGACCGGGTGATCCACATAAAAAACGGACGGGTGGAGAGCATGAAGACAAATGAGCATCCGGTACCGGTAGAAACGATTGAATGGTAGGTAGACAGATGAAGAAACGAGCATTGAGAAAAGATTTTTACATGGAAATACGAAGAAGCATGGGACGCTTCTTATCGATTTTCTTTATCGTGGCAATGGGAGTCGCATTCTTGTCAGGAATCCGGGCATCTGAGCCGGATATGCGTTATTCTGCCGATGCCTATTTTGACAGAAATCATCTGATGGACATTAAGGTAATGGGAACACTCGGGCTGACCGACAAGGATGTGGAAGCAATCCGGTCGCTTGACGGAGTGAGTGAGGTGGAACCCGGCTATTCGGCAGATGTGATGGTCGAACGTGACGGGAATCAGAAAGTACTTCATGTATCATCGATTTTAGATTCGATGAATCAGTATACGGTAGAAGAAGGAAGAATGCCAAAAAAGGATGGAGAGTGTCTGATCGATCAGGATTTTATTCAAGGATCTGATCTGAAAATCGGAGATGAGATTACGCTGATCAGCGGGACAAAAGATCCGGTTACAGATACGTTCTCGAAAGAAACGTTTCGGATTGTCGGGACGGGAAGCAGTCCGGAATATATTTCCTTTCAACGGGGAAGCAGTACGATCGGAAATGGAGAGGTAAGCGGTTTTCTTGCAGTGCCGAAAGAGTCCTTTGTGACAGAAGCTTACACAGAGTGCTATGTCTCCGTAGAGGGGGCGGCAGAAGAGACCGCGTTCACAGAGGCGTACGATCAGAAGGTGGAGAAGGTTGTAGAAGAGATTGAATCCATCGGGGATCGGCAGGGAGCTCTCCGAGCAGAAGAGATCCGTGAGGATGCAAATGAAGAACTTGCGGATGCGAAGGCGGAACTGGAAGAAGGAAAGAAAACAGCAGAGAAAGAACTTTCTGACGGTAAGGCAAAAATTGAGGAAGCCGAGACACAGTTAAAAGCTGCGAGAGAACAGCTGGAAACCGGGAAGCAGGAATTAGAAGCGGGAAAAAGTGAGCTGCTGGCGAGCCAGAGTACAGTTGATGAAGCCTATGCGCAGATTGAGAGCGGAAGGACACAGCTGGAGCAGAACAAAGCAGAATTTGCCGCAAAGGAAAGTGAGTTCCAAAGCCAGTATGAGGCTGGGATGGCACAGATCACAGAAGGAGAACAACAGATCTTGGCAGGGCGTGCAGAACTGGAGGAAAAAAAGGCGGAATATGAATCCGGAAGCGCCGCTTTGGATGAGATGAAAGGGACACTTGCAAGTCTTTTAGAAGCGCTGGAGAATGGAATGATTCCGGAGGATCAGATCCCGCAGACAGAGGCACAGATTGCAGCGCTCCGGGAGACGATCGAGGGAATAGAGCCTCAGTTAGAGCAGGCGGCAGAGCAGATCGCACAGGCAGAACAGACGCTTACGCAGAAGGAACAGGAGCTTGCGGCGGCAAAAGGACAGCTGGAAGAAGGGAAGGCGGCAATCGAGACTGCCAGAGGACAGCTTGCAGCCGCGGAAGAGGAATTAGATGCCGGGGAAATGCAGGCGGCAGAAGGGCAGCGCCAGATTGATGCGGGATGGGAAACGATCCATGCCGGGGAAGCCGAACTTGCGGCAGGAGAAAATGAAATCGCGGTCAATGAGAAGAAACTTGCCGAGGCAAAAGCATCCTATGAGAATGGGAAAAAAGAAGCTGAGGAAGAGATCAGAGACGGAGAAAATCAGATCAAAGATGCCGAGCAGAAAATTGAGGACATTGAAGATGCCACATGGTATGTCAATGACAGGAGTGCGCTTTCTGAGTACACCGGATATGGAGATAACGCAGACCGCATGCGGGCGATCGGAGAGGTCTTCCCGATCTTGTTTTTCATCGTGGCGGCGCTGATCAGCCTGACGACGATGACGCGTATGGTCGAAGAACAGCGTACACAGATCGGAACACTCAAGGCCCTCGGCTATGGGAAATTCAGTATTGCGGGAAAATATCTGAACTACGCACTGCTTGCGACGGTAGGAGGAAGTATTTTCGGGGTACTGTTCGGAGAAAAAGTATTTCCGTACATTATTGTAAATGCATATAAGATCATGTATGTGCATATGCCGGACGTTGTGATCCCATATCACTGGGGATATGCGGCGATGGCAACAGGAGCGGCAGTGATCTGCACAAGTGCGGCGACACTGCTTGCATGTTACAAAGAACTGGCATCCCAGCCGGCAGTCCTGATGCGTCCGCCGGCACCGAAACAGGGAAAACGTGTCTTTTTAGAGCGCATCACATTTATCTGGAGCAGGCTGAGTTTTATCTGGAAATCTACGATCCGCAACCTGATCCGCTACAAAAAGCGGTTTTTTATGACAGTCTTTGGAATCGGCGGCTGTATGTCTTTGATGATCGTGGGATTTGGACTGCGGGATTCTATTTTCGATGTGGGAAGAATTCAGTTTCAGGAACTGAATCTGTATGATGGAATGGTCATTCTCAATACGGATGCAGATGAAAAAGACAAGGAAGCGCTTGATCAGTATCTGAAAGAGGAGAAGGAGATCGGACAGACTTCCGAAGGTTACTTAAAGAAGACAGATATAAAGAAAGGCAAAACCAAAAAGGAAGTCTACCTGTATGTTCCGCAGGATTTAGAGAAGAATCAGGAATTTCTTGTCTATCGTGACAGAAAGACAAAGGAAACGTTTGAACTTGGGGAAGAGGATGTCATTCTGACAGAGAAAATGGCGAAGATGCTAGACGTTCAGAAAGGGGATCGGATCACAGTCAAAGGAGAAAACGGTGTAGAAAAAGAATTAAAGATCACAGAGATCTGTGAGAATTACATGGAGCATTATCTCTATGTGTCCCCGCAGGTTTATGAAGAAACATTTGGGGAGCTCCCGCAGGCGAACAACATCTACTTCAAGATGAAAGAATTCGATGAGAAGAAACTAAGGGAGATCGGCGAGAACATTCTGGAAGAGCGTGCGGCGCTGAATGTTTCCTACACTTACAATGTAGAGGCACAGATGGACGAGATGCTGGAAAGCCTTGATATTGTCATTGTCGTGCTGATCATTTCAGCGGGACTCTTAGCCTTTGTCGTGCTCTACAATCTGAATAACATTAATATCAACGAACGGAAGCGGGAGCTTGCGACGATCAAAGTGCTTGGATTTTACGACAATGAAGTTTCTGCCTATGTATATCGTGAAAATATTCTGCTGACATTGATCGGAACCGTCGTCGGGGTGATCCTCGGAACCATCCTTCACCGGTTTATTATCACGACTGTTGAAATTGATACGGTTATGTTTGCAAGAACGATCAAAGGAGTGAGCTTTCTGTACAGCGCGCTGCTCACCTGTGCATTTTCAGTCTTTGTAAACGGTGTAATGTATTTCAAGCTGAAGAAGATCAATATGGTAGAATCACTGAAGAGTGTTGAGTAGCAGGATATGGCGCGAAGAAGGAAGAAACATAAGGAAATGAATGTGTCATAGAGAAATCCGGCACAGATCCAGAAAAAGGTATCGGGGATGTCTCCGGGTATGATATAATAAGTATCGTACCTGGAGACATTTTTGTTTTTCACAAAAGTGACACAAGTATTTGTTATGATGAGAAAAAACGAAGGAGAGAATGTTTGATGGATAAATTAAAAATACTGGTGGTAGATGATGAAAGCAGAATGAGAAAGCTTGTCAAAGATTTCCTGACAAGGAGTGGATACACAGTTGTTGAGGCGGGGGACGGTATGGAGGCGATGGACATTTTCTATGAACAGAATGACATTGCACTGATCATCCTCGATGTGATGATGCCGAAGATGGACGGCTGGCAGGTATGCCGGGAAGTGCGGATGCATTCCAAGGTACCGATCATCATGCTGACGGCCAGAGGAGAAGAGCGGGATGAACTGCAGGGGTTTGAACTCGGGGTGGACGAATATATTTCAAAACCGTTCAGCCCAAAGATCCTTGTTGCGAGAGTCGAGGCCATTTTGAGAAGAACAAATGTATTTGCGGCGGACGAAGTTGTGGATGCAGGCGGTATTGCTGTGGATAAGGCGGCTCATGAAGTGAAGATTGACGGAGTTTCTATAGACTTAAGTTATAAAGAGTTTGAACTGTTATCGTATTTTATTGAAAACCAGGGAATCGCACTTTCCAGAGAAAAAATTTTGAACAATGTATGGAACTATGACTATTTCGGGGATGCGAGAACGATCGATACGCATGTTAAGAAGCTGAGAAATAAGTTGGGCGACAAAGGTGAGTACATTAAGACCATCTGGGGCATGGGTTATAAATTTGAGGTAGAGTAATGAGAGATTCAATCAAACGTCAGATAGCAGTTTTAAGTATCGGGATCGTTGCATTTACAATGATCATTGCTCTTTTGATCAATGGAAGATTCATGGAAGGCTACTACATTGCCAATAAAGAAGAAGATTTGAAAAATATGTACCAGATGTTAAATGAGTCTGTCGGAAACAGTGTGATTTATGCGGAGTCATTAGATGATATGAAACGTCTTGCAGAGCGGGCGAATATATCCTTTATCGTGCGTGACCGGTCCGGCAATCCGGTTATCAGTATGATGAAAGAGGGAGAAGATGAGCTGAACAGCCAGCTAAACGGCTATCTTCTCGATAAGCAGGATGGGAAGATCTTAGAGCAGACATCCAGCTATGAAATACGGAAGGCGAAGGATATCAGAAGTAGAACAGAATATATTGAAATGTGGGGAAGCTTTGACAGTGGTTATCATTTTCTGATCCGGACGCCTCTTGACAGTATCCGGGAGGGCGCAAAGCTTTCTACGCAATTCCTTGCATATGTGGGATGTATCATGATCGGTGTGAGCTGCATTCTCGTCTGGTATTTTTCCAGAAAGATCACCGATCCGATCATGGAGCTTGCCATGCTCTCGCAGAAAATGGCAAATCTTGATTTCAATGCGAAATATACAAGCGGCGGCGACAATGAGATCGGGGTGTTAGGAGACAGCTTTAACCGGATGTCGGAGAAGCTGGAGCAGACGATCTCGCAGTTAAAGACTGCAAATTCTGAACTGCAAAAAGATATTGAGCAGAAAGAAAAGCAGGAAGAGCGCCGGAAGGAATTTATCGGAAATGTGTCTCACGAGCTGAAGACGCCGATCGCGCTGATCCAGGGGTATGCAGAAGGGCTGAAAGAAGGAATCCATGATGATCCGGAGAGCATGGAATTCTACTGTGACGTCATCATCGACGAGGCAAATAAGATGAATCAGATGGTGAAAAATCTGCTGACATTAAATCAGCTGGAATCCGGCGATGACGGACTGTCCATGACAAGATTTGATCTGGCGGGGCTGATCCGGGGGGTACTGCAAAGCTGTGAGATCCTGATTCAGCAGGCGGGGGCGAAAGTGAGCCTGAAGATGCAAGAAGAGATCTATGTGTGGGCAGATGAATTTAAGACAGAGCAGGTATTGAGAAATTATATCAGCAACGCGATCCACCATGTAGATGGAGAGAGAATTATTGAGATTAAGGTGACACAGGCCGGAGAGAAAGCGCATATTTCCGTATTCAATACCGGAAAATCCATCCCGCAGGAAGATGTAGAGCGGATCTGGGATAAGTTTTACAAAGTGGATAAGGCGCACTCGCGGGAGTACGGCGGAAACGGAATCGGGCTTTCCATCGTCAAGGCGATCATGGAGTCCTTCCAGCAGAAATTCGGAGTGGAAAATTATGACAATGGGGTAGCATTCTGGTTCGAGCTGGATATGAAATAGCGATAGAAAAAAGGAAAGAACAAAAGAAAAGTTGGAAAAGCAGGAGGGAAAAAATATGCCGGCAATCAGTGGAGCTTGGTTAGAAGCATTACAGGGAGAGTTTAAGAAAACATATTATAAGAGATTATTTGAGACGGTCAATCAGGAATACCGGACAAGACAGATCTTTCCGCCGGCAGATGATGTGTTCAATGCATTTCATCTGACGCCGTTAAATGAAGTGAAAGTAGTCATTTTAGGGCAGGACCCGTATCACAATGTGGGACAGGCACATGGACTTTGCTTCTCGGTAAAACCGGAAGTGGATATTCCGCCGTCACTGGTGAATATTTATCAGGAGCTGCATGACGATCTCGGATGCGAGATCCCAAATCACGGATACCTTGTCAAATGGGCGAAACAGGGTGTACTGATGCTGAATACAGTTCTGACAGTGCGTGCCCATCAGGCAAATTCTCACCGGGGAATCGGGTGGGAGGAATTTACAGATGCGGCGATCAAGGTGCTCAACGAGCAGGACCGCCCGATCGTATTTATCTTGTGGGGAAGACCGGCACAGACAAAGAAAGCGATGTTAAATAATCCGAAACATCTGATCCTGGAAGCACCGCATCCAAGCCCACTCTCCGCCTACCGCGGATTTTTCGGAAGCAGACCGTTTAGCCAGACAAATGCATTTTTAGAAGCAAACGGAGTGGCTCCGATCGACTGGCAGATTGATAAGATCGAGCAGGATTGAAACATGTGGGAAAGAGAGGAAAGCAACGATGGAAAAGTATGATCTGCTGATCATTGGCGCCGGACCGGGGGGATATGTAGCGGCGCTTGAGGCGGCAAAACGGGGAATGCAGGTGCTTGTCGTAGAGAAGAAAGAAGCAGGGGGAACCTGTGTGAACAGAGGATGTATCCCGACTAAGGCACTGCTGCATGCCTCCACAATTTACAAGGATATGAAGGAATGCGAAAAATTCGGTCTCTACGCAAAAGAAATCGGATTTGACATGCAGAAGTTATACCATTACAAGGAAGAGTCTGTCGTGGAAATGCGAAACGCAATCGAGGAAGAGTTCGCAAGACTCGGTGTTACCTTTGTGCAGGGAACTGCACAGGTGCAGGCAGACAAGCGCGTGGCCGTAAAGAAAGCACGCAAGGGGAACGGTGATTTTGGCTGTGGGATGTCAGACGTTGATCCGGTACATACATCAGATATAGTTGTCTATGAGGCGGATAAGATTCTGATCGCCTCCGGCGCAGCCCCGAGGAGACTTGGACTTCCTGGGGAGGAGCTGCCGGAAGTGATGACAAGCGAGGAACTGCTTCAGGCAAATGACAGATGCTATGACAGACTGGTTGTTGTGGGAGGCGGTGTCATCGGGCTGGAGATTGCCACAGTATTCCAGGCGCTCGGAGCAGAGGTGACGGTCATAGAGCTGGGAGAGCGGCTGCTTCCGTCGATGGACATGGAATTTGCGGAAGCTTTGGAAAAGATTTTAGTAGGGCGCGGAATCCGTGTATACAAGAAAAGTCTGTTGGAGCGCTTTGAGAAAGAGGCGGACGGTGTCAGCTGTCACCTGATGTCGGATGGGAAAAAGCAGGTTCTCTCGGCGGACGCAGTGCTTGTGTCTGTGGGGAGAGATCCTTATACAGAAGGATTGTTCGCACCGGAACTGAAGATCCGCATGGATCACGGCAAAGTGCTTGTCAATGAATTTTTCATGACAAATATTCCGGGAATCTATGCGATCGGGGATGTGATCGGCGGGGTGCAGCTTGCCCACGTCGCTTCTGCCCAGGCAAAATACGTTGTGGAGCGCATGAACAATTTGGAGCCGTCGGTCATCTTATCAATCGTGCCAAGCTGCCTGTTTGTATCCATGTCGATCATTCCGAACTGTCTGTATCTGAATCCGGAGATCGCCACGGTCGGACTGACCGAAGAAGAGGCAGAAAAGAAGGGGATCCCGGTACGCTGCGGACGTTACCGGATGGATGCCAACGGACAGACAATCTTATCGAAAGAGGAAGTCGGTTTTATTAAAGTGCTGTTTGCCGCAGACAGTGATGTGCTGCTCGGTGCACAGATCATGTGTCAGCGGGCAACGGATATGATCGGGGAGCTGGCGACGGCGATCGCAAATGGATTGACATCCAGACAGCTGATGTATGCGATGCGTGCACATCCGACCTTTAACGAGGCAGTCTCAAAGGCGGTGGAAGACAGCAGGGAAGAGAAAAAATCCGCAATCAAGTCTTATTAAGAAAATAAAGTAAATATTAAAATGAAAACAGAAAGAAGAGAGGGATCAGAATGTATCAGGCGGATGATCGCAGCCTATTGGGAGAATAGGCTGTACAGGTAGATTCTCCCGGAATGAATTTTTAAGAAAAATAATCATCAGGGAGAAATAAAAATGAAATATCGAAAAGAAATGATGCAGATTCATCGGATGGCAGTTCCGATTTTGATGAATTATGCACTTGCCAGTGTATTTGAAATTTTTGATGAGGCGATCGTGGGGCACTATTCTGTAGAAGGTTTCGCACTTGTGGGAATGGCGGCATCCATCCTCTATACGATTACCGGGGCGCTTGGAATCTTGTCCTCGGCATTTCATATCCTTGCGGCAGAACTGTCCGGAAGGCAGGAGTATGGTAAGCTGGAACAGACCTTTGCGGCAGCAAAGTTATTGGCAGCGGGGATAGGAGGCGGTTTCGTACTGGTAAGTCTCCTTGGCGGCAGATGGTTCTTCGGAAACATCTATACAGTTTCCGGGCGTGATCTGGAAGAACTGCTTTCCTATTTTTATCCGGCATCGATCACTGTCTTACAAAATATGATCTGGTTTCAATATGCAGTGTATTTCCGGAATCGTTATAATACAAAGATCGGCGTATATGCTACCGGAGTGTCTATCATTGTCAATCTGTTCTTTGATATTGTGCTTGTCTATGGAAAAGCAGGATTTCCCGGGATGGGAGTGGCAGGAGCAGCATGGGGAAGTGTGACCGGGCTTGGCTGTGGCTTGCTTGTCTATCAGATACCATATTACAGAGTGCGCTGTGCCAGAACGGGAAATATTCAAGAGCCGGTAAAAAGGATCTTATGGAGTTATCCGGCACTGTTTGGGCAGGAATTGTTTGAAAGTACCATTTTTGTCCTGATTGTGCAAGGAGCAGCAGCACGCCTTGGGACAGAGCAGATGGCAGTCTATAAACTGGTGGACATTGTATACGGGGTGATCGGCCTTCCGGTAGTTGCATACGCTTCGGCTGCACAGACTTGTGCATTGCAGAGCCGGGCGGTCGGCAACCGGAAAGAAACAAAAATCTATTTGAGAGTCGGGCAGTGTGCGGCCTTTGCCGTGACCGGAAGTCTCTGTCTGCTCTGTGGGGTGTTTCGGGAAGCGCTACTTGGAAGCGTGGTTACTGACCGGGGAGTTACGGAGATGGCAGTACCATTTTTATATCTGATGTTTGTACTTACACTGATCCGGATTCCATATCAGGTGTTTCTGACTTATCTGCAGGGGAGTGGATGGGAACGGAAGGTATTTCTGTACACTGCAGTTGGGACGGTTCTTGCAGGGGGTGCTGTACTTGGCGCGAGCAGAAGATGGGGGCTTACGGGAATTTATTCGGTGATGATCGGAGAAACGGCGATTCTTGAGTGGATCTATGGCAAATGGATTCGAAGAAAAGCGGAGTGAAATACGATTGAGCATTGCTTTCAATAGAATATAAATATAGAAATACAACCTCTGGAGTGAATGGGAAGTACACGTTGGGAGGTTGTATTTTTTTAGACTTTTTAGCGTTTTTTTGGAATGACCGCAGTCTTATTTTTTTGCAGGAAAGAGGGGAGAAAGCTGCTTTTCCATCACATAATTGGTCAGTAGGATTCCCTGACGCTTCACCTGCTGTTCTTTCCTCACAAGGTATCCCCGGCGCTCAAAAAATGGTCTTGCGGTGATGGAGGCATGTGTGGTAACTGCCGCGTTTTCCACAGATGCTTCCAGCTTCTCGCAGAGCGCAGTGGCAATACCGATTCCCTGATAATCTTTGTGGACATAGAGTCGGTCCAGATAACCGGAGGAATCAATATCGCCGAATCCGGTAATCGTTTCTCCATCGACAGCGACAAAGGTTGTATGTGCAAGGAAAGATTCATTCCATGCAGCAAGATCTACGGATCCGGTTGCCCACACATCCAGCTGCTGTCTGGAGTAGTCTTTTGCGTTGACGGTGTGGACTGTTTCATAGAAAAGACGGCTGATGGCTTCACAGTCTTCGGGGGTGTAAGGTCTGAGTTTTATATTGTTGGAATGGTCCGATTGCAGTTGTGTCATAGGTACAAAACCTCCTCATATATCTAATAGAATATTTTTCTGTTTTATTGTAACAGGATGCAGCGGGAAATGGAATCATGCAATGGGAAGCAGAACTCTTTTTTGGAAGTTGTTCTTTTTTAGCGGCCATGCATCTTTTTCCAGAAAAAAACGCCGGAGATCACAGCGGGAATACCGATCCAAAGTCCTACTGCACACAGTGTGACGGTCTCAAAATCCGGGACAGTCAGCGTACAGCCGAGATAGAGAAATACGATCGGGATGGACAGGTCGTGAAGTACACGATGAGCCACATTCCAGCTATCTTCGTCGTGTACGGTCCACGGAAGTCTCAATCCGGTATGTCTGTTGAAGGGAAGTCTTGTCGATATCATGCCGGTAAAAAGGATAATGGCAGATACAAGCAGCATTGCAAAAAATTTCCCGTCACCATCGGAAAAAGGAAGGATTCCCATCTCTGACAGCACGCAAACGGTCACACAGACAGCGAGGATGGCGATGTTAAAAAGGGTTGTGATCCGAACAGCGCCGAGCTTCTTGGCAGAAGTTGTCGTGCGGGTGAGCAGAGCAGTATTTCGGTACAGAATGATGACTGCTGTCAGAAGGCAGGCGGAGGTCAGTAAAACGGAAACAATGGGATTGTCGATGATCAGTCCAAAGAGCATGGAAAGCATCGAGAAAAAGAGGATCAGATTCCGTTTTTGCTCGGCGCGGGAAGAAAGAGAGCGTTCCTGCACTTGTCTGGCAAGCTCTTCATTGAGACGAGCCAGTTCTGCACCAAGAGTTTCAGCAGAGAGGGATGCGGGCTGCTGCTGTTCGTCTGTCCCAAGCAGTTCTGCGACAGAAATCTCTAACACTTCTGCGAGACGGATCAGCAGTTCGGCATCCGGTACAGAGAGATTATTTTCCCATTTTGATACGGTCTGCCGGACCACATTCAGTGGGATTGCCAGTTCCTCCTGACTCATTTTCTTCTCTTTTCGATATTTTTTAATTTGATCTCCTAGCATATAGAAGTCTCCTTTCATGTGTAGATTGATGTTCTATTGCCAGTATAAGAATCAGGGAAAGAAAAGGCAAGCAACGCAAATTAACATGGCGGTTTTATCGTGGAAATCCAACAGATGAACGCCGATGATGAAAGATGCTGCCAAGTTGTTTGGATGGAGAAATTCCGGTTTTTTCTTGTATCACAGTAAAGAGTATTTGCACTTGCCTTTTTGTATAGTATTCCAGTGGACATGGAATCTGCCTGCCATCCTTTAAGAAAAACAGGATTTCGCAGTCAACAGAAAGAGCGCCATTGTGGGAATGATAATATTCCAGAGAAGGCGGCAATTCTGAAGTGGATGGGAAAATGCTGCGTGTAAGGTCATAGGTGGAAATCTCAGTGAAAAGGAAAGAATCTGTGCGAAACTTCCAGTTGCCATCGGATATCCATGTATCCATGAACTTTCCTTTTTTCTTGGTCCACATAGAGCTTTTGCGACAAATGGTCAGGGTATCATCTGTAAACTGTATGGAAAAATGTCTGGAAGTACGAAGTGTGGATACTCCGGAATATATGGCGAAAAATCCAAAAAGAAAGAACAGAAAAAAGGTATCTGCTTTCTTTTCTGCGACAGCAAACAAAGAAAAAAAGGCGCAGAGTGTTCCGAGAAGGAAAAAGAAGCGGGAAAAATTTTTAAAAACTCCGGCGGATATTTTTTGCATGGAAGATCAGTCCTTTCGTATTATGAGAGAGAAGCATCAGTGCCAGTTACGTTTTTTGGGGATGTCCAGAATTTTTCACCACAGTGTGGGCAGCGGGAAGGAATCAGAAGATTACTTCCGGGAAGGCGTACGCATCGTATCTGCTTTTTTACACACAGATCATAGAGGGCAGGATTCTGTACAGATCTCTGTTTGGTTAAAAATGTCCGCGGCATGGTCAGAAGCGGAAGATCACCGCCGCATTCCGGACATTTCCAAAAGCAATGATGCAGAGCATCCGAGGAATATAATAAGGCAACACTGAAAATCAGAGAAAGCAGCACAGCGATGGAAATGATAAAAAGCAGAATCTTTGCCCAGTCGTGGTGTACCTGCCCGCCTTCCAGAAGAAGGAGGAATATGCCTGCTGCTGCAAGCATGAAGAAAGACCGTTCCAAAAACTTTCCCGTTGCTACAAGGTGGACACTCCGTGTATTTTGTTTGTTCAACTGCTCTTTCTGGAGCAAGACGGTCTGATTTTCGAGATAATCAGAATCATGTTGTTGTCTGGATGACAATGAGTACACCTCCTTTTTGTATGTTTCTATTTCCGATTGGATGGGGAAGATGCGTTCTGCTTTGTAGTGTGCATTTTTTGACGGCGGATCTGTTCCAGCCGTTTTTTCTTTTTTCTTGCTTCCTTTTCCTTCTGTTTCAGTGCGGCTGCTTCTGAGGCACGGAAAATCAGAATATGCATCTCATTCATTTGCCGGAGAAATAAGGAGAAATCCATATTGTCATCGAATGTAAAAATACGCTGATCACCGATATATACCCGGAATGCGCCGCTTTTCTTGTAGACTCCTTTTGTAATGTCGGAGAAGGTATAGGTACGAACTTTGCCAAAGGTAGAGCGGTAAGTAATTTGCGTACCATGGACTTCTACTTTCCAGAACCCCAGATTGAGTGTGCCGATCAGATCCAGCGCAAAAAAGAGAGACAATGTCAGGCATACCCACCAGACTTCGCGGCGGATCAGGCAGAAGAGCAGGAAGCCGCCTATAAAAGGGAGTGCGATAACAAAAATCCAGAAAAAAACGGGATCACTCTGGATCTTATAGGAGGACGGTGACAGAAGTTCCTGCTCTTTTTGTTTTCGTACCGTTTTGTAGCGGACAAATCCGATGACGGCTGCAGGCGTAAGCAGCACAAAAAAATCGAGGAAACCGTCCAGCAAATCTTCAAAGAGCCGGGGATCATCTGAGAGAAAGACAAAGAGCAGGTACCCGAAGAAAAATGGAATTGTCCCCAAAACCTTGAACGTGAAAAGGATTTTCTGTCCTTGAGAGACAAAAGGTGGCTGATGTCTGAAATATTTGATCATCACGGCGAGGATATCAATCAGAAATAACATTCCGAGAATAAAAAAATATTTTCCCCATAAAAGGTAAAAGAGGGAGAGATTATGCATGGGGGCACACTCCTTTCAGCAAAAACGGATTGCAGAGTTAAAGTTTTGTAAAAGAAAAACAGTCTGTGAAAGATTTGTTGCAGAGTATTTGTAAAAGAGACTATAGAAGCCGCTCCATCACAACAATATCATAAAGCTCTTCTTCTGTGACAACTCCGGTCGGATCCAGTCCGTTCTTTTTCCAAAACTGTTCTGCCTGTTTATTTCCCTTTACGTAACCGAGGCGCACAGAAGAAAAGGACTGTTTCAAATAAGAAAATACTTCGGAAATAATCTGTGAGCCAATTCCACAGCCTTGATTTTTGGCATTTACCATAAAAAATCCGATAAAAGCGGTTTCTTCATTCGGGTACTGTAAGATCAGATCCATAACAGCAATAAGAGTATCTCCATCGAAAAAGCCAATATAATACTTGTCATCCACTGTCTTTTGAGGTGGAAGCGCCGTCATGTCTTCTTGAAGGGAAGAAAGACTGGCATCAGGAGGACAGTGTCGATAATATTGAGGATTTTGCTCGCAGAGAGTTAGCAGCCGGGGAAGGTCTTGTTCCGTCAATTTTCTTACCGCGTAAGAATGAGAAAGATTTTGAGGATTCATAGAGTGCTCCTTTCCTTTTCTAAGAAATAGATATAGAAATATCATATCATACACACCGTATAAATCAAATGACAATATCGTCTATTCCTATAAAAATCATGTTTGTTTACAAAGACGATCAGATATACATTTTCACAATGTGTCATCCATAACTTTCCGGTCAGACAGTAGAAAATAAGAAACACGCCTATCGAATAAAAATCGGTCAAAAGCAGCACTATACAGCGCATGGATGCCTGATTTTACCGCGGGAAGAAAAAAGATTGGAAAAGAGATTTGGGTATTCAAGAATGAAAAATATGGTCGGGAAGTGTTCCTATACAGGGATATTCGTGTGGAACTCCTTTCCATGTTTTTCTTGTTAGTGGCCGTGTTTTCATTTTCAATGGAGATGATTCAATGACATTTTTTGAACAGATGGTTCCCGCACTTTCGGTACTGCTGGAAAAAAATGAAAACTTACACATAGACAGAGGTGGATTTCAAAGCTCAGTTTTGCTATAATAGATTCAAATGCAGTAATTGAACAATTGATTACTGGAGGAGGGAGATATATGAAGTTAAGTAATTCGTATTTTTATACACTGCGGGAAAATGTAAAAGAAGAAGATAGTACAAGCGGAAATTTATTGGTGCGGGCAGGAATGATCAAAAAAAGCAGCAGCGGGATCTATATGATCATGCCGATGGGAAAACGTGTCCTGAAAAAGATAGAAGAGATCGTGCGGGAAGAAATGGATGCCGCAGGAGCGCAGGAACTGTTGATGCCGGCTATGATCCCGGAAGAAATTTATGAGAAAAGCGGGCGCAGAGAGGCTTTTGGATCTAACATGTTTGCCTTAAAAGACCGTTATCAAAAAAATTATGTTCTCGGTCCGACCCATGAAGAGCTGTTTACAATGGCAGCTATGATGAAGGGAAGCTCCTATAAGGATTTCCCTTATAACCTGTATCAGATTCAGACGAAATTCCGAGATGAGACAAGACCTCGCTATGGTCTGATCCGTGTGCGTGAGTTTATTATGAAGGATGCCTATTCATTTGATGTTGATGAAGCCGGTCTGCACGAATCTTACATGAAAATGTTTCATGCCTATCAGAATATCATGGAGCGCTGTCAGTTAAACTACAAGATTGTAAAAGCAGATACAGGAGCTATGGGCGGCTCTTTATCCGAGGAATTTCAGGCGATTACGGATATCGGTGAGGATGTGATTGTCACCTGTGACGGCTGTGATTTCTCAAGTAATCTGGAAATTACAGAGGTGATTGATGCGGGCGTGCCGTCAGATGAAGAAGAACAGGCGATGGAGGTTGTGGAAACACCGGATGCACGCACGATGGAAGAGGTCGCTGCATTTTTTGATAAGTCTGTAAATGAGTTTGTGAAGACATTGATCTATACTGTAGATGGAAAAACAATGGCATTTCTTTTAAAAGGAAATCGAGAACTGAATGAAACGAAGGTACTGAAACTTCTAAAGGCAAATGAAATGGAACTTGCACCTTTTGAGGAAGTGGAACGAGTTACACACGCAAAGGTTGGATTTGCAGGACCGGTTGGATTGGAATGCCCGATCATCATGGACCGTGAAGTGACAAATATGAAGAACTTCATTGTTGGAGCAAATAAAACAGACCATCATATTGTCAATGTAAATCGGAAGGATTTTACAGTGGAGACCATTGCGGATATTGCACAGGTGCATGAGGGAGATATCTGCCCGGTTTGCGGAAAGCCGTTAAAATTCTGCAAGGGAATCGAAGTTGGAAATACGTTCAAGCTTGGAACAAAATATGCAAAGACACTCGGGCTGGAGTATCAGGATGTGGATAATAAACTTCATCCGGTGGAGATGGGCTGCTATGGTTTTGGATTGGAACGCTGTATGGCGGCGATCGTAGAACAGCACAATGACGAGGCTGGAATTATCTGGCCGGCAAGTGTCGCGCCGTTTGAGGTTGCAGTGGTCGTTGTATCCAATAAAGATGAAGAGCAGATGCGTATTGGAAATAAACTGTATGAGGCGTTGAAAAAAGAAGGGATTGATGTGCTTCTGGACGATCGAAAAGAACGTCCGGGTGTAAAATTCAAAGATATGGAACTGATCGGGATTCCATATCGTATTACCGTCGGCAGAGGTATCAAAGAGGGCAAGGTAGAATTCCGTGCCAGAACAGCAGCAGAGAATAATGAAGTTGCCTTAGATGAGGTGATAACACTGATTCAAAAAGAATTGCAGAAATAAATCTGCAGAAATTTGGAAAATCAGATGAGATACGAGCAGTTGGTCTTCGGACTGACTGCTTTTTTCGATTTTTACTAACAGATGATGCCGGCAAAAATCAAAAAAGCAGAAATGAAATAAAAAAAATAGGCGATAAGTATTGACAAAATAGCGGAAAAATGTTTATATGAACATATGAACAGTCATTCATATGTTGAAGGGAGGAATTAGCAAATGAAAGAAGAAAAAGAGAGTAGAGCAGAAGAGAGAAAAGATTTTGCTGAAGATAGAGCATACAAAGAGCACGGGGAAAGCTGTGCACATGAACATGGAATATGTGAGGAACATTGTCACTGCGGACATGGACATCATAAGGAAGCTCATGATTGTGAGCACGAACATGAGCATGAACACGAACATGAAGATGGTGAGAAAGATCATGATTGTGGACACGGGCATTCCCATCATGGACATGGAGAAGATTGTGGCTGTGGAGGACACCATCATAAACATGAACATTCCCACCATATAAGAGAAAATGAAGATGTCAGAGAGAAAACAATTTCATCCCGAATCAAGGGCAAAAGACAGACTTATATTCTTGATCATCTTGGCTGAGCGAACTGTGCTTCCAAGATGGAAGCAAGGATTCAGGCACTGCCTGAGGTAAAGGAGGCGACGATCACCTTTGCGACTAATCAGCTTCAGGTCATCACGGAAGGTGACAAGGAGTTGATCGAGGAATACCAGAAGATCTGTGCCTCGATTGAATCGGAAGTGATCGTAAGAAAGCGGGAGTCCGGAAACAAACAGGAAGAAAAGAAAAAAAGAGCGCACGAGGAGCAGGAAAAAGCGAGAGCGCAGAAGAGAGAGCGTGTTGAAATTCTGGCAGGAGCAGGATTGTTTCTTGCGGGAATGTTGTTAAAAGAGAAGTATGGAATGCTCTCCACCATTTTGTTTGTGCTTTCTTATCTGTCGCTGGGATGGGAGATTCTTCTTACTGCAGGGAAAAATATCGGTAAGGGAAGAATGATGGATGAAAATTTCCTGATGAGTATCGCAACACTTGGCGCGTTTGCAATTCAGGAGTATGCGGAAGCGGTCGGCGTGATGCTGTTCTACCGGATTGGGGAGATGTTTGAACATATCGCGGTGGAGAAGAGCCGCGGACAGATCATGAGTGCGGTTGATTTAAGACCGGAGGTGGTCAACAGGGAAGAAAACGGAGTGACAGAAGTGATTCCGGCAGAGCAGGCACAAATCGGAGACATTCTCCTTGTTCGCCCGGGAGACCGGATTCCGTTAGACGGTGTTGTGGTGGAAGGTGAGAGCCGGATTGATACCTCCCCGGTAACCGGAGAGCCGGTTCCGGTCAAAGTAGGAAAAGGAGATGTGCTGGTATCTGGATGTGTCAATACGTCAGGGCTGCTGAAGATGCAGGTGGAAAAGGTGCTGGAAGATTCCATGGTCACAAGAATTCTTGACTCTGTGGAACATGCGGCTGCGAGCAAACCGAAAATCGATAAGTTCATTACCAGATTTGCGAGAGTTTATACACCGTTTGTCGTGGCGCTGGCACTGGCGACGGCCATCATTCCGTCACTTGTGACAGGAAACTGGAATTACTGGGTGTACACGGCGCTGACCTTCTTAGTCATCAGCTGCCCATGTGCGCTTGTGCTGAGTGTGCCGCTTGCATTTTTCTCAGGAATCGGAGCAGGCTCTAAGAGAGGAATCTTATTTAAGGGTGGTGTTGCCATTGAGGCACTGCAAAGTGTGAAGACGGTCGTCATGGATAAGACGGGAACGATCACAGAAGGAAATTTTGTTGTGCAGAAGTGTGTGCCGAATGGAGTGAAAGAGGAGGAACTGCTTCGTCTTGCCGCAGTCTGTGAGAAAAACTCCACGCATCCGATCGGAACGAGCATTATGATGGCAGCAGAAGAGAAAAAACTTACTGTCCCGGATCCGGAGCGGATTACGGAGATTTCCGGAAAAGGAATCGAGGCAGTTTGGGAAGGCAGACGGATCCTCTGTGGAAATCAGAAGCTGATGGAACAGTATCAGGTAGATCTGTCAGGCTGTCCGAAGGGAGTGTATGGAACAGAAGTACTTGTTGCAGTTGACGGAGACTTCGCAGGATTTCTTGTGATCTCGGATACGATCAAGAAAGATGCAGTTTTGGCCGTACAGGCATTGAAACGGCAGAAAATACGCACCGCAATGCTGACCGGAGATGCGAAGGAGAGCGCGGAAGCAGTGGCAGAACAGACCAGTATTGATGAAGTGCATGCAAGACTTCTCCCGGAAGAAAAACTGGGAGAACTGACCAAGATCAGAGAGCAGGACGGCGCAGTGATGTTTGTCGGAGATGGAATCAATGATGCCCCGGTACTGGCGGGGGCAGATGTGGGAGCAGCGATGGGAAGCGGAGCCGATGCGGCCATTGAAGCGGCAGATGTTGTATTTATGACTTCATCGATGGAGGCAATCCCGGCATCACTGGAGATTGCCCGCAGCACAAACCGCATTGCAAAGCAGAATGTCATTTTTGCGCTTGTTATAAAGATCGTTGTGATGGTACTTGGACTGGCAGGATTTGCTGATATGTGGCTGGCAGTGTTTGCTGACACGGGAGTTGCGATGATCTGTGTATTGAATTCTATCCGCATTTTATATAGGAAGAAATAGGAACGTATCGGAATAAGGTCATGGTGATCCGGAAAAAATGGGAATATCATGAAGGAGTTTCGGAAGGAAGTGCTGCAAAATGGGGATCCATGTAAGCAGCGCTTCCTTTTTTTCAAAGGAAATGTTTTGACGGTGATTTTCTTCTGGATTGTGATTCTAGATTGTGAAATCCTGCCGGGAATTGTAAGAAAGGTATTGACAAACAAAATCGAAGTGAACGATAATGAAACATATTGAAGGAGAGGTATAGGAAAATGAAGAAAATAGATGAAGTAGAAGTGGAACAGTGTGAGTTGAAGCATGTTCATGAAAAGACGGTGGCCAAGGTAAAAGATCACATGCCGGAAGAAGAAGAACTGCAGGGACTTGCGGATTTCTTTAAAGTGTTTGGAGATCTGACAAGAGTTAAGATGCTTTATGTGTTGTTTCAGTCGGAGATGTGTGTCTGTGACCTGGCGCAGGTACTTCAGATGACACAGTCTGCGATTTCACATCAGCTGCGTATCTTGAAGCAGATGAAGCTGGTGACAAACAGAAGAGAAGGAAAGACGGTGTTTTATTCTCTGGCGGACAGTCATATCAAGACAATTATGAATCAGGGAATGGAGCATATCCGGGAGTAAGAGGAGAGAAGGAAGTGACAGGAATCAGAGCAGTCAGAAGAAATATACTACTGACAGGAATTGGGGCGGCAGCGTTTTTCTGGGAGTTAGTGTCCTTGAAGAAAATGAACCTTACGCTGCAGCAGGAAGTTATTTTATTTGCGGTGACCTACATGGTGATCGCAGCCGGTGTGGTGGAAAAGACCGTGCGAAGTGTTTGGAAGAAGCGGATTTTTAATGAATACCTGCTGATCCTCACTGCGACAGCATGCTCTTTTCTCATTTTTCAGTATGTAGAGGGAATTGCAGTTTTATTGCTGTTTCAGATTGGTTCGATTCTTGAGGAAGTCATGCTTTATCGGTCAAAGAAATCCATTGCAAACATGATGGACATTGCCCCGGAATTTGCCAACCGCAAGAGTCATGAACAGGAAGTACAGGTGGAACCGTCAGAGCTGGAGTGCGGAGATATCATTATGATCCGCCCGGGAGAGCGGATTCCGGTGGACAGCCGGGTATTATCGGGGGAAAGTATGGTCGATGCCAAGGCGCTGACAGGGGAATCCCTTCCGCAGACTGTTGTGCCCGGAACGATGATATACAGTGGAAGCATCAATCTGACCGGGGCGCTGGAAGCAGAAGTTGTGAAGAAGTATGAGGACTCCACAGCGGCAAAAGTTATGGCGATGGTGCGAAAAGCCAATGATACAAAGACAGACAGCGAACGGACGATCACAAAATTTGCATCGATCTACACACCGATCGTAATGCTGGCGGCAGTTCTTCTGGCAGTGGTGCCTCCAAATACATTTGCAGAAGGAGACTGGTACACCTGGATCTACCGCGCCCTTACCTTTCTGATCGTGGCATGTCCGTGGGGGATTGTCATTTCGATTCCACTGACATTTTATGGGGGAATCGGTGCTGCGGCTCGTCAGGGTGTGATGATTAAGAGCAGTCACCAGCTGGAACTTCTGACGAAGGCAGATACGTTTGTGTTCGACAAGACCGGAACACTGACAGAAGGTGTGTTTGAGGTAAGAGAAATCCATCCGGAAGGGATGACGAAGGAAGAACTTCTGGAGCTGACGGCATATATCGAGTGCTTCTCCAACCATCCGATTTCCATGTCACTTCAGAAAATGTACAAAAAGGAAATTGAAAAACAACGGATCGAGGTCGTTCAGGAGATCCCCGGGCAGGGAATCTATGCGGTGATCGACGGGAAAGCAGCATACGCAGGAAACCGGGAGCTTTTAAGGGAACAGAGGATTGTCGTTCCGAAAGTGCGGGCAGCAGGGACGATCGTGTATGTTGCACTGGACGGGATTTATGCAGGATATATCGTGATCGGAGATACACTGAAAAAAGAAGTAAGAGAGACGATGGATATTTTGAAGAGGCGGTATCACAAAGAACTGGTCATGCTGACCGGGGATAATGAGATTGTCGGAAGAGCCGTTGGCAAGTTGTTGAATATGGATCACATTTATACCAATCTGCTTCCGGCGGAAAAGGTTGAGAAGGTGGAGGAGTTTATCGATTCCCAGCAGGAAGATGAGAAACTGGTGTATGTCGGTGACGGCATCAATGATGCTCCGGTATTAAAGCGGGCGGATATTGGAATTGCAATGGGAACACTTGGAGCAGCTGCGGCGGTGGAGGCGGCAGATATCGTCCTGATGGAGGATGACCCGTCGATGATTCTTGTTATCCTCAGGATCGCACGGGAGACGATCGGAGCGATCCGGCAGAATGCAGTGCTGTCAATCGGCATGAAACTGATTTTGCTGACACTGGCGGCGACGGGACTGATCTCCATGTGGACGGCGATCACCGCAGATGTGGTCATTATGCTGGTCACTCTGTTCAATGCACTGTGTCTGCTGAAATATCCGGGATAGTGACATCCACAGCATGTCTGCATGAATGTGAAAAAATAATGGATCAGGGAGGAATTGTGTTGAAAAGTAAAAACTGGTTACTGGGTGTGTTGATATGTATGCTCTTATTTTCTGCTGGATGTACCAGGCCGACGGAGGAAGGGATGGAACTGTTCGAACAGAAAAAATATGACGAGGCGTTGGAGATTTTTCAAAAGGAAGCAAAGTCCGGGAAGGAGCAGGCAGAGGCATACCGCGGAATGGGGCTTGTTTACTGGGAACAACAGAAGTATGAAGAGGCGAGAAATGCATTTCAGAAGGCATTGGACGCAGGGGCAGAGAAGACGGGAACACTCTACAATCTGCTTGCTTCCTGTGAGATGCAGACCGGTGATTATCAGAGTGCTTTGAATCACTATAATCTTGGGCTGCAGTTAGAAGGAAACAGTGCAGAACTGACACAGGAGATGGAGTTCAATCAGATTGCCGCCTATGAAAAGCTGTATGACTGGGAGAGTGCAAAGGCGAAGGTGGAAGAATATATTGCAAAATACCCGGATGATGAAGCGGCAAAGAAAGAAGCAGAATTTCTGCGGACAAGATAGAAAAGCAGAGGCAGTGGAGATTACTCCCTGCCTTCTATTTTTCCATAAAGTTCTTCTGGCACAAACGCGTGGACAAAGATGCCGTCTTCCCGGTAGTCTTCTTCCAGAAGTTCTCCGTATTTCCGGATCAGCTGGATCTTCCCGGCATCGGTATAAGAATAGGTTCTTGAAATCTCAATCTTTCGTTCGCGCAGGATCTGCTCGATGACAGACTGCAGATCATCCAGTCCCTGACCGGTCCGCGCAGAGATATTTACGATGTGATCTGCCTTGAAATCGCGGATGATTGGAACTTCTGTCAGTCGGTCCTGCTTATTGAAAGCGGTGATGACAACCTTGTCTTTGACATCCAGATTTTGCAGTGTCTCGTAGACCGTATACATCTGTTCATCCATTTGCGGATTGGAAACATCGACCACATGCAGAATCATGTCCGCATATTTCGCTTCTTCCAATGTACTTTTGAAGGCTTCGATCAGATGATGAGGGAGCTTTCGGATAAATCCGACTGTGTCCGTCAGAAGCACTTCCTGACCGCTTGGCAGTTTCAGACCTCTGGTTGTCGGATCCAGAGTGGCAAACAGCTTGTCCTCCTCAAGCACACTGGCTCCGGTCAGACGGTTTAACAGTGTCGATTTGCCTGCATTTGTATAGCCTACGATGGCAACGACCGGGATATGATTGCGGCTCCGCTGCTCCCGGGTGACTTCCCGGTGGCGTTTGACATCTTTTAACTCCCGGTTTAACTGGGCGATCCGGCCTTTGATCAGACGGCGATCCATCTCCAGCTTTTTCTCTCCGGGTCCTCTTGTGCCAATTCCGCCGCCGAGCCTGGAAAGGGATTTCCCAAGGCCGACCAGGCGGGACTGTCGGTATTTCAGCTGTGCAAGTTCCACCTGGATCTTCCCTTCATTGGTAGAGGCGCGCTCTGCAAAAATGTCAAGGATGATCAAAGTACGGTCCATGACCTTTGTATCCAGTGCATCCTGAAGATTTCCAAGTTGTGCAGGCGAAAGCTCATCGTCACAGATGATGCCGGTCGCATCTGTCTCCCAAAGGAGACTTTTGATCTCGTCTAACTTTCCCTTGCCGACGTAAGTGCCAGGGTGGATCTGCTCCCGGTTCTGGATGATCCGTCCGACCGTCTCTGCCCCGGCCGTCTGTGCCAGTTCTTCTAATTCATCCAGTGATTTTTCTGTATCTTCATTGTCATCTGCCTGTACGCCGACGAGGATGACACGCTCTTTTGTTTCCTTTAAATCGTATAATTGCATAAATGTCCTTTCTGCCCCGCTAACGGGCAAAGTGATATCGGTATGTGTATCATAGCATAGATTCCGACTCTTTTAAATGGGATTGGAATGGTTTTTCCAAAAAGTAGATGACGGTATTTCGGATCAATAGTATAATGCATGTATAAATTTTGAAAAAGGGAAAGCAGGGATAGAGATGAAAAAATATCAGATTACAGAATGGTGCCACCATTTTATCGGAGGGCATGTACAGGAAGGGGATCTCTGTATCGATGCGACTGCGGGAAATGGGCATGATACACTTCTTTTGGCGGAGCTTGTAGGAGAATCGGGCAGAGTCATCGCCTTTGATATCCAGGAACAGGCAGTGCAGGAGACGAGAAGAAAGATGGAGGTATGTGGATATTCCGAACGGACAGAAGTTTTACAGGACAGTCATGTACATATGGGAGCTTATGCCGGGGAAAATACCGTCAGCTGCATCACATTTAATTTCGGTTATCTGCCGGGAGGAGATCATGCGCTTGCGACAAAGGCAGATACGAGTGTGCAGGCGATCGAGGAAGGGCTGCGGCTGCTGAAAAAAGACGGGTTGATGAGTCTTTGCATTTACAGCGGCGGTGACAGCGGGTTTGAAGAGAAAGAAAGGATTTTAGCATACCTGAAAGAACTTGATCCGAAGAAATATCTTGTGATCGTCAGTGAATACTATAACCGCCCGAATCATCCACCGGTTCCGGCATTTGTAATTAAATTGTAGAAAATCATTTCTCAGTGAGAAATGGATCATTGCCGGAACCGACAGAAAAAGTCAGAGGGTATCGCGGATCTGCCTGGGGGATTCCCCGAAGTGTGATTTGTATGCCCGCGAGAAGGTGGAATAATTTTTAAATCCGCAGTCGTAACATGCCTGGGTGATCGGCTGTCCGGAGGCGATCAGTTCTTTGGCGAGCAGCAGACGCTTGTAATTGATATAGTTTCCGATCGTATATCCGGTCTCGGACTTGAACAGACGCATCATATAATATTTGCTGACATAAAATCTGGCAGCGAGATCATCGATATTCAGGTCGGTGGTCAGATTTCGGTTGATATACTGAAGGAGTTCCACGACTTTCGTATTACAGTGGTCTGTGTCCATAAATTCCAGCTGTTCATTTAAGGTCGCGCGGTTCAGATGAATCATAAATTCCAGAAAGAGGATTTTCTGATAGAGTGCATTGGCGTATCCGACGTCTGAAAAAGAATGTTTCAGATTGTCCACCGCACGCACCAGCGTATTTTTTGCGTGGGAGTGTGTCCGCAGTACGTTGGTGCGCTCTTTTTTTGCCTTTTGAAAGCACTCGCTGAGATCGTAATCTTCTGTCCGGTAGGTACTGATAAATTCCGGGGCGATATAGGCGACGATCCGTTCATACGGTTCTGAATCCTGGACGTTTAGTTTATGGATGTCATTGTGGCTGACAAGCACGATGTCATAAGGCTGAAGCTGATAAGACTTTCCCTCGATCGTGTACTGGACATTTCCTTTCAGAAAAATCGTGATCTTATCGAAGTCATGATAGTGATATTCAAATTCCTTGGAAGCGGTGTCTGTCAGGTAAAACAGGCGGAAATCACTGTACAAGTATCCTTTTTTCTCGTAAGTTTCCATAGAGGTAGTCTCCTTGTCGTTTTATTTTCAGCTAGGAAAGTGCAGTACATGTCAGATGTTTCTTAAAATCATTTTTCAGAATGATGATTGTAGAGCATACCAATAAATGATCTCCCATATAGTAATAGCAGAGCGGCAAAATCAATTTTACTACGGCTGCTATTCATAGCTGTTACGATGATTATACAGCAATATCTGCAATATAGAAAGCACTATTTCTATATTATTACGGAATAATGCTTGTTATGATGAAGAAAAAGGAGGAGCGGTTGCAGTGATGAATATTGTGTTGGAAAAATATCATGGATTGGGAAATGACTACTTTGTATTTGATCCGAATAAAAATGAGTTAAAACTGACAAAAGAGAATGTCCGAATGATCTGTGACAGAAATTTTGGAATGGGATCGGACGGAATTCTCGAAGGACCGATTTTTCAGGAAGATAAAATTTATGTGAAGGTATGGAATCCGGATGGAAGTGAAGCGGAGAAGAGTGGAAACGGGGACCGTATTTTTGCAAAATATTTGAAGGATGCCGGATATATCCAGAAGAAGCATGTGACCTTCTATACACTTGGCGGGGAGATTCAGGTGACGTATCTGAATGAGGATGGAAGCAGACTGCGCGCTTCGGCAGGAAAGCTTTCTTTCTGGAGCGATGAGATTCCGGTGACTGGAGAGCGAAGAGAAGTGATCAATGAAGATATGGTATTTGGAAGAACTTTATATCCGGTCACTTGTGTGTCGATTGGAAATCCGCACTGTGTGATCCCGATGCGTGAGATTTCAAAACCGCTTGTCTGTAAGATCGGTGATTATGCGGAGATTGCCAGATATTTCCCGAATAAGATCAACACACAGCTTTTGAAAGTCATTGACCAGGAGAATATCCAGATTGAGATCTTTGAGAGAGGTGTCGGATATACACTGGCATCCGGCAGCTGTGCATGTGCAGCGGCAGGCGTTGCCTATAAGCTTGGCATGACAAATCCGGGTGTGACGGTTCATATGCCGGGCGGAAAGCTTCAAGTCGAGATTCAGGATGACTGGGAAGTATTTGCAACAGGGGAAGTATTTTATATAGGAAAGATTTCACTGAGCAGCGAGTTTGGCGAGCGGTTAAGAGCTGCGGCAAGCATAGACGAACGGTAGAGGCTTAGATGAAATTTAGAAGAATGAAAAGGTGATAAGAAAATCAGAGAGTGTCTGTTTGAGACTGGAAAAGGTGGTCAAACAGACACTTTTTGTTTCATGGAAAGTTTGATGAGTAGAAATAAGTACATATGAATGAAGATTATGCTAAAATAGAGGGAAAAAAGAGGTGTAAAAGAATTTTGACAGGCAAAAACAGGGTGATGTCTGTGACTTTTGATAGACGAAACAGAGAAAATCTGCAAAGATGAGGGCAGGAAAGGAGGAAACGATGGAAATCGGCAAGAAACTAAAAAAAGCGAGAATGGAAGCGGGGCTTACTCAGGAAAAGGTGGCAGAAGAGATTCTTGTATCACGTCAGACGATCTCTAACTGGGAAAATGAGAAATCCTATCCGGACATTATGAGTGTGATCCGGCTGAGTGATCTTTACCAGGTCAGTCTCGACCAATTATTAAAAGGAGATGAGCAGATGTTAGAGCATCTTGAAGAAAGTACCAATATTGTATCCAGTAATAAGAAGTTGATTTTAATTACAACAGTGAATCTATTCGTTCTGATCCTGCTGATGATTTTTGCAAGCAGGATGCCGCAGAATCTGTTTGCGTTAATGGCAGTTTTTATTTTGGCGATCATCAGTTCGGCGGCGCTGTTGTATCAGATTATCAAAAAGATTTAAGTGTGCCATGGGAAAGAGGAGGAAAAAACGATGATGTCTATGATGAGTATCTGTATGGCGGTCATGATTGTCGGAGGTGTGCAGCTTGTATTTCAAGTCTATAAAATGGTAGAAATGGATGCGGCAAGCAGGGGATTGAAACATCCGAAGTTCTGGGGGTTCTTTGCAATGAACGGCAATAATTCTGCGGGACTTCTGATGTATCTGATCGGAAGAAGGCGTTACCCGGTCCTTCAAATGACAGAAGAAATGAAAATGGAGAGAGAAAAGCGGAAAAAGAGAGCGGGAGTCGGGCTGATTTTTCTGGCTGTGGGAGCGATTGGATGTGTGGTTTTCCTTATGATGTAAGAAAGAAAAAATTGGAAAGGCGAAATAGAGGACTTGCTTTTGAGTGATATCATGGGGCAGAATGAAAATTCATTCTGCCCCATCGTATGATGCAGATGGCATGCTTTTGTACAGAAAGGACATCCTTTTGGTAGTAAGATCAGATTCGTCGGTGTTCCTTCGATGGAAGCCAGTTCCTGCTTTTTGTAAAGAAGCATGTGTATAAAGATTCAGCATATTATTTATAATAAGGAGTCAAACATTCCACGGAAAAAGAATGATTTCTTTCCTTATATAATGCAGTAACGATGTTTTGAGTTTGGTATAAGAGATGTAATCTTTTTTTAGCATCCTGAAAAATATTGTATTTTCTATAAATCAAAAGCTTGTTGGAAAATTATTTTGTTTTTATTAGCTGGTAAATGGATCATAAATACCAAATAAAAGAAAGACAGACAAGAAAAACGTTTGATTTTGAATGCTGTTTTTGTAAGAAACCGGGTGACATCAGCAAGATAAAATTCCCTTTAAAGTCAGTTTTTTGAATTATTAGAAATTTTTTCTTGCAAAAATTGCGAAACTCTCTGAAACTATGGAAGGAATATTTGTATGTTGCTCCCGGAAAAGGATATGTTTTCAAAAATATAGAAAATGATACAATATAAAACAAAATGAATATTTATAAAAAAAGAGAACTAAAAAATACTTGTGATATCAGGCTTGCTTTCGTGCAAAATGTACTATATGGAAAAGGCGAAAATCATACATACTTGAATATACAAGATAGATGTATACACAGAATAGAGAAAGAAAAGATAGGATGGAATACAAATTAACTAAAAACAACAAAAAGATAGAAAATTCTGATGAATTTTAGCGGGAAAAGTATTTTGCGTAAACATGCAAAAAAATGAAAAAATTTATTGACAATGCAGCAATGAAAAATTATAATAACTTTAATGCTATAAATTATAAAAGGAGGAGAAAGTTATGAAAAAACGAGGCAAATGGCTTGCACTTGCACTGGTAGCTGCACTCGCAGTAACAACTGTTGGATGTGGAAGTGGCAAGAAAGAATCCAAAGGCGAAAAAGGGGCTTCAGAAGAGATTAAAGATCTTGTGACTTATGAAGTGCCACAGCGTGAGATGGAGAACGTATTTGTTTTGAATACGGAGATGGCAGCTGACTTAAACGTACTTTGTAACACAAACGAAGGTTTCCTTGAGACAAATCCAAAAGGACAGTTAGTGGCAGGTATCGCAAAAGAATGGGGTACAGAAGATAATGGTCTTACATGGACATTTAAGATGAGAGACGATGTGAAATGGGTAGACCAGCAGGGAAATGAAAAGGCTGACATGGTTGCAGATGACTTTGTAACAGCTCTTGAGTGGATCCTGAATGCACACAAGAACGATGCTGGTAACAACACATCTATGCCAATCTCAATGATCAAAGGTGCAAAGGAATACCGTGAATATACAAAATCACTCTCAGCAGATGAGGCATTAAAGCTTGACAAATCGAAATTCCTTGAGATGGTAGGAATCGAAACGCCAGATGATTATACAGTAGTTTACCACTGTATAGCAGAGACACCATATTTTGATACAGTAGCAGTATCTGCATGTCTGTACCCGATTTCTCAGGGCTTCATCGATGAAGTTGGTGTAGAAAATGTAAAATCTGTAGGAATCGATAAATTATGGTACAACGGACCATACATCTTAACAGAGTTCATCCAGGGTAACACAAAGACTCTGACAAAGAACGAAAGCTACTGGGACAAAGATTGTAAACTTTTCGATACAGTTACAATTAAACTGGTCGAAGACGTAACAGTTGGATACTCTCTCTATGATACAGGAGAAATCGATACAATCGACCTTGCAGAAGCAAACTTAAGAGCAATCTACGAAGATGAGAACAACCAGTATCACGATTATCTGACAGAGAAACTTCCTAATAAATTCTCTTACCAGATGAAATTCAACTATGCAAAGAAGAACGAAGACGGATCTGATGATACAAACTGGAATACAGCGATTGCAAACGAAGCATTCCGTCAGTCTATCTACTACGGACTTGACCTGACAAAAACTTATGAGAGAGCAAACATGATCAATCCACTTAGCTGCGAGAATACAGCTTACACAATGAAAGGTCTTGTATACTTCTCAGATGGTACAGAGTACGTTGACAGAGTAGAAGAATTAATCGAACTTCCAGAGTCTAACGGCAAGAAGATGAGAAGACTTGACAAAGAAAAAGCAGAAGAGCTTAAGAAACAGGCAATAGAAGAACTCTCTGCAAAAGGTGTTAAATTCCCGGTTGAGATGGACTACTATATCCCGGCTGGTTCTCAGTTAGCACTTGACTCTGCAACAGTTCTTCAGGAAAACTTTGCAGAATGTCTTGGGGATGATTATATAAAATTAAACATCGGAACATATGTATCCAGCTTAACTCAGGAAGTTATCGATCCAAGTCTTCAGTCTGTTGTTATGAATGGATGGGGAGCTGACTACGGTGATGTGCAGAACTTCCTCGGACAGGAGACATACGGAGAAGAGACAGCTTACTATTCAATGAACTACACAAACATCAACGATGCTACAGATCCTGAACTGATCGCTACATGGAAAGAATTTACAGACCTTGTAAACAAAGCGAATGCAATTACAGGAGATCTTGATGAAAGATATGAAGCATATGCACAGGCAGAAGCTTACATGTTAAAACATGCGATGACAATCCCATACAACCTTGAGATTTCATGGCAGTTATCAAAGATCAATGATTACTCAGTATCTCATGCAATCTATGGTATGCAGAATGCAAAATATAAAAACTGGGAGACATCCGTAGACGCCTATACTACGGAAGATTACGAGAAATTCGCAGAGGAATTTAATAAATAATGTTTAAGTATACAATCAAGCGACTGTTACAATCTGTTGTGACAGTCCTGATTGTTGTAACGATCGTTTTTCTGTTGATGAGAATGCTTCCGACAGACTATTTCTTTACAGAAGATCAGTTAATGAAGTTTACACCAGAGCAGAAAGAAGAGCAGTTACAGGCAGCAGGACTGTTAGATCCGATGCCGAAACAACTCGTTCGTTATTATGGGCAGCTTCTGAAATTCGATTTTGGCGAATCCAGAAGAATTCAGAACGGTGTTGATGTCGTATCGGTAATTGGCGATAAATTTACAATTTCTATGAAACTTGGATGTACTGCACTTGTGATTTCCCTTTTTGTAGGTATCCTTATCGGTATTATCCAGACATTAAACAAAGACCGGATCTTAGATCATGTAGGAACAGCATACACAATTTTTGTAAATGCGGTTCCAAGCCTTGTGTCATACTCACTTGTGTTGGCATTTGGTTCGAAAGTGCTCGGGCTTCCGTCGCTTTATTCGACACGGAATCCGTCAGAGACAAGTATACTTCCGATCGTATGTCTGTCACTGGCATCTATCGCAAGTTATGCACTCTGGACGAGACGTTATATGGTAGATGAACTGAATAAGGATTACATTAAGCTGGCTCGTGTGAAGGGTACTTCTTCTGCGGGAATTATGATTAAACATGTCTTTAAGAACGCATTTGTACCGCTGGCTCAATATGTTCCGGCGTCATTTCTCTACACGATAGGTGGATCTCTTTTGGTAGAAAGATTCTTCTCTGTACCGGGAATGGGACCACTTCTTACGGATGCGATTGTCCGCTATGACGTAAATGTCGTGCAGACACTTGTAGTCCTTTACGCAGTGCTTGGTACACTGGGTGTATTCCTCGGAGATATTCTTATGATGTTACTTGATCCGAGAATTAAACTTACAGGAAAAGGAGGAACGCGATAATGGGCGAAAATGAGAAAAAAGATGATTTATTTCGGTTCGTGGAATATTCTGCAGAAGAAGCGGAACGTACCGGATATTCAGACTATTCTTATTGGAAATCCGTGTTCCAGAATTTTCTGAAGAAAAAATCAGCAGTTGTGATGGCCATTGTTTTTTTTGCACTTGTAATTTTCTCTTTCATCGCACTGCATATTGGAAAATATGATTATGCTGCATTAAAAACAAATTCGGCTATGGCATTTCAGTCACCGAATGGTGAATATTGGTTCGGAACAGATAACCTCGGACGTGATTACTGGTGTCAGGTATGGTATGCAGCACAGACATCCATTAAGTTGGCGCTGATCGTTGCGCTTGGAGAGTGTGTGCTCGGAGTTATCATTGGCTGTATTTGGGGATATATAAGAAGCCTCGATCGTATTTTGACAGAAGTTTATAATATTATTAATAACGTACCGGTTATCATTTATATGACATTGATTGCGCTTCTTGTTGGGCAGTCCTTTACAATTATGTGTATTTCACTGATTGGATTCGGATGGCTGACCATGGCGAGAAATGTGCGTAACCTTGTTATGATGTATCGTGACAGAGAATACAATCTTGCTTCACGATGCTTAGGTACTCCGATCTGGAGAGTGCTCGTAAAGAACATTCTTCCATATTTGATCAGTATCATTATTCTGAGACTTGCACTGTCGATCCCGTCGACAATTGCACTTGAGTCTACGTTATCTTATTTAGGACTTGGACTTGGAATCGATACACCGTCACTGGGTATTCTGCTTAGAAATGCCCGTAACTATTTCCTCGAACACCCGTATCTGCTGATTTTCCCGGCGGTAATTGTATCTCTTATTACAGTTACATTTTACCTTGTGGGAAATGCGTTCTCTGATGCGGCTGACCCGAGAAATCACGTATAGAACGGAGGACTGCTATGACAAAAGAACCAATCTTGTCTGCGAAAGATGTAGAAATCCAGTTTAGCTTACGTGGCAGAAAACTGACGGCGATTCGCAGATGTTCCTTAGACCTTTATGAAGGAGAAACACTTGCAATTGTAGGAGAGTCAGGATCAGGAAAGTCAGTGTTTACAAAGTCTTTCTTAGGAATGCTTGACTCCAATGGAAGTATTACACACGGATCGATCATGTATGATGGAAAAGATCTGGCGAAATATAAAAAAGAGAAGGACTGGAGAACGATCCGTGGAAAGAAAATTTCTATGGTAATGCAGGATCCGATGACTTCTCTGAATCCATTGAAAAAAGTAGGAAAACAGATTCAGGAAAGTATCGAATTGAATCAGGGAATCAAAGGTGCTGAGGCAAAGAAAATGGCACTGGAGATGCTTGAAAAAGTAGGAATCCCATTTCCGGAGAAGCGATACAATCAGTATCCACATGAATTTTCCGGTGGTATGAGACAGCGTGTTGTCATTGCGATCGCAGCTGCCTGTCATCCGGATATTCTGATCTGTGACGAACCTACGACTGCGCTGGATGTAACAATCCAGGCACAGATTCTGAATCTGATCAGAGATCTTCAGAAAGAACTGAAGATGACAGTTATTTATATTACACACGATCTTGGTGTTGTGGCAAATGTAGCGGACCGTGTTGCGGTAATGTATGCGGGACAGATCGTTGAGTATGGTACAGTCAATGAGATTTTCTATGATGCATGGCATCCGTACACATGGGCATTGTTATCTTCCCTTCCACAGCTAGGAGTGAAAGGGGAACCGTTGCCGACGATTGAAGGTACACCACCGAACTTATTCAATAAGATTCAAGGGGATGCATTTGCACCTCGTAACAAGAAGGCACTTGCAATCGACTTTGAGGAGGAGCCGCCATTCTTTGAGATCACACCAACGCATAAGGCGAAAACGTGGTACTTAGATCCGCGTGCACCGAAGATTGAACAGCCGGAGGCAATTAAACGTCTTCGTGCGAGTATGGAAGGAAGAGGGTAAGAATTATGCAAGAAAAAGAAAAACTGATTGAGTTGAAAGATCTGCAGATTACCTTCGGAACCGGAAAGAAGAAGTTCGTTGCAGTTGACCATGTGAACTTTGATATTTATAAAGGAGAGACCTTCGCGCTCGTAGGAGAGTCAGGATCAGGAAAGACAACGATCGGACGTGCGATCACGAGAATCAACCCGGTATCTGCCGGAGAGATTTTGTTTAAAGGGCGTCGCATCAGTGGTAAGATTTCCAAAGAACTCGACCTTGAAGTGATCAAAAAATGTCAGATGATCTTCCAGGATCCTCAGGCATCCTTAAATGAACGTGCGAAAGTTGATTATATTATCTCAGAAGGTCTGATTAATCATCACCTTTACAAAGATGAGAAAGACAGATACAATAAAGTGCAGAATGCACTTCGGGAAGTTGGTCTTTTACCGGAATTTGCATCTCGATTCCCACATGAATTCTCAGGTGGACAAAGACAGCGTATCGGTATTGCGCGTGCGTTGATCATGGAGCCGGAGTTTGTTGTGGCGGATGAACCGATTTCTGCGCTGGATGTTTCTATCCGTGCACAGGTATTGAACCTTCTGAATGAGTTGAAGAAGACAAAAGGACTGACTTACCTGTTCATCGCACATGACTTGTCTGTTGTAAGATTTATTTCAGACCGTATTGCGGTAATTCATAAGGGACGTATTGTGGAGCTTGCAGAAGCAGAAGAGTTGTTCCTGCACCCGCTTCATCCATATACAAAAGCGCTGCTTTCTGCAGTTCCGATTCCGGATCCGGAGCGTGAGAAGAATAAAGAGCTTATTGTTTATGATCCGTCGATTCATGATTACAGTGTGGATCAGCCGGTTTGGGAAGAAATTCTGCCGGGACATTTTGTCTATGGAAATCAGAAAGAACTGGAAGGATATCGCAGAGAGATCGAAAAGTAAGAAAAATATCACGGCTGAGGCAAAAGCGAAGCTGTTGTCTAAAAGCTGGATAAAAATGATAAAAGTATGTCTTGTTGAGGGGAGAACTTGTTGGGAAAACCTTGACAAGACTTATTTTTTGTGAAAAAGTATAATCTGGACAGAGAAAATGAAGTAATACTTAGGTAAAGGAAGAAAAACTATGATTAAAAAAATCCGTATGATATTTCAAAAATATATGATCCGTCCAATGTTATATCAGTGTGTGGCAAAATTTGCTGTAGCGATGGTTCTCTGCCTTCTGTGGGACAAGTTTTTGAATCAAGGGGGATATCGGTCACTTGCAGAGAATGCACTTTTTGTGGCAGGATGTATTTTCCTTATGTTGGCATGGATTCAATATCTTAGGCTGGATGGGGTTCGGATCCATCATTTGTTGGAGGAAAAAGAAGAGAAAAAAGAGAAACATATCACAAAAGATATGGTAGACTTTGTCGATGAGAAGGTGATTCCATTTGGGGAATTGGATGATGACGAACGGATTGTGTGCCGGTTTTTAGGAGATTTGTTGTGTGCGCTTGTCTGTTTGATTCCTTCTCTGATCGCAATGATGGTCTAGGAAAGAAAAAGACATTCCAGCATAGGTGTAAATATAGCATAGAGAAAGAACAGAAAGAATAGAGAAAGATGCCTTGCGACGTATAGAAAACGTTGCGAGGTTTTTTGTTTTTTACAAAACTTTTTGAAGCAAAGTAATTGACAAAAGTAGGAGTGGTGGATATAATGCATATATAGTTAATTACTTGAGTAACTAACCACATAACGAGAGGAGGAAAAGATGAAGCTGAATTTTGATGATGAGAAGCCTGTATTTTTGCAGATTGCAGAAGGGATGGAAGATGCAATCTTGACAGGGGTATTTCAGGAAGAGAGTCAGATTCCTTCTACAACAGAGCTATCTGTGACTTATAAGATCAATCCGGCAACTGCGCTTAAGGGGATTAACCTGCTGGTAGATGCCGGGATCGTGTATAAGAAGAGAGGAGTAGGAATGTTTGTGGCAGAAGGTGCAGTAAGGAAATTAAGACAAAAGAGGAAAGACCAGTTTTATGAAAATTTTGTAAGTCGTCTTGTAGAGGAGGCGAAGAAGCTGGAAATTACAGATGTGGAGATCATTTCGATGATAGAAAGGGGATTTTCAAAATGAGAGGGATAGAGATCAAAGAAGTGTCAAAGGGCTATAAGGACACAAAGGCGCTGGATCATGTCAGTGTACAGTTTGAGGATGGGAAAATATATGCGCTTCTAGGACGAAATGGAGCAGGGAAATCCACCATGCTCAATATTATCAGTAACCGGATTTTTCCGGATCAGGGAGAAGTGCTGGTAGATGGAAAGCCTGCAAGGGAAAATGATCAGGTGCAGCAGAATATGTATCTGATGAGTGAGCAGACACTTTACCCGGCAGGGATGAAGATCCAGCAGGCATTTCAATGGTCGAAGGAATTTTATCCGAAGTTCGATATGGAGTATGCGATGGAACTTGCAGGGATGTTTGGGCTGAATACGAAGAAAAAAGTGCGGACACTTTCCACCGGGTATAAGTCGATTTTTAAGCTAGTTCTTGCGCTTTCTGTCAATGTTCCATATCTGTTTTTAGATGAGCCGGTCCTTGGGCTGGATGCGAATCACAGAGAGATGTTCTATCGGATTCTTCTTGAGAAGTATATAGAAGAACCGTTTACGATAGTAATTTCCACACATCTGATTGAAGAGGTCGCAAGTGTGATCGAACATGTTGTGATCTTAAAAGACGGGAAGATTGTGAAGAATTGTGCGACAGAGGAGTTGCTTGCCGGTGGTTATAGAATTTCCGGAAAGAAGGAAATGGTTGACATATGGAGCCAGGGAGAGGATGTGATCGGCACGGAGATGCTCGGAACGATGAAGACGGCATATGTGATCGGAAGTTCCAAAGAAAAATGGAAGAAAGCACCGGAAGAGCTGGAAGTGGCGAAGTTGGACTTGCAGAAGATGTTTATCCAGATGACAAATCGTTAGAGGGGGATGTATATGAGAACGAAGAAGAGTTTTAAATATCAGTTTCAAGAAGTGTGGCAGTCAATTGGGATGTTATATCTTGTTCAGATTGGAATGCGTCTACTGGCATTGCTGATTGCGAGCAAGATTGGTGGAGAATATGTGACGATGAACGGAATGAATATGATGTCGGCGATGTTTATGCTGATCATCGGAATGTGTAGTTTTACAGAAAGCTTCCAGTTTTTATTGCAGAATGGTGTGAGCAGAAAGCAGATTCTGGCAGGAAAGATGCTTGTCTTCGCAGCCGGTGCCGGGATGTGTGGAGTGGCTGATACCTTGCTTGCTACAGTAGATCAAAAGCTGAACGGATGGGGAAATATCAAATTTGGAGGAGAAATTTTACCCTTGTTTTATCCAGAGTTTTTAGAGCAGGTATCTTCCGTTGTGAGGGCAATCGTCTCGGTAGCACTGCTGTCTGTAGTGTATGCACTTTTTGCAGGGGCGGGGTATATGGTGTCTATCATCTGGTATCGTCTGAATAAAATAGGAAGAATCATATTTGCATTTGGAGTACCGGCAGTTTTATGGCTTGTATATCCCCTCGCGGACTATTTTCTGTTTGGTGGAAGGAGCATGATCGCCATCATGAATGCGATCATGAAGTTATCCGGCCTCGCAGATGGGAATCCATTCTATGGACTGATATCCGGTGTAATAGGTCTGGTGATTCTGGCAGGTGTCAGTATATTGTTGATCAGAAAAACGGTGGTAAGACGGGAAAATTAATTTTATAGTGGGAGATCGTTCTATATTTCCTCCGGAAATCATGTTATAATGAAATACATGATTTTCGGAGGATTTTTATTTTGGAATCAGGAAGGAACAGATCAGGAGTGAGCAGAAAATCCGGAGAGGAGGAGAGGTATGAGAAAGATTTCTAAGGAAGAACTCAGACATGGAACATGGTTCCGGAAGATGATGGTGGTGACAGTATTTCTATTTATTGCGATGATCGCAGCGGGCGCGGCGATGCAGATGGCAGAGTGGGCGCTTTCTGGAGGAAACGGTCTGGCAGCATGGCTGGTAGTGTTTGGAATCTTTGCGGCAGCAGTGGCAGGGTGTAAAGCGTACTGGAAGCCGATGGTGCGATACTGCCGCAGGAAATATCTGACAGTTCCGGTCGTATCGGGATTGCTGGACGGGAAAGAGATCGACCGACTTCTGGATGGAGAAGTCTTTGAGACGGTGGTGGATCTGGACCGGAACTGGGATGTCAAAGAAAGTGCGAACTGGTTTCGTGTGGCGGATTACTATATTTCCAAGCAGCTGACGATGGGAATGCAGCTGGGGAATAATGTAGGAGTAGTGAATACAGGGCGTGAAACCGGAGAACTGTCTTTACTTGGGATCGACGGGACTTTCCTGAAGGTGACTTTGCCGACGATGATCCCAAGAAGCGGCGTAGAGCAAATCTATCACTATATTCGCAGCGAGGGGAGTATCCGGACAAACTGGGTATGGAAGATTTTTGATTGTGGAGAGGAGACGCGACATCCCGTATTGCAGCGCGTATTTGAGGAGGAATGCCGGAAGTTTCCATCGAAAACAGAGGCAGTGCTTGCATTGGGTGCAGATGCCGAGGAGTTGAAAGAGAGGGAAATTGCAGCGCTTTCCTACGAGGAAAAAGAAGATGTATACAGGTTTCAGAAAGAAGCGATGAAACTTGTCCGGACTGTGAAGATTGGAAATGCGAAGAAAAATGGATTTGTCGAACAGTACGACCGGGCATATGCATTTGAAATTTGCAGCAAGGCGCTGAAAGCATTGATCGTCAAAGAGCCGGGAAAGAAAGAGCGGAAATTTGAAATCGAAGACTGGCCGTTTCTCTATATGACGCAGCGTGTGCCGGAGTGGTATGAGATACTGGATGAACAGGGAAATGTTGTGTTTGGAAAGAAGTAAGAGGTGAATGATGTCGTTACAATTTATTTTTGGAAATTCTGGATCCGGGAAATCCAGATATCTGTATGAACAGGTTATTGCAGGAGCATGCGAAAATCCAAATCGGAATTACATTGTGCTTGTGCCGGAGCAGTTTACGATGCAGACACAGAAAGAATTAGTCAGACTGCATCCGCGGCATGGAATCATGAATATTGATGTATTAAGCTTTGGACGGCTGGCGCATCGCATTTTTGAGGAGGTGGGCGGAAACAGAAGAATCGTGCTTGACGATATCGGGAAAAGCTTGCTGCTAAGGAAGGCAGCAGGGGATATGGAAGGAGAATTAAAGGTACTGGGGAGCAATATCCGGCGTCTTGGATACATCAGTGAAGTGAAATCGGTGATCTCAGAATTCACACAGTATGATGTTGGCGCAGAGGAACTGGAGCGTGTAATGGAAAGTGGAGAGATCGGCCCGCAGCTTTACTGGAAGCTTCACGATATCCAGAAACTTCAGGAAAAATTCGGAGAGTATCTGCAGGGAAAATATATTACCGGAGAAGAATTGCTGGATGTCTTTAGTGCTGTCGTGCAGCAGTCAGAGATTTTAAAAGACAGTGTGGTTGTACTTGACGGATTCACCGGATTTACACCGGTACAGAACCGGGTGCTTGGACAGCTTTTAAAAATTTGCCGGAAAGTAACCGTTACTGTGACGATAGATCAGAGGGAGGATCCTTACCAGTTGAAGCATAAGTATCAGTTGTTTACTCTGAGTAAGCAGATGGTTACCGGATTGGTGCACATTGCGGCGGAGGAAAACATTGAGGTAGAGCCTCCTGTGCAGTTGTATGGAAACCGGGGAGAAGTTCCTGTTAGATTCCGGGAAAATCCGCCGCTTGCTTTTTTAGAGCAGAACTTGTTCCGCTATACGAAGCGGGTGTATGACAACAAGCAGGATATGCTGTCGCTTCATGCGGTCAAAAATCCAAAGGAAGAGTCGGTGTTCGTTGTCTCAGAGATTCTCAGGCTGGTGCGGACAAAGGGGTACCGCTACCGGGATATGGCTGTGATTGTCAGTGATATGGAAACTTATGCGGAATATATGGAGAGAGCATTTCGGATTTGTGGGGTTCCATTTTTTATGGATCACAAACGAAGTGTGCTGCTCAATTCCTTTGTGGAATACTTGAGAAGTCTTTTGGCGATGATCGACGAAAACTTTTCCTATGAAAGTACGTTCCGTTTTCTGAGGACAAATCTGACCGGTTTTACACGGGAAGAGGTGGACGATGTGGAAAACTATGTGGTGGCACTCGGCATTCGTGGATATAAGAAGTGGAAAGAGATGTGGGTAAGGCAAAGTCCGCATGCAGACGCTGAGGACATGCTTCGTTGGAATGCATTCCGGCAGAAATTTATAGAGAAGTTAGAAAGACTCACAGAGGTATTGAAGCGCCGGAAAAAGACGGTGCGGGAAGTGACGGAGGCAATTTATGCATTTCTCGTTCAGGAAGAGATGCAGAAGAAGATCGGCATATATGAAGTGCAGTTTCAGGAGCGGGGACAGTTGGTACTTGCAAAGGAATATGCCCAGATTTACCGGATTGTACTGGAGCTGTTTGACAAGTTTACAGAACTGCTTGGGGAAGAGCAGATTTCTCTCGGGGAATACAGAGAACTTCTCGATGCAGGGCTTCAGGAGGCAAAGGTCGGTGTGGTTCCTCCGGGAATCGATCAGGTGGTCGTTGGAGATATCGAGCGTACAAGGCTTCAGGATGTGAAAGTTTTATTTTTGGCAGGAGTAAATGACACCTGGCTTCCGGGAAAGCAGGGAGCAGGAGGACTGTTGTCCGAGTATGACCGGGAGAGATTTCAGGAGCAGAAGGTGGCACTGGCACCGGGGGCGAAGGAGCAGGCTTACATTCAGAAATTTTATCTGTATCTGCATCTGACAAAACCATCTGAGTATCTGTATTTGACTTTTTCTAAAATCTCCTCGGAAGGGAAAAGTCTGCGTCCTGCCTATCTGATCGCAGATCTAAAAAGGATGTATCCAGAACTTTTGGTGGAAGAGGAGGAAGACAGGCCATTCTGGGAAAAGGAACTGACACCGGAGACGGCACTTCCGTATCTTGTGGAAGGGCTGCAGGTGCGAAGTGAGACATTTGGAGGAGCATGGAAGGAGCTATATACTTGGTATCGGAAGCACCCTAAGTGGCATGTACAGATGGAGCAATTGCTTGCGGCAAACCATCTGAAACGTCCGCACGATCAGTTATCGGAAGAGGTGGCTAGAAAGCTTTATGGCACGATCTTAGAGAACAGCGTGACAAGATTAGAAAAATTCTCTGCCTGTGCTTATGCGCATTTCCTTACTTATGGGATGAAGTTGGAAGAGCGTACAGTCTATGGATTTAAACCGGTAGATCTTGGGAATATTTTCCACAGTGCGATGGAACAGTTTTCGAAAAAATTAGAAGAGCACCAAGTGACATGGACGACAGTTTCTGAGGAATTGCGGGAACAACTCATCGAGGAAAGTGTGGAGGCAGGTGTCACAAACTATGGAAATGCAGTGTTATATAGTTCTTCCAGAAATGAATATGTGATCACGCGTATGAAACGTCTGCTTAGAAGAACGGTATGGGCGTTGACTAAGCAACTGGAGAAGGGAGATTTTGTTCCGGCGGGATATGAGATCAGCTTTGGAAATTTGGCACATCTGGAGTCGGTTAATCTGTCACTGTCAGAGCATGCACGGATGCGGCTGAGAGGAAAGATTGACCGTGTAGATCTGTATGAGGATGAGGAACATGTCTATGTCAAAGTCATTGATTATAAAACTGGAGCAAAAGCATTTCAGTTAGGAGAAATGTATCATGGATTGCAGCTACAGTTGATTGTCTATTTGAACGCGGTGATGGAGATGGAAGAGCAGAAACATCCGGAGAAGGAAATTGTTCCGGCAGGAATTTTCTACTATCAGATGAAAGATCCGTTCGTGGAAAAGGAAGTCAGAGAAAATCTTGGGGAGAAGGCAGTTTTGAAAGAATTAAAACCAGATGGCATCGTCAATTCCTCAGAGGAAGTCATCACCCATTTGGATCGTTCTTTTTCGGGGAACTCGGATGTGATCCCGGTTGGAAGAAATAAGGATCAGAGCCTCTCAAAGACGTCAAAAGTGTTGAGCGGAAGAGGATTTAACATTTTGTCAGAATATACAGATCAGATTTTAAATCGGATCGGACAGCGGATTTTAGATGGGGAAGCAGAGATCCTTCCATATGAACTGGGAGGAAAGACTGGGTGTGATTACTGCCCGTATCAGGGAATCTGTGGATTTGATAAGAAAATACCGGGGTATGAGTATCGGAAACTTTCCAAATTGAAAGATGTGGAAGCATTGCAGCAAATGGAGCAAGAAGTGAAAGAGTAGATTATGAAAAAAGAAAGGGGAGAATCATCGGATGGGAGTATCTTGGACAAAGGAACAAGCGCAGGTCATCCATCTTAGAAACAGAAATATTCTTGTGTCTGCGGCGGCAGGCTCAGGAAAGACAGCGGTGCTTGTAGAGCGGATCATCACGAGACTGACAGTAGATGAGCCGCCGATTGATGTAGATCAGATGCTCGTCGTGACATTCACGGAAGCTGCGGCGGCAGAGATGAAAGAACGTATTCGGGATGCGATTGAGAAAAAATTGGAGGAGCAGCCGGAAAACGTCCATTTGCAGCGACAGGCGACACTGATCCACAATGCACAGGTGACGACAATCCACAGCTTTTGTCTTTCGGTCATCCGGGACTATTTTCATATGATCGATCTGGATCCGGGATTTCGGATTGCGGATGAGGGAGAATTGAAGCTGCTTCGGCAGGATGTGCTGGAAGAAGTTTTGGAGAACTGTTATACAGCCGGTGAGCAATCTTTTTTGGATTGCATCGAAAGTTTTGCAGCAGGAAGGGACGACAAGAAGATCGAGGAGATTATTTTGCAGTTGTATGAATTTTCTCGAAGCAATCCGGAGCCGGAAAAGTGGCTCCGTCAGTGTGTGAAATCCTATGAAGTAGATACGATGGAAGCATTTGAGGCTTCGGAAGGAGCTGTTTATGCGAAAGAGAGTTTGAGAAAAGCGTTGGAAGAAACAATGGCACTTCTGGAGAAAGGGATAAGACAGTGCCAGGAGCCGGACGGCCCTTATATGTATGACGATGCACTCAAGGAGGATCGCGAGAGGATTCAAAAGCTGCTGGCGCAGACAACGATGCGGGGAATGTATGACTTGTTTGCAGACTGGAAGTGGAAGCGATTTGCAGCGAACAAAGACAAAAGTGTATCGGAAGAACTCACTGCCTCGGTAAAGAATATCAGAGAAGAAGTGAAAGATATTGTGGGAGCGCTTAAGGATCAGTTTTTCTATGAAGCACCGGAGGAATTGTGGAAAGATATGGTGGAAGCAGGGAAAACGATGTCTGTACTTGCAGGGTTGGTACAGTTCTTTGCAGATGCATTCGAGGAAAAGAAACGGAGTAAACACCTGATTGATTTTTCGGATATGGAGCAATATGCACTTCGCATTCTGACAGAAAAGACAGAGGAGGGACTCATCCCTTCTGAGGCCGCGAAAGATTATCAGAAAAAATTTGCGGAAGTTATGATTGATGAGTACCAGGACAGCAATCTGATCCAGGAGGCGATTCTCACAAGTGTCTCTACGGTGTCAGAAGGCAACTATAACGTGTTTATGGTGGGAGATGTCAAACAGAGTATTTACCGTTTCCGTCTTTCTAGACCGGAACTGTTTATGGAAAAATTTAACACATATAGTATAGAAGAAAGTCAAAAACAGCGGATCGATCTCCATAAAAATTTCCGAAGTAGAAGAGAGGTGCTGGACAGCACCAATTTCGTATTCGAGCAGATTATGACAAAAGAACTAGGAGAAATTACATACGATGAGAAAGCTGCATTGTATGTGGGAGCAGACTACGAGGAGAAGCCGGGAATGGAGACGGAGGTACTGCTGGTCAATACGGCGGAGGATTTTTCCGAACAAACCGAAGTAAGGGAAGCATCTGACCGGGAGCTTGAGGCGCGTGCAATTGCGGCAAGGATCAAGCAGCTTGTGGGAGCACACCCGGTATTTGATAAAAAAAGCGGGGCATATCGTCCGGCAAAATACAGCGATATTGTCATTCTTACGAGAAGTTTGAAAGGATGGACAGATGTCTTTACGGAAGTGCTGAACCGGGAAGGAATTCCAACCTTTACTGGATCGAAAGAGGGGTATTTTGAGACGAGAGAAATTCGTCTGTTGTTAGATTATCTTCGTGTGCTGGATAATCCGCGGCAGGATCTTCCGCTTGCAGCTGTGTTAAAATCAATGTTTGCAGGACTTTCCAGTGAAGAGTTTGCCAAGATCAAATGCGAGGAAAAGGAAGTACCTTTTTATCAGGCGGTGCAGGATTACCGGCGGATGGGGGACGACAGAGCGATCCAAGAAAAATTAGACAGGTGTTATGAGAAGATGGAGGACTTCCGGGAGAGGCTCCCGTATACGGCCATCCACGAACTGCTCTGGCAGATCCTTGATGAAACCGGATATGGGAATTATGTGGCGGCGATGCCGGGCGGAGAGCAGCGGGCGGCGAATCTGGAGATGCTTGTGGAGAAGGCGATCGCTTTTGAAGCCACAAGTTACAAAGGTCTTTTCAATTTCGTGCGCTATATCGAGCAGCTGCAGAAATATGATATTGATTACGGAGAGGCAAACATTGCTGATGAGCAGGCGGACACGGTGCGCCTGATGAGTATCCATAAAAGTAAAGGGCTGGAGTTTCCGATTGTCATTGTGGCGGGAATGAGCAAGCGCTTCAATATGCAGGACACGACGGGAAGCATTGTGGTCCACCCGGAACTTGGGGTCGGGGTGGATGCAGTCGATCTGGAGTACCGGACGAAGGTTCCGACGTTCCTGAAAAAAGTGATCCAGAGAAAGGTTCAGCTGGAAAATCTCGGGGAAGAACTGCGTGTACTCTATGTTGCACTCACAAGAGCAAAGGAGAAACTGATTTTAATCGGAAGCATTTCTAATCTGGAAAAGAAACTGAAAAGTTTCGCTTCGATTCAAGGGAGAGAGGAAACGGCGCTTCCGTTTGGGATGCTTTCGAGGGCAACATCGTATTTTGACTGGATATTACCGGCGCTGTTTCGGAATCAGGTACTTGCAGATTTGCTGAATGCATATGGGATGAATGTTCCGTTTACCAATGCAAGGTACCAGAAGGAGGTTCCGCTCATTGTGGAAGAGATCTTTCCGGAACATCTTGTCCTGCAGGAAACTGCGGAGGAGCTAGAACAGGCGCTGACGGAGGAAATCTTAAGAAACTGGGATACAGACTCTGTGTATGATGAGAGAATGAGAGCGCAGATAGAGGAGCAGTTTTCCTATCAGTATCCATACGAAGCCATGCAGAAGATGAAAATGAAATTTACGGTGTCTGAACTGAAAAAAAGGTCAGAGCCACAGGAAGAGGCAGGAGAAATTCTGTATGAAGAGCCGGAGGTTGTGCCTCTGATCCCAAACTTTATGCGGGAGAAGCCGGAGATGGGATACACCGGAACTTTGTCCGGGGCATCCAGGGGAACGGCATACCACAAGTTTTTGGAGCTGCTGGATTTTGGAAAGATCTATACGATTTCACAATTGCGCTCCGAGGCAGAAAAGTTCTGTGAGGAAGGAAAAATGCAGCCGGAGATGGCAGAAAGTATCTACTACAAAGATATTTTGGGACTACTGGAAAGTCCGCTTGGCGTCAGGCTTCGGAATGCCGCACAGAGGGGATGCCTGAAAAAAGAACAGCCATTTGTACTTGGGGTTTCGGCGGATACGATTTATCCGGAACTGTGCAAAGGACAGGAAGAAGAGGAAGAACTTCTGATCGTGCAGGGAATCATAGACGTCTACTTTGAGGAATCAGACGGGATTGTCGTCGTGGATTATAAGACAGACCGGGTAGCATCCCCGGAAGAACTTGTGGAACGGTATGAGAAACAGCTTCGCTATTACGGGGAAGTGCTGGAACGGCTTACCGGAAAGAAAGTAAAGGAGAAAATGATATATTCCTTTGCGCGGAAGGAGGAGGTACGAGTATGATAGAAATCGCAATCGGTTACGCGCTTTTGATCAACCTGTTTGCCTTTGCCCTGTTTGGAATCGATAAGAGAAAGGCAGTGAAAAAGAAATGGCGGATTCCGGAAGCGACTCTTCTGACGGTGACGGCACTTGGCGGAGGAGCCGGGGCGCTTCTTGGAATGTATACCTTTCATCACAAGACAAGAAAACCGAAATTTTATTTTGGTGTGCCGGCAGTACTTGTGGCAGAATGCTTGGTGCTATGGTATTTATGGGGAAAAATATGATAGGAGCGAATATCGATGAAGGTAGCGGAAATTGATTCTGATTTTCGATGTTATGGATGGATTGAACAATAAAGGATAGGGGCGATACAAAAGTAGTTTCTTATACAAGAGATGACTTGGTATCGCCCTTGTCTGTATGTTTGGAAATGGGGAGATCCAAGGCAGAGACTGGTGCGATGTTAAGAAAATCTTCATAAATTCTTACATATTTTTGCGTTGACAATAATATTATATGATATATAATATAGATAAATAAATAGTATTAAAGTTTTTATAATATTATGAATCACAAAGAATAAAAGATAAAGGAGTGATGACATGGTATTTAACACAGGAGCGGCATTGTTAGATGCGATTGTGCTGGCGGTTGTATCAAGAGAGAGTCAGGGGACTTACGGATACAAGATCACGCAGGATGTCAGGCAAGTGCTGGAAGTGTCTGAGTCTACCTTGTATCCGGTTTTACGCAGACTTCAGAAGGATCAATGTCTGGAAGTGTACGATATGCAGTTTGACGGCAGGAACCGACGGTACTATAAAGTGACGGATCGGGGAATGGCACAACTGAATCTGTACCGGGAGGAATGGAAAACGTATTCAAAGAAGATCAGTGAGATATTTGAGGGAGGTGTGACTGCATGAATCGAATAGAATTTATGTCAGAGCTGGCAGCGCTTTTGCAGGATGTACCGGTGGAAGAGCGAACAGATGCAATGCAGTATTATAATGATTATTTTGATGCAGCAGGAGAAGAAAATGAACAGAAAGTGATTTCTGAGCTGGAGAGTCCAAAGAAAGTTGCGGCAAAGTTAAAAGCAGGACTGGATGGCAGAGATGATTTTGGAGGAGAATATACGGAAAATGGTTATCAGGATTTTCGGTTTGACAGCCGAAAGATGCCGGTATCCGGCGGTTATCAGTATGAACAGAGCCGGTCGGGAGAGAATAGTGCTTATGGGAATGAGAAGCACGATAGAACGGCAAAGATTATTTTGATCGCTGCGATCATTTTAATCGGGGCGCCGATTGTGATACCGCTTGTGCTTGCAGTTCTCGGTGTCATCTTTGGACTGGCGATCGGGATTGTAGCAGGAGTGGCAGGGATTGGTCTGGGAGCGATTGTAGTTCTGGTTTCCGGAATCTTTACAGCAGGTATAGGGGTTGTCCATATGTTTACTTCTGTCGGAGAAGGATTGCTTGTAAGCGGGATTGGACTTCTTCTTACTGCGGCCGGACTGCTTGGGACGATGGTGATCTTGTGGGTACTTCTGAAGCTGGTGCCGTTTTTCTTCCGGGGAGCCGTAAATATTTGTAGAAAAATTTTACAGAGAGGAGTGAGAAAATGAAAAAAGGGTGGAAAGCAGGATGGATCATTACTGGTGTGGCTGCAGTAACCGGAGGTGTTTTCTGTATTGCGGGGGTTGCACTCGGAGCAAGGGTTCATACACTTGATCTTAGAGGGGAACATGTTTTTAACCTACTTTCAGGGGACTTGTTTGAAGATGATCTGCCGGAGGTGGCATCTCTGTATGATTCTTATAAAGAGCAGTACACAGGAACCGGAAGAGATAATCTCTTTGCAGATGTAAAACAGATTGAAATTGAGATGAGTGTTGGAGATGTGATCGTAGAAGAAGGAGACGGCACAGGAATTGAAGTGGCGATTCCGGATGATTTCCGGAAAATCCAGTGTTACCAGGAAGGAAAGAAGCTGACAGTCGAGAATACGGAGCGGAAGTCAAAGCTGGGAAAGAGCGTGGATCCGGTTGTGATCAGGATTCCAAAAGGGATCAGTCTGGAATCATTCCAGTGTGAGATTGCAGCAGGTGAGTTTACTGCAGATCAGATTAGCGGCAATCAGGTAGAGATCAGTGCAGGTGCAGGAAATGTTACGATTGAGAAAATCAGTGCAGCTGCAATGACTTTGGAGACAGGCGCCGGGGAAATCGATATTATGAATGCTGCTGTGTCAGAAGGAGAGATTGAATGCGGAATGGGAGAAATCGATCTGACACTTGCGGGGAAAAAGGCAGACTATGAATGCTTTACCGAATGCGGAATGGGAAGTGTGTGGATCGGAGATGAGGAGTATACCGCGCTGGGATCAGAAAAACATATCAATCAGGGCGCGGAGAAGAAGCTTTCCATTGAATGCGGCGCAGGGGAAATTCATATTGACTTTTTTGAGTAAGAGTGAAACACTGTTCATAGGAGAAACTATTTACAGAGTGATGTTTAAGAAAGGGGAACTTTAGAATGGAACAGAAGAGATTATACAGATCAACGAGAAATAAAATGATATGTGGAGTGTGCGGAGGGATTGCAGAATATTTCAATATCGATCCGACACTTGTAAGACTTGGGGTCGTATTGCTCAGTCTGACAAACTGGGGTACCGGAATCCTTGCCTATTTTATCTGTGCGGTCATTATTCCGGATGAGCCGAAAGACTTTTAGGATCGGCAAGATTTTACGGAGTGACAGGAAAAAGCAGCGAACAGCTGCTTTTTTCATTTGCTTGGAACATATGAAAGTTCACGGCGACGGGGACCGCTGTATAAACTGAAAAAAACAGGGAATATTTACATGTATCACAACTGATTTGACAGAATTATGAAATCGCAGGAAAAGGGGAGGAAAATATGTCACGGAAAAGCGAAAAAAAGATTGTATTAAGTGAACTGGAGCCGGAAGAAAAGCTGAAATATGAGATTGCAGAGGAACTTGGACTTCTCGATCAGGTTATGCAGAAAGGCTGGGAATCCTTGTCTTCGAGAGAGACCGGAAGGATTGGCGGTATCGTAAAAAACCGCAGAAAAATGTTTAAAAACTGTGAACAATCCGGAGCAGGGGTTGAAAAATAAAATATTATTTGATATAATCGTACGACTGGGAGAAGGAGATTTTTTTATACAAGATATTTCTCCCAGAAGAAAAAATGCATAATAATTCTGGATTTCTACTTTCTTTTTTTGCTGTTTTGCATTAAGATATATACAGATATGTAGAAATGTAGAATTTATTAAGCGGAGGAGAAGAATATGATATCAAATCAGACACTTCAGAACACCATCGAAGGATTGAAGGGAATTACCCGAATCGATTTGTGTGTAATGGATACAGAGGGGAAGGTACTGGCAAGTACATTTACAGATACAGAAGATTATGAAAGTGCGGTAGTGCCGTTCGTGGAGTCGCCGGCAGACAGCCAGGTGATCCAGGGCTACCAGTTCTTTAAGATTTTTGATGAGCATCAGCTGGAATACATTCTGCTGGCGAACGGCGGAAGCGAGGATGTATACATGGTCGGCAAGATCGCTGCATTCCAGATTCAGAATCTTCTGGTTGCTTACAAAGAGCGTTTTGACAAGGATAATTTCATCAAGAACCTGCTTCTTGACAATTTACTTCTTGTGGATATCTATAACCGGGCGAAAAAATTACATATTGACACGGAAGTAAGACGTGTTATTCTTATAGTTGAGACAGCCCGTGAGAAAGATACGGGGATGCTCGAGAGTGTGCGCGCACTTCTGGGCGGCAAGACAAAGGACTTTATTACAGCTGTTGATGAGAAGAACATCATCGTTGTGAAGGAGCTTGCAGCCAATGAAGGCTACAAAGAGATGGAACAGGTTGCGAAGAACATTCTGGAGATGCTTCAGTCAGAGGGAGAGGAAGATGTTCACGTTGCTTACGGAACTATTGTAAATGATATTAAGGAAGTATCTAAGTCCTACAAAGAGGCGAAGCTTGCGCTGGATGTAGGAAAGATCTTCTTCAATGAGAAAGATATCATCGCGTACAACACACTTGGTATCGGAAGACTGATCTATCAGCTGCCGATCCCGCTTTGCAAGATGTTTATCCGTGAGATTTTTGAAGGAAAATCACCGGATGATTTTGATGAGGAGACATTGACGACGATCAATAAATTCTTTGAGAACAGTCTGAATGTATCGGAGACATCAAGACAGCTATACATCCACAGAAATACACTTGTGTACAGGCTGGACAAGCTGCAGAAGAGCACAGGTCTGGATCTTCGCGTGTTTGAAGATGCCATCACCTTCAAGATTGCTCTTATGGTAGTGAAATACATGAAGTACATGGAGACATTGGAGTATTAGTGATAGGAGGACATATGATAGAATTAAAAGATGTAACGAAGGAGTATTCAAAAGGAGTTGCGGCTCTGAATGGAGTATCTGTGAAGATCGAACAGGGCGAATTCGTGTTCATCGTAGGGGACAGTGGATCCGGAAAGTCTACCTTGATCAAGCTGATCATGAAGGAATTAGATCCGACATCCGGCACGATCATTGTGAACGGACAGAATCTGAACCGTATGAAACACCGACATATTCCGAAGTACAGAAGAGGACTTGGAGTTGTATTCCAGGACTTCAGACTTTTAAAGGACAGAAATATTTATGAGAATATCGCATTTGCCCAGAGAGTTGTGGAAACTCCGACGCGTGTGATGAAGAAGAAAGTACCTGCAGCACTCTCACTTGTAGGACTTGCTCAGAAATATAAGATGTTCCCGAAGGAACTTTCCGGTGGAGAACAGCAGCGTGTGGCAATCGCAAGAGCCATCGTCAATGAGCCGTCGATCCTTCTGGCTGATGAGCCGACAGGAAACCTTGACCCGACAAACTCATGGGAGATCATGCAGCTGCTTGAGGAAGCGAACCAACGAGGAACAACCGTATTAGTCGTAACGCATAATCAGGAAATCGTAAACGAGATGCAGAAGCGTGTTATTACAATGAAGAAAGGTGTCATTGTCAGCGACGAGAAAAAAGGTGGGTATATAAATGAGGATTAGTACAGTAGGATATACGATGAAGCAGGGAGTTAAGAATATTGGAAGAAACAAGCTGTTCTCACTGGCATCAGTTGCAACGATGGCAGCATGTATTTTCTTATTCGGACTATTCTTTTCCGTGATTCTTAACTTCAACTACATAGTCAAGAAGGCAGAAGAAGGGGTAGCGATCACGGTATTCTTTGATGAAAATCTGGAAGACAGCAAGGTGGAAGCGATCGGAGAGGCACTAAGAGAGAGGGATGATGTCCTGAAGGTTACTTATGTTTCCGCAGATGAAGCGTGGGATACATTCAAGGATGAATATTTTGGAGAATCCAAAGATCTCGCGGAAGGATTTAAGGATGACAATCCACTGGCAGGATCTGACAACTATGAAGTGTACATGAAAGACGTGGAGTCACAGAAGGATGTCGTAAAATTTGCAGAAGGACTTGATGGTGTCCGCAAGGTCAATAAGTCCGATGTTGTTGCAAAGACACTGTCCAGTGTCAATAAGCTGATTCTTTATGTGTCTGCGGCGATCATTCTGATTCTGCTGATTGTAACCGTATTTTTGATCAGCAACACAGTCACCATCGGTATTACGGTTCGGAAGGAAGAGATTGCGATCATGAAATACATTGGTGCGAAGGACTATTTCGTCCGCGGGCCATTTATTATCGAAGGTATTCTGATTGGTCTTGTCGGTGCGGCAATTCCGCTTGCAGGGCTGTATGTCGTATATGACAAAGCAATCGATTACATTATGACTCGTTTTAGTATTCTGAATAATATTTTAGATTTCATGCCGGTATGGGATGTATATAAGATTTTATTGCCGACAGGTCTTCTTCTCGGAGTCGGAATCGGTTTTATCGGAAGTTTCTTTACGATCAGAAAGCATTTAAAGGTATAGGTGAAGATATGAAATTAAGAAGAAAGAAGATAGCGGCACTGTTCCTTGCGTGTGCGTTGTGCAGCGGAAGTGTCATGCCAGTGTCAGCCACATCTATTTCTGAGACACAAAAAAAAGGAGAGCAGCTGGAAGAACAGAAGAAAGCTGCGGAAGCCGAGAAAAGCTCACTTGACAACGAATTGAACACAGTGATCCAGGAACTTCAGAAAGCGCAGGACAAGATGTCTGCAAAAGAGGATCAGATCGAATCTGCTGAAAATGAGCTTGTGGAGGCGAAAGTAACTGAGAACAATCAATATGAGAGTATGAAGAAACGTATCAAATACATGTACGAGAATGGAAATGTCGAATTTATCGAGATCATTCTCAGTGCGGAAGATATTTCGGATTTTCTCAACAAAACGGAATATGTGACAAAGATCTCGGAATATGATAGAGAGATGCTTGTAGAATTCCAGGAGACAGTCAAGCAGGTACAGCAGAAGGAAGAGGAACTCCGCGCAGAGTACGAGGAACTGTCGGCACTTCAGACGACACTTTCAGAGAAGCGTGCAAACGTAGAGACACTGCTTTCCAATAAGAACATCCAGATCGCAAATCTGGAGTCTGAGATCGGAGAGAATGCAAAAGTACTTCAGCAGCTGATCGCAGAAGCGCAGGAAGCAGAGCGGCGCCAGAAAGAGGCTGAGGCAGCGCAGTTAGCAGCACAGCAGCAGGCAATGAACAACAGCAATGCCGGACAGAGCAGCCAGACACAAGAGAATTCGGGCGGAAGCAGTACAGATGGGACTACATCCGGAGGAAGCACATCGGGCGGATATGTACCGCCGTCATCAGATAATGTTGTATCCGGCAGCGGATATTTCACACATCCATGTCCGGGAATGACATATCAGTCAAGCTACTTTGGAGAGATCCGTGAGTTTGAGGTCGGAGGACACAAAGGTCATGATTATGCAGCGCCGGAAGGAACACCTACATATGCGGCTGCAGCGGGAACTGTCCTGATCGCAAATTATAGTACGTCCGCAGGAAACTGGGTTGTCATCCAGCATGACAATGGACTTGTTTCAAAATACATGCATCATTCTGCACTGACTGTATCTGCAGGACAGAGGGTAGAGAAAGGTCAGCAGATTGGATATGTGGGAAGTACCGGACAGTCGACAGGACCACACCTTCACTTCCAGGTAGAATTAAACGGTGTAGCAGTGAATCCTTCAAATTATATGTAAGACAGGTAATCATATGGAAAATAAGCATAGTTTTTTTAAAGGGGCGCTCTGTGGCGCCCTTGCTATGTTCATAGGGGGAAGCGCCGTTTTCGGCGGGGTTTCTATCGGAAAGAATGTAGCGGAGAAAATCAAAAAGAGTGAAAATAACAGTATTCAGTCATCCGAGAGTGTGCTGAATGCAGAATCGAAAGAGAAGGTAAAAGAGATCGAGGAGATCATTGATGAGAATTACCTTCGGGATACAGACACGCAAGATCTGGAAGACGGTATGTATGCAGGACTTCTGGCAGGTCTCAATGATCCGTATTCGACTTATTATAACGAAGAGGAAACAAAGGAACTTTTTGAGACAACGTCAGGAGAGTACATCGGAATCGGAGCGGCGATGTCGCAGAATCTGGATACCGGAATCATTACGGTAAGTAAAGTCTACAAAGACTCCCCGGCAGAGAAAGCAGGGATGCGTTCAGAAGATATTCTCTATAAGGTAGAAGGCGAAGAAGTGACCGGTCAGGAGCTGGATGAGGTTGTGGCGAATATTAAAGGAGAAGAAGGGACAGAAGTCCATATCACTGTTCTGCGCGGAGAAGACAAGGAAGAGATGGAACTGACTGCTGTGCGCGGAAAAGTGGAAGCTCAGACTGTGGAGTATGAGATGAAGGAAGACCAGATCGGCTACATCAGCGTATCAGAATTTGACAGCGTGACGCTGGGACAGTTTGAGCAGGCGCTGACAACGCTGGAAGAGCAGGGGATGCAGGGACTTGTCATTGATCTGAGGAGCAACCCGGGCGGAAATCTTGACACCGTCTGCAGTATGCTGGAGTTAATTCTGCCGGAAGGAACGATTGTTTCCACGAAGGACAGAAGCGGGAAAGAAGAAGAGATCCGGGGAAATGGGAAGAATGACTTTGATACCCCACTTGCAGTTCTTGTGAATGGATACAGTGCAAGCGCTTCTGAGATTTTTGCAGGGGCAGTGCAGGATTATGAGATCGGGACGATCGTAGGAACGACAACCTATGGAAAAGGTGTTGTTCAGCAGCTATTCCCACTGGATGACGGTACTTGTGTCAAAGTGACGATCTCTGAGTATTTTACTCCGAAGGGAAGAAATATTGACGGGAAAGGGATCGAGCCGGATGTTTCCGTAGAGTATGTTCGGGATGAGGCAGATCCGGAGGCAGATAATCAGCTTCAGACTGCGATGGATGTGCTGCGGGAACAGTAGAATAAATGTACCGGTACACTGAAAATTCAGTGAAGAATGGAAAGAATTTATCCAAAGTGATGAAAGAGAAGGAATGTCAGGCGGGAACGCAAATTTGACATTCCTTTTTTTGTGCCGCTATGATAAAATAAAAATAGTATGATGACAGACGGGCTCCGGCAGCGATGAATAATTTTTCGGAGAGGCTAAAAGAAAAGATTTTTGTGGGAGTCTGTCTGGCAGAAGGTACAGTACACTGGGAAGAAAGGATAGAGCAGTATGAGAGTATTAATCAGGAATGGGCATGTCTTAGATCCGGCTACGGGATTGGACGGGATCCGCGATGTGTTGACAGAAGATCAGAGGATCATCCGTGTCAAAGAACATATTGAGGAGCAGGCGGATCGGATGATCGATGCGAAAGGCTGTTATGTGATGCCGGGATTCATTGATCTTCATGTACATTTAAGAGATCCGGGATTGGAATATAAAGAGACATTAGAGACAGGTGGAAAGGCAGCAGCACACGGAGGTGTGACAACGGTATGTGCGATGCCGAATACAAAGCCGGTCATCGATACAAAAGAGCGCGTGGAGGACGTCCATACGCGGGCAAAGGAAGACTCGCCGGTGCATGTGATCCAGCTCGGTGCAGTTACAGTCGGTCAGGCAGGAGAAGTGCTTGCTGACATCGAGGGGATGGCAGAGGCAGGATGCCATGCGATCAGTGAAGATGGAAAGTCTGTGATGAACGCATCTCTTTACAGAGAAAGTATGAGGAGAGCTGCAGCAAGCGGAATCGCTGTCTTTGCACACTGCGAGGACATCCATATGGTAGAAGGCGGTGTCATGAACGCGGATGAGAAGGCGAAGACGCTTGGACTGAAAGGAATCACCAATGCCGTGGAAGATGTGATCGTTGCAAGAGATATCCTCCTTGCAAAAGAGACGGGAGTACAGCTTCATCTGTGCCACTGTTCGACTGCGGACAGTGTGCGGATGGTCGCAGAGGCGAAGAAAGACGGACTTCCGGTGACTGCAGAAGTGTGCCCGCATCACTTTATCATGACGACAGATGATATCACAGAAGACGATGGAAACTTTAAGATGAATCCGCCGCTTCGCAGCAAGGCAGATGTAGAGGCATTGCGAGAAGGTCTGAAGAATAATATCATGGACGTGATTGCTACCGACCATGCGCCGCACGCAGAACAGGAGAAGGACAAATCCATGAAGGACGCTGCGTTTGGAATCGTGGGGCTTGAGACATCCGCGGCGCTGACTTACACAGAACTGGTGGAGACCGGGGTGCTGACTCCGATGCAGATGGCAGAGAAGATGAGCTACAATCCGGCGAAGATCCTTGGCCTTTCTGAGGAGAAAGGATCGATTTCCGAAGGAAAGATCGCAGACATTGTCATCTTTGATCCATCGAAAGAGTATGCGATCGACAAACATACCTTTTTCTCAAAAGGAAAGAACACACCATTCCATGGCAGAACGGTAAAAGGCGAAGTACGCTGCACGATCGTGGATGGCGTGCCGGTCTATGAGGCATAAGAGGAAAGGTAAAAGAGAAGAAAGACAGAAAAACGTATCAGTGGAGGAAAGAAATATGATCAACAAATTAGTAGCAAATATTAAGAAGACAAATGCACCAATCGTAGTAGGATTAGACCCGATGCTCAATTACATTCCGGAGCATGTACAGAAGAAAGCATTTGCAGAGTTCGGGGAGACATTAGAGGGAGCTGCAGAGGCAATCTGGCAGTTCAACAAAGAGATCGTGGACAAGACATATGATCTGATCCCGGCAGTGAAGCCACAGATCGCGATGTACGAACAGTTTGGAATCCCGGGACTGGAAGCATTCAAAAAGACAGTAGATTACTGTAAGGAGAAAGGACTTGTTGTGATCGGAGATATCAAGAGAGGAGATATCGGATCTACATCTGCTGCTTACGCAGTCGGACATCTCGGACATGTGCAGGTTGGAAGCAAATCTTACGCGCCGTTTGATGAAGATTTCGTGACAGTCAATCCATACCTTGGATCTGACGGAGTCAATCCGTTCATCGACATCTGCAAAGAAGAGAACAAAGGTCTGTTTATTCTCGTGAAGACATCCAACCCGTCAAGCGGAGAGTTCCAGGATCAGCTGATCGACGGAAGACCGCTGTATGAATTAGTTGGAGAGAAAGTTGCTGCATGGGGCGAGGCGCATATGGGTGACGAATACAGCTACATCGGAGCCGTTGTAGGGGCTACTTACCCGGAGATGGGAAAAGTTCTCAGAAAAGTGATGCCGAAATCTTACATTCTCGTACCGGGATACGGGGCACAGGGAGGACAGGGAAAAGACCTTGTACATTTCTTCAATGAAGACGGACTTGGAGCGATCGTAAATTCTTCTCGTGGAATTATTGCAGCTTACAAGCAGGAAGCTTATGCAAAATTCGGTGCAGAGAATTTCGGAGATGCATCAAGAGCAGCTGTGGAAGCAATGGTGGCAGACATCAGCAACGCGCTGAACAACCGCTAATCAAAAAGTGTATCAAAGCCTGAATGGCAAAAGAGATAAGAGTATAGTGTGATAAAAAAGATAAAGTGACAGAGGAAGAACATTATGGCAGAGAGAGAAAAAGAGCAGGCACTTGTTGTCTCCCAGGAATGCCTTGCAGATGGGATTTTCAGTATGTGGATCCAAACAAAGGCAGCAAAGACAGCAAAAGCAGGACAATTTATTTCTATGTATACAAACGATGGGAGCAAACTGCTCCCACGTCCGATCAGTATCTGTGAGATTGACAGAGAGGGAGAAAAACTCCGTGTCGTATACCGTGTGACGGGAGAAAAGACCGGGACAGAACAGTTTTCCAAAATGAAAGCCGGGGATACGATCCCGGTGATCGGACCACTTGGAAACGGATTCCCACAGATCGAGAAGAAAGCATTTCTGATCGGTGGAGGAATCGGAGTACCGCCGATCCTGGAACTTGCAAAATCACTGAACTGTGAGAAACAGATCATCGTGGGATACCGGGATGCACAGACATTCTTGAAGGAAGAACTGGAAGCAAACGGAACACTTTATATTTCCACAGAAGACGGAAGTGTCGGAACAAAGGGAAATGTGATGGATGCGATCCGCGAACATGGACTGGAAGCCGACATTATCTACGCGTGCGGGCCGACTCCGATGCTCCGTGCACTGAAAAGCTATGCCGAGGAAAAGGGAATCGAATGTTACCTTTCCCTCGAAGAACGTATGGCGTGTGGAATCGGCGCCTGTCTTGCATGTGTGTGCAAGTCCAAAGAGAAAGACCACCACAGCAATGTGCATAACAAGCGGATTTGCAAGGATGGACCGGTATTCTTATCGACGGAGGTGGAATTATAATGGATATGCGTGTAAATATAGCAGGAGTGGAGTGGAAAAATCCGGTGACAGTTGCCTCCGGGACATTTGGATCCGGTGCAGAGTTCTGCGATTTTGTAGATCTTAGCAAGCTCGGGGCAGTCACGACGAAAGGTGTGGCAAATGTTCCGTGGGAAGGAAATCCGACTCCGCGTGTGGCAGAAACTTACGGCGGAATGATGAATGCAGTCGGCCTGCAGAATCCGGGGATCGACTTATTCTGTGAGCGCGATATCCCATTCCTTCGCCAGTATGACACAAAGATCATCGTCAATGTGTGCGGGCGCTCCAAAGAAGATTACTGTGAAGTCGTAGAACGCCTTGCAAGTGAGGATGTGGATATGCTGGAGATCAATATTTCCTGTCCGAACGTCAAGGAAGGCGGGATCGCATTCGGACAAAATCCAAAGGCGGCAGAAGAGATCACAAGAGCCGTGAAAAAATATGCAAAACAGCCGGTCATCATGAAGTTGAGTCCAAATGTGACAGACATCACAGAGATGGCAAAAGCGGTAGAGGCAGGAGGCGCCGATGCAGTATCTTTGATCAACACCCTGACCGGAATGAAGATCGATGTACACCGGAGAGCATTTGCATTGGCAAACAAAACCGGCGGTGTTTCCGGTCCGGCGATCAAGCCGATCGCAGTCCGCATGGTCTACCAGGTGGCAAACGCAGTCAACATTCCGATCATCGGAATGGGCGGAATCGCCACGGCAGAGGATGCGATTGAATTTATCCTCGCAGGAGCAAGCGCAGTATCCGTTGGAACTGCAAACTTCATCAATCCGGGTGTCACAGCTGAGATCGTGGATGGAATTGAAGCGTATATGAAGAAATATCAGTTCGAGACTGTGAAAGATATGGTCGGGATTGTAAAATAGAAAAGCGATGAGAGAACATATCGGAAAGATCATTGCAGAATTGAGAAAAGAAGCGGGATTTACGCAGAGTGAATTGTGTCATGGACTATATTCTGTGGCAGAATTTGCGAAGATAGAAGCTGACCAGTTAGAACCGGGATATTTTCAGTTAGACTGTTTGTTTTCCAGAATGGGGAAGACCAGTGAACGGCTGGAATATGTTCTGCCAAAAAATGTTTATGAATTATACGAATTACGGTATCAGATTCAAACAAGTATTTGCAGAAAAGAATTTGAAAAAGCAGAATCCTTTCTGCAGATATATGAAAGAAGGAGAGAGGCTGTTCAGCCCCTCCATCGGCAGTATATTCTGCAGGAACAGGCGCAGATTGCATGGATGAAAGGAGTGGAACCTGAAAAGGTTCTGGATTTCGTTGAAGAGGCAATTGAGCAGACGGTAAGTCTAGAAGCGTATGCAGAAAAAGGAAATGCACTTGGTGCAGCAGAATTAAAATTACTCTTATTTCGGTGGGAAGTCAGTCAGAAATTAGAGGACAAATGTCCGCAGGAGGAACTGGAGAAGATTTTTCTATATTTAGAAAAACACCATATGGATGAAGAGGAACGGGCGAGAGTTTATCCATATGCAGTACTTTTAAAGATAGAGAAAATGGACTGGAAGGAAGAATATGAGGAAGTATGTTCGCTTTTAAAAGATGCTCTGGAATTATTAAGAGATGAAGGAAGAATCCTCTACCTTCCGGAAATTTTAAAAAAATATGCGGAGGCATTGGCGCTGGAACACCGAAATTCGGAAAAAGTGGAGACATTTTTGAGGCAGCGGGATGCATTACTGGCATTGGAAGCAGAATTTCAAATTCATTTGGAAGAGTATCGCCTGTTCTATTATTTGAACAGAAATTTTGAGTTGGATTATGAAGTGGTCCGGCAAGAGAGAAAAGCAAAGAAACTGACACAGGCAGAACTGGCAGAAGGTATTTGTGAGCCGGAATCTTTATCGAGAATTGAAAGTGGGAGAAGAAACCCTAATAATCGAAATATGGAAGCGTTGCTGGGAAAGATGAACCGGGAAAGACAACGGATTATGCCAATGGTTTTTACAAAGCAATACGACATACTTGTATTGGAACGCAAAATCGCAAAAGCAATGCATTATTTTGAGTATGAGGAAGCAGAAAAAAATATAGAAAAGTTGGAATCTCGACTGGATATGACAGAAAAGCGAAATCAGCAGTATGTTGCCTACCGCAAATTAATTTGTGACATTTCAAAAGGAAAGATAGATCCCAAAGATAGTTTGAGAAAACTGTATGAACTTTTACAATGCAGTATTGGAAATCAAGATGTTTTCGCATACCGCCTGACGGAAACAGAGAGCAGTATTCTAAATAATATTGCCTGTGTACTGGAAGAATGTGGGGAAGAGAAGCGGGCAATCGAGATTTGGAAAAAGATTTTAGAAAATTATGAAAACAGCAGAGTGCATCCGGTATTTCATATTCGCTCCTGGGAATTGATGAAAGGAAATGCTGCGGGGACGATGGAAGGAATTGGATGCTTGCAAGAAGCAATGACCTATTGTAAAAGATGGTTGGAATTGACATTAAGTATCGGAAAAGGAAACGAGATGATTCGTGCGGTGTCAATTATTGCATGTATTTTAGAAAAAGTGCATGAGGAGCGATATCTCATACGCTTTCGACAGGCATTAGATCTTTTTCAGTTAATGAAAATGGAACAGCGCTATCAGTGGAATAGAGAATACTTGGAAGAAAAAGGATTACTGGAAAAGGTAAATCAGATTAGTGGGTATCAGTATTACTGTGACCAGGTTCAGTAAAATCACAGATTTCCGTTTGTGTATTTGAAGATTCCACTACTGGAGAGAGTGTGGGAAGTGTGAGTGCAAGCAATACATTCAGAAGACAAGTAAATTTTTTGAAATGTTTCATACAAAAGCCTTCTTTCGTTTGTTTTGAAAATATCATAGAAGAGGTAAAAGGAACATGACGTTTTGTGAGAATTTAAATTTTCATAAAACGTCATGTTCTTTTTTTGACAAAAAATATATAGTGTAGAAAACAGTATGGTTATGATACCCACAGATGCTTATGATTTTGGGTGTAGTTACTGTTATGAAAAAGGGAGAAGCAGGGAGGAAAGGCTTTATGTGGAAGTATATCAGAAAATATAAGTATCAGAATGCAGCGGTTCTGGGAATCATAGCGCTGATCAATGCCGTGTCCGTTTTCTGTAGTCTGCTGTTGATGATACTGATGCATGTGATTTTGGAGGGCAGCATTCAAAAGACATTGTTCTATGGAATCGTGTTGATTGCGGTTAACGTGTTCCTCTGGACAGTGTTATATCCGGCTTCTGATGTATGGATGGCAAAAACAATCGCATTGATGAATCAAGCAATGCGGGAAGACATCAATCAGATCCTGATGAAAAAGCATTATCAGGATCTGGAGGGAAAAGACAGCGGAGAATATCTCTCATGGTATACCAATGACATCAAAGAGATCGAAGCGCAGGGGTTTGAGTCATTTTACATGTGCGGTTATGATGTGTTTGGGCTGCTCATGAACACAGTGGTGCTTGGGTGTATCCGGCTGGATCTGTTGTTTTACACACTGCTCACGGCGGCTGTATTATATTGGGCGACCAGAAAATTCGAGAAGAAAATAGAATCGTTTTCCAGAAGGATTTCAGATTCGATGGAAGAATTTACCGATGCATTAAAAGAACAGCTTTCCGGTTTCCTTGTGTGGAAAGCATTCGGACATCTGGGAGACTTCCGAAAACATATGGAAGAGGCAGGAGAACATCTGGAAGAGGAACGCTATTCCTATGTAAAGAAGAAAGAAAAAACAAATATGATGCTGCAGTGGATCAACTGTGTCGGGGGAACGATCAATCTGGCCATTGTTTTTGCGATGTGTACACTCCGGATCCTTCCGGTAGAATTTCTGTTTGGAGGAAATAATTTCAGTGGTGAGATCCGAAGTTCTGTTTACAATATTATGCAGTATCGGGTAAGTATTGCTGGCGCCAGAGCATATTTTAAGAAATTTTCCGAGATGGCAGGAGCTACAGAAGAAAAGGAAGAACTCCCGGAGATCCGGCAGGCGATCCAGGTTAGAGATCTTTCATTTGCATATGCGGATACGAATGTATTGAATCATCTGGATTTAGAATTTACCGTGGGAGGAAAATATGCGGTTGTCGGAAAGAGCGGCTGCGGAAAGTCAACCTTGCTTAAGATTTTGCTCGGACAGCTGAAAGGGTACAAAGGACAGGTATTGTTTGACGGGAGAGAAGCAGGACAGTTTGCCACAGATTCTTTTGGAAAACAGATGGCATACATCGAGCAGAATGTGTTTCTTTTTAATACATCGATCCGGGAAAATATTATACTTGGAAGAACTGTGACCGACGAGGAATTGGAGGAAGCGCTGAGGCGCAGCGCGCTTTGGGAGGAGATGGAACATTTCCCGAAAGGGCTGGATACGGTTGTCGGAGAAAACGGAAGTCTGCTTTCCGGCGGACAAAAACAGCGGGTGGCAGTAGCGAGAGCGCTGATCCATCATTGCTCTGTCCTGGTAATGGATGAGGGAACTTCCGCGCTGGATCAGAAGAATGCGGAGGTGATCGAGGATGCGCTGACGTCATGTGAAGATCTTACGGTAATCCTGGTTACCCATCATCTGAAAAAAGAAAAAGAAACGGAATACACAGCGGTTTATCATATGGAGCAGGGAGGGGCAAGACAGTTATGTGGAGCTATATAAGACGATGTAAAAAACAGAATATCACGGCATTTGCAGCACTGTTTCTTGTCAATGCAGGGTGGATCTGCGATCAGCTTATCAATATCGCACTGATGGATCAGGCGCTTGCAGGGGATCTGAGAAATACGTTGATGATATTGGCGGGATGCTTTCTGATGCGTCTTCTTGTTGCATTTTTTAAATATGAGCAGAAACGGCGCGTCGCAGGTGCGGTAAAGGCGATGAACTGTGAGATGCGAAAGGATATCAATGAAAAAATCATAAGAAGAAATTATGAAAAATTTCTTGAGAAAGACACCGGTGAGTATATTTCCTGGTATATGAATGATGTAAAAGAGGCAGAGACAAGAGGATTCCAGAATTTTTTTGAGTATGTGAATTGTACGCTGTTGTTCTTGATGAATGTAGTCTTTCTTCTGGTGATCAGCTGGGAACTTCTGGTACTGTCCCTGCTTGTCGCGGCGGCTTCCTTTTATGTATCCCAGCATTTTGAAAAACAGCTGGAAGAAAAGTCCGCGAACGTTTCTATGGCAATGGAACGTTTTACGGAAAAGGTAAAGGAGCAGATCGCGGGGATCAGAGTATTGAAATCCTTCGGACATCTGAAAAAATTTGATCAGGATATGTCACGGGAAGGAAAGCGGATGGAAGATGAGCGGGTGCAGTTTGCAAGAGAAAGTGCAAAGGTGGAAAGAAGGATCAGTGCAGTGTCAGCCATTGGAATGCATTCAGTCCATGTACTGCTGTTTCTGATGACAACAGTGGGAAAGATCCCAGTTTCCGTGCTTGGAGCGGGAGTCAATGTGATCTCACAAATATATTCGACATTTGAGCGTTTGATTTCTATGCGGGTGAACCTAGTCAGTGCAAGACCGTATTTCCAGAAGATCGCAGAGGCAGAAAGCAGTATGGGAAAAGAAATCGTAAAAAAAGAAATTAAAAAAACAGAAGTTACAAACAAAGAAATCGCGAAAAAAGAAGGATCCGTGCAGGAACAGAAACTGGTGCCGCTTCCGGAGGTTCAAAAGGATATTCAACTCCGTGATCTCAGGTTTCGTTATACTGATCATCCGGTTTTAAAAGGGATATCGCTAGATTTTAAAATAGGAGGGAAATATGTGCTCGTAGGAAAGAGTGGATGCGGAAAATCGACACTGTTAAAATTATTGCTGGGGCAGTTGACCGGATATCAGGGGGAAATTCTCTTTGACGGGAAGGAAGCCGCACAGTATGGCCGGGATTCCTTCTATCGGCAGATGGCATACATTGAGCAGAACGTATTTTTATTCCACGATACAATCCGGGAGAATATTACGATGGGCGATTTATTTACCGAAGCGGAGATGGAGGAAGCGCTGCGAAAAAGTGCGCTGCTCGGAGATCTGGATCACTTTGCCGACGGACTGGATACCGATGTCGGAGAGAATGGAAGCCATTTATCCGGCGGACAGAAACAGCGTGTGGCAATCGCCCGTGCCCTGATTCATCACCGTTCGATCCTGATTGTAGATGAAGGAACGTCCGCACTTGATCAGGAAAATGCAGCGGCGATCGAAGATACACTGCTTGCCTGCAAAGATCTGACGGTGATCATGGTCAGTCACCATCTGCGGGAAGAGAAAAAGAAAGCGTATACAGCCGTGTACCGTTTGGAAAATGGAATGCAGGCATAGGATCGTATAAAAATGAAATCTTAGTTAAACTTCAAATGTTAGACACTTGCAGAAGAAAAGCAGATGTGTTATAGTGAAGATACAAAAGGAACAACCGCCCACAAGGGGTTGACCTCGATTATATGGTTATAGAATACCACTCCATCGCTCGCCAAAGTTTTGGGGTGGTTTTCATATGCTTTACAATATGATTCTTAAACAGGAAGTTCACATCTGGAACTTTGTTATCTTTTCCTTTTCCTGAATTGAAATACCACTCAAATTGTGTTAAAGTTAGAATGATATAAAAAGGTAAATCAAGGCAGTATTGCCTGAAAATATGGAGGTAGAGAAGAGATGGAACAGTATAAGAGAGACTTTATCGAGTTTATGGTAGAGAGCAATGTGCTCAAATTTGGAGAATTTACATTAAAGAGCGGAAGAAAATCTCCGTTTTTCATGAATGCGGGAGGCTATGTGACCGGTTCTCAGTTAAAGAGACTTGGAGAGTATTATGCAAAAGCGATCCACGATCAATACGGGGATGATTTTGATGTGTTATTTGGACCGGCATACAAGGGAATTCCGCTCGGAGTTGTGACAGCGATCGCATACAGCGAATTATATGGAAAGGAAGTCCGCTACTGCTCTGACAGAAAGGAAGAGAAAGATCACGGCGCAGATAAGGGAAGTTTCCTTGGAAGCAAGCTTCAGGACGGAGACCGCGTGATCATGATCGAGGATGTGACAACATCAGGAAAATCTATGGAGGAGACTGTGCCGAAGGTAAAAGGAGCGGCAGATGTAGAAATCGTAGGTCTGATGGTATCTCTTGACCGTATGGAAGTTGGAAAAGGCGGAGTGAAATGTGCGCTGGAGGAAGTAAAGGATCTCTATGGCTTTGAGACGAATGCGATCGTGACGATGGCAGAAGTGGTAGAGCATCTGTACAATAAGGAATGCAATGGAAAAGTAGTGATCGATGACGAGATCAAGTCTGCGATCGACGCATACTATGAACAGTACGGAGCAAAATAGACAGGAGAGACCTATGAACGAAAAGATTTATAAGACGATGACGACAGTCGGCGCGGGAAATATTGTTCTCGGTGTGATCATGATCGTGACCGGGATCGCAGCAGGTGTGATCACGATCGTCGGGGGTGCACGCTTACTAAAGAATAAATCCGGTCTGACTTTTTAGTCCGGACAGAGACAGAATCATTCTGAAAGGGTGCGGCGGTGAAGTATAAAGAAAGAAAACGTCTGCGTATCCTCGGGAAAGTATTGTTTGTATGTTATATTCTGTTTATCATATACTTTCTGCTTTTCTCGGAGTGGTATGGGCGTACTGGGGAATTGAGCGAGTATCGGTACAATCTCGTTCTGTTTAAAGAGATTCGGCGTTTTCTGACCTACCGTGAGACACTGGGGACTTTTGCAGTGCTCACAAATGTTGTCGGAAACGTAGTGATTTTTGTGCCATTCGGTTTCTTTATGCCGATGGCAAGTAAATACCGCAGTTTTTTTATGACGGTATGTTACAGTTTTGGACTCAGTCTTTGCGTGGAAGTATTTCAGCTGCTCACAAGAGTGGGATCTTTTGATGTGGACGACCTTCTGTTAAATACGATCGGAGGGTTCGCAGGCTACATACTGTTTGTCATATGCAATGCAATAAGGAGAAGATACCATGCAAAGAAGTAAGAGAAGACGAAAAAAGAGACAGCGAGAGCTGGCAAGACAGCAGAGACAGCGGGAGAAAGAAGTACGGCGCTATCAGAAAAAGCGGAACCGCTATGGGGAAGAGGAAGTCATCCGCCATGCAAAACATGGTGTGCGTTCCACCCTTATCGCGATAGCAGCTGTGGCGCTTCTTTCCCTTCTTATTACAGTTTCCTATGTTCAGGAGGGAAAAGCAGCGGCGATGATCGGCGCTTTGGGAATTTGTGCATGGGTGCTTTCGGGAGTCGGCATCTTCGAGGGAATGATCGGGCTTCGGGAGCGGGACAGGAAGTATCTGACCTGCCGGATCGGGATCGTATGCAATGCCGCTTTGTTTGTCGGACTGGCAATAATATTTTTCAGGGGGATATAAGTTTATGTGGAACGAACAGTGGAAAGAAGAAAATGAAATGTTTCGCGAGAGACATGATCTGACGATCGAACGTATCCGGATGATCGGGACAGAGCAGACTGCCGCAGAGCAGTTTCGTCCGTATTTCAGACATGTGGCAGAGTTCCTTCTTTTTATAGAAGAAGTGAGAACGATGGTAGAAGACGGTTCGTGGGAGAAACTTTCGTTTGACGAGATGAAAGAGATCAATCACAGACTGTATGCAGACATTGCGGAAGAAAATTACGGGACATCGTATGCGAATCCTGCATGGGCGGCAGAAAAGCTTGGAGAAGAGTTTGGAGCATTCTTAAGTTTTCTGTATGTGGAAATGCGCGCGCAGATCGGGTATGCCTACGAAGGAAAATTAAAATACAATACAATCTGCAATGAATTATTTATTGAAATCTATAATTGTTTTGAAGATGCGCAGTGTCCGGAGTTCAGAGAACTCAAGGAAATCGTGTATTGGTATGCAAGTGATTACTGTGATGTCTTTCTGGCAGACCGGATCGAAGAGCAGATCTCACCGGATTGCGGTGTGTTCGTGCCGATGCTTGCACAGACAGATGTCAGTGATGAGCGGTTCCTTTTTGGCACCGGAGAGTGGATCACAGATTGTGAGATCCAGACGATGCGTCATCTCAACAGTCTTCCGGAGGAGACGATCCAGAAGATGGCAGATACCTATACAGAAGGATTCCGCAGAGGATTTATTCTCGGCGGCAAAGATCTTTCGAAGAAGAAGACGGTCAATGTGCTGTATTCTGCAGGATTTGAACGGATGATCCAGCATGCGGTGCGCAATTTCGAAAAAATGGGATTACGTCCGCTGATCTTCCGCGCGGCAAACAGTGTTGTGACAAAGAAGAATCATCAGAAATCCGGTTATTATGGTGCTGTGAACAAGCAGTTTGAATATGATCACAGAGCAGATCAGGCATTGTTCCTCGATAAGAAATATACAGAGCGGAAGCTGGATGTGATCAAAAATACGTATGAAAAGCAGAAAGAGCTGGCAGCATGCTACGCAGGCCCGGCATGGATCGATCCGTTTGGAGAGCCTCCGTTCTCGCCGGAGAGAAAGCCGGAGGCATTTTCCTATACAGAGAAGCAGGAAGAACTGCTCCAGTCATTTGCAAGCAAGTCCAGTCAGATGATCAATCAGTATATCAAAGGAGAAGAGAGAAGCTTTACGATCATTTCTTATCCGAAGCCGGAGATCGGAAAGGATTATGAGGCAATCTTCAATGATACGATCGAGATCAATGCAGTGGACAGTGAAGTGTACGGACAGATCCAGCAGACGATGATCGATGCGCTGGATCAGGGTGAGTATGTACATGTTATCGGAAAAGGAAAGAATCAGACAGATATCAAAGTCCGACTGCACACCTTGAATGATCCGGAGAAAGAGACCATCTTTGAAAACTGTGGTTCGGATGTTAACATTCCGGCGGGAGAAGTGTTCACGTCCCCGACATTGGAAGGGACAAACGGAACACTGTTTGTCAGCGAAGTGTATCTGCATGGAATGCAGTATAAGGATCTGAAGATCCAGTTTCAGGACGGGATGATCACAGATTATACTTGTGCAAACTTTGAGAAGGAAGAAGAGAATAAAACCTACATTCGGGAAAATATCCTGCACAATCATGAGACACTTCCGCTTGGAGAGTTTGCGATCGGAACGAATACGACAGCGTATGTGATGGTCAACAAGTATCAGATCGCGGATAAGATGACCATTTTGATCGCAGAGAAGATGGGACCTCACTTTGCGGTCGGAGACACTTGCTACAGCTGGAACGAGGACAACCGCGTATACAATCCGAATGGAAAAGAGATTATCGCAAAAGACAATTCCATTTCGATTCTGCGAAAAGAAGATGTGAACAAGGCATATTTCCAGTGCCATACAGATATTACGATCCCATATGAAGAACTGGCAGAGATCAGTGTCATCCGAAAAGACGGAAGCAGGATCGAGTTGTTAAAAGATATGAGATTTGTACTGCCGGGGACAGAAAATCTCAACGAACCTCTGGATCAGATGGATGCAGAAAAGGCATAAATTTTCCGACAGGACTGTTTCAGAAATAAAACCTTATAAGTATTTATAATCACTGATACCGGGCGGGACTGTTGACATCCTTGCCCGGTATTAGTAAAATTAACTTATAAATGAACAAGTATTTATACTTAAAACTTATAAAGGTGCCGGGAAAAGAGATCCTGACGGACTACTCCGTACTTCGCGTTCCCAAGCTTCCGGCATTTTGCAAATGAGAAAAGGAGAGAATTATGCCAAAAGTAGGAATTGTTATGGGCAGCGACTCAGACATGAAAGTCATGAGCAAGGCAGCAGATATGCTGGAAAAACTGGGTGTAGAATATGAGATGACGATCATTTCCGCACACCGTGAGCCGGACGTATTTTTTGAATATGCAAAGTCCGCAGAGGAGAAAGACTTTAAAGTCATCATTGCAGGAGCAGGCATGGCAGCACATCTTCCGGGAATGTGTGCAGCAATCTTCCCGATGCCGGTCATTGGCATTCCGATGTCAGGAAAGAACCTGGAAGGGGTAGATGCACTTTATTCTATCGTGCAGATGCCGCCTGGAATTCCGGTAGCGACAGTGGCGATTGACGGGGGAGTCAATGCAGCGATTCTTGCAGCGAGAATTCTTGCAACATCTGATCCGGAGCTGCTGAAAAGACTGAAAGCATACTCTCAGGAGATGAAAGAGACTGTGCAGGCGAAGGCAGAAAAGCTTGATGAGTTAGGACATAAAGAATATCTGAAACAAATGTAGAAAGAAGCAGGGAAAGTCTTGGAATGGAGGAGAAAAGATGGATTACAAAAATGCGGGCGTTGATATTGAAGCGGGGTACAAATCAGTAGAATTGATGAAAGAACATATCAAACAGACAATGAGACCGGAAGTCCTGACAAATATCGGGGGATTTTCGGGAGCATTTTCTATGGAGAAGTTCAAAGAGATGGAAAAACCGACATTGGTATCCGGAACAGACGGTGTCGGAACCAAGTTAAAACTTGCATTTATTCTCGACAAGCATGACACAGTGGGAATTGACTGTGTTGCAATGTGTGTCAATGACATCGCATGTGCGGGCGGTGAGCCGCTGTTTTTCTTAGATTATATTGCATGTGGGAAAAATGTGCCGGAGAAGATCGCTACGATCGTCAGCGGTGTTGCCGAAGGCTGTAAACAGTCAGATGCAGCGCTGATCGGCGGAGAGACCGCGGAGATGCCGGGATTTTATCCGGAGGACGAGTACGACCTTGCAGGATTTGCAGTCGGAGTCGTAGATGAGAAAGACCTGATCACCGGAAAGGAATTAAAAGACGGGGATGTTCTGATCGGAATCGCATCTTCCGGGGTACACAGCAATGGATTTTCTCTCGTAAGAAAAGTATTTAAGATGGATAAAGACACTTTGGAAACTTACCATGAAGAGCTTGGAACCACACTTGGAGAAGCGCTGATCGCGCCGACAAAGATCTATGTGAAGGCGCTTCGCGGCATTAAGGAAAGCGGCGTGAAGATCAAAGGCTGCAGTCACATCACAGGTGGCGGATTCTATGAGAATATTCCTCGTATGCTCTGCGATGGTGTGCGTGCAGTTGTGGAAAAAGACAGCTATCCGGTTCCTCCAATCTTCCGTATGCTGGCAAGAGAGGGCGAGATTGCAGAAGAGATGATGTACAATACTTACAATATGGGACTTGGAATGATCGTGGCAGTTGATCAGGAGGATGTGGAGAAGACTGTTGCAGCGATCAAGGCAGCAGGAGAAGACGCATATGTGGTAGGACACATTGAAGCAGGAGAAAAAGGAGTTACTTTATGCTAAAAATAGTTGTATTAGTTTCCGGTGGGGGGACAAACCTGCAGGCAGTCATTGATGCGGTTGAAGCTAAGACAATTACAAATACAGAGATCATCGGTGTGATCAGCAACAACAAGAATGCCTATGCCTTGGAACGCGCGAAGAAGCATGGGATTCCTGCGATGTGCATCTCACCGAAAGATTATGAATCAAGGGAAGCATTTAACGATGCTTTCCTTGACGAGCTTCAACAGTTAAATCCGGATCTGATCGTCCTTGCGGGATTTCTTGTGGTGATCCCGGAGAAGGTGATCAGACAGTATGAACATCGCATGATCAATATCCATCCGTCTTTGATTCCGGCATTTTGCGGAAAGGGATATTATGGGCTGAAAGTACATGAGGCGGCACTGAAACGAGGGGTGAAGGTTGTCGGTGCGACAGTACATTTTGTCGACGAAGGGACAGATACCGGTCCGATCATCTTGCAGAAAGCAGTGGAAGTGAAAAATGGCGATACTCCGGAGATCCTCCAGCGGCGTGTGATGGAAGAGGCAGAGTGGAAGATCCTGCCGCGGGCGATTGATCTGATCGCAAATGGGAAGATTGAACTGATCGATGGGAAGGCGGTAGTCTGCGGCGAGTAGTGTACCGGGAAGAATGAGTGGTAAGTGGCTATAAAGAACAGATCGGCATAACAGGTCTGCATTCAGAAGAATGGGCAGAGAAACGGGAAAATCGTAGGAGGCATGATTTATGAAAGTACTAATTGTAGGAAGCGGCGGAAGAGAGCATGCGATTGCATGGAGTGTGGCAAAAAGCAGCAGAGTAGAGAAAATCTATTGTGCGCCGGGAAATGCAGGGATCGCAGAATATGCAGAGTGCGTAAATATCGGCGCAATGGAATTTGAAAAGCTGGCAGCATTTGCAAAGGAACATGCGGTGGATCTGACGATCATCGGAATGGATGACCCGCTTGTGGGAGGAATCGTCGATGTATTTGAGGCGGAGGGGCTGCGTGTATTTGGACCGAATAAGGCAGCTGCGATTCTGGAAGGATCTAAGGCATTTTCGAAAGATCTGATGAAGAAATACCAGATTCCGACAGCGGCATATGAGAACTTTGACAATGCAGAGGATGCACTTGCTTACCTCGAGACAGCAAAGCTTCCGATCGTCCTGAAAGCAGACGGACTGGCACTTGGAAAAGGTGTGTTGATCTGTAATACGCTTGAGGAGGCGAAGGAAGGCGTGAAATCACTGATGCTGGATCATCAGTTCGGAGCAGCCGGAAATACGATTGTGGTAGAGGAGTTTATGACGGGACGGGAAGTATCCGTTCTTTCCTTCGTAGATGGAAATACGATCAAGACTATGACATCCGCGCAGGATCATAAGCGCGCAAAAGACGGAGATCAGGGATTGAATACCGGAGGAATGGGAACGTTCTCTCCAAGCCCGTTCTATACAAAAGAAGTGGATGCTTTCTGCAAAGCGCATATTTATCAGGCGACAGTGGATGCGATGAAAGCGGAGGGAAGACCGTTTAAAGGAATCATTTTCTTTGGGCTGATGCTGACAGAGGAAGGACCGAAGGTGCTGGAATACAATGCAAGGTTCGGTGACCCGGAGGCACAGGTTGTACTGCCGAGGATGAAAAATGACATCATCGAAGTGATGGAGGCATGTATTGACGGAACATTAGATCAGATCGAGCTGGAATTTGAAGATAACGCGGCAGTCTGCGTGGTACTTGCATCAGACGGATATCCGGAGAAATATGACAAAGGGCTTCCGATCAGCGGACTGGAAGAATTTCAGAAACACGAAGGATACTATTGCTTCCATGCAGGAACAAAATTTGACGGAGATACGATCGTGACAAACGGAGGGCGCGTGCTCGGTGTGACTGCGAAAGGAAAAGACTTAAAAGAGGCAAGAGCAAATGCATATGCGGCGACAGAGTGGGTTGCATTTGCGAACAAATATAAGAGAAACGATATCGGAAAAGCGATCGATGAGGCATAAAGAGTAGACAGAAAAAGGAAGCATGCCACAGGGAGAATGGGAAGATTACAGCAGAAAGGAGGCTGTGGTCTTCCTTTTTTATTCTTTGTCAAGCGTTGGGGAAAAATATGGCTCTTTGTCAAGTGCCGGAGTCAAATATTTTTGAGGTGCGGGGATGTGCTTCTTGAAGTTTATGTTTCTGAGAAAGAACAGGCGGTGGAGAAAAGAGTGAGGATTTTTTGTATACTTTGGAGAAAAGTTGCGCTATAATACGGCTATCAAGAAAAAGAAGAATAGGAAAGAAGGAGTGGATGGATATGGAGATCAGGAAACTAAGAGAGAACGATTATGATACCGTAAGCCAGTTTATGGCGCAGCTTCATAAATTACATGCAGAGCGCAGACCGGATATGTATCGGCAGCTGGAAGAAATCGGAACGGTCTATACAAAGGAAGAATTTTGCAGTATGCTTCAAAATGACGAGATGATCACGCTTGGTGCAGAGACAGAGGAAGACAGTCTGATGGGAATCTGCATTGCCACGATTCGGGAAGCGAAGCATCCAATCATGGTACCGAAAAAGACAGTATATATAGAAGATATTTATGTGTCAGAGAAATATAGAAAGCAGGGAGTCGGAGTCAGACTGTACCAGACGGTGGAGAAACTGGCGAGAGAGCGCGGAGCAGAGCGCATCGATCTCTGTGTCTGGAGTTTTAATGAGGCGGCGCTTCGGTTTTATGAGAAGGCAGGAATGAAACCGCAGCGCTGGCTGATGGAGAAAATTCTTTCAAAATAGAAGATGTGATCATTGGAGGATGGATGTGAAAGAGAAAGAAGAAATCATAGAAATCAATAACGGAGAGTCTCACAGAGTGCTGGAACTGGCGATGGAGGCAGGCAGAATCCTCTTAAGAAACGGGGCGGAGATCTTCCGGGTGGAGGAGACTGTGTGGCATATCTGTGAGCATTATGGAGTGCAGGGACTTGATACATTTGTACTGAGTAATGGGATCTTTATCACAGCAGATGACGGAGAGAAGACCATTTACGCAAAGACAAAGCATGTACCGTTATCGGGTGCACATTTAGGGATTGTGGCGGAAGTAAATGCGCTCTCAAGAGAGATTGTAGAAGGGAAAGTCAGTGTCGATGAGGCATTTCAGAGATTGAAAGAGATTGAACAGATGCCCCGCACGAGCAAACCGCTGCAGACGTTTGCATCGGGGATGGGAGCGGGAAGTTTCTGTTATATTATGGGAGCAACTTTGACGGAAAGCGGGATCGCGTTCTGTATTGGAGTATTGCTGCATGTATTTCTGATGGGAGTGAAAAAATATAACAGTTCAAAAGTAATCGTCAATATTCTGGGAGGCGCATTTATCACAGTCATGACATTATGTGCGATCAACTTTCTCCCGTTTCCGCTTCGCATGGATAAGCTGATCAGCGGCGCGATCATGCCGCTTGTACCGGGAGTTGCTTTTACAAATGCGATCAGAGACATTGCCGACAGTGATATTTTATCAGGGACTGTCCGTATGGTAGATGCCGTTCTTGTATTTGTCTATATTGCAGTCGGGGCAGGGACCGTGCTGTCTATTTATAATAGTCTGATGGGAGGGATGTTTCTATGACATTTGTATTAAATTTACTTCTGGCATCGACAGGAGCGCTTGCATTTGCGATTCTCTACAATGTTCCGCGCAAATTTTATCTGTGTGCAGCATTTACAGGGATGGCAGGATGGTTCTGTTATTATCTGACAGTTCCGTTTACAGATACGGCGGTGGCTTCCTTTTTCGGAGCGGTTGCGGTCGTACTGTTTTCCCGGATTTTTGCAGTCTGGAAGAAATGTCCGATCACTGTTTTTCTGATATCAGGAATCTTTCCGCTGGTACCGGGAGCAGGGGTTTACTACACAATGTATTATCTTGTGTCGGATCAGATGACGCTGGCAGCGATCAAGGGACTGGAGTCTTTGAAAATTGCATTTGGAATTGTGCTCGGGATCGTGTTTATCGTTACCATTCCAAAGAAATGGTTTTTCATTCAAAACTGGAGAAGAAAAGATGTGGAGAAAGAATACATTGCGCCATCCCGGAAATAAGAGGATGCGAAATGGAAGTGTGAAATGTAAGGAGGAAGCAAAATGAGTTATATTAAGAAATTAGAGGGAGAACATATTTATCTTGCAGTACCAAAAGTGGAGGATGCAGCGACTTATGTGAAGTGGCTCAGTGACTTTGAGACGACAGACGGACTTGGTAATTCTGCGATGGTCATGACGGTTGAGGCAGAAGAGGAGTGGATCAAAAGTGTGCAGGGGACAACACAGTTTGCAATCATCCGAAAAGAAGATGACGAACTGATCGGCAACTGCGGAATTCAGGAGATCAATCAGATCCGCCAGTGCGCAGAAGTCGGACTCTTTATCGGGGAGGAAGAAAACCGTGGAAAAGGATATGGTCAGGAAGTGTTAAGACTTCTTCTTGATTTTGCGTTTGGGACTTTAAACCTTCACAATGTGATGCTGCGTGTATTTTCCTTTAATGAGAGGGCAATCCACACTTATCGGAAAGTCGGCTTCCGTGAGTTTGGACGGCGAAGAGAATGCTATTATGCGAAGGGGCGCTTCTGGGATGAGATACATATGGATATTTTAAAGGAGGAGTATCTCGCAAACAGATAAGAAAACATGCAAATGGATGGGTGAAAAAAGAGAAATAGAAGAAAAAGAGGTAAGAAATCATGATTCAGGATATTGCACCACACCGATACCGGAATGAATACTATCCGGTACCGCCGGAGAAGGACAGCATAATGCTCTGCTATGAAGGACATCAGGTGCTGTTGGAGAAACAGGGAGAGGAAATCCGTTTTCCGACGTTTGCAGAGCTGGAGAAGGAAAATGATGGGATTTATGAGAACTATACATATCTGTTTGAAATAGACGGAACACGTTTTTATCTGGGGGAACATATCCGTTATGCACAGCTTGGCACATTTCAGATGGAGCATACCGAATATTTCCGGCAGGCGAAGCCGCTTCATCTTGCGTTTGCGGGGATTACAGGTTTCCAGCTGTATAACTGGTATCGAAGCAGAAAATTCTGCGGAGTATGCGGCAGACCGATGGTACATGACAAAAAAGAACGCATGATGCGCTGTGAGCACTGCGGACAGATGGAATTCCCGAAGATCTGTCCGGCGGTTATCATCGGTGTGACGGACGGTAATCGTCTGCTCATGTCAAAGTATGCAGGAAGAGATTATAAGAAGTATGCACTGATCGCGGGATTTGCAGAAGTGGGTGAGACAATCGAGGAGACGGTGCGGAGAGAAGTGATGGAGGAAGTCGGTCTGAAGGTCAAAAATCTGCGCTATTATAAAAGCCAGCCATGGTCTTTTTCGGACACACTGCTGTTCGGATTCTTTGCGGAGCTAGACGGAAGTGCCGAGATTACTCTCGATGAAGAGGAGCTTGCACTGGCCGAGTGGTTTGAGCGGGAGGAAATCCCGGTGACAGAAAAGCATATCAGTCTGACAAACGAGATGATCCTTGCATTTAAAGAAGGAAAGGTATAGAAGATTCCTGCGGTCGAAGTAGTTGAAATGCGGGGATGGAACGAGTAGGAAGGAGCGATGGAGTCAAAAAATAGATCAAACAGAATAAGCGAGAAAAAGATTGTCCATACTTTCTGTAACAGGCAGAAGTAAAAAAATGAGGTGGAATGTATGGATACAATCTGGACGAAGACAAGCAAGATTCCTGCTTTCTTCCCGCTTGATCACAGTATTCGGACAGAAGTTGCAGTGATCGGCGGAGGGATGGCAGGAATTTTGACAGCATTTTTTCTGAAACGTGCAGGAAAAGACGTGGTTGTTCTTGAGGGAAATCGAGTCGGAAGTGGACAGACGGCGGGGACGACGGCAAAGATTACGATTTCCCACAATTTGATTTACGAAAGATTGCTAAGAGAGGCGGGGGAAGAGAAGGCAAGAAAATACGTCAGTGCAAACAAACGTGCACTGAAGATGTACAGCCAGCTTGTACAGGAGGAGCAGATTGACTGTGACTTTCGAGAATGCAGTTCCTACCTCTACTCGCTGACTGATACGGAGCAGATAAAAAGAGAAGTGGAGGCGGCGATCCGACTGGGGATCGAAGCGGAGTTTACAAGAAAAACAGAGCTTCCGTTTCCGGTGGCGGGAAGTATTTGTTACCAGAAGCAGGCGGCATTTCATCCACTGCTTTTTTTAAAAGCACTTGCAGAACAGCTTGTGATCTATGAGCACACAAAAGTCACCGGAGTGGAGGATGGAAAAATTTATACCGAGCATGGAAACGTGCTGGCAGACACAGTTGTATTTGCTTCCCATTATCCGATTATGAATACACCGGGCTATTATTTTGCGAGGATGCATCAGGAACGCAGCTATGTACTTGCATTGAAGCAGGCACAACATTTGGAACATTTGTATCTGGGGGTAGATCCCGGGGAAGACTTTTCCTTCCGGAATTTCCGGGAGTTCACTTTGTTTGGAGGAGCGGGGCACCGGACCGGAGAAAATGGGACAGGAGGACAATATCAGAAGCTGGAGAGGCGGGCAAAAGAATACTGGGGAGATTGTGAGACCGTGTATAAGTGGTCGGCACAGGACTGTATGACACTCGATGCCATTCCCTACATCGGACTTTATACCGGAAAAAGGAAAAAGTGGTATGTGGAAACCGGATTTGGAAAATGGGGAATGACTTCCTCGATGGCAGCAGCATGGATGGTCACAGAACAGATCTGTCAGAAAGAAAGCGGAAATGCCGTTGTATTTTCTCCGCAGAGAGTTCCGATCAGAGCGTTGAAAGCAGCGGCAGCGGAAGGAGCAAAGAGCGCAAAAGGATTGGCATCTCCCGGGGGCATCCGCTGTCCACACCTTGGCTGTAAACTAATGTGGAATCCGGAAGAAGAGACATGGGATTGCCCTTGCCATGGATCACGATTCGACAAAGAAGGAAACCTGATTGATAATCCGGCATTGAGAAATGCAGCAGTGGAGGGAAAATGAGCAGAAAAAATTATTTTTATGGGGAACAAAAAAGGAAGTGCTATTTTGAAGGTTGGTATTTTAAGCATGAAAACGGATCCCAGACCATTTGTTTTATCCCATCGTTCCATATCGATCAAAGAGGACAGAGAAGCGCGATGCTTCAGGTGATCGCAAATGATCATGTCTGGAAGATCCATTATGCACCGGAACAGTTTTATGCGGCAAAGGGACGGCTGTACTGTCGGATCGGAAGAAATGTCTTTTCGGAAAATGGGATTTCCATTGATATACGGACAAGAGAATTGAAAATGAAGGGGAACCTTGCCTATGGAAAATTTGCTGAATTGCAGTGGGATATTATGGGTCCGTTCCGACGGATGCCGTTTCTGCAGTGCCGGCATGAGATCATCAGCATGAGACATCGAGTAGCAGGGACATTGAAGCTCAATCGTGAGAAGATTCATTTTGGAAAAGGAAGCGGATATATTGAAAAAGACCGAGGGACGTCCTTTCCGGACCGATATGTCTGGACACAGTGCAGCAGAGGGGCAGGCGGAAGACTGAACTTGATGGCGGCAGCCGCCACGATTCCGGTGGGACCATTTTCATTTGAAGGAACAATCGCAGAAATCTGGTACGGAAGAAGAAAATACCGCCTTGCAACGTACTGTGGAGCCCGGGTCAAAGAAAGCACAGAGAAGCGGATGGTGATCGAACAGAAAAATATAAAATTTGAGGCACAACTGCAGGAGAAGAACCCGCAGAAACTTTTGGCGCCACAGTCCGGGGCGATGGGAAGAAATATCTATGAACATGCTGCATGCACGGTCAGGTACCGGCTTTTTGAGAATGGAGAGGTTATCTTTAATGAAATCTGTACTCCGGCAGGATTCGAGGCGGATATCAGAGGACAAAAAAGGGGAGAAGATCCGATACAAAAGACAGATCATAAAGATACGGAAAGGAGATTGAAACGATGGAAGAACAGATTCAGGAAATTATGGAGTATTACACAAAAGAAGGAGAGACGATTTCACAGGAGGATCTCGTCAATATGCTGCGGGAGATCCAGGAGGTAAAAGGATGCATTCCGGCAGCGGTGCAGAAACAAGTTGCAGAAGCCGCAAAAGTCAAGGAGACATTTTTGGCAGCCTTGATCAAACGTTATCCAAGTCTGAAGGCGGAGAATTATCGTCATGAGATTCAGGTATGTGTAGGTGCGGGGTGTTCTGCAAAAGGATCTTACGATCTTTTGAAGATACTTGAGAAAAAGTGGGACATCCGGCAGGGAGAAGTATCCGAGGGAGGCAGATTTTATCTGCGGACAAGCGGGTGTATGAAACAGTGTGTCAAAGGACCGAATATGATGATTGACAAAACGGTATATCATCAAGTGACAGAGAAGAGTCTTGGAGAGATCCTGGAAAAATATCAATAGAAGAAAATGAATTAGCGAACAGAATTTCATTCAAAAAAACAGAAAAAATAAAAGAAAATAACAAAAATATGGAAACAAATGCAAGAAAGTATTGACGGAATGTCAAAATGTGAGTATGATGTTAAATTGAAAACAGATTTTGGAGGTCTTGCAATGTTAGCGTATAAGGATAGAAGTAAAGAGGAACTTTTAGAGCTGAGAAGTCAGTTGGAACAGGAATTTCAAAAGGTAAAGGCACAGGGATTGCAGCTTGATATGTCCAGAGGAAAACCTTCTGCGGCACAGCTTGATCTTGCGATGGGGATGATGGATGTCCTTACAAGCGAATCCGATTTGAAATGTGAGGAGGGAGTAGACTGCCGGAATTACGGAGTACTTGACGGAATCCGTGAGGCGAAGCAGCTCCTTGCAGATATGACAGAAGTGCCGAAGGATAATATCGTTATCTTTGGAAATTCAAGTCTGAATATTATGTACGATACGATTGCGCGTTCTATGACACACGGGGTAATGGGAAGTACGCCGTGGGCAAAACTGGACAGAGTAAAGTTCTTGTGCCCGGTTCCTGGATACGACAGACATTTTGCGATCACAGAGCATTTTGGAATTGAGATGATCAATGTGCCGATGACGATGGATGGACCGGATATGGATATTGTAGAGAAACTGGTCAGTGAGGACGATGCGATCAAAGGGATCTGGTGTGTTCCGAAATATTCGAATCCACAGGGGATCACATATTCTGACGAGACGGTACACCGCTTTGCAAAATTAAAACCGGCGGCAAAGGATTTCCGTATTTACTGGGATAATGCATACGGGATCCACCATTTATACGAAGACAAGCAGGACTATTTAATAGAGATTTTGATGGAGTGTAAAAAAGAAGGAAATCCGGATATGGTGTATAAATTCTGCTCCACATCCAAAGTAAGCTTTCCGGGGTCCGGAGTTGCGGCCATCGCGGCATCGGATGCCAACCTTGTGGCGATCAGAAAGCAGATGCAGATTCAGACAATCGGGCATGATAAGCTGAATCAGCTGCGCCATGCACGCTTCTACAAAGACATCCACGGAATGGTGGAGCATATGAAGCTGCATGCGGATATTATGCGGCCGAAATTTGAGACGGTCCTGGCTATTTTAGAGAGAGAACTGGAAGGACTTGAAATCGGTTCCTGGCTGCGGCCGAGGGGAGGATACTTTATCTCTTTTGACGCAATGGATGGGTGTGCGAAGGCAATCGTTGCAAAGGCGGGTGAGGCAGGGCTTGTCATGACACCTGCGGGGGCGACATTTCCATATGGTAAGGATCCAAAGGACAGCAATATCCGTATTGCACCGTCTTATCCGACTCCGGAGGAACTGGCAAAGGCATGTGAGATATTTGTGCTGAGCGTGAAGCTGGTAAGCATTGACAAGATTTTAGAGAGGAAATCATAGAGGATCCAAAGGATATCATGAAGGGAAAAATGGACACTGAAAAAGTATGTATCTGATTTCTATTTATTTTGATGAGGCGACGAACAAGAGAATACAGAGATATATAAATCTTGTGGCAGAAAAAACGGGCAACACGTTTATGACAGATGGACATGTACCTCCGCACATTACCATTTCGGCATTTGAGACACGGGAAGAAGCGAATGTCAAAAAAGTTTTACAAGAGAGATTTTCTACGTTGCAGAAGGGAGAGCTTATGTGGTGTTCCGTAGGAACATTTTTTCCGTATGTGCTCTACCTTACACCTGTTTTAAATGAATATGTTCACAAGCTTTCGAGAGAAATATATGAGTGTCTTTTTGAAATGGGAGGAATAGAAATTAGTAAATTCTACAGACCATTTCAATGGCTGCCGCATACTACTATCGGGAAAAAGCTTTCCCAAGATGAGATGCGGATTGCATTTGAAATCTTGCAGGAGAATTTTTCTGTCTTTCAAGGAACCGTAACACATATTGGGCTTGCAAGGCCAAATCCACATCGAGATTTGATGTGTGTGGAATTAAAGGATAGTGAAAGCATTTTGTGAGAATTGTACACAATATGTTGCAGATTGAAAAAAAATAGAGCATATCTACAGAAAGGCAGAGGATATCTACAAAATGGCGGAGATATCCTCTGTTTTTTTGTGGAAAAATCATTGTGCGCAGGAAAATAGAGTGTGCTATGATGGAAAGCAGAGAATTTTGTAAGCGTTTAGGGAAGGAATGAGAAAGATATGAAATTATTGTACCAGTTTGGCGTGATCATGGCGGTCACATTTCTTGGGGAAGTTCTCCATGCAGTGCTTCCGCTTCCGGTTCCTGCAAGCATTTACGGGCTTTTGATCATGCTTTTTGGGCTTTGTACGAAGTTTATCAAGTTAAGCCAGGTGAAAATTGCGGCGGATTTTTTGATTGATATCATGCCGCCGATGTTTATACCAGCAGCAGTCGGACTTGTCACAGTCTGGATGGATCTGAAGGAAATCGTTGTGCCGGTCGTGACGATCATTGTTGTAACGACGATTTTTGTGATGATCTGTACCGGGAAAGTATCGCAGGGAATTATTGACTACAGAAGAGAAAAGGAAATAGAACGGGAAGATGAAAGAGTTTTTTAGTGAATCACTGTATTTTGGACTGACGATCAGCATCGGGGCCTATGGTCTTGGGCTGCTTGCAAGGAAAAAGCTGAAATGGGGGTTTTTAAATCCATTGCTGTTATCGATTGTTGCGGTCATTGTTGTACTCAACGTGTTGGATGTGAACTATGAGACTTATAACAAATCAGCGAAATACTTAAGCTATCTTCTGACTCCGGCTACCGTCTGCCTTGCGGTTCCGCTGTATCAGCAGATGGAGTTGCTGAAACAAAATTTCTGGGCAGTCTTCTGGGGCATTACAGCAGGTGTGCTGTCAAGTCTCGGAAGTGTTTTAGGACTGGCATATTTATTCGGACTGAACCATGAGCAGTATGTGACACTACTGCCGAAGTCGATCACAACTGCGATTGGGATCGGAGTATCCGAGGAGCTGGGAGGAATCTCAACGATCACTGTCGCTGTTATCATTGTGACAGGAGTGTTGGGCAATATCATCGGAGAATATATATGCAAAATATTTGGGATCAGAGAACCGATCGCGGTGGGACTTTCTCTTGGAACAGCTTCACACGCAATCGGTACGGCAAAAGCGTTGGAACTTGGAGAAGTTCAGGGCGCTATGAGCAGCCTTTCTATCGCTGTGTCGGGGCTGATGACAGTGATTGGCGCATCTGTTTTTACCACATTTTTATAAATTTTTACTTTTGCCTATTCAAAGAAAATGAAAGATGGTACAATGACAGCAAATTTACAGTGAAACAGAGGAGGAATAGTTATGAGATGGATGATTGCATCAGATATCCATGGTTCTGCATATTACTGCAGAAAGATGATAGAAGCATACAGAAGGGAGAAGGCAGATAAGCTTTTGCTTCTCGGTGATATTTTATATCACGGCCCAAGAAATGACCTTCCGAAGGACTATGCGCCAAAAGAAGTGATCGCGATGTTAAATGAGATCAAGGAGGAGATTCTCTGTGTGAAGGGAAATTGTGAGAGCGAAGTAGACCAGATGGTTCTGGAATTTCCAATTATGGCGGACTACTGTATTTTGTACATGAATGGCCGGATGATTTTTGCCACACACGGACATGTGCATAATCTGGAGCATCTGCCGATGCTGAAGAAAGGGGACATTCTTCTTCATGGACATACACATGTGCCGGTCTGCAGAGAAACGGACAGATGTATTTATATGAACCCGGGTTCCATTTCAATTCCAAAAGAAGATTCTCTTCACAGCTATATGATTCTGGATGAGAAATTCGAGTGGAAGGATCTGGAAGGTGAAGTGTATATGGAGAAAGAAATCAGATGAAAAAAAGGCGAATCCTGTTTGGACTGATCATGGTATGGATCAGTCTGTATATGAGTGGATGCATGGAATTGATGCCGAAAGAAAAGCAGACATTTCAGACAAGGGGAAAAGGGGTCTATCAAGGATTTGATGATGTGCCGGAAGACTATACTGCAGAGCAGGCAAAGCGAGATGGATGTGTTGTTTACAGAGATACGAAGCTGGTTGACGGTGGTGAATACTGGGAACAGTTTCTGCAAAGTGCAGAGAAAAAAGAACCTGCAAAAGTGCGGATCATGTATCAGTTTGGCAGAGAGAAAGAATGGTTTCTGGAAGATCTCTTCTATGACGGGAAGAACTTTCGGGTGATTCTGTCAAAAGATCCTGAGGTGCATGATTATGAATATAAATATCTGCTGGATCTGGAAGGACGCATGGATCAGGCGGTAAAGCCGGTCCGCTATGTTGTGCTGACAAATGATAAGGATCTTTCATTTCAGAATGTCTGGGACAGTGAGCATGCAAGGACAGAAGAGGAAAAACTGAACTATAAGAGGATTATCTATGAAATTCCATAAAAAGTATGGATGCCAAAATGAAATCCTGTAAGAAAAGAGAAGTAAATAGAAAAAGCTGCCGTAAAATAAAAACTTTGGCAGGATGTGAGTTGGGAAATACTGCATCCTGTTTGAGAATATTTTACGGCAGCTTTTTTTCTTTTGCAGAGAAATTTATTTCTCGCAAAGGAAAGTTTAAATCTGTTCTTGATCCTGCGGTCTGCTGACTTTTCCTTTAAAACGGTTGTAAATGTAAGTGTTTGCTTCAAGTTCTTCGGTATCGTCAAGAGGGGCAAGATCAATCGTTTTTTTGTATTTCCTCTCAAGCGCTTTTGTGAGCAGATAATCACAAATCTGAGGATTTTTCGGGAGCAGTGGTCCGTGCAGATAAGTTCCGATCACATTTTTGTAAATAATTCCTTCATAGCCGCTTTCTCCGTCGTTTCCGCTTCCGTAGATGACCTTTCCAAACGGTTTGTGATCCTTGATGTAAGTTCTGCCGCCGTGATTTTCAAAGCCGACCACAGGCATGTCAGAAAGCTCACTCTCCAGGACGATGTTGTCGATCAGGCGGTAATCTTTCCCTTGCTCTGTATAAATATCTACGATGGAGAGACCTTCGATCACACCCTGCTCAGTGGCGTAATGGGTTCCGAGCAGCTGATACCCGCCGCAGACAGCGATGACGACACCACCGTCCTCCACGTAGGCTCTGAAATCATCGCGGATTTCCTTCAGACGTTCGCAGACAAGCATCTGTTCCCGGTCAGAGCCTCCGCCGAGCAGAACAATGTCAAGTTCAGAGAAATCAATCTCGTCCTGAATTTCAAATTCAATTGTCTCAGCCTCGATGCCTCGCCACTGGAGCCGCTTCATCATACATTGAATATTTCCGCGGTCTCCGTAGAGATTCAGAAGATCCGGATAAAGATGTCCGATAGTCAGTTTCATGATTGTTCTCCCTCCATTCGCTTTAAGATATTATGTGTGCTGTACAGTGCAGTGTAATTTACGAGGACATATAAATTTCCGGTGCCATCGGTGATGCGTTTCCGGATAGCAGTTTCGATATCAGGTTCCAGAGTCGATGGGATATCTACATATTTCAGGCGCAGACGCATATCCTGACAGCGGATCCCGCTGACGGTGATGGAGCGGATAGACGGATCCCCGAGGCGGTCAAAGTCTACATCCCAGAGCCAGGAAACGTCAATCCCGTCCTGATCATTGTCATTGATCAGAATGATCAAGTCTTTCGGGCTGTCATCCTCCATCACGGCAGAAATGTTCTGGTTAAATCCTGCAGGATTTTTTGCGAGATTTAAGATGATTTCTGTTCCCCTGATGGAAAAGTGTTCCATCCGCCCGTTTTCCGGATTGTAATTGCTGAGGATTTCGTTGAAATTCTGAAGCGGGACGCCGGCTTCTTTCGCAGCGGCATATACGGCAAGAATGTTATATACATTGTAGAAACCGCGGTAATTTACATGGATATGTTCACCGTTTGCATCGAAGTCCAGTACCTTTCCGGTTTTGACATTGCCTGCGTTATAGTTTAGCTCTGGACGGTGAAAATCACAGTTTGGGCAGTGGTAGTCACCGAGCTGGCTGTAATGATAGAAATTATAGAATAATTTCGCGCCGCATCTCTTACAGAAACGCCCTTCTTTGATTTCATTGATGCTCTGTTCTTCAAATACCTGCTCCTGAATTCCGTAAGTGACATACGGGTTGCCGCTTTCCTGGGCAAGATAAGTGGAGAGCGCATCATCTCCGTTGACGATGATTGTCATCCCCGGGGCAATCTGCATCGCTTCTTTTAACAGATTCATTGTGATATCAATCTCGCCATAGCGGTCCAGCTGATCGCGGAACAGGTTGTTCAGTATCATATAGTCCGGTTTGAAATGTGGGAAAATGCGGAGCGTGGATGCCTCGTCTACTTCGATACAGGCATAATCGGCATCGATTTTCCCATTCCATTTTGCGGATAGTACAAAGGCGGCGATTGCTCCGTTCAACATATTTGAACCCGAGTGGTTACAGATTACTTTCTTTCCCTGCCCTTCCAAAGTAGAGCAGAGCAGATTGTTGATCGTGGTTTTTCCATTTGTGCCGCAGACGACAAAGATTTTCTCGCGGACATCAGCGGCCATCTCTGTCAGAATATCCGGGTCGATTGTAAGTGCGATCTTCCCGGACCATGTCAGCCCCTGTTTTCCTAACAATTTACATACAAAGCCTGTGAACTTTGAAGCCCATATGGCAAATAATCTACGTATTTTCACAGTGTTCCTCCATCTATTTCTATTTTCCTTTTACGTTGCTATTATATCTGAAATTAAAAGGAGTGTAAAGGGAAAGAGAATGCATTGACAAGAAATGTCATATGTTATAACATGTATATAACAACGGAGGTGAGATTATGTTTATCGAGATTGATTTTAACAGTTCAGAAGCACTGTATATTCAGCTGAGAAATCAGATTATTATGGGGATTGCAACATCGACGATCCAGGAAGGAGATACACTTCCGTCTGTCAGACAGCTTGCGGAAAATATCGGCATCAACATGCATACAGTAAATAAGGCATACGCGGTCCTGAGGCAGGAGGGATTTCTGCAGCTGGATCGCAGAAAAGGCGCTGTGATCGCGATTGATGTCAATAAGCTTCAGGCTGTGGAAGAGATGAGAGAGCAGCTGAGGGTACTGCTTGCAAAGGCGAGCTGTCAGGACATTTCCAGAGAGGAAGTTCATCAGCTCGTGGATGAGATTTATGAAGAATATATGTAGGAGAGATAGAAGGAGGAGTTCATGCAGACTGGGTATACAAAACAGGCAGAGAGTGTGTTGAAGACCGCAAGAAATGCAGCGAAGGAATTGAGACATCCGTATATTGGGACAGAACATCTTTTGCTTGGGCTGCGGAGAGAGTTTACAGGAGTGGCAGGTCAGATTCTTTCGGCAAATGGAGTCAATGAGAATGAGATCTTAAAAGTGATCGGAGAACTGATTTCCCCGACAGAAGAAGTTGTGTTTGAGGGAAAGACAGAGAGAAGTCCGAGATTAGATTATCTGCTTGAGAACAGCAGGAGAGAGGCAGAGCGTTTTCAGGCATCGGAGATTGGGACAGAACATATGCTGATGGCGATCGTGCGCGATTCGGAGTGTGTTGCTGCCAGAATCCTTACAACGTTAAATATTAGCCTGACCAAGATTTATCAGGACATTTTGGAGGCGGCCGGAATTGATCCGGCAGAATTTTCAGAGGAAGCCGGAGGTGCGAGAAGAGGACAGCCGGGGATGCTGGAACAATACTGTACAGATTTGACAGAGAAGGCAGCAGACGGGAAGCTTGACCCGGTTGTCGGAAGAACGGAAGAGATTGAGCGCCTGATGCAGGTATTGAGCCGCAGGACGAAGAATAATCCATGTCTTGTCGGGGAACCGGGAGTCGGAAAGACTGCGATCATCGAAGGGCTTGCACAGAGGATTGTATCGGGGATGGTTCCGGACAGTATGAAGGATAAGCATATTCTGACGTTGGATCTTGCCGCTCTGATCGCGGGATCTAAGTACCGGGGGGAATTTGAAGAGCGGATGAAGCGCCTGATCCAGGAGGTAAAAAGTTCATCTGATATTCTGCTGTTCTTAGATGAGGTGCACACGATGATCGGTGCCGGAGGTGCGGAAGGAGCAATGGATGCCTCTAACATTCTGAAGCCGTCGCTGGCGAGGGGAGAACTGCAGCTGATCGGTGCGACAACGATTGCAGAATACCGAAAGTATATTGAGAAAGATGCAGCGCTTGAGCGAAGATTTCAGCCGATTACGGTTGAGGAGCCGGACTGTGCCCAGAGCATCCAGATTCTGGAGGGACTGAAGACAAAATATGAGTCACACCACCATGTCACCATTGAAGCGGAAGCGCTTGAAGCGGCGGTCAGACTGTCAGAGCGCTATATCAGTGACCGCAATCTGCCGGATAAGGCAATTGATGTCCTGGACGAAGCGTGCTCAAAGGCAAATCTGAACGGATTTAAAGTGCCTGAGAATCTGACAAAGACAGAAGAAATTCTGCAGACGCTTGTCAGAGAGAAGGAACAGGCGGTGGCGGAAGGCCGTTTTGCGGAGGCATCTGCGCTGAATCAGGAACAGCAGGCTGTGGAAAAGAAATTGGAGAGCATGAAGAAGCGGTTTGACAAGAATCAGGCATCACATAAGATTTGTGTGACCGAGCAGCAGATAGCAGAAGTCGTGTCTGTCTGGACAAAGATTCCTGTACAAAAACTGGGGGAATCTGAGAGCGCAAGGCTGAGAAAATTAGAGCAGACATTACAGAAAAGAGTGATCGGACAAGAAGAGGCTGTCACTGCTGTTGCAAAGGCAGTCAAGAGAGGCCGGGTAGGATTGAAATCTCCGAACAGACCGATCGGATCGTTCCTGTTCCTCGGACCGACAGGGGTAGGAAAGACAGAACTCTCTAAAGCGCTTGCGGAGGCATTGTTCGGACAGGAAGATGCAATGATCCGCGTTGATATGTCGGAGTACATGGAGAAGCATAGCGTGTCAAAGATGATCGGTTCGCCTCCGGGATATGTCGGACATGAGGAAGGTGGACAGCTCAGTGAGAAGGTCAGAAGAAATCCCTATGCGGTAATCTTGTTTGATGAGATTGAGAAAGCACATCCGGATGTATTTAACATTCTGCTCCAGGTGCTTGACGACGGACATATTACAGATTCACAGGGAAGAAAGATTGATTTCCGTAATACAGTCATTATCATGACATCCAATGCAGGGGCGAAGGCGATCGTGGAACCGAAGAAGCTGGGATTTGCCGCCAAAGAAGATCCGCAGGACGATTATAAGAAGATGAAAAACAATGTGATGGATGAAGTGAAACAGCTGTTCCGTCCGGAATTTTTGAACCGAATTGATGAAATTATTGTTTTCCATGCACTTAGTGCAGAAAATCTGAAGAAGATTGCGGGACTGCTGTGCAAAGAATTCGCTGTCCGCGTACAGACGCAGTTAAATATCCGGCTGAACATCCGGGATTCTGTGAAGAAACATATTGTGGAAGTGGGAACAGATACCAAATATGGGGCGAGACCGCTGAGACGCGCGGTGCAGAATGAACTGGAAGATCAGATGGCAGAAGCCATTCTTTCCGGAGAAATCCACTCTGATATGGACGTAGACGTATCTTTTTCTAAAAAAGAAATTAAATTTCTGCCAAAAGTGACAAAGAACTAGAAAAACATTGCAAATTATTATATAATATCAGAAAACACCTTTTTCCCACTCCGATGAGGGTGGGAGAGATGCAGAAATGAAAATATGAAGTACCGTAGGAGGAAAAACAAGATGGCTGCAGTAAAAGAATTATTGCGTGTAGAGGAAGATGGAACACTTAGTTTTGGGGATTTTACATTAGCACAGAAGACAAAACTGGACAACTTTGAATTCGAAGGGGATGTATATAAGGTAAAAACCTTCTCAGAGATCACAAAACTGGAGAGAAATGGAATGTTCGTCTACGAATCTGTACCGGGAACTGCTGTGGAACATTTTGCAGAGACAGAAGATGAAGTCGCATTTACCGTATCTGCAAAGGAAGATGTGCAGTTTACATTAGAACTGGAACCAGACTGTGAATACATCGTGTATGTGGATGACGTCAACATCGGAAAGATGATGACGAATCTGAGCGGAAAGCTGAGCGTCAGCGCAGAACTTCAGGAAGGCGCCAGTGCAAAGATCAAAGTGGCAAGAGTTTAATTGGAATCAGAACTGTAAGTTTGATACAGGCATCACAAATTAGGAAACAAGGAACCGCTGCAGAACACCGGACAGTGTTTTGAGGCAGGATCCTTGTTTCCTTTCATATAAAGAAAAAATCAAAGTAAAAAGGGAAAAGAATATGGCAAAAGCAAAAAAGAGCATATTTTTCTGTCAAAATTGCGGACACGAAGAAAGTAAGTGGCTCGGACAGTGTCCGATGTGCAGAGAATGGAATACGTTTGTGGAGGAAAAAGTTACTGCTTCCGGGAATCAAAAGGCTGTCCTGGCATCGGTAAAAGAAGTGGAAATTATTTCCTTAAATGATGTGGAGACGGAACATGAAGAAAGAATCTGTACAAAAATCGGAGAATTGGACAGAGTGCTCGGTGGAGGAATCGTGCCGGGATCGTTGATTCTGGTAGGAGGAGATCCTGGAATCGGGAAATCAACACTTCTGCTGCAAGTATGCCGGGCGCTCGGGGAAGATCAGAAGAAAATTCTCTACATTTCGGGCGAGGAGTCACTCAGACAGATTAAGCTGCGTGCAAAGAGAATGGGAGAATTTAGTGAGACGGTTCTTTTACTGAGTGAGACGAATCTGGAGACGATCCGGGGAGTGTTAGAGTCACGCAGACCGGAGATTGTTATCATTGATTCAATTCAGACGATGTACAGCGAGTCGGTAGGATCTGCACCGGGAAGTGTATCCCAGGTACGTGAGTCTACCAATGTTTTTATGCAGCTTGCAAAGGGCCTTGGAATTTCTATTTTTATTGTGGGCCATGTGACAAAGGAAGGAACGGTAGCAGGACCGAGAGTGTTAGAGCATATGGTGGATACCGTTTTGTACTTTGAAGGAGACAGACATGCGTCCTACCGGATCCTGCGGGGAGTAAAGAACCGTTTTGGATCGACGAATGAAATTGGTGTCTTTGAAATGAGGCAGGATGGACTAAAAGAAGTAGAAAATCCGTCAGAATATATGCTGGAAGGAAGACCGGAGAATGCCTCGGGATCTGTTGTGGCATGTTCGATGGAAGGAACGAGACCGATTTTGATTGAAATCCAGGCACTTGTCTGCCCGACAAATTTTGGAATGCCGAGGCGGACGGCTGCAGGGACGGATTATAACCGTGTGAACCTTCTGATGGCAGTCCTTGAAAAAAGAATCGGACTGCCGCTCTCGAACCACGATGCTTATGTAAATATTGCCGGCGGAATTAAAATGAACGAACCCGCCGTAGACCTTGGAATTGTCATGGCAATCGTGTCCAGTTATAAGAACCGGCCGCTTGATGAAAAGACGATTGTGTTCGGAGAAGTAGGACTAAGTGGAGAAGTGCGTGCGGTAAATATGCCTGAACAAAGAGTATCAGAAGCGAAAAAACTCGGATTTACAACTTGTATTCTTCCGGAGGCTTCCGTGAAAATGGTAAAAAATATAAAGGGGATCAGAGTTATAGGGGTGAAGAGTGTCAATGAAGCAATACAGCTCTTATAGAAAAAAGGGAACGATATACGGTGCTCAGAGAAAGAAGAGAAACCTATAAAGATACCGAGAAAATTTGATTTTGCAGGCAGTCTACAGAAAGAGCAATCCAGAAGACTGTCTGTAAAATGGGACACGAAAACGTCGGAAAAGTATAAAATTACAAAAAAATAGAAAAAAATGAAAAAAACTATTGACAGTTTCTGCCGAAGATGATATTCTAATGAAGCGCTCGAGAGAGCAGACAAGTTTTAAGATAGCTTAAAAAGAAAAATGAAAAACTTCTTGACAAGCGATATGAACTTGTGATAGAATAAGATTCGTTGTTGCGAGATGAAAAGCAACGAAAATAAAAATGAAAAAGTGCTTGACAAGTAAGAAATGCTGTGATAGAATGAAACAGCTGATTACAAAAAGCAAACGGAACATTGATAATTAAACAATAGACAACACAACCCTGAAAATTTCAAACAATTGAGAAAATTTCAGAACAGACAGAAATGTCAACCTAAAAACAGTAAAAGGGATAGAATTGCTAGTAGTGATTCTTGACCGGATACAAACGAAAAGTAGAAGCTTCTGCGATACTAAGCTCAGTCAAAAGATTTCGCTAAGTCATCGAGAAGCGTAAACGAACGTAAGGTCTGAAAAGACCAGACCTAAGTTCTTATTACGAGAGTTTGATCCTGGCTCAGGATGAACGCTGGCGGCGTGCTTAACACATGCAAG